>CAYJQC010000027.1:0-55153 GCA_964372215.1 uncultured Rhodospirillaceae bacterium
ACTTGATGTCGAGGCAGCCGGCCAGCACCATCGGCTGGTTGGCGACGATGCCGACCGTGGAGCCGTCGATGCGGCCGAAGCCGGTGATGATGTTGCGGGCGAAGTCGGGCTGCAGCTCGAAGAAGTCGGCCTCGTCGACGACCTTCAGGATCAGCTCCTTCATGTCGTAGGGCTTGTTCGGGCTGGCCGGTACCAGGGTGTCGAGCGACAGGTCCGAACGCTCGCCGGAATCCGGGGTCGGGCGCCGCGGCGGCGGCTCGCGGTTGGAGACCGGCAGGAAGTCGATGAAGCGGCGGAGCTGCAGCAGCGCCTCGACGTCGTTCTCGAACGCGAGGTCGGCCACCCCCGACCGGGCACTGTGGGTCACGGCGCCGCCGAGTTCCTCGTGGGTGACGGTCTCGTGGGTCACCGTCTTCACCACGTCGGGGCCGGTCACGAACATGTACGAGGAATCCTTCACCATGAAGATGAAGTCGGTCATCGCCGGCGAGTAGACCGCGCCGCCAGCACAGGGACCCATGATCAGCGAGATCTGCGGGACCACGCCCGAGGTCATGATGTTACGCTGGAAAACTTCGGCGTAACCCGCGAGAGACGCGACACCTTCTTGGATTCGCGCCCCGCCGGAATCGTTGATTCCGATGACCGGTGCGCCGACCCGGATCGCTTGGTCCATGACCTTGCAGATCTTCTCGGCATGGGCCTCAGAGAGCGAGCCGCCGAACACCGTGAAGTCCTGGCTGAAGACGAACACCAGCCGGCCGTTGACGGTGCCGTGGCCGGTCACCACGCCGTCGCCCGGGACCTTCTGCTCGGACATGCCGAAATCGTTGCAGCGGTGCTCGACGAACATGTCCCACTCCTCGAAGGAGCTGGGGTCGAGCAGCAACTCGACACGCTCGCGGGCGGTCAGCCGCCCCTTGGCGTGCTGCGCCTCGACCCGCCGCGGACCGCCGCCGGCGCGCGCCGCCGCGCGCTTCTCGTCGAGCTGACGCAAGATTTTCTGCATGGCAGCGGCCTTCCCCCCGCAGCGCCGGGCACCATCTGTTTGTTGCTTTTTCGAGACGCCCGAGGCTCGGTCAGATAGCACCAATTCTGGGCCGGCGCCAGCGGGTTAGGCACCGGCGGGCGGGACTTCCGGCGCCGTCAGGCGCGCAGCAGCCGAAGGTAGCGGGCGGTTGCCTCGATGTCGGCCCGAAGCGCGGCGCGCCGCCGGCTCGCCTCCTGGTCCTCGCCCCAATGCTCGATCTGCCAGGTCTCTTCGAGCTGGGCGGCGTCCCAGGCCGCCGCGGCGTCGATCCGGCCCTCGACCAGGGCAAGACCCACGACCAGCGATCCGCAGGCCGTCACGGCGCCGTGCAGGCCCGCCAGGGCCAGGGGGTCGAGGCCGGCGACCGCCGAGCGCAGGGCAGCCAGGGCGCCCGCCGGCTGCGGCTGCGCCAGGATGCCGGTGGTGACCGCCAGCGGGGCGTCGTAGCGCAGGGTCGCCCAGTCGACCAGCGGCTGCCAGATCGCCTGCTGGCGCCGGGCCAGCGCCGCCGGGTGCTCGACCCGATAGCAGACCAGGTCGGCGGCGCCATAGCCGGCGATTTCCGCGACCACCGGCTCGGGCTCGGCCGCGATCCGGTCGAGCGCGGTACTGAGCAGGCGCATGAGCGGCATGTCCCGGGGCCGGATCTCCTCGGCCTGGGCGTCCCATTCGGCGGCCAGGGCCTCGGCCAAACCCTGGCGCGACAGCGCCAGCGGGGCGCCCGCCGGGGTCTTGAGCTGCTGGCCGTCCAGAAATACCGCGAACCCGCCTGGAACCGCGCCGGCGGTGGCCGCCTTGTAGAACCGCCGCAGACGCCGCTCACTCATTGAAACAGGTTCTTGATCGCCTCGCCGGCGTCCTTGGCGGCATCGCCGGCGCCGTCGAGCACGCTGCCCGCCCCGTCCAGGATCTGCTCGCTGGTGCTCTTCGGCGCTTCGGCTGCCGGCGCCGCCTGGCCGCCACTAGCCAGGGCGTCGGCGCAGGGGTTGCCGCTCGATGCCGTGCCGCCGCCCGACGCGGCCTGACCGCTTCCGGTCAGCCCGGCCAGCGCGCCGAACACCCCGGAATTGCCGCCGCCGGTCAGCGCGCCGGCGACGCCGCTGGCGATCGCGGCCGGATCGGGAACCACGCTCGGGCTGGCCAGGGTGCCGCCGACCTTCACGGGAACCGCGATGTTGACCAGATTGGTTTCCTTGGCGCTGGGATCGAAGCGCAGCTTCAGCTTCTCGCTGTCGAGCTTGATGTCGCCGCTGCCGATGATGGTGGCGCCGTTGGTGTCGACCACCAAGCCCCGGCTGGTGGCGAGCCCGTCCTTGAAGTCGAAGCGCACCACCATGCAGTTGAGGTTCGAGCTGTCGCCGCTGCCGCTGAAGGTCAGCAGCTTCACCAGGTCGGCCAGCACGATCTCGGCGAAGCGGTTGTTGATGCGCCCCTGCCCCATCTCCATGTTCGAGCTGCCGTTGAGGCCGGCCATGATCTCGCGCACCGAACCGCCATGGCCGGTCACGTCGAGATCGAGGTCGACCTTGCCACCGCTCAGGACCTCGCTGATGCCGAGGGTCTGCAGCAGTGCTCCGGCCTCGACCTGGCGCGTCGTCACCTTGGCGCTGACCTGCGGCGCGGCCTGGCTGGCATCGATCACGGCGCTGGCGTTCACCGTGCCGCCGGAGATGCCGGTGTCGAGCTGGCTCAGGGTGAGCTTGCCGTCCGCGAGCGTCAGGTCGACGGCGACGTTCTCCAGGGTGACCGGCGCCTTGATCACCTGCTGGCCGGAGAACTTGACCGTGGCGTCGACCAGCTTGAGCCCGTCGAGGGGCAGCGGCTCGGCGGGGAACACCCGTCCGTCGGAACCGCCGGCAGAGCCCGACGGCGCCTCGGTGCCGGCCACCGCCGGCTGCGGCTCGACGCCGAAATCCTGGAGGTCGAGCTTGGACGAGGCGAGCGCCGCGTCGATCCTGGGCCGCGCGCCGCCCAGGACGATGCCGGCCGAGCCGGTCAGGTCGCTGCCGCCCATGCGCGCCTGCAGCCCGTCGACCCGATAGCCGCCCGCCGCGTCGCTCAGCCTGCCGGCGACGCTGTAGGGTCCGAGCGGCGGCATGGCGGCGCCGGTGAGCGCGGTCAGATCGGCCAGGCTGCTGCCCGAGGCCGAGAGCTCGAGCGCGATCCCCTGGGCCGATTTCGGCTTGGCGATCTCGCCCTTGACCGCGAAGCTTGCACCACCGCCTTCGCCGGCGAGGTCAACCGCAAACGGCTGGTCGTCGAGCAGGCGCTGCAACGCACCGACACTGCCCGAGAGCTTGATCGGGTTACCGTTGAGGGCGCCCTCCAGCGCGATCTGCATCGGGCTCGACGCGTCATCCGCGGTCGAGGATAGGCTCTTGAGCTCGATCGACTGGCTCTGGCCGGTGACGCCGTCGCGATAGGTGAGACGGGCGTCCTCGATCGCCAGCGAGTTGACCGTCGGCAGTTTCGTGCCGGGGCCGCCTTCGACTGGCACCGCCGGCGTCGCCGGAGCCTGGGCGCCGGCGTCTTCGAAGGTCCAGTTCGGCGTGCCGTCGGCGTCGGTCTCCAGCAGGATGTCGACGCCGGCGAGAACCACGCGCTTGACCCGGATCTCGCCGGACAGCAGCGGCAGCAGTTCCATCTCCACCTCGAGCCGCTTTATCGTGGCCATGTCGGGGCGCGAGCCCCAGGGCGCGTTGGCGAAGCTCACGTCGCCGACGACAACGGTCGGCACCAGCGACAGCGCGACGTCGAGCTCTCCGGCGAGTCGCAGGTCGCGACCGGTGGCCGCCTTCACTTGATCCGCAACGAGCGGGCGATATTGATTGAAATCAATGGATAAAATGATCGCGGCACCGGCTGCCACGACGGCCGCGGTCAGCACCACGACGGCGATCAGAACCGTCTTCAGCTTCATAATCCAACCCCTTAATCTTCCAGCACTATTCTAATCAGATCCTGCGGGGCCTCGATGACCGTCCGGGCGCCGGCGGAAACCAGCGCCGCAGTCGCGTGATACCCCCAGGCGACGCCGATCCCGGCGACCGCGGCATTGTAGGCCATCTGCATATCGAATGTGGTGTCGCCGACCACGTACGTAGTCGCCGCGGGCGCGCCGGTTTCGCTCAGCGCGCGCTCGATCATCTGGGGATGCGGCTTGCCGAGGCAGGTGTCGGGAGTCTGCAGGGTGACGAAGCGTTCCGTGAGACCGTGGCGCTCCAGCGTCGCCTTGAGCCCGCGCATGTGCTTGCCGGTGGCGATGCCGAGCAGCACCTGCGGCTGGTCGAGCGCATCCAGCAGCTCGCGGATCCCCGGGTACAGCGGCTCCTCATGGTCGGGACGGGCGCGCAGCTCGAAGAAGGCGCGCTTGTAGGCTTCCACCAGCCGCGTCACCAGCACCGCATCGGCGTCGGGCTGCAGACGGGCTATGGCTTCGTCGAGATTGAGGCCGACCATCTGACGTACCGCCTCGGGATCAGGATGCGGCAGGCCCTGGGCCCGCCAGGCCGATTCGGCCGCGGCCACGATGCCATGCTGGCTGTCGACCAGGGTGCCGTCGCAGTCGAACACGACAAGGCGCAGCGCTGTCGACATGGTGCGCGCTCAGAATTCCAGCCCGGCCATCGGATCGTCCCGACGGTCCGGATCGAAGCCAAAGAAACCCCAGGTGGCCCGCATATGCGGCGGCAAGGGCGCCACCACCTTGACGATCCCGCCGGCCGGCCGCGGAACCTCGATCGAGCGGGCGTGCAGATGAAGCTGGGGCGCCACCGCATCGCCCGGCAAGAACGCCCCCTCGCCGCCATACTTGCCGTCGCCGAGAATCGGCGTGCCCATGGCGGCACAATGGGCGCGCAGCTGATGGGTGCGACCGGTGACCGGCATCAGGGCGAGCCAGGCGGCGCGCTTGCCGACGCCCTCCAGCACCCGGTAGTACGTAATGGCGCGGCGGCCGTCTTCGTCCGCGACTACCCGTTCTCCGGCCGGCCGCGGCAGCTTCGACAGCGACAGGTCGATCTTGCCCTGCTCCAGCTTGGGCGCGCCCACCACGATCGCCCAATAGAGCTTGCGCGTCTCCTTCTGCCGGAACGCCGCCGCAAGCCAGCTGGCGGCGCGCGCCGTCCGCGCCAGCAACAGCACGCCGCTGGTGTCGCGATCCAGCCGATGCACCAGGCGCGGGCGTTCCTTGGCGTCGAACCGCAGGGCATCGAGCATGCCGTCGACGTGGCGTGCGATGCCCTTGCCGCCTTGCACCGAAAGACCCGGCGGCTTGTTGATGGCGATGACTTCGTCGTCGCGATAGAGCACGGCGGCCCGCAGTGCCGCGGCTTCATGTTCCGGCACCGGCCTGGGGGTCGGCCGCGAGGTTTCGATATCGCCCGCCGCCTCAGCGTCGCCCAGCGGCGGAACCCGGATCTGCTGGCCGGCGACCAGCCGGCTGCTGCCCCTGGCGCGCTTGCCGTCGATGCGAACCTGGCCGGTGCGCAGCAGCTTCTCGAGCCGACCATGGCCGAGCGCCGGATAGCGTCGCTTGAACCAGCGGTCGAGCCGCAGATCGACCTCGTCGGGCGCCACCTCGATCGTCTGCACGCCGCTCATCGGCGGCCGGATCCCGGCACCGAGCGGGCGTCCGCGCGGCGCTCAGGCAGCATCCGCGCTGTCCCCGAGCCAGGACAGCGAGTCCTCGACCGCCATCATGCGCACCCCGATGCTGCCCAGCTCCTGCAAGCCGATATCGGTCGTGCGCGACACCGCGTCCGGCACCATGACGATCCGGAAGTCGCGGTTGCTGGCGGCATAGATCGTCGCCCGCGGCCCGTTCGGATAGTCGCAGCCGCAGATGACCACGGTGCTGATCCCGAGCGCGCGCAGCCGGTCCTCGAGCGGCGTACCGAAGAACGCGCTCCAGCGCGGCTTGTAGAGGATCCATTCCTGCGGCCCGAGCTGCTGGCCTTCGCCAGCCAGCAGCGGCTCGGGCTCGAGCCGGATCGCGGTGTCCGGCTTGAGGCCGTCGACCAGCTCGGCACCGGCGCTGCCGGGCATGACCACGCGCTGGCCTTCCTCGATCGAAGCCCGATGGCAGAGATCGACGTTCGAGCCGTCGCAGCGATACAGCCTGACCAGATGGAAAATCGGCCGGTGGTGGCGCCTGAAGGCCGCGGCCAGCCGCGCCATGGCAGCGACAACCGCAGGCGAACCGCCGACCCGGCCGGGTGCGTTGGGCAGCGCGAAGTCGCGCTGGGCATCGATCGTGATCAGCGCCGAGCGGTTCCGCTCCGGCGCCAAGTAGTCCTTCATCCCGCCTCTCCCGCCACACCTGGCGAGCAGCGTGTCGTGCGCCACCCGTTGTTGGGTTTGTCCTGTTTCTCGCAACCTAGGCCCCCGTTCCGGAGGAGACAACGGACGCCCCCGTATGTCTGCCGCGCGCCGGGCGCAGATCTCGGCTCATTCCGCATCCCCCTCGTCCTCGCGCCGCTGTCCCCGGCCCGCGGCCCGCTGCTCCCGCAGCTTTTGCCAGTACTCCAGCCGCTTGCGAATTTCGCGCTCGAAGCCACGCTCGACCGGCCGGTAGAAGCTCTGGCGCGCCATGTCGTCGGGAAAATAGTTCTGCCCGGAGAAGCCTTCGGCCTGGTCGTGGTCGTACTGGTAATCCTTGCCGTAGCCGAGATCGCGCATCAGCCGCGTCGGCGCATTCAGGATGTGCTTGGGCGGCATCAGCGACCCGGTCTCGCGCGCCGCCCGGTTGGCGGCGCCGGCGGCCTTGTAGGCGGCGTTCGACTTCGGCGCGGTGCCGAGATAGATGACGCACTGCACGAGGGCCAGTTCGCCTTCCGGCGACCCCAGACGCTCATAGGCATTCCAGGCGGCGAGCGCCTGCACCAAAGCCTGGGGGTCGGCCAGGCCGACATCCTCGACCGCGAAACGGGCCAGGCGCCGGGCGACGTAGCTCGGGTCCTCGCCGCCCGCCAGCATGCGCGCGAACCAGTACAGCGCCGCGTCGGTGTCGGAGCCCCTGAGCGACTTGTGCAGGGCGCTGATCAGGTTGTAGTGGCCCTCCTGCGCCTTGTCGTAGAGCGGCAGGCGCCGCTGCACCGCGGCGGCCAGCGCGGCGGTATCGAGGCGCTGCCGCTTGCCGTCCTCGCCCGGCGGCAGCTCGAACAGCTCCTCGGCCATGTTGAGGAGATAGCGCCCGTCGCCATCGGCCATGGCGCGCAGCGCCCGGCGTGCGTCGTCGTCGAGCGGCAGCAGTTTCTGCTCGCCGGCCTCGGCCCGAGTGAGCAGCGTCTCGAGCGCGGCGTCGTCGAGCCGGTTGAGCACGAACACCTGGGCCCGCGACAGCAGCGCGGCGTTGAGCTCGAAGGACGGGTTCTCGGTGGTGGCCCCGATCAGGATGACCGTGCCGTCCTCGACATAGGGCAGAAAGCCGTCCTGCTGGGCCCGGTTGAAGCGATGGATCTCGTCGATGAACAGCAGCGTGCCCTTGCCTGCCGCGCGGCGCGCCCGGGCGGCCTCGAAGATGCGGCGCAGATCGGCAACGCCGGAGAACACCGCCGACAGCGGCTCGAACTCCAGCGCGGTGTGCTGGGCCAACAGCCGCGCCAGCGTGGTCTTGCCGCAGCCAGGCGGCCCCCACAGGATCATCGACGACAGGCGGCCGTGCTCGACCATGCGGCCGATCGGCCCGCCGGGGCCGAGCAGGTGGACCTGGCCGACGACCTCGTCCAGCTTGCGCGGGCGCAGCCGGTCCGCGAGCGGTCGCGGCGCAAGGCTTTCGAACAGCCCCGAGCCTTCCCCTTGCGCCCGCCTTGCCACCGCTCCGGCCTTCAGGAGACCACGATCGTGCGCACGCGGCCGTCGCGCCTGAAGGTGAGCTCCCAGCGAGCGGTCGCGGCGTCGAGCTTGGCGACCAGGTCGCGCACGTCGCCGATATCAGCGCCGTTCACCTTGAGCATGATGTCGCCGGGCCGCAGGCCGCTGCGCGCGGCGACCGAGCTGCGCGCCATGCCCAGGATGATCACGCCCTGCCAGGCGTTGTTGATCGCGAGCTCCTCGGCCAGCGCCGGCGACAGATTGGCGACCGACGCGCCGGTCAACGGATTGCGCCCGCCGATCTCGGTATCGTCGCGTGGCGGGGTCTCCGGCGCCGCTACCAGCGGCACGCTGAGCTGCTGCTTGCGACCGTCGCGCAACACGGTAACCTCGGCGGTACCGCCGACCGGCAGGGTGGCGAGGCGGAAGCGCAGCGCCTCGGGGTCCTCGATCTCGCGCCCGTTGACCGCCAGGATCACGTCGCCGACATCGAGGCCCGCATTCGCGGCCGGGCCGTTCGGATAGATGCCATTGACGATCACCCCGCCGGGGCGCGCCAGCCCGAGCCCCTCGGCCAGGTCCTGGGTGACCGGCTGCCCGGTGGCGCCGATCCAGGGGCGCACCAGCTTGCCGCCGTTCTGCTCCGCGGCGATCACCGTGTGCACCATGTTGGCCGGAATCGCGAAGCCGATGCCGACCGAGCCACCGGCGCGCGAGTAGATCGCCGAGTTGATGCCGACCAGGCGGCCGTCGACCGTGATCAGCGCGCCGCCGGAATTGCCCGGGTTGATCGATGCGTCGGTCTGGATGAAGTAGCCGAGATCGTTGATGCCGACCCGGGTGCGGGCGAGCGCGGAGACGATGCCCATGGTCACGGTCTGGCCGACGCCGAAGGGATTGCCGATGGCGAGCACGAGGTCGCCGACCTCGAGTTCATCCGAATCACGCAGCGCGAGGGTGGGCAGTGCCTCGCCCTTGGCATCGATGCGCAGGAGCGCCAGATCGGTGCGCTCGTCGCCGGCGACGATGCGGGCCTCGAACTCGCGCCGGTCGGACAAGGCCACGGTGATCTCGTCGCTATCCTTGATGACGTGGTAGTTGGTGACGATGAGCCCGTCGGGTTCGACGATGACTCCGGAGCCGAGCGAGTTCTGGATGCGCTGGGCCGGCTTGCCGAAGAAGTTGTCGCCGAAGAAGCGCTGGAAGAACGGATCGTTGAAGAACGGCGATGTCCGGGTCTCGACCACCCGGCGGGTATAGATGTTGACCACCGCCGGCGCCGCCTGCTTGACGACCGGTGCAAAGCTCAGCTCGATCTCGGTGCGCGATTGCGGCACCACCGTGTCGTCGGCCCGCGCGACGCCACTCGCCGCCGCGGCGCCGAACATCGTCGATGCCGCGGTCACGAGTGCAAGGGCGACGCGGGCGAAGCCCGGGATCGCGGACTTGCGCTCCTTCATGCCGATTCCTCCATCTCAGTCCAAGACATCGGTATCGCCGAAGCGACGAAGGCAGCCACAAGGGCTGCCTTCACGCAATCTCGGGTCGAGGACGGGCGCCCGCCTCACTCCCCGCTGTCGCCCTCCACCCCGGCTTCCTGGGTCGGCCCGGAGTCCAGGCCCTTGGCGGCGGGGTCGCGGTCGACAAGTTCGATCATCGCCATCGGCGCGGCGTCACCATAGCGGAAACCGGCCTTGAGCACGCGGGTGTAGCCGCCCGGGCGGCTCTTGTAGCGCTCCGCCAGCGGGCCGAACAGCTTGGCCGTCAGCTCGTTGCTGTGCAGCACCGAATCGGCCTGGCGCCGCGCGTGCAAGCCACCGCGCTTGCCCAGCGTGATCAGCTTGTCGACGAACCGGCGCAGCTCCTTCGCCTTGGGCAGGGTCGTCTTGATCTGCTCGTGCTTGATGAGCGCCGCCGCCATGTTGCCGAACATGGCCTTGCGATGGCTCGACGTGCGGTTCAGCTTGCGACCGCTCATTCCGTGACGCATGGTCCTGCCCTCCTTGAAACTGCTGCCTCGCGCGCGAGGCGGATTGAACTTCCCGCCGCCGCGACCGCTTCCTCTGGAAGCTGGGCCGTGTACGGCGAGCGGGGGCCACCGCGGCCCCCGTCCTCAGTCCTCAGTCGCTGTCGGCTCAATACGGCTCGTCGAGCCGCTTCGCCAGTTCCTCGATGTTTTCCGGCGGCCAGCCCGGGATCTCCATGCCGAGATGGAGGCCCATCTGTGCCAGCACTTCCTTGATCTCGTTCAGCGACTTGCGGCCGAAATTCGGGGTCCGCAGCATCTCCGCCTCGGACTTCTGCACGAGATCGCCGATATAGACGATGTTGTCGTTCTTCAGGCAGTTCGCCGAACGGACCGACAGCTCGAGCTCGTCGACCTTGCGCAGCAGGTTCTTGTTGAACGGCAGCTCGGAGGCGCGCTCTTCCTCGCGCACCGCCTTCGGCTCCTCGAAGTTGATGAAGAGCTGCAGCTGGTCCTGCAGGATTCGCGCGGCGAGCGCCACCGCATCCTCCGGCTTCACCGCGCCGTTGGTCTCGACTTGCATCGATAGCTTGTCATAGTCGGTGACCTGGCCGACGCGGCTGTTCTCGACCTTGTAGGCGATCTTCTTCACCGGGCTGAACACCGCGTCGACCGGAATCAGGCCGATCGGCGCGTCCTCGGGCCGGTTCTGGGAGCCGGCGACGTAGCCCTTTCCGGTCTCGACCGTGAACTCCATGCTGAGCTTGGCGCCCTGGTCGAGGGTGCACAGCACCAAGCCCGGATTCATGATCTCGATGTCGTGGCCGGTCTCGATCTGGCCCGCGGTCACCTCGCCCGGCCCCTCGGACTTCAGGCGCATGCGCTTCGGCCCATCGCCATGCATCCGCAGGCCGATCGACTTGATGTTGAGGACGATGTCGGTCACGTCCTCGAGCACACCGGGAATCGACGAGAACTCGTGCAGCACGCCGTCGATCTGCACCGACGTGATGGCCGCCCCCTGCAGGGACGACAGCAGCACGCGGCGCAGCGCGTTGCCGAGCGTCAGGCCGAAGCCGCGCTCGAGCGGCTCGGCCACCACCGTCGCCTCGCGCTTCGGGTCGGTGCCGGGCTCGATGCTGAGCTTGTTCGGCTTAATCAGTTCGGTCCAGTTTTTCTGTAGCACGGGGAATGACCTCATCGCTCCGGACGAGCCCCAGCGCCCGTCCCGTCTGCGTCATCGATGCGCCGACCTGATGCCGGCGGGCGCTCGTCGCGAAAGCGCCTGCGGCCGCCCGGCAGATCCCCTCGCCAATGGCGGGGTTCCGGCGGCGGCCGGGAAGTGCGGTCGTTAGACCCGGCGCCGCTTTGGCGGGCGGCAGCCGTTATGCGGAATCGGCGTCACATCCTTGATCGAGGTAATGGTGAAACCGGCAGCCTGCAACGCACGCAGCGCCGATTCACGTCCCGATCCCGGACCCTTCACCTGGACCTCGATGATCTTCACGCCGTGCTCGGAAGCCTTGCGCGCGGCGGTGTCCGCAGCGACCTGGGCCGCGTAGGGGGTCGACTTGCGCGATCCCTTGAAACCCTGGCTGCCGGCCGAGCTCCAGGCGATCGTATTGCCCTGGGCGTCGGTGATGGTGATCATCGTGTTGTTGAAGCTGGCATTCACATGCGCGACGCCGGACGTGATGTTCTTGCGTTCGCGACGCTTGACGCGCGGGGCAGCTGTCTTGGCCATGACCGATCCGTTCCAGTAACGCTCGAGTGACTATTTCTTCTTGCCGGCGATGGGTCGCGCCGGTCCCTTACGGGTGCGCGCGTTGGTGTGAGTGCGCTGGCCATGCACCGGCAGGCCCTTGCGGTGGCGCAAGCCCCGGTAGCAGCCGAGATCCATCAGCCGCTTGATGTTCATCGCCACCTCGCGGCGCAGATCGCCCTCGACCCGATAGTCGCGGTCGATCGCCTCGCGGATCCGCACGACTTCGTCGTCGGTCAGCTGGTGCACTCGGCGATCCGCGGGAATGCCGACCTTGCTGCAGATTTCCTGCGCCTTGGTCTGCCCGATCCCATGGATGTAGGTGAGGCCAACGAGGACTCTCTTCTGCGTCGGGATATTGACGCCAGCGATGCGCGCCACTGCGAACTCCTAGTTTTTCTGTGGGCAGGCCGAAACACTCGGTCCCGCGACGGAGCCAAGGGCGCGCATTATAGAAACTTGCGCCCTTAAGTCAACCACTTAGAGAGACGTCAAGATCACCTCGATCTGCCGCGTCACGTCATCCAAATCGGCCATGCCGTCGACCTGCCGGAGCAGCCCCCGCTCCCGGTAATAGGGCAGGATCGGCGCGGTCTGGCCGCGGTAGGCCTCGAGCCTGGCCGCCACGGTCTCGGCGTTGTCGTCCTTGCGCCGGATGAACTCGGTCGAGCCACAGCCATCGCAGACCCCGTCCGCCTTGGGTCGCTGAAACTTCTCGTGATAGCCGGCGCCGCACCTGGCGCAGCTGAATCGCCCGGATATCCGCTCGATCAGCGCCGCTTCGTCGACCGCCAGCTCGATCACCACGTCGAGCGCCGCCCGCTTGCGCGCCAGCATTTCGTCGAGCGCCGCCGCCTGGCGGGTGGTCCGCGGAAAGCCGTCCAGCACGAATCCCTTGAGGCAGTCCGGTTGATCGATCCGTTCCGAGATCATGTCGATGATGATCTCGTCGGGCATCAGCTCGCCGGCCTCCATTACCCTTTTTGCCTGCAGCCCGAGCGCGCTGCCGGAGGCGACGGCGGCGCGCAGCATGTCGCCGGTCGACAGCTGGACCAGCCCGCGCGACTCCTCCAACCGCTTCGCCTGTGTTCCCTTTCCAGCGCCCGGCGGCCCGAGCAGAATCAGCCTCATCCTTTTCGCCCCTTCAGCTTGGCCTTCTTGATCAGGCCTTCGTACTGATGGGCGAGCAGATGGGAGTGGATCTGGCCGACCGTGTCCATGGTCACGGAGACGACGATCAGCAGGCTGGTGCCGCCGAAGTAGAACGGCAGCGCGTATTGCGCGATCAGGATCTCAGGCAGCAGGCAGACCACCGCCAGATAGGCGGCCCCGACCACCGTCAGCCTGGTCAGCACATGATCCAGATAGTCGGCGGTGCTCTTGCCGGGACGGATGCCGGGAATGAAGCCGCCGTACTTCTTCAGGTTGTCGGCGGTATCGACCGGATTGAACACGATCGCCGTGTAAAAGAAGGCGAAGAACACGATCAGCGCGACGTAGAGCACCATGTAGAGCGGCCGGCCGTGGCCGACATAGGTGATCATGGTCTGCAGCCATTCGGGGCCGATCCCACCGCTGAACCCGGCCAGAGTCGCCGGCAGCAACAGCAGGGAGCTTGCGAAGATCGGCGGGATGACACCCGAGCTGTTGAGCTTGAGCGGCAGGTGCGAACTGTCGCCGCCGAACATCTTGTTGCCGACCTGGCGTTTCGGATACTGCACCAGGATCCGGCGCTGGGCCCGCTCCATGAACACGATGAAGGTGATGACCACGACCGCCAGCAGCAGGAACCCGACGATCATCACCGTCGACAGGGCGCCGGTGCGCCCCAGCTCGAGAGTGCGGGCGAAGGCTGCCGGCAGGTTGGCGACGATGCCGCCGAAGATGATCAGCGAAATGCCGTTGCCGACGCCGCGCGCCGTGATCTGCTCGCCGAGCCACATCAGGAACATGGTGCCGCCGACCAGGGTGATCACGGTCACCGCGCGGAAGAAATAGCCGGGGTCGATCACCGCGGTGCCACCCGGGCCGCTCATGCCTTCGAGGCCGACGGCGATGGTATAGGCCTGCACGGTCGACAGCAGCACCGTGCCCATGCGGGTGTACTGGTTGATCTTCTTGCGGCCCGACTCGCCTTCCTTCTTCAGCGCCTCCAGGGTCGGCGACACGCTGGTCAGGAGCTGCATGATGATCGATGCCGAGATGTACGGCATGATGTTCAGGGCGAAGATGGTCATCCGCCCGAGCGCGCCGCCGCTGAACATGTCGAACATGCCCAGGATGCCGCCCTGCTGCTGCTGGAAGATCTGCTGCAGCACGACAGGGTCGATGCCGGGCAGCGGGATGTAGGTCCCGAGCCGGTACACAACCAGCGCACCCAGCGTGAACCAGATGCGCTTCTTGAGTTCGGTCGCCTTGGCGAGGGCGCCGAAGTTCATGTTGGCGGCAAGCTGTTCGGCGGCTGATGCCATGTGCTGGGGAGTCCTCTGCCTGCCTCAGGCGGATGCGTCTTGAGCAGGCTTCCCGTTGGTGACCTTGACCGAACCGCCGACCTTCTCGACGGCTGCGATGGCAGCCTTGGAGGCGCCGACGACCTCGATGGATAGCTTGGCCTTCAACTCGCCCTTCGCAAGGAGGCGCACCCCGTCTCGCGAATTGTTGACCACGCCCGCCGCCTGGAGCGCCGCGACATCCACCGGCTTGCCGGCATCGAGCCGTCCGGCGTCGACCGCCTGCTGCAGGCGGCCCAGGTTCACCACCACGTAGTCCTTGCGGAAGATGTTGTTGAAGCCGCGCTTCGGCAGCCGGCGATGCAGCGGCATCTGGCCGCCTTCGTAGCCGTTGATGGCAACGCCGGTGCGCGCGGTCTGGCCCTTGCCGCCGCGGCCGCCGGTCTTGCCCTTGCCCGAGCCGATTCCGCGACCCACCCGGATCGGCGACTTGCGGGCGCCGGCCTTGTCAGAGAGCTGATTGAGCTTCATCGTCATCAAATCCTGTTACTGGCAGCCGGCGCGGCCTCGAGCGGCTCGCCCGCGCATCCTCAGGCGACCGGTTCGACCCGAACCAGGTGCTTCACCTTGTCGATCATGCCGCGCACCGACGGCGTGTCCGTCAGCTCGCGGCTGCGGTGCAGCTTGTTGAGCCCGAGGCCGATCAGGGTCTCGCGCTGGTCCTTGCGGCGGCCGATCGGGCTGCCGGTCTGGGTGACGCGCACGCGCTTGTTCTGCTCCGCCATGATGCCTACTCCCGCGCCTCGCCGGCGGCAGCCTCGCGGCGGCCGAGAACATCGCTGACCTTCTTGCCGCGACGGGCGGCGACCGCTCGGGGCGAGGTGCTGGAGCCGAGCGCCGCGAATGCCGCCTTGATCATGTTGTGGGGGTTCGAGGTGCCGACCGACTTGGCCACCACGTCGTGGACCCCGAGCGCCTCGAAGATGGCGCGGATCGGACCGCCGGCGATGATCCCGGTGCCGGGATCGGCCGCGCGCAACACCACGTTGCCTGCCCCGTAATGGCCGCGCACGTCATGATGCAAGGTCCGCCCCTCGCGCAGCGGCACGCGGACCATGCCCTTCTTGGCGGCCTCGGTGGCCTTGCGGATCGCCTCCGGCACCTCGCGGGCCTTGCCGGCGCCGTGCCCGACCCGGCCCTTGCCGTCGCCGACGATGACGAGCGCCGCAAAACCGAAGCGGCGACCGCCCTTCACCACCTTGGCGACGCGGTTGATGCCGACGAGCTTTTCGATCAGCTCGCTTTCCTCGCGCGAACGATCGCGGTCGCGGCGGTCGGACTTTGGTGAACGTGCCATGTATCGCGATCCTCTAGAACGACAGCCCGCCTTCGCGGGCGGCGTCGGCCAGGGCCTTTACCCGGCCATGAAACAGGTAGCCGCCGCGGTCGAAGACGACCTCCTTGACGCCGGCGGCGAGCGCCCGCTCGGCGATCAGCTTGCCGACCTGCTGGGCGGCCGAGGTATCGGCCCCGGTCTTGAGCTGGGCCTTGAGCGTCTTGTCGACACTCGACGCGGCCGCCATGGTGACACCCTTGGCGTCGTCGATGACCTGGGCATAGATGTGCTTGCCCGAACGGAACACGGACAGGCGCGGACGGCTGCCGGCCTTGCGGCGGATCTGTGTCCGCGCCCGGATCTGGCGTCGCTCGAAGAGCTGCTTTGAATTCGACATGGCGGACCTACTTCTTCTTGCCTTCCTTGCGCAGGATCTTCTCGTCGGCATACTTGATGCCCTTGCCCTTGTAGGGCTCCGGTTTGCGGAAGGCCCGGATCTCTGCGGCGATCTGCCCGACCCGCTGCTTGTCGGCGCCCGACACGGTGATCGCGGTCGGCTTCTCGCACTTGATCGCGACGTCGGCGGGGATCGGGAAGCTGACGTCGTGGCTGAAGCCGAGCTGGAGCTGCAGGGTCTTGCCCTGCACCGCGGCGCGGTAGCCGACGCCGTTGATCTCCAGCGACTTCGAGTAGCCCTGCGACACTCCGGTGATCAGGTTGCGCACGAGATTGCGGGTGGTGCCCCACATCATGCGCGCCTGCTTGGAGTCGTTCGCCGGGGTCACCCAGACCTTGCCGTCCTCGACCTTGGTCGCGACCTGATCGCTGAGCGCGAGCGTGAGCTCGCCCAACTTGCCCTTGGCGGAGAACGTGCCGCCGGCGAGATGGACCTCGACGCCGGCCGGCACCGCCACCGGATTCTTGCCTACGCGGGACATGATCGTTTCCTCAGAACACGCGACAGAGGACTTCGCCGCCGACCTTGGCAGCGCGCGCCTCGCCGTCCGACATCACGCCGCGCGGCGTCGACAGGATCGAGATGCCGAGCCCGTTATACACGCGCGGCAGATCCGCGATCTTCGAATAGACCCGCCGGCCCGGCTTCGACACCCGCGAGATCTCGCGGATCACCGGTTCGCCCTCGTGATACTTGAGCTCGATCGTGAGCTCGTCACCCGGGCCGTCCGACGCGGCCTCCCGCGAGAAGCCGCGGATATAGCCCTCGCGCTTCAGCACATCGAGAACGCTGCTGCGCAGCTTCGATGCCGGACTGCGCACACTGTCCAGTCGGGCCTTCTGGCCGTTCCGGATCCGGGTCAGCATATCCCCAATGGGATCGCTCAACGACATGATCTCGATCCCTCCTCTACCAGCTCGACTTGACCATCCCCGGGATCTGCCCGGTGGAGGCAAGTTCGCGCAGAGCGATGCGCGAGAGCTTGAACTTGCGATATGTGCCGCGCGGCCGTCCGGTCAGCTCGCAGCGGTTGCGCTGACGCACCGGGGCAGCATTCCGCGGCACCTCGGCCAGCTTCAGCCGGGCCAGGAACCGCTCCTCGAGCGGCCGCGACTCGTCATTCGCGACGGCCTTCAGGCGTTCGCGGCGGCCGGCCCATTTCTTTGCCAGTCGTGCGCGCTTCTTGTTGCGTTCGACAGCGCTAGTCTTCGCCATTCTCTTCCTCCGCCGTTCCCTAGTTCACGAACGGCATATCGAGGCCCTTCAGCAGGGCCCTGGCCTCGGCGTCGGTC
Organism: uncultured Rhodospirillaceae bacterium; assembly: GCA_964372215.1. Classification (GTDB taxonomy): domain Bacteria; phylum Pseudomonadota; class Alphaproteobacteria; order Dongiales; family Dongiaceae; genus DAIMFL01. Next base: position 17,107 of record CAYJQC010000027.1, read on the forward strand.
TTCGCCGTGGTGACGATGACGATGTCCATGCCGCGGACTTCGTCGATCTTGTCGTAGTCGATCTCCGGGAACACCAGTTGTTCCTTGAGGCCGAGCGCGTAGTTGCCGCGGCCGTCGAAGCTGTTCGCCGACACCCCGCGAAAGTCGCGCACGCGCGGCAGCGCGATGTTGATCAGGCGATCCAGGAACTCGTACATCCGTTCCCGGCGCAGAGTCACCTTGCAGCCGATGTTCATGCCTTCGCGCAATTTGAAGGTGGCAATCGACTTGCGCGCCTTGGTCACGATCGGCTTCTGGCCGGTGATCATGGTCAGGTCGGTGACAGCGGCCTGCATCTTCTTGCCGTCCTGCACCGCCTTGCCCACGCCCATGTTGACCACGATCTTCTCGATCCGCGGCACTTCCATGGCATTCCGGTAGCTGAACTCGGTCATCATGGCCGGGCGCACCACCGTGGTGTAATGATCCTGCAAGCGAGTCATAGCTGCACCGCCTATCGATCGATCGGCTCGCCCGAGCGGCGGGCGACGCGGATCTTGCGGCCGCCCTCCTCGATCCGGTAGCCGACGCGGGTCGGCTTGTCCGTCTTCGGATCGATGTGGGCGACATTGGAGATATGGATCGGCGCTTCCTGCTCGACGATCCCGCCGGCCGAAACCTGGCTCGGACGCTGGTGACGCTTCACCATGTTGACGCCCTGCACCACCAGCCGGTCTTCCACCGGAATCATGCGCAGGACCTCGCCCGTCCGCCCCTTGTCGCGGCCGGTGAGCACGACCACCCGGTCGCCCTTCTTGATCTTGAACTTGGCACCCATCACAGCATCCTGGCTTTCACCGTCTCGCTCATGTCCGCCGTCACAGAACTTCCGGCGCCAGCGAGACGATCTTCATGAACTTCTTGGCCCGCAGCTCGCGCGTGACCGGCCCGAAGATGCGGGTCCCGATCGGCTCGCCTTGCTTGTTGATCAGCACCGCCGCATTGCGGTCGAAGCGGATCGAACTGCCGTCCTGGCGACGCACTTCCTTGGCGGTGCGCACGATGACGGCGCGATGCACGTCGCCCTTCTTCACGCGTCCGCGCGGAATCGCTTCCTTCACCGAGACCACGATCACGTCGCCGACGCTGGCGTATTTCCGGCGCGAGCCGCCGAGCACCTTGATGCACATGACCCGGCGGGCGCCCGAATTGTCGGCGACCTCCAGGTTCGTCTGCATCTGGATCATGGCTGAGCCCCCGCGGCGCTCACCAGAGTGGCCGCCGACGCCGCCGAGACCACTTCCCAGCGCTTCCGCTTGGAAATCGGCGCGCACTCGCGAATGAACACGGTGTCGCCGGTCTTGTGCTCGTTGGTCTCGTCATGCGCCGCGTACTTCTTGGAACGGCGGATGAATTTCTTGTACACGGGATCCATGACACGACGTTCGACGCGGACGACAACTGTCTTGTCCGCCTTGTCGCTCACCACGACCCCTTGTAGGACGCGCCTCGGCATACCCGGTTCTCCTACGACGCCGCGCTGTGCTTTTGGTTCAGGAAGGTGAGGACGCGCGCGATGTCGCGCCGCACCTGCCGAACCCGGACGGTGTTCTCGAGCTGTCCGCTCGCCTTCTGGAAGCGCAAGTTGAACGCCTCCTTCTTGAGCTGGACCAGCTGGGTCCGGAGCTCGTCAACGGTCTTCTTCCGCAGATCTTCCGCCTTCATGGCCTACTTCTCCTCGCCGAGACGCGCGATGAAGCGGGTGCGGATCGGCAGCTTCGCGGACGCCAGCTCGAAGGCCCGCTCGGCCAGGTCGCGCGGCACGCCGTCAATCTCGAACATGATCCGGCCGGGATGGACGCGCGCCACCCAGAATTCCGGCGCGCCCTTGCCGCTGCCCATGCGCACTTCGGCCGGCTTGGTGCTCACCGGCACATCCGGGAAGATGCGGATCCAGACGCGGCCCAGGCGCTTCATGTGGCGCGTCACGGCGCGCCGCGCCGCCTCGATCTGGCGCGCGGTCACGCGGCCCGGCTCCACCGCCTTCAGGCCGTAGGCGCCGAAATTCAGCGCCGTGCCGCCCTTGGCTGTGCCGTGGATGCGGCCCTTGTGGGCCTTCCGATACTTGGTACGTTTCGGGGAGAGCATGTTCAGTCTTTCTCAGCCTGATCAACCAGCCGTCATCGGCCCGGCTGCTGTTCCTGGGCCCGCTTGTCCTGGGCCATCGGGTCGTGCGCCAAAATCTCGCCCTTGAACACCCAGACCTTCACGCCGCAGGTGCCATAGGTGGTCTTGGCCGTCGCTTCGCCGTAGTCGATGTCGGCGCGCAGGGTGTGCAACGGCACGCGGCCCTCGCGATACCACTCGGTGCGGGCGATCTCGGCGCCGCCCAGCCGCCCGGAGCAGGTGATCCGGATGCCCTGGGCGCCGAGACGCATCGCCGACTGCACGGCGCGCTTCATGGCGCGGCGGAAGGCGACCCGGCGCTCGAGCTGCTGCCCGATGTTCTCGGCCACCAGCTTGGCGTCGATCTCGGGCTTGCGGATCTCGACGATGTTCAGATGCACGTCGCCGCCGGTCATCTTGGCCAGGTCGCCGCGCAGCTTCTCGATGTCGGCGCCCTTCTTGCCGATCACCACGCCGGGGCGGGCGCTGTGAATGGTCACCCGCGCCTTCTTGGCCGGCCGCTCGATCACCACCCGGCTGACGCCGGCCTGCGCCAGACGCTTGTGCAGGTACTTCTTGAGCCGCAGATCCTCGTGCAGCATCTTCGCGTAGTCGCGATCGGCGAACCAGCGGGAGTCCCAGGTCCGGTTGATGCCGACCCTGAGGCCGATCGGATTTACTTTCTGACCCATCTCAGGCGGTCTCCTCGCGCTCGCGCACGACCACGGTAAGGTTGCTCCACGGCTTCTCCACCTTGCCCGCGCGACCGCGGGCTCTGGCATGGAAGCGCTTCATGACGAAGGCCCGGCCGACATACGCCTCGGCGACGAACAGGCGGTCGACGTCGAGTTGATGGTTGTTCTCGGCGTTGGCGATCGCGGACTGCAGCACCTTCTTCACGTCGCGGGCGATGCGCCGCTGGTTGAAGGTGAGCTCGGCCAGCGCCGGCTGAGCGTCGAGGCCCCGGATCGCCTCGGCGACGAGATTCAGCTTGCGCGGGCTGACGCGCAGCATGCGCGCCACAGCCCGGGCCTCGTTTTCCGCCACGCGGCGGGGTGCTGACTTCTTGCTCATCGCCTAGGCCCTCTTCGCCTTCTTGTCGGCGGCGTGACCATGGAAGGTGCGGGTCGGCGAGAACTCGCCGAACTTGTGCCCGACCATGTTCTCGGTCACCAGGACGGGCATGAACTTGTGCCCGTTATAGACGCCGAAGGTGAGGCCGACGAACTGCGGCAAGATCGTCGAGCGGCGCGACCAGGTCTTGATGACCTCGTTGCGACCGGATGCACGCGACGCCTCTGCCTTCTTCAGCAGATAGCCATCGACGAACGGGCCTTTCCAAACCGAGCGAGCCACTAGGTAGCCCTCCTACTTGTTCTTCGCGTGACGGCGCCGCACGATCAGGCGGTCCGTCTTCTTGTTCTGACGAGTCTTCTTGCCCTTGGTCGGCTTGCCCCAGGGCGAGACCGGATGACGACCGCCCGAGGTGCGGCCTTCGCCGCCGCCATGCGGATGGTCGATCGGGTTCATCGCCACGCCGCGCACCGCAGGCCTGCGGCCGAGCCAGCGATTGCGGCCGGCCTTGCCGAGATTGATGTTCTGCTGGTCCGGGTTCGAGACGGCACCGACGGTCGCCATGCACTCGCCGCGCACCATGCGCACTTCGCCGGAGCCGAGCCGCAGCAGCGCATAGCCGGCGTCGCGGCCGACCAGCTGCACGTAGCTGCCGGCGGCGCGCGCCATCTTGCCGCCGGCGCCCGACTTCAGCTCCACATTGTGGACGATCGTGCCCACCGGGATGCTCTTCAACGGCATCGCGTTGCCCGGCTTGATGTCGGCCTTGCCGCCCGAAACCACCTTGTCGCCGGCCTTGAGCCGCTGCGGCGCCAGGATGTAGGACAGCTCGCCGTCGTCGTAGCGGATCAGCGCGATGAAGGCGGTGCGGTTCGGATCGTACTCGAGCCGCTCGACCGTCGCCGCCACGTCGAACTTGCGCCGCTTGAAGTCGACGACCCGATAGCGCCGCTTGTGGCCGCCGCCCATGCGGCGGGCGGTGATCCGGCCATAGTTGTTGCGTCCACCGCTCTTGGTCAGGCCCTCGGTCAGCGCCTTGACCGGGCCGCCCTTGTGGAGCTCGCTGCGGTCGACGATCACCAGCTGGCGCTGGCTCGGGGTGATCGGCTTGAAGGATTTGAGCGCCATGGATCAGACCCCCGTCGTCACGTCGATGGAGTGACCCTCAGCCAGCGTCACCATCGCTTTCTTGGTCTCGGACTGCCGGCCCACGAAGCCGCGGAACCGCTTGATCTTGCCTTCCCGGCGCAGCGTGTTGACCGCGGTCACCTTGACCTTGAACACGCCCTCGATCGCCGCCTTGATCTCCGGCTTGGTGGCGTCGAGCGGGACCCGGAAGGTCACCTGGTTGTGCTGCGAGGCGAGCGTCGACTTCTCCGTCACGACAGGTGAACGGATCAGGTCGTACATGCGCGACTGGCTCAGCTTGATCGGCTTGTGCCGGATCGGACGAGCGCGGCTCATTTCAGGCGGGCCTCCAGGTGCTGCAACGCATCCTTGGTCAGAACCAGGGTGTCGCGACGCAGGATGTCGTAGACGTTGGCGCCCTGCTGCGGCAGCAGGTCGACACCGGGAATGTTGGCGGCGGCGCGCCGGAAATTGTCGTCCAGCGCCGGACCGTCGACGATCAGCACCGAACTCCAGCCAAGCTTGGCGAACTTGGTCACCAGATCCTTGGTGCGCCCCTTGGCCAGCTTTGCGGCGTCCAGCACGATCAGCTTGCCGTCCGCCTGCTTCGCCGACAGCGCCGTCTTCAGCGCCAGCTTGCGGACCTTCTTCGGCAGGTCGTGGGCGTGGCTGCGCACCACCGGGCCGAAGATGACGGCGCCGCCGCGGAACTGCGGCGAGCGCAGCGAGCCCTGGCGGGCGCGGCCGGTGCCCTTCTGGTTGTAGGGCTTCTTGGTGGTGCCCTGGATGTCGCTGATCCCCTTGGTCTTGTGGGTGCCCTGCCGGCGCTTGGCGAGCTGCCAGTTGACCATGCGCGCCAGGATGTCCGGGCGCACGGGGAGCGCAAAGATCCCGTCGTCGAGATCGATATCGCCAGCCGATTTGGCGTCGAGGGTGGTGACCTGGCACTTCATCGCGTCAGTCCTTCTTCTCCTCGACGGCGGCCGCAGCCGCCGGGGCCGCACCGCGCAGCGCCGCCGGGAACGGCAGCCCTTCGGGGGCCGCACGCTTCACCGCGTCGCGCACCAGCACATAGCCGCCCTCGGCGCCCGGCACGGCGCCGCGCACCATGATCAGGCCGCGCTCGGCATCGGTCGCCACGACCTTGAGGTTCAGGGTGGTTACCCGCCGATCACCCATGTGACCGGCCATCTTCTTGCCCTTGAACACCTTGCCGGGGTCCTGCCGGTTGCCGGTCGAACCATGGCTGCGGTGCGAGACCGACACGCCGTGGGTGGCGCGCAGGCCGGCGAAATTGTGCCGCTTCATCGAGCCGGCAAAGCCCTTGCCGATGCTGGTGCCGGTCACGTCGATGAACTGCCCGGCGAGGAAATGGTCGGCGCCGAGCTCGGACCCCACCTCGAGCAGGGCCTCGGCCGGCACCCGGAACTCGGCCACCTTGCGCTTCGGCTCGACCTTGGCCTTGGCGAAGTGACCGCGCATCGGCTTGCTGACGTTCTTCACCTTGGCCTTGCCGACGCCGAGCTGGACGGCCGTATAGCCGTCGCGCTCGGCGGTCCGCACCGCCACGACCTCGCAATTGTCGACCCTGAGCACGGTCACGGGAACGTGCTCGCCCTCCTCGGTGAAGAGGCGGGTCATGCCCAGCTTCTGAGCGATCAGACCGGTCCGCATCACCACCCGCTCCTCAGGCCTTCAGCTTGATTTCGACGTCGACGCCGGCAGCCAGGTCGAGCTTCATCAGCGCGTCCACGGTCTGCGGGGTCGGGTCAACGATGTCGAGCAGCCGCTTGTGGGTGCGGATCTCGAACTGCTCGCGGCTCTTCTTGTCGATATGCGGAGAGCGCAGCACCGTGAACCGCTCCATGCGGGTCGGCAGCGGAATCGGCCCGCGCACCTGGGCGCCGGTCCGCTTCGCGGTACTGACGATCTCGCTCGTCGACTGGTCGAGGACGCGATGATCGAACGCCTTCAGGCGTATGCGGATATTCTGGCTCTCCATTTCACACTCTCATCCGGCCCGGACCGCGCTCTCGTCGAGAGGCGACCCCATGCCGCTGTTGGACGCTCTGTCTGCCGTCGCCGCGCGCTACTCGATGATGGAGGCGACGACGCCGGCGCCGACCGTGCGACCGCCCTCGCGGATGGCGAAGCGCAGGCCCTCGTCCATCGCGATCGGCGCGATCAGCGTCACTTCCATCGTCACGTTGTCCCCCGGCATCACCATCTCGGTGCCCTCCGGAAGCGCAACCATGCCCGTCACGTCCGTCGTCCGGAAGTAGAACTGCGGCCGGTAGTTCGTGAAGAACGGCGTATGACGACCGCCCTCCTCCTTGGTCAGCACATAGGCCTCGGCCTTGAACTTCGTGTGCGGCGTGATCGACCCCGGCTTCGCCAGAACCTGGCCCCGCTCGACGTCCTCCCGCTTGGTGCCGCGCAGCAGCGCACCGATGTTGTCCCCCGCCTCCCCGCTGTCCAGCAGCTTGCGGAACATCTCGACGCCCGTCACGATCGTCTTGGTCGTCGCCTTCAGCCCGATGATCTCGACCTCGTCGCCGACCTTCACGATCCCGCGCTCGATCCGGCCCGTCACCACCGTGCCGCGCCCCGAAATCGAGAACACGTCCTCGATCGGCATCAGGAACGGCTTGTCCTTCGGCCGCTCGGGCTGCGGGATCGAGGCGTCGACCGCCTCCATCAGCTTCAGCACCGACTCCCTGCCCATCGCCGGCTCGCGGTCCTCCAGCGCGCACAGCGCCGAGCCCCGCACGATCGGGATGTCGTCGCCCGGAAACCCATAGGACGACAGCAGCTCCCGCATCTCCAGCTCGACCAGGTCCAGCAGCTCGGGGTCGTCCACCATGTCGACCTTGTTCATGTAGACGACCAGCGCCGGAACGCCCACCTGGCGCGCCAGGAGAATGTGCTCCCGCGTCTGCGGCATCGGGCCGTCCGCCGCCGAAACCACCAGGATCGCGCCGTCCATCTGCGCCGCGCCCGTGATCATGTTCTTCACGTAGTCCGCGTGACCCGGGCAGTCGACATGCGCGTAATGCCGGTTCTTCGTCTCGTACTCGACATGCGCCGTCGAGATCGTGATCCCACGAGCCTTCTCCTCCGGCGCCTTGTCGATCTGGTCGTACGCCGTGAACGTCGCTCCGCCGGTCTCCGCCAGGACCTTCGTGATCGCCGCCGTCAGCGACGTCTTCCCGTGGTCGACATGGCCGATCGTACCCACATTGCAGTGCGGCTTCGTCCGCTCGAATTTCGCCTTCGCCATCTTCTTCGGTTCCTGGTTGATCGTCGGCCGGTGACCCCGGTCGCCAAGGGCGTTTCATCCTGTGGGCCGAGGCCCGGCATTGCGTCGTTCGGGCCGCAGGCCCGCTTGTCTCGTCTACCGCCACCGCGCCGCAGATGGAGCGGGTGATGGGAATCGAACCCACGTAGCCAGCTTGGAAGGCTGGTGCTCTACCATTGAGCTACACCCGCGGCGGTTCCCTCTGCCGTCGCTCGCCCTCCGACCGGCCTCCCCGCCCCTCGTCCGGTTCGGATGCCGGGGTCGGTGGTGGAGGGGGTAGGATTCGAACCTACGTAGGCGTGCGCCAACGGGTTTACAGCCCGTCCCCTTTAGCCACTCGGGCACCCCTCCGAAGCCGCAGCCGTCAGCGCAGCGGAGTTGCGGAATATGTGGATTTACAGACGCTTGTCAACTTCAAAACAAATGAAAGCGGCCCTGCCGTCGCGAGCTTTGCGCAAACCCGGCCGACGAGGTCGCTTGCAGTTACCGCCGATGTCGACGCAATACTAGGCACTGCCATGAGCAAACGCAATAAGTTACCCCGCAAAGCTGCCATGCGGCGCAGCAGCGCCGGGAGCATCGGGGCCAGCTCGGCCCGGCACCGGCGCGCCATCAAGGGCGCCATCAAGGGCGACGGGCGCCCGCCGGCCGACTCCGGCGGCGCGGACGGCGGCGCCCACTGGCTCTATGGCAGCCACGCCGTCAGGGCGGCGCTGGCCAATCCGCGCCGGCGGGTCCAGCGGCTGCTCCTGGCCACCGGCGACCCGGCCGAGGAGACGGCGTTGCGGGGGCTGTCCGCCGGGCACCCGGGCGGGCCGATCGAGGTCGAATCGGCGGAACGGGACAAGATCGCCGCGCTGCTGCCCGAAGGCGCGGTACACCAGGGCGTCGCCGCCCGGGTGCTGCCCCTGCCGCCGGTCCATCTCGAGGAGATCTGTGACCGCGCCGAAGGGCTCGAGCGGGCGGTCCTGGTGGTGCTCGATCAAGTCACCGACCCGCACAATGTCGGCGCCATCCTGCGCTCGGCGGCGGCCTTCGGCGCCCTCGCCGTCGTGCTGACGGAGCGCAACGCGCCGCCGGAAACCGGCGCCCTGGCCAAGGCGGCGTCCGGCGCCCTCGAGGCCGTGCCGCTGGTCCGGGTGGGCAATCTGGTGCAGGCGCTCGAGCTCCTGAAGCAGGCCGGGTTCTGGTGCGCCGGACTCGCCGCCGACGGCCCCCAGCGCCTGGACCAGGCCGGTCTCTCGGGCAAGGTGGCGCTGGTGCTGGGCTCGGAGGGCGAGGGTTTGCGCCGCCTCACCCGCGAGCGCTGCGACCTGCTGGTCCACCTGCCGACGCGCGGTCCGATCGGCCACCTCAACGTGTCGAATGCCGCCGCCGTCGCGCTCTACGAGCTGGTGCGCGACGCCACCGATTCCGCTGCCGGCCGCACCGCGCAAGCCGGCGATTGAATTCAGGCACGCCGATTTCCCCACTTGGCCGCACGCGCGCCATCGCCATGTAAGAACCGGACCCGATGGCCGCCCTCGGGCCATGAACAGCCCCGGAAATCGACTTGCGAACCCTGGAGTGATTGCCGTTGTTCTCGATGCCCCGGCCCCGTCCGTTCCGTCGCCTCGTTCGCCTGGCAGGGATGCCGGCGCTGCTCGTCGCCCTGTTGCCGGCGGGGCTGCTCGGTGCCGGCCCCGCCAGCGCCGGCCCCGCCGACCGTGACAGCGCCCTGCGCTGGTTCGACAGCGTCGACAGCGATCATGACGGCGCGTTCGACGCCGCCGAGATCGACCGCGTGCGCGACAAGCGGTTCCGTCGCTACGACGGCAACGGCGACGGCTATGTCACGCTCGACGAGTTCAACTTCTCGCTCCCCGAGGATCTCGACGACGAGATCGAGCGCCGCCGCCGGCGCTTCCTGGTGATGGACCTCGACGCCGATCAGCGCCTGACCAAGGACGAATACATGCGCTTCGGCGCGCGGGTCATCGAATCCGCCGACATCAACGGCGACGGCTTCGTCACCCGCGACGAGTTTGCCGACACCGTCGCCCCGCGCTGACCGGAACGCGCCGCTCTCGCTAGAAGCTGGGCGGGGTGCAGGTCGACACCACCTCGCATTCCTCGTCGCCGGCATTGCGAAACCGGTGCGGAACGCGGCTGTCGAAGTAGTAGGCTTCGCCGGGACCCAGGACCCGCCGCTGATCTCCGACCGTCACTTCCAGCCGGCCGCGGATCACGACCGCGCCCTCTTCCGCGTCATGGCGCAGCATCACCTCGCCGGTATCGGCGCCCTTGGCGTAGCGCTCGTGCAGGATCTGCAGCGCCCGCCCCTGAAGATTGCGCCCGACCTGGCGGTAGGAAATGCGGCCGCCGCCGATTTCCACCAGCTCGTCCGCCGCAAAGAACACCTGCGGCCGCGTCGGCAGCTCCATGGCGAAGAACGCCGCCAGCGACAGCGGCAAGCCGTCGAGCACCTTCTTGAGCGAGCCCACCGACGGGCTGGTGCGGTTCTGCTCGATCAGCGAGATGATGGCGTTGCTGACCCCCGCCCGCTTGGCCAGTTCGCGCTGCGACAGGCCATGGCGCTCGCGCAGGGCCCGAAGCCGGGCCCCGACATCGAAACCGGTTCCGCCGCCGCTGCCGCCCATCGCGTCACCCCTCTCCGATTTCCTCGGCCGCTTCGTTTCGTCGCTCAATATAATTAGCGCCCGGCCCGATGGCCACCCCGGCCGGGGACTTGCCGGTCAACGGCTGGTGCCAGCTTTTCCCAATTCTTCGGGCCAGAAATCTCGCCGGCCTGTTCATTTTCTTGATCATGAGCTATGGTGCCGTCGGTCCTTTCCCTCACGGCAGCAGCGAGCCCGAACATGTCAGCCACGAGCGGCACAGCGGATTTCGACGCCTCCCCGAACAATCTCGAAGCCTTCTGGATGCCGTTCACGGCGAATCGCCAGTTCAAGCAGGCGCCGCGTCTGCTGGTGTCGGCCGAGGACATGCATTACCTCACCGATGACGGCCGGCGGATCCTCGACGGCACCGCCGGGCTGTGGTGCGTCAATGCCGGCCACGGCCGCAAGAAGATCGTCGAGGCCGTGCGCGCCCAGGTCGGCAAGCTCGACTATGCCCCGGCCTTCCAGATGGGCCATCCCATCGTCTTCCAGTTCGCCTCGCGGCTGACCCAGCTGCTCGAGCCCGATTTCGACCACGTCTTCTTCACCAATTCCGGCTCCGAAGCGGTCGATACCGCGCTCAAGATCGCGCTCGCCTATCACCGCGCCCGCGGCCAGGGCACGCGCCAGCGCCTGATCGGACGGGAGCGCGGCTATCACGGCGTCGGCTTCGGCGGCATCTCGGTCGGCGGCATCGTCACCAACCGCAAGTTCTTCGGCAGCCTGCTCAACGGCGTCGACCATCTACCGCACACCCACGACCTCGCGCGCAACGCCTTTTCCCGCGGCATGCCGGAAAGCGGCGCCGAGTTCGCCGACGATCTCGAGCGCATCGTCACCCTGCACGACGCCTCGAACATCGCGGCTGTCATCGTCGAGCCGGTGGCCGGCTCGACCGGCGTGCTGATTCCGCCCAAGGGCTATCTGCAGCGCCTGCGGCAGATCTGCGACAAGCACGGCATCCTGCTGATCTTCGACGAGGTGATCACCGGCTTTGGCCGCCTCGGCGCGAGTTTCGCCACCGAGTATTTCGGCGTCGTGCCGGACATCATCACGACCGCCAAGGGCATCACCAACGGCACCATTCCGATGGGCGCGGTGTTCGTGCGCAAGGGCATCTACGACGCCTTCATGGACGCGCCGGAGAACACCATCGAGCTGTTCCACGGCTACACCTATTCGGGCCATCCGGTGGCCTGCGCCGCCGGCCTCGCCACCCTCGACGTGTACAAGGAAGAGGGGCTGTTCGAACGCGCCGCCGAGCTCGCGCCGTACTGGGAAGACGCGGTCCATTCGCTCAAGGACACGCGCAACGTCATCGACCTGCGCAATCTCGGCCTCATCGCCGGCATCGAGCTCGAATCGATCGCCGGCAAGCCGACCAAGCGGGCCTTCGACGCCTTCCTCAAGTGCTACGAGAAGGGCTTGCTGATCCGCACCACCGGCGACATCATCGCGTTGTCGCCGCCGCTCATTCTCGGCAAGAGCCACATCGACGAGATGTTCGGCACCCTCTCCGGGGTGCTTCGCGACTTGAACTAGCGGCTGGCGGCCGGCGGGCCGGCGCCATCGACCGCTGCGGCACCGGCCGCGGCACTCATTTGCGATAATCGGGGATCATCATGCTGATCGGCGTGCCTAAGGAAATCAAAACCCAGGAGTATCGTGTCGGCTTGGTGCCCGCGAGCGTGCGCGAACTCGTGCACCACGGCCATCGCGTGCTGGTGCAGGCCGGCGCCGGGCTCGGCATCGGCTTCGACGACAAGGCCTACAAGGCGGCCGGCGCCAAGATCGCCAAGGACGCGGCCGAGGTCTTCGCCAAGGCCGACATGGTGGTCAAGGTCAAGGAGCCGCAGGCCAAGGAATGCAAGATGCTGCGCGAGGGCCAGGTGCTGTTCACCTATCTGCACCTGGCGCCCGACCCGGAGCAGACCAAGGGCCTGATCAAGTCGGGCTGCATCGCCATCGCCTACGAGACGGTCACCGATCCGCGCGGCGGGTTGCCGCTGCTGGCACCCATGAGCGAGGTAGCCGGCCGGATGTCGGTGCAGGTCGGCGCCCACTGCCTGGAGAAGGAGCAGGGCGGCTCGGGCATGCTGCTCGGCGGCGTGCCCGGCGTGCCCGCGGCCAAGGTGGTGATCATCGGCGGCGGCGTCTCCGGCACCAACGCCGCCCGCATGGCGATGGGCATGGAAGCGCATGTCACCGTGATCGACCGCTCGATCAACCGCCTCAAGGAGCTCGACGAGCAGTTCGGCGCCAAGCTCAACACCATCTACTCGACGGTCGACGCCATCGAGCAGCACGTGATCAACGCCGATCTGGTGATCGGCGCGGTCCTGGTGCCGGGCGCGGCGGCGCCCAAGCTGGTCACCCGCAGGATGATCAAGCAGATGCAGGCCGGCTCGGTGCTCGTCGATATCGCTATCGACCAGGGTGGCTGTTTCGAGACCAGCCACGCGACGACCCATGCCGACCCGACCTACGTGGTCGACGACGTGGTCCACTACTGCGTCGCCAACATGCCGGGCGCAGTCGCCCGCACCTCGACCTTCGCACTCAACAACGCCACCCTGCCTTTCGCCCTCGCCCTCGCCGACAAGGGCTATCGCCGGGCGCTGGCCGAGGACGCGCATCTGCGGCGCGGGCTCAACATCCACGAGGGCAAGGTGACCTACAAGGCGGTCGCCGACGCGCTCAAGCTGAAGTACACGCCGGCCGAGCAGGCGCTCGGCCTGTAAGTCGGCGTTCGATCGGCGGCCGGAGCGGAGCCGGACGGTTCCGCTCCGGCCGTTCTGTTTGCGGCCCACGGCTTCGGCTGCCGGCGCCTCGGCTTGCCCTGCCTATCGGCCCCATGGTAGCCATTGCTGGGCTTTCCGGCTGCCCCCTTCGAGCGAGTCTCGGGGCGGGTCGCCTCGTCCGCGGCCTGCCGCGCCCACGGCAAATCGACGCCGCCCGCCGACTGTCCGAGTTGGGTTCTCCCGCCCCGGTCCGTGTCGCCGGCGATCCTGCCCGGACCCAGACATAGTGGAGTCATGAAGCAACTCGAAGACTGGCTTGCGGAACACCGGATCGAAGAGGTCGAATGCCTCGTGCCGGACATGTCGGGCATCGCCCGCGGCAAGATCCTGCCGGCCAAGAAGTTCATGCAGAGTGTGAAGGCGCACTCGCTCCGCCTGCCCGAAAGCATCTTTATCCAGACGGTGACCGGCGGCTACGCCGACGACGAGGACGACCAGGTGACCAGCGTCGAAGACGTCGACGTCGTGCTACAGCCGGATACCGACACCATCCGCCTGGTGCCCTGGTACGAGGAACCGACGGCCCAGGTGATCCACGATTGCTACTACAACGACGGGTCCCCGGTCGAAATCTCCTCGCGCTATCTGCTGCGCAAGATGCTCGACCTCTATGACGAGCGCGGCTGGAAGCCGGTGGTCGCGCCCGAGCTCGAGTTCTTCCTGGTCCAGGTCAACACCGATCCCGATCTGCCCCTGGTCCCGCCCATCGGCCAGTCCGGCCGGGCCGAAACCGGCCGCCAGTCCTACGGCATCGACGCGGTCAACGAGTTCGATCCGATCTTCGAGGACGTCTATGATTTCTGCGAGGCGCAGGAAATCGACATCGACACGCTGACCCACGAATCCGGGGCGGCGCAGATGGAGATCAATTTCAACCACGGCGACCCGATGACGCTCGCCGACCAGTCTTTCCTGTTCAAGCGCACGGTCCGCCACGCCGCCATGCGCCACAAGGTCTACGCCACCTTCATGGCGAAGCCGCTGGCCGACGAGCCGGGCAGCGCCATGCACATCCACCAGTCGGTGGTCGACAAGCGCTCGGGGCGCAATCTGTTCGGCGACAAGAACGGTCGCGATACCGCCCTGTTCCGCTCCCACGTCGCCGGGCTGCAGCGCTATCTGCCGATGGTGATGCCGCTGCTTGCGCCCAACGTCAACTCGTACCGCCGCCTGCAGCCCTTCTCGGACGCGCCGATCAACGTGCAATGGGGAGTCGACAATCGCACGGTGGGCCTGCGCGTGCCGGTCTCGAACTCGGCCGCGCGGCGCATCGAGAACCGCCTGGCGGGTGCCGATGCGAACCCCTACCTCGCCATCGCCGCGTCGCTTGCCTGCGGCTATCTCGGCATGATCGAGCGCCTCAAGCCGACGAATCAGATCGAGGGCAGCGCCTATCGGCTGAAGCACACCTTGCCGCGCACCATGTATGACGCGCTGCAGCGCTTCGAATCCTGCAAGCCGCTCCGCCCCATACTCGGCGAGAAGTTCATCCGGGCGGTCGCCGCCGTCAAGCGGACCGAGCTCGACGCCTATCAGCGCGTCATCAGCTCCTGGGAGCGCGAGCACCTGCTGTTGAACGTGTAGACCGGCCCGCGGCGGTGCCGCGGCACCTACCGGGCGGCCGCCGGCGCCACCAGACTAAGATCGCCTCGGATTGAATCGATCCGCGGCGTGAATCTTGGGCTGCCTTTCTTGAAGTAGAGCATGATTCACGGATCGCGCTGTTTCAGTGCGATCCGACCATGCTCCAGCGCCTCGCGGATCTTGTGCGCCAGATCGACCTTCCGGTACGGCTTGTTCAGCAGGATCACCCCGGGGTCGAGGCGGCCGTGATGCATGATGGCGTCCTCGGTGTAACCGGACGTGTACAGGACTTTCGTCGCGGGCAGGCGCCGCCGGATCTCGTCGGCGAGCTGACGGCCGTTCATGCCGCCTGGCATGATCACGTCGGTGAACAGCAGATCGAACGTCGCACCTTGCTCGACCAGGCTTAGAGCCTCGGCGCCGGTCCCCGCGGACAGGGTCGCGTAGCCCAGATTGGCGAGTTGCGTGAGCACGAAGGAGCGCACCAGGTCGTCGTCCTCGACCACGAGAATCGTCTCGCTGCCGCCTGTCGCCTCGGCAGGCTTTTGTTCGATTTGCGCTTCGGACGCTTGCTCGAGCCGCGGCATGTAGAGCTTGACGGTCGTGCCGTGGCCTTCCTCGCTGTACAGCTTGATGTGTCCGCCCGACTGCTTCATCAGCCCGTAGACCATGCTGAGGCCCAGGCCGGTGCCCTTGCCGGCTTCCTTGGTCGTGAAGAACGGCTCGAACACCTTGTCGTGCATCGACGGGGGAATTCCGCTGCCGGTGTCGCTGACGGCGATCAGGACGTACGAGCCCGGCGCGACACCCTGGTTTCGCGCGGCATAAACCTCGTCGAGGACGACGTTGTCGGTCTCGAGCGTCAGCTTGCCACCCTCGGGCATGGCATCGCGCGCGTTGACGGCGAGGTTGATTAGCGCATTCGAGAGCTGGGAGGGATCGATCAGCGCCTGCCACAGGCCGTCCGACAGCATGGTTTCGATCTCGACATGCTCGCCCAGGGTGGGGCGCAGCAGGGCTGCGGTCTCCATGACCAGAGCATTGACGTCGGTCGCCCGCGGATGAAGCGGCTGCTGGCGGGAAAAGGCCAGGAGCTGCCTGGTCAAGTCCGCGGCCCGGCTCGCCGCTCCATCGATCCGCTTGGCCGCCGCCGCCAGTCGCGGCCGGTCGGCAACGTTCTCCGCGAGCATCTCGACGGATCCGATGATCACGGTCAGCAGATTGTTGAAGTCGTGCGCGACGCCGCCGGTGAGCTGGCCGATCGCATCCATCTTCTGCGACTGGCGAAGCTGACGCTCCGATTCCCGTGCCGCGGTGGTATCCCGGTAGACGACGACGACCGATGTCGGCTGATTCCCATCGCCGTAGATCGGATTGGCGTTCACTACCACGTGCACGCGGTTCCCGCTGTCATGGTCACGGTACGACAGCTCGACGTCCCGTACGCTTTCGCCGCGCCCGGCCCGAACGATCGGCCACTCGTCCTGCGGGATATGTGTCGCCTCATCGGATTCCGTGACCTCGTAGTCGTCTGCCAGAAAGTCGCGGCCCGTGTCGACCAGCTCTCCGAACAACGCCTTGGCCGCCGTATTCGCGAACAGTATCCTTGAATCGCCGTCGAGGAGGAGCACGGCATCGGTCATGCTCGACATGATCCGATCGAAGATCTCCGCGTTCCGACGCAGCGTATCCGTCTTCAGCATGACGTCCCCGGCCATGCCCTCGAATGCGCGCGCCAGCTCGCCGATCTCGCCGCCCGCCTCGGTGGGCGCCTTTCCGCGCTCGCCTCGGGCGAAGGCCCTGACGGCCGCGGTCATCTGGCCCAGCGGCCGAGTCAGGGAGCGCGCGAGAATGACGGCGGCGGCGATCGCGCACAGCATCGCGACCAGCGCCGCCATGATCGTCGCCTCGCGCAGCGCCTGAACGGATGCGACCACGTCGCGATAGGGAACAGCCTCGACGACCAAGGTCGTGGGACCACCCGCCAGCCGGACGACGCTGAATCCCATGCCGAAGCGCTCGCCGGCGGCATTTTCGATCACCCGTGGCGCGGGATCGTCCGCCACAAGCATGGTCTCCAGGCCAGGATACTCATCCTGGATTCGGAATGGCGCCCCGAGATCGAAGCCGAACTCGCGCTGCCGATCCGGGTGTACCAGATAGTCGCCGCGGTCGTTGACGACGTAGATCGTGCCAAGTGGACCAACGCCCGAGCGCAATCTCTCGAATGCAGGCCCGAGATCGACATTGACGATCACGATCCCGAAGAGGACGCCGTCGGCGTCAAACACTGGCGCTGCCGCACGCAGCACGGGCCGGTGCCGCATCTCGATGAGGCCGTTCTCCTGGTTGAGCTCGATCGGCGAGACATAGGCCTCGCCGTCGCGCAGGCGCACGGCTTCCTGAAAGTATCGCCGATCCTGCTTTTCCTGCATTTCGCCGTCCGGAACGATCCGAATGTCGTTGCCGGGTCCCGAGCGGTCGACGCGCACCAGTTCGCGGCCGCCATCCCCGACCCCGATGAACCTGAACTGGCTGTAGAGCGGCTTGGCCTCGAGCTCCGCGACAAAGCGCTTCGCCATGCGGCCGCGCCACTCGTCGAGGGTGACCCCGCCCTCGGGATCCACGCCGCCGAACCGGCTCGCCCGCACGATGCCGGCCAGGGCGACGGCCGATCGGAAGCCCAGGACGTCCGCGCGCGCGAACTGGACTTCCGCGCCGAGCCTGGTCGCCAGCAACTCCGCCCTGAGGTCGAGACGGTCCAGGGCCCTGGGCAACGCTATCCGCGCGACATTGGCATAGGTCAGCAGCCAGATCGCGAACGCCGTCAGCACGACCATGGCAACCATCGCCAGGGTTAGCCGGGTGGAGAGGCGCGTTCTCCTTGGGGTCAACACTCGATTGCTCCAACAGCGCGACGAGACCCCCGGTTACGCCGAGCGTCCGCAACACCCTACGCGCTATACCCTACGCGCTATGCTTGTATTAATGATAGACCAGTAGTAAATGATCGCTGAACGGGCAGGTCCCATTTTCCCATCAGTCGGCAGCGGGCACCGTCCCCGGCGGCGGCGGCGGCTTCCCGCCGCGCAGGGCCCTGCCGCCCCACCACATCAGGGCACCGATCAGGATGAACGGCCCGCCGAACACAAGCGGGATCATGAACAGGCCGTCGCCGCTGAGCTCCGGCCCGGTGTTGCCGTCGAGCGCGAAGGTGAACATCAGGACTCCCGTGCACAAGCCCGACCCCGCGGTCAGCAGCAACCCGAGAATGAACACCACGCTGCCGACGACATAGCGGGCGGACGATGCCGGAGCGCCGGCCTCGGAAGGCGGCGCCGCGACCGGCATGGGATCACGATCAGTCATTGCTTCGCTCCTCTGCCGATTCCGACGCGGGTTTCGGCTCAGGCATGCTCCATCGCGCGCCGGCGCACCGGCACCCGGCCGTCGCGATAGAACAGGTTGTAGGTGTCGAACGGGATGATCTGGCCCTTCGGCGTCACGAAGTGGATGCATGAGCGCTTGACCGCGCCGATGCAGAAGTTGAAGCGGTCGAGGAACTGCACGATCACCACCCGGAACACGTTCTCGTAGGTCAGCGCGGCCGGCCCCTCGAACGCCGGCAGGCAGCACAGGAACCGGTGCAGCGCCTCGCCGGTGCTGGGTCCCGCGGTCGACAGCGACAGCAAGTCGAACAGCCGCGCCTTCAGGGCCGGGCTCGACTCGAAGCTGATGGTGTTGCCGGCCGCGCCCAGCAGCACGTCGCTCGGAAACAGCTGGGTCACCGGCATCACCGTGCTTCCCGACCGCACGCCATAGCCGATCGCGATTTCCTCGGGATTGCACGGCAAGGGCAGAATGTCCTCCGGCCCGAATACGCCGGAGGTTTCCACGATCGAGCGCCGGATGTCGGTCAGCATGGCGCGGTCGCGGTTCTTGTCGAAGCCGAGATTGCGCCCGGCATCCTGCACCGGCTGGAAGGTGACCCCGCGCACGCAGGCGTATTTCAGCGCGTGGCGCACGATCTCCCCGGCCTCGTCGTCGTTGACACCCTTGGCGACGACGGCGACCAGGGTGGTGGACAGGCCCGCCCGCTCGAGGTGCTCCAGCGCCTTCTCGCGCTGGCGGGTGAGATCCGCGCCGCGAATGCGGGTGAGCGCTTCGGGCCGCAGCGAGTCGAACTGCAGGTACACCTCGAAGCCGGGACCGAGATCGGCCAGGCGCTTGGCGAAGTTCGGGTCGCTCGCCAGTAGCACACCGTTGGTGTTGAGCATCAGATGGCGAATCGGTTTCGACTTGGCGAGGCGCAGCACCGCCATGATCTCCGGGTGGATGGTCGGCTCGCCGCCGCTGATCTGGACCAGGTCCGGCTCGCCCTCGCTCTCGACCAGCGCGTCGAGCATGAACTCGATCTCGGCGAGGCTGCGATGGGTGGCACGGCGCGGCGAGGAATCGGCGAAGCACACCGGGCAGTCGAGATTGCAGGCCTCGTTGATCTCGATCAGCGCCAGGCAGCTATGCTGCTCGTGGTCGGGACACAGGCCGCAGTCGTAGGGACAGCCATGCTCGGTCCGGCTCTGGAACTTGAGCGGCTTGTCGCCGGGCTTCAGGAAGTCGCGGCAGCGCCGGTAGTAGTCGGCGTCGGTCGACACCAGGGTCTTCTGCACGCCGTGCTCGGTGCAGCGCTTCTGGAAGAAGACGTCGTCGCCCTCGATCAGGATCTTGGCGGGAACCAGGGCCAGGCAGGTCTCGCACAGCGAGGTGGTCTGGCCGTAGAAGACATAGGGCCTAGGCTGGCGCACGCACGGGCTCCCGGGTCAGGGCGAGCATCGCCGCCGCATAGGCGAGCACGGCGAGGCAGGCCAGGTGAAACAGATTGAGCGGCCCGAGCACCGTCGGGTAAGGCTTGAGGAATTCCCAGGCGAAGCGCTGCGCCGCGTACCAGCCGGCGAACAGGTAGAATCCGCAGCGCACGGTCGCGGGGTCGCCCCGCCGCAGACGCGGCAGGACCGCGACAAGGAATCCCACCATGGCAAGGGACTCGTAGAGCTGAACGGGATGCCGGGGCACGCCGTCGCCGAAGTCGACTCCCCAGGGCAGCCGGGTCGGCGTGCCGTAGGTGTACTCCGCGAGCCCGGCGGCGAAGCAGCCGAGCCGGCCGATCGCGATGCCGAGCGCCAGGGGCACCACGAAGACGATCCCGGTGGACCCGCGCACGCCGCGCAGCAGCTTGTAGGCTTCGGCGGTGAGGATGCCGCCGGCGATGGCGCCGAGAATGCTGCGCCCACCCTCTGCCATGCCGGCGAGAGCGAGATTGGCCGAGCCGAGGCCGACCGCCCCGGCGATGGCGCCGACCCAGACCACGATCATGTAGAGCGGATAGGAACGGTCGGGCAGCGGCAGCCGGACCCCTGCCAGCCAGGTCCGGCGAATTCGCCACCCCGTGGCGATCGCCGCCAGCCAGGCCAGCCCGTCGAACGCCATATGGCCCAGCATCCTGGACCGCCCCCTGCCGACGTCGACGGGATTGTCCCCGTCACGATTCCCGGTCCCGACTATACCGCCCCGATGGGCGCGCCAGCAGTGGTATTTGTCAACCGCCCCGAAGCCACCTACAATGCCGGGCCATGGGTTGCCTGCACCATACGGCCGAAGGGCGTTCGCATCTGCGGCTCCCCGCGGTGCGCCGCCGGAACCGCTTCACCGAGCTGGCGTCGCGGCGCTCGCGCCTTGCCGAGCTGCTCATCCTCTGCGCCCGGATCGGCTTCAATCCCTGAACATCCCTGGCTGACTGCCCTGCCGGACGGCGGCGCCAGGAGCGGCGCGGCCGCGCGGTCCCGTTCCAGCATGTTCGTTCAGAGGATCAATCCATGACCGCCAAGCCGTTGCACAACACCACCGCCGAGTGGCAGGCGATCGACCTGCAGCATCACATCCATCCCTTCACCGACCACCTGCGCCTGCCCAAGGACGGCGTGCGGGTGATCCGCAAGGCGGCCGGGACCTATCTCTACGATTCCGAGGGGGTCAAGCTGCTCGACGCCTTCGCCGGGCTGTGGTGCGTCAATGTCGGCTATGGCCGCAAGGAGCTGGCCGACGCCGCCTACCAGCAGCTGCTCGAGCTGCCGTACTACAACACCTTCTTCAAGACCACGACGCCACCGGCCGCCGAGCTGTCCGAGATTCTTTCCGACATGACGCCGAAGCACCTCAATCACGTGTTCTACGGATCGTCCGGCTCCGATGCCAACGACTCGATCGGCCGCATGGTCCGCTGGTATTGGAACGCGCTCGGCCGGAAGACCAAGAAGACGATCATCGCCCGCCAGAACGCCTATCATGGCAGCACCGCCGTCGCCGCTTCCATGGGCGGCATGACCTACATGCACGAAATGGCGGACCTGCCGCTGCCGGGCTTCGCCCACGTCATGCAGCCCTACTGGTATGCGCTCGGCGGCGACCTGACCCCCGAGGCGTTCGGCCGCAAGGCGGCCCAGGCGCTCGAGGACAAGATCCTCGAGCTCGGCCCCGACAATGTCGGCGCCTTCATCGGCGAGCCGATCCAGGGCGCCGGCGGCGTCATCATCCCGCCGGACAGCTACTGGCCGGAGATCCAGAAGATCTGCCGCAAGTACGACCTGCTGCTGATCGCCGACGAGGTGATCTGCGGCTTCGGCCGCATCGGCCACTGGTTCGCCAGCGACTACTACAAGATCGAAGCGGACTTCATGACACTGGCCAAGGGCATCACCTCGGGCTACCTGCCGCTCTCGGCGGTCATGGTGAGCGACCGCGTCGCCGCGGTGCTCGCCAGCGAGAAGGCGGGCGAGTTCAATCACGGCTACACCTACTCGGGCCACCCGGCGGCCTGCGCCGTCGCGATCGAGAACATCCGCATCCTGCGCGACGAAGGCATCGTCGAGCGCGTCCGCACCGAGACCGGACCCTACCTCGCCAAGCGCCTGGCCGAGTTCAACCGGCACCCGCTGGTCGGCGAAACCCGCAGCATCGGCCTGGTCGGCGCAATCGAGCTGGTCAAGGACAAGTCGAAGCGCCGGTTCTTCGATCCGATCGGCGAGGTCGGCACGATCTGCCGGGACCACTGCTTCAGCCTCGGCCTGGTGATGCGTGCGACCCGCGATACCATGCTGCTGTCGCCGCCGCTGATCTGGACCACCGCGCATATCGACGAATTCATGGAGCTGACCGGCAAGGCCCTCGACCTGACCCTCGCCGACTGCAAGCGCCTGGGCAAGCTGTAAGCCGGCCACAGACAAGGGGCATCGCAATGCGCAACGTAAAGTACGACACCAAGGATCTCTGGCAGAAGGACCGCGACCACTACATCCATCCCTGGACCGATTTCGCGACCTTCAAGGAGACCGGCTCCGACGTCATCGCCGAGGGCAAGGGGATCCACGTCTACGATTCCGACGGCAAGCGCTACATCGACGGCATCGGCGGGTTGTGGTGCGTCAACATCGGCTATGGCCGCGAGGAGATGGCCGAGTGCCTGGCCGAGCAAGCCCGGCGCATCTGCTACTACTCGACCTTCACCCACCTGACCACGCCGCCGGCGGCCGAGCTGGCGGCAAAACTGGCCTCGCTGGCACCCAAGGCACTCAACCACGTCTTCTACGGCACCGGCGGATCCATGGCGAACGACGCCGCGATCCGCATCATTCACTTCTACTTCAACCGCCTGGGCAAGCGGACCAAGAAGCACATCATCGCGCGCATCGACGGCTATCACGGCAGCACCCTGCTGACCGCCTCGATCACCGGCGTGATGTTCGACCGCATCGACTTCGACACGCTCGGCGAGTTCATCCATCACCTGCCCTGCCCCAACCCGTATCGCCGGCCAGACGGCATGTCGGTCGAGCAATTCTGCGACCAGAAGGTCGCGGATCTCGAGAACAAGATCCTGGAGCTGGGCCCCGAGAACGTCGCCTGCTTCATCGCCGAGCCGATCATGGGCGCCGGCGGCGTCATCGTGCCGCCGCCCGGCTATCACAAGCGCACGCGCGAGGTGTGCAGCAAGTACGACGTGATCTACATCTCCGACGAGGTGGTAACGGCATTCGGCCGGCTCGGCCATTTCTTCGCCTCGGAGCCGGCATTCGACCTCACCCCGGACATCATCACCTCGGCCAAGGGCCTGACCTCGGGCTACCAGCCGCTCTCCGCCACCATGATCCCGGACTTCATGTACGACGTGATCAGCGTGCCCCAGGCCGAAGGTGCCATGTTCACCCAGGGCTTCACCTATTCCGGCCATCCGATCGCCTGCGCCGCCGGCCTGAAGAACATCGAGATCATGGAGCGCGAGGACATCTGCGGCCATGTCCGCAAGGTCGGGCCGTATTTCCAGAAGCGGCTGGAAAGCCTGTACGACCTGCCGATCGTCGGCGACGTGCGCGGCAGCCATTTCATGCTCTGCGTCGAGAACGTGGCCGACAAGCGGACCAAGGCGCTGCTGCCGGACGAGGCCAACATCGGCGGCATGATCGCCCGCCACGCCCAGGAGCGCGGCCTGATCGTCCGGCCGATCGCGCATCTCAACGTCATGTCGCCGCCGCTCATCATGACCGAGACGGAGATCGACGAGCTGGTCGAGATTCTCCGGGCGTCGATCCTGGCCGCCATGGACGACCTGGTCCGGGACGGCTACTGGAAGGGATAGATGCGGCCGGGCGGACCGTCCGGCCGCTTCCGGGCCCCGCCCGCGACACGTTCACCGCACCCGAAACGGACCTTGATGCGGCCTGGGCTTGCACCTAAAAGGAGATGCAAGGGGGCGGCAGCCCGCACCCCTCGTTCGCCCGGGGCTAGGGGATAGCCGGCGCAGCCCATGACCGTCGCGTCCTTGACCGAACAGGCGATCGGCCCCGCCGAGGTGTCCACGGACCACCTGGCGTTCCTCGGCACGCTCAGCCACAGCTTCGCCGTCTCCCTGGACCTCGACGCCACCCTCGAGCAGGCGCTGCTCGGCATCACCCGGGTGCTGAAGGTCGAAGCCGGCACCTTGTTCCTTCAGGATGGCTCGACCGGCGAGCTGGTCTGCCGGGCCAGCGTCGGCCCCACCGACATCGGCGGCCTGCGCATCGCCGCCGGCGAAGGCATCGTCGGACGCTGCGTCGCCCGCAACGCCGTGGAGATCGTGCAGAACACCGACGACGACGCCGGGTTCCTGCGGCGCGTCGACCAGTCGAGCGGGTTCGTCACCCGCGGCATCCTGTGCGCCCCGATGAGCGTCGGCGCCGAGCGCCTGGGCGCCATCGAGATCCTCAACAAGCTCGACGGCAGCGTCTTCGATGCCCGCGACATCAACCTGCTGCAGGCGATGTCGGGCTCGGCGGCGCTGGCCATTTCCAACGCCCGGATGGCCAAGGCGCTGGTGGAGCAGGAGCGTATCCGCCGCGAGCTCGAGCTGGCGGCGGAGATCCAGCGCAGCCTGCTGCCGCGCGAAGGCGCCGGCGGCAGCGGCGGCTTCATCAGCGGCCTGAACCGGCCGATCCGGCAGGTCTCCGGAGATTTCTACGACTACTTCGTCCTGCCGAACGGATGCGTGCCGTTCGCCCTGGGCGACGTCGCCGGCAAGGGCCTGAATGCCGCCCTGCTGATGGCCAAGACCGCCAGCCTGTTCCGCTGCCTCGGCAAGAGCGTCCACGATCCCGCCGCCCTGTTGGCCAACATCAACCGCGAGATCTGCGAAACCGGCGGGCGCGGCATGTTCGTCACCATGGTGGCCGGGATCTACGATCCCATGACCGGGCAGCTCCGCTTCGCCAATGCCGGCCATCTGCCGCCGCTGCTGCGGCGGCCCGACCGCAGCTATGCCGATTTTCCCGCCGAGGCCCCGCCGCTCGGCATCGACCCCCGGACGATCTTCGAGAACCACGAGATCAATCTCGAAGGCGGCGAGTTCTACGTCTACAGCGATGGCCTCACCGAATACCGCTACGGCGAGAGCGAAGAGCTCGGCATCGACGGCCTGGTCCAGCTTCTCGAATCGCTCTCGGGCCGGCCGCTGTCCGAACGCCTGACCGCCCTGGTCTCGGAGCTCGAGCACGCCGGGTGGGAGGCGCGCGACGACCTGACCGTGCTGGCGATCGACGATTCCCATGCCGGCGGGGTGCCGGTCGACGAGCGCCGGGCGGCCCGCCCGGAGGAGGCGGCGGAGGTGCTGGCGGAGCTGTCCATCGCCGCCCGCGCCGACCGCATGAAGCTGGTCCGTGCGAACGTGCTGGCGGCGGCGCGGATCTGCGGCTTCGGCACCGAAGCCGCCGCCGACATCGTGTTGGCGGTCGCCGAGGCCTGCCAGAACGTCATCCTTCACGCCTATCGCGGGCAAGCCGAGGGCCGGATGGAATTGGCGCTGTTCCGGCGCCGCGACGGCATCCTGGTGCGGCTGCGCGACTACGGGCCGCCGGTCGACGTGGCACGCATCCGGCCGCGCGACCTCGACGAGGTCAAGCCGGGTGGCCTCGGCACCCATTTCATGCGGAGCCTGATGGACACCGTGGACTACAGCCCGGCGCCCGATGGCGCCGGCAATCTGCTGCACATGACCAAGCGTCTGGGGTAACACGATGGGGAACGAGCTGACCGAGGAACAGGGCAGGCTGGTCCTGAAACTGGAGGGCGAGGTCGATCTCGAGCACAGTCCGGCGGTCCGCAAGCTGCTGCTCGACGCCGTCGCTCGCCGGCGCCACGTCCTCGTCGACCTGGCGCGGGTAAGCTATATCGACAGCTCCGGCATCGCCTGCCTGGTCGAGGCCCTGCAGGCGGCGCACAAGAACGGCATGGCGCTCGGCCTGGTGGCGGTGAGCCAGCGGGTGCTGCGGGTGCTGTCCCTGGCCCGGCTCGACAAGGTGTTCCCGATCCATCTCGATCTGGCGACCGCCTTGGCGGACGGCGCCTAGGCAACCGGTCATGCTGCACGCCCTGGAAATCATCGGTCGGCGCGCCATGCGCGGCATGGACGAGGTTGGCTACGCGGCCGCGCTCCTGGTCGAAAGCCTGCTCTGGGTCGTCATCGGCCGGCGCCGCCGGCAACCGGTTCGGCTTCCCTCGGTGTTCGCGCAGATGATGGAGATCGGGGTCGAGGCCCTGCCGATCGCGACCCTGCTGTCGGCCACCATCGGCATCATGCTGGCGATCCAGAGCCTCTATTCCCTGGGGCTGTTCGGCGCCGAGTCCTATGCCTATATCGGCATCGCCCTGTCGGTCACGCGGGAGTTCTCTCCGCTCATCATCGGCATCCTGATCGCCGGCCGATCCGGTTCCGCCCTCGCCGCCCGGCTCAGCACCATGACCATCAATCAGGAGATCGACGCCCTCCGGGTCATCGGCATCAATCCGGTGCGCTTCCTGGTGACGCCGGCGCTGCTCGGGATGCTGGTCATGGTGCCCTGCCTCACCATGTGGTCGAACCTGGTGGGCATCACCGCCGCCGGCTTCTACATCTCGGGGGCGCTCGACCTCTCGCTCAACGCCTATGCGATCCAGGTCATCGACGTGCTGCGGGTCGACGACCTCTTGCACGGGCTCGGCAAGAGCGTGCTGTTCGCCACGCTCATCGCCATCATCGGCGTGGTCAACGGCTCGCTGGTGACCGGCGGCGCCGAGGGGGTCGGGCGCGCCACCACCCGCTCGGTGGTGCACAGCATCTCGGCGATCGTGATCGCCGACATGATCTTCGCCTTCCTGGTGACCCACTGACATGGCCGCCTCGGTCTCCTCCGCTGCCGATGCGGCCGCCATTGGGGCGCGGCCGGCGCCGGTGATCGAAGTCGCCCATCTCGATGCCAGCTACGGCGCGCGCCAGATCCTGTTCGACGTCAATCTCGACATTCACGACGGCGAGATCATGGTGATCATGGGCGGCAGCGGCTCGGGCAAGAGCACCCTGCTGCGCCACATGGTCGGGCTGGAGCGCGCGGCCACCGGCGCCGTCCGCCTGTTCGGCAAGGACATCGCCCGGCTGGGTGCCGACGAGATGCTCGACCTGCGGCGCCGCATCGGGGTCTCGTTCCAGGGCGGCGCCATGCTCAGCTCGCTCAGCGTCGCCGAGAACATCAAGCTGCCGCTGCGCGAACTGACCCGGCTCGACGATCGAACCATGGACATCATGGCGCGCCTCAAGCTCGAGGTCACCAACCTGTCGGGCTTCGGCGACCTGATGCCCTCGGAACTGTCCGGCGGCATGCTGAAGCGGGCGGCGGTGGCGCGGGCCATCGTCATGGATCCCGCGCTGCTGTTCTTCGACGAGCCATCGGCGGGCCTCGACCCGGTGGTGGCCTCGGCGCTCGACGACCTCATCCTGCGGCTGCGCGAAGCCATGGAGATGACCGTCGTCGTAGTCACCCACGATATCGAGAGCGCGTTCAAGATCGCCGACCGGATCACCGTGCTCGACCACGGCCGCATTCTTGCGGTCGACAGTGCCGAGGCGATCCGCTACAGCGCCAGCGAGCGCATCCAGAATTTGCTGAATCGCCGCGCCGAGGAAGAAGCCATCGACCCGGCCGCGTATCTGCGCCGGCTCGCCGGGGATGCGTAAGCGCGAACAAGGGGCCGGGACTCGATGCGCAGACACAATTTGAACTACGTGATGGTCGGCCTATTCGTAACGGCGATGATCGCCGCCGCGCTGGTCGCGATCGCCCTGATCACCGGGCGGACCGGCGCCACCGATCCCTATCTCGTCGTCCTCGACAATGTCGCCGACGTCAAGTTCGGGACCCAGGTGCGCTACGAGGGCTATCCGATCGGCCAGGTCGAGCATGTCGAGCCATTCGGCGAAGGCGGCCGCATGCGCTTCCGCATCGAGCTCGCGGTGCAGCGCGGCTGGGTCATCCCCGAGGACAGCCTGGCACGGATCGGCAGCTCCAGCTTCCTGGCCGCCAAGACCATCGAGATCGAGGCGGGCCACGCCGCGACCGTCGTCGCCGTCGGCGGCGAGATCCGCGGCGCGCCCTCGGCCGACGTGTTCGCCGCGATCACCACGGTCGCCGGCGAGGTCGGCACCCTGACCCGCGACAGCATCCGGCCACTGATCGAGCAGATCGCCACCCTGGTCGGGCGCGTCGATACCATGGTCGGCGAGGATGTCGGCGGGCTGCTCGATACCCTGCGCAGCGTCGCCGCCCTGCTCGAAGCGGAGGTGCCGGTCATCGCCGGCTCGGCGGACCAGCTGCTGATCGAGCTGCGGGAGAGCGCTGCCGGCCTGCGCGAGATGACCGGCGCCGACAATGTCGCGGCGGTGCACCGCCTGCTCGCCAACGCCGATGCGGCATCGAGCGCGGTCGCCGGCCTGGTCGACGCCTTCCGCGCCACCACCGCCAAGGTCGATGCGTTGATCGGCCAGCTCGACCAGATGGTGGGAGAAAATCGCGAAGGCGTAAATCAATCCATAACCGATCTCCGCTACAGCCTGCATGCCATCTCTCGCAGCATCGACGCCATCACGCACAATCTCGAAGGGACGAGCCGCAACATGAACGAGTTCAGCCGGCTGATCCGCCAGAACCCGGGCCTCCTGCTCGGCGGCGGCGCACCGAGCGAGGGCGCATCGACCTCCTCGGGCGTGGCGCCGCAATGAGCGGATCTGGCAAGCGCCTGGGCGGCTTCGCCCGCATCGGCCTCGCCGTCGGGCTGGTGCTGGGACTGTCCGCCTGCTTCGGCGACGCACCGCCAGTGCCCGAGGATCACTACTACCGGATATCCCTGGGCGATCCCCCGGCGCGCGGCGATCAGCCGCTCCTGGCGGGCGTCGTTTCGGTCGAGCCGTTCGACGCCGACGGGCTGCTGCGCGACCGGGCCCTGGTCTACAGCGTCGACGAGCTCGCCAACGAGCTGAAGCAGCAGCACTACCATTTCTGGACCGACACGCCGCCGCGGCTGCTGCAGGAAGCGACCGCAAGCTACCTGCGTCGCGCCGGGATCGCCGACGCCGTGGTCACGCCGGAGCTGCGGGTCCCGGCCGATCTCGAGGTCCAGGGCCATGTGCTGCGGCTGGAGCGTCTGCTCGGCGGCGGCGCCCCGCGGGTCGCGGTCGCGCTGCGGCTCGCCCTGGTCCACGCCGACGGCCGGCTGGTGACGATGAACGACTATGCCGACGAGGTCACGTGCAGCGACGACAGTGTCGGCGCCGCGGTCGCCGCCTTCAACCAGGCGCTGAGCGGCATCTATGCCCGATTCCTGGCCGACATCGAGCGCGCCGCCCCGTGAGCCGGGCTGGATCGACCGACCTGTTTTGTGGCATGTGTCACAAGGGCTGGCGACGGCCCTGCCTTGAACCGCCGGCGGGCGGCGGCTAATCTCGCGCACCCTCGCGAGGGCAAGCGAAAGGGAGGCTAGGAACATGCGGAAGGTCAAGGTCGCGGCGACGCAGTTCGCCTGCAGTCCCGATGCCGACGCCAACGTGCAGAAGGCCGAGGCGCTGGTGCGCAGGGCGGCGGCCGAGGGGGCCCGCATCATCCTGCTGCAGGAACTGTTCCAGACCCCCTATTTCTGCAAGGACCAGAAGCAGGAACTGTTCGCCCTCGCCCACTCCGTCGAGGGTCATCCGGTTCTTGCCCGCATGTCGCGGATCGCCGCCGAGCTCGGGGTGGTGCTGCCGGTGAGCTTCTTCGAGCGCGCCAACAATGCCTACTACAACTCGATCATGGTGATCGATGCCGACGGCAAGACCATGGGACTCTATCGCAAGTCCCATATCCCGGACGGCCCGGGCTATCAGGAAAAGTTCTACTTCAATCCCGGCGATACCGGGTTCCGGGTGTGGAACACCAGGCACGCCAAGATCGGCGTCGGCATCTGCTGGGACCAGTGGTTCCCGGAATGCGCCCGCGCCATGGCGCTGCAGGGCGCCGAGATCCTACTCTACCCCACCGCAATCGGCTCGGAACCGCAGAGCGCGGACACCAAGAGCCGCGACCACTGGCAGCGCGTGATGCAGGGCCACGCCGGCGCCAACATGATGCCGCTGATCGCCTCGAACCGGACCGGCCACGAGCAGGGCGAGGGCTGCGCGATCACCTTCTACGGCTCGTCCTTCATCGCCGGGCCGCATGGCGAGAAGGTGGCCGAGGCGAACGAGACCGAGGAGGCGGTGCTGACCGCCGAGTTCAACCTCGAGGAGATCCGGCTGATGCGCGCTTCCTGGGGTATCTTCCGCGATCGCCGACCCGAGTTCTATACGCCGCTCCTCACCCTCGACGGCGGCGACTGGGACTGACCCGACCGGCGCCTTGCGACCCGGTTTGGGCCGTGACCAGCGTGACTCCCGAGATCGCCGTGCTGACGGCTGTGGAAGCCGAGGCGTCGGTCGACGCGCTGTCGGAGATCCTGGTGGACCGCGTGCCCGGCGGCCCCTCGGTCGGCTACATGCTGCCCTTCGGATTGGACGACGCGCGGCCGTTCTGGCGCCGCATCGCCGGCGAGGTGGCGCGCGGCGACCGGGTTCTGCTCGGAGCCAGCCTCGACGGTGCCCTGATGGGCACGGTGCAGCGCGGCCTCGGCCGGCCGCTGATGATGGCTGCCGAGGCCGAGGCGATTGCCCACGGCCGCACCCTCCTCACCATGGATACCGTCACCGGCAGCATCGCCGAGCGGCTGTATCTCGCCCTCGGCCATGTCCGGGTCGGCGTGATCCCCGGCTATGCCCGGATGCCCGACGGTCCGCTCCGCGACGCCACGTTGTTCTACAAGCAGCTCGATCAGCCGGCGGTGTGGCCGCCGTCGACCGCGAGCGCGGCGCCGGTCATGTAGCTGGCGGCGTCGGAGGCCAGGAACAGGATCGCCTTGGCCACCTCCGCCGCCTGCCCGACCCGCCCGAGCGGGAATTGCGCCCCGAGCTGCTTCAGGCCCTCCGCCGCGTCCAGGCCGCGCTTGGCGATGCCGTCGAGCAGCATCGGCGTCTCGATGTCGCCGGGGCAGATCGCGTTGACCCGGATGCCGTCGGGCCCGTGGTCGAGCGCCATCGCCCGCGCCATCTGCAGCACCGCCCCCTTGCTGGCGCAATAGGCGAAGGCGTTGGCGCCGCCGACCAGCGCCCAGTCCGACGCAACCATCACGATCGCGCCGGCGCCCTGCCGCTTCATCTGGCGCACCGCCGCACGGGCCATGTAGAACACCCCGGTGGCGTTCACGGCCAGGGTGCGCTGCCAGTCGTCGTCGCTGCAGCGGTCGATCGGCCCGCGCAGCGCGATGCCGGCGTTGTTGACCAGCACGTCGAGCCGCCCGAAGCGCTCGACCGTGCCGGCGACCAGGCGGTCGGCGAAGCCGGCCTCGGTCACGTCGCCGGCGGTGAACTCGGCGTCGGCGCCGGCCGCTCTGGCCTCGGCCAGCACCGCCGCGCCGCGCTCCGCCGAGCGCCCGGTGAGCATCAGGCGAGCCCCGGCCGAAGCTGCCGCCCGGGCGGTCGCCGCACCGATGCCCGAGGTCGCCCCGGTGACGATCACAGACTTGCCGCTCAGCATGGCTCCACCCCTCGATTTTTCCGTTTGCGCGCCCAGGACTGACAGGATCAGCGCTTCCGTGCAAGGATCGGCCAATCGCGGCCGGGATGTCGAGGGCCGGTCGAGGCGTCCGGCCGGCGGAGGACGCGAGGGGGGCTACGCATGACGATCGGCCAGAACTGGGGCGCAGCATCCGCCTATGACTACCCGCTGCTGATCAAGCAGCTGCTGCACACGCCGGTGGCGCTCCACCCCGACCAGGAGATCGTCTATCGCGACAGCCACCGCTATCGCTATCGCGACTTCCGGGGCCGGCTGGATCGCCTGGCGAACGCCCTGGCGGTGATGGGCGCGCAGCCCGGCAGCGTCGTCGCCGTGATGGACTGGGACAGCCACCGGTACCTCGAGTGCTACTTCGCGGTGCCGATGATGGGCGCCGTGCTGATGTCCGTGAACGTCCGCTTGAGTCCCGACCAGATCGCCTATTGCCTGAACGATGCCGGCGCCGAGGTTCTGCTGATCCACCACGAATTCCTGCCCATCCTGGAGCAGATCCGGGGAAAGCTGACGCGCCTCAAGGCCGTCGTTCTGCTCGCCGACGGCGCCGATGTCGCGGTGCCCGCGGGCGCGGCAGGCGAGTACGAGGCGCTGCTCGCCACCGCCGGCCAGACATTCGATTTCCCGGATTTCGACGAGAACACCCGGGCCACGACGTTCTACACGACAGGCACCACCGGCAACCCGAAGGGCGTCGCCTTCAGCCATCGCCAGCTCGTGCTGCACTCGCTCGCCGTTGGCCTGGCCTTCGGCAGCGCCGCATCGGCGGAGCGCTTCGGGCAGGACGACGTCTACATGCCGCTGACCCCGATGTTCCATGTGCACGCCTGGGGATTTCCCTACATCGCGACCCTGCTCGGCGTGAAGCAGGTCTATCCCGGCCGCTACGTGCCGGACATGATCCTGAAGCTGATCGCCGCCGAAGGCGTCACCTACTCCCACTGCGTGCCGGCGATCATGCAGATGCTGCTGGCCTGCCCCGCCGCCGCCGCGACCGATCTCGGCCGCTGGAAGGTGGTGATCGGCGGCTCGGCCCTGCCGCTCGGCCTGGCGCGCCAGATGACCGAGCGCGGCATCGAGGTGTGGGCCGGCTACGGCATGTCGGAGACCTGCCCGGTCGTGACCCTCGCCCAGGCAAAGCCGGGAATGCCGACCGGCGGTGACGCGGCCCTGGCGCGCAAATGCCGCACGGGAAAGCCGATCCCGCTGGTCGAACTGCGCGTGGTCGATCCCGACATGCGCGACGTGCCGGCCGATGGCAGCTCGGTCGGCGAGGTGGTGCTGCGCACCCCCTGGCTCACCCAGGGTTATGTCGGCAATCCCGAGGCGTCGGCCGAACTGTGGCACGGTGGCTATCTGCACACCCAGGATGTCGGATTCCGCGACGCCGAGGGCTATGTCCAGGTCACCGACCGGCTCAAGGACGTGATCAAGACCGGCGGCGAGTGGGTCTCGTCGCTGCATCTTGAAAGCCTGGTCTCGCAGCACCCGGCCGTGGCCGAGGTGGCCGTCATCGGCGTGCCCGATGCGCGCTGGGGCGAGCGGCCGCTGGTCCTGCTGGTAGCGAAGCCGGGGCGGGAGGCCGAGGCCAGCGAAGCCGCGATCCGCGGCCACCTGGAGGCCCAGGCGGCGGCGGGACATCTTCCCCGCTACGCGGTTCCGGAGCGGGTGCTCGTCGTCTCCGCCATCGACAAGACCAGCGTCGGCAAGATCGACAAGAAGACGCTGCGACAGAAGTACGGTTAGGAATGACACCCGACAGCCTCCCGCTAGGTCAGGGCCCTGAGCTATGGAGGGGAAAATGAACCTTGAGGCAGACTGCCGTCGCGGCCTCCTACGTGCTGAAGGCTGGCTATGGACCACATGATGCTCGCCAGATTCAATCTGTTCTGGTTTCTATGGCTGTCCGCTCCGATCCTGCTGATGTGGTACGCCACACGCACGTCTCGCCGCGTCAGGTTGATCTGCTGCGCCATCCTTTCCCTGTTGCTGACCTACTACTTCTCCAACCTCGCGGTGGACCGGAAATGGGATCTTCTCAGTGACTGGGCAGACACACCTGAAGCACTAGAGATCGCCCAACGGGATGGCGCAAATCGCGTGTTCACGCTCTTGTTCTTGGGCCCCGCGGAAGCCGTAGTGCTCACCGTTTTCTGGGGCGTCCTCTTCAGGTGGCAACGGCAACGGCAGATAAACAAGGCTGATTCAGCCGACGCCGACTGAGCTACATGCCTCGTCCGAGGCTCCTCGCGTCTGATGTCTCGGAATCTGAGATGGTGTGAACAGAAACCGGGGAGGCGGTTGCCCGCCTCCCCCTCGTCATCGCACGAACCTGCCGACTCAGTTGCCGATATGGATCCAGGTGGCCTTGAGCTCGGTGTACTTCTCCATGGCGTGCAGCGACTTGTCGCGGCCGAAGCCGGATTGCTTGAAGCCGCCGAACGGCGAGGTGATGCTGCCGTTGTCGAAGCAGTTGACCCACACGACGCCCGCACGAAGGGCAGCGGAGGCCTTGAACGCCTTGGTGATGTCCTTCGTCCACACCGCGGCGGCGAGACCGTAGATCGTGTCGTTGCCGATCTTCACCGCCTCGTCCGCGTCCTTGAAGGTGATGGTGGACAAGACCGGCCCGAAGATCTCCTCCTGGGCGATCTTCATCTTGTTGCTGACGCCGTCGAACACGGTCGGCTCGATGTAGTAGCCGCCGGCCTCCTGCTTCACGCGGTTGCCGCCGAACACCAGCTTGGCGCCTTCCTTCTTGCCGGCGTCGATGTAGCCCAGCACCCGCTCCATCTGGGTCTTGTCGACCATGGCGCCGAGGCCGGTCTTGGGGTCGAGCGGATCGCCGGGCTGCAGCTTCTTGCCGACCGCAAAGACCTTCTCCAGCACCCGGTCCTTGACCGACTCTTCGACAATGAGGCGCGAGCCGGCGTTGCAGACTTCGCCCTGGTTGAAGAAGATGCCCCAGGCGGCGGCGGTCGCCGCGGCGTCGAGATCCGGCG
Source organism: uncultured Rhodospirillaceae bacterium (assembly GCA_964372215.1). Classification (GTDB taxonomy): domain Bacteria; phylum Pseudomonadota; class Alphaproteobacteria; order Dongiales; family Dongiaceae; genus DAIMFL01. Next base: position 51,328 of record CAYJQC010000027.1, read on the forward strand.
CGTCGGCCATGATGATGTTCGGGCTCTTGCCGCCGCATTCCAGCGACACCCGCTTCATGTTGGATTCGCCTGAGTACTTCAGGAAGAACTTGCCGACCTCGGTCGAGCCGGTGAAGGCGATGCAGTCGACATCCATGTGGCGGCCGAGCGCTTGGCCGGCGGTCTCGCCGAGGCCCGGCACCACGTTGAACACGCCGTCGGGAATTCCGGCCTCCGACGCCAGCTCGGCGATGCGGATCGCGGTCAGCGGCGACTGTTCCGCCGGCTTCAGGATGAAGCTGTTGCCGGTGGCGAGCGCCGGGCCGATCTTCCACGACGCCATCAGCAGCGGGAAGTTCCACGGCACGACAGCGGCGACCACGCCGAGCGGCTCGCGGCGGATCAACGCAATGGCCTCAGGCCCGGTCGGCGCGATCTCGTCATAGACCTTGTCGATCGCCTCGGCGTACCAGCGGATGCAGCCGGCGGCCAGCGGCACGTCGATCTTCGAGGAGTCGCGGATCGGCTTGCCCATGTCGAGGGTCTCGAGCAGCGCCAGCTCGGTCGAATGCTTGTCGATGAGGTCGGCGAACTTCTGCAGGACCTTCTTCCGCTTGGCGCCGTCGATGCGCGACCACACGCCCTTCTCGAAGGCGGCGCGGGCGGCCTTCACGGCGCGGTCGACGTCTTCCTTGTCGCAGGCGGCGACCTGGGTCAGCACCTGGCCGGTCGCCGGATTGACGCAGTCGAAGGTCTTGCCCGACGCGGCGGGCACGTACTTGCCGCCGATGAACGCCTGGTTGCGATACGCGAGGGTCGCCGCCTGGGACTTCCAGGCGTCGAGGGACAAGGCAGCAGACATGGCTTACTCCCGGTCTGATTTGGCAGGGGAAACGACGCGATTGGCGGCGACTTTAGCGATGCCCCCGCCGGCCCGCAAGCCACCGCTATCGTATTGAATTTCATAACTAATCTACGTCGGCAGCAAGGACCGGGTGGCGCCTCTCGACAACCGTCCGGCGATCGCGCAGGCTCCGACGGCGCCGGTCCGCAAGGCGCTTCGCGTCGCCCGTCGCAAGGCCACCACCAGGAGACCGGCATCCATGCGCGACCTCATCATCGACCGCGCCGAAGTTCATGTCGTCGGACCGGAGACGACGCGCTACGCCTGGGCGGCCGGCATGCCCGAGCAGTTCATGTCCAACACCATCCTGCGGCTCCGCACCCGCGACGGGCTGGAAGGCGTGGCCGGCGCCGCCATGAGCACGTCGCACGAATTCGACCTGTCGGTCGGCGACACCCTGCGCTACCTGCTGCCTGAGGTGATCGGGCGCTCGGCACTGGAGCGCGAAGCACTGTGGCAGCGCCTGAAAAGCCTCAACACTCCGCTGGTGCCGCAGGCCAACTCGCTCATCGACATCGCCCTGTGGGACCTTGCCGCCAAGGCCGCCGACCTGCCGCTCTACCAGTTCCTCGGCGGCGCCCGCGACCGGATTCTGTCCTATGCCAGCACGCCGATGCTGGCCTCGGCCGATGCCTATGTGGATTTCGTCGGCGAGCTCATCGCCCAGGGATTCAAGGCGATCAAGTACCACTGCTGGTGCGAGATCGGCCGCGATATTCCGATGGTGCGGAAGGTCCACGCGCGCTACGGAGGCAGTGGCGTGAAGTTCATGCTGGACGTGGAGCAGCGCTACAACCGGGAAGATGCCCTGGCGGCCGCGCGCGCCCTCGACGAGCTGGGCCTCACCTGGTTCGAGGCGCCGCTGATCGATTCGGACCTGCAGGGCTATGCCGATCTGCGCCGGCGCGTCGACGTGCCGATCGTGCCCGGCGGCAACACGGTGCTCGATCCGGCGGCGATCGAGCTCGCCATCCGCATGGGCTGCTGGAGCAAGACGCGGGTCGACGCCACCATTGCCGGCGGAATCACGCCGACCCGCAAGATCATGGCGCTGTCCGAGGCGAACGGCATGACCTGCGAGCTGCAATGCTGGGGCTATACCCTGACCCAGGCGGCCAACCTCCATCTCATGCTGGCCTACGGCAACTGCGACTATTTCGAGCAGCCCTCCCCCTACCCCGCCTTCGAGCACGGCTCGGTCGATGCCATCCGTACCGATGCCGAAGGCTATGTCCACGCGCCGCCGGGGCCGGGTCTGGGCGTGCGCGTCGACTGGCCGGCGGTGGAAGCGGCGAGCCTGCTGCGCTTCGAGCTGCGCTGACCGGCGCAAAGGTAGGGACGAGCGATGACCAATCGTCTGGCGGGCAAGCGGGCCCTGGTCTATGGCGGCGGCACCGGCATCGGCTTTGCCTGCGCCAAGGCGATGGCGCGAGAGAGCGCGGCGGTGTTCGTCTCCGGCCGCCGCGAGGCGCGACTGAAGGAAGCGGTGGGCAAGCTGTCGCGGATCGGCAAGGCCGGCTATGCCGCCGGCGACGCCACCCTGCCTGCCGACGTCGAACGGGTAACCGCCGCCGCGGTTGCCTTCATGGGCGGGCTCGACACCCTGCTGGTCAGTGCGGGCGACGGCCATGTCGGTTCGATCTTCACCTTGACGTTCGAGGACTTCCGCCGGGTCACCGATGCCAACCTGCTGCCGGTCTATCTCGGCGCCCGTGCGGCGGCACCGCATCTGGTGGCAGCCGGCAGCGGCTCGGTGATCGCGATTTCCTCGATGTACGGGCTGGTGGGCCAGCGCGAGCGCGTCGCCTATTGCACCTCGAAGTCCGGCGTCATCGGGATGGTGCGCGCCATGGCGCTCGACTTCGCCGACAAGGGGGTGCGCGCCAACGCGATCTGCCCCGGCTTCATCGAGACCGAGCTGGCGATCCAGATTTCCAGCAAGGAAGCCGATCCCGAGGCCGAGCTGCGCCGCAAGCGCCTGATGCACGCGGTTCCGCGCGCCGGCAAGCTCGAAGAGGTCGGCGCCCTGGCCGTCCACCTGGCCTCCGACGAGTCCGCCTTCACCACCGGACAAGCGCTGGCGATGGACGGCGGCTACACCGTTCGTTGAGCGGACCGCGCATGAAGCGCGTCGGGCCGCCCCGAGAACGGGGCGGCCCGCTTGCGAAAACGTGGCCCAGGCTCGATCAGAACAGGCCTTCGACCTGACCCTGGTCGTTGACGAAGATGCTGTTCGCCGCCGGCACCCGCGGCAGGCCCGGCATGGTCATGATCTCGCCGCACACCACCACCAGGAACTCCGCGCCGGCCGACAGCCGCAGCTCGCGGACCGGCACCACGTGGTTGCTCGGCGCGCCCTTGAGGTTGGGGTCGGTGGAGAAGCTGTACTGGGTCTTCGCGATGCAGACGGGATAGTGGCCGAAGCCGCCCTTCTGCAGCTCGGCGAACTGATCGCGCACCTTCTTGTCGGCGATGATGCCCTGGGCCCCGTACAGGCTCTGGGCGATGGTGCGCACCTTGTCCCACAGCGGCATGTCGTCGGGATAGAGATGCCGGAAGCCGGACTCCTTCCCCGCCAGCTCGACCACTTTCTTCGCCAGCTCTTCGGTGCCGGCGCCGCCTTCGGCCCAATGGGTGCAGCCGACCACCTCGACACCCAGTTCGGCGCAAGCCTGCTTCAACGCATCCATCTCCGCCTCGGTGTCGGCCGAGAAGCGGTTGATGGCGACCACCGCGGGAACCCCGAAGCTGCGCACGTTCTCGACATGGCGCGCCAGATTGGCGATGCCGGCCTTGAGCGCGTTCACGTTCTCCTTGCCGAGGTCTTCCTTGGTGACGCCGCCATGCATCTTGAGGGCGCGGATGGTGGCGACGATGACCGCGGCGGCCGGCTTCAGCCCGGCCTTGCGGCACTTGATGTCGAAGAACTTCTCGGCGCCGAGA
>CAYJQC010000028.1:0-54181 GCA_964372215.1 uncultured Rhodospirillaceae bacterium
CCGAGACCAAAAGCCTTGGCAAATCGCTTGACCGACAACACAGTCGCTCTCCCGTGTCGCGGGAGAGGGTCGACGACGCATATCTTGCCCCCTCGCCCGCGCAGCGGGAGAGGGAGGGGCCCATCGCGTCAGCGATGGGAGGGTGAGGGTGCGAGCGGCACATTCTCAGTTCCTCAACGGCTTGCCGGTATCGAGCATGTGCTCGATCCGGGCCAATGACGGCGGCGTGCGGACGAGGCGCATGAAGGCGTCGCGCTCGAGCGCCAGGATCTGGTCCTCGGTGGTTTCCTCGGTGATGTCGGCCTTGCCGCCGGACAGCACGTCGGCCAGGGCCAGCGACACCGTGCGGTCGTGCGGCAGCGCCTTGCCCTGCATCACGAAGCCGTCGACCGCCAGGGCGAGCGCGGTCTTGGCGGTCGGGCCGGGCAGGGTGAAGGTCGGCGGCTGCGGCGGCGCGTAGTCCTTGGCCAATTCGAGCACGCGGGCCTTGGCGTCGGCCAGCAGGCGCTCGCGGTTCATGGTGACGCCGTCCTTGGGACGCAGGAACATCAGCTCGCGCGCCTCCGGCGCCGAGCGCGACACCTTGGCGAGGCTGAGGGTCTCGAAGGCCTGGGCGATCGGCGGCATCGGCCCGCCCGGTCGCTTCGGGTTGGCGCTGGCGCGGGCCAGCATCTCCTTGCAGCCGCCCCAGCCCGGCACCACGCCGACGCCGACCTCGACCAGGCCCATGTAGGTCTCGGCATGGGCCTGGATCGCGTCGCAATGGAGCAGCACCTCGCAGCCGCCGCCGAGCGCCAGGCCGGACGGCGCGCCGACGATCGGGAACGGCGCGTATTTCAGCTTCTTGTAGGTCGACTGGCCCTGGCCGACCAGGTCCTCGATCATCGGCCACAAGGCGACGTTGGCGGCGAACAGCGCCAGGCCGATATTGGCGCCGACCGAGAAGTTGTCCGCCTCGTTGTGGACCACCAAGCCCTTCATGCCCTTGCCCACGATGTCGACCGCCTTGCCGATCAGCGCCAGGCTGTCGGGGTCGAGGGCGTTCATCTTGGAATGGAACTCGAGGCAGGCGACGCCGTCGCCGATGTCCCACAGGCTGGCGGAGCCGTTCTTCGCCAGCGGCTTCGACGCCAGCTTGATGTCGGACAGCAGCAGTACGCCGGGCGCGCGCGGCTCGTCGGCATAGCCGCCGGCGGTGGTCAGGTATTGCGGCCTGCCGTTCTCGACCCGGTAGAAGCCGCCGGCCGCCGCGGCCTTGGTCAGGAGCGGCGGCACGTCGCGCTGCTCTGCGGCGAGCCGCTCGGCAAACCAGTGGGCGCCTAGCCGGTCGATCATCTGGAACGGCCCGTGCTTCCAGTTGAAGCCGAGGCGCATGGCGCGGTCGACCGCGACCACGTCGTCGGCGATCTCCGGCACCAGGCCGGCCGCGTAGGAGAGCGTGTCGGCGAGCACGCGCCAGGCGTACTTGCCGCCCTTGTCGGGATGCTCGACCAGGGCGCGCAGGCCGGCCTTGGCCGCATCGGCGCTCTCCAACCGCGGGCGGTCGGCGGTGCGGTAGCTGCCGGTAGACAGGTCGACCGCCTCCTTGACCCGCTTGCCGCCCTCGGTGTTGAGCCGATAGAACCCGCCCTTGCCCTTCCGGCCGGTGTAGCCGTCGGCGATCATCTTCGCCATCAGGGGCTGGTCGCGCCGCACCTTGTGATAGGCGTCGCCCTTGGCCAGCGACGCGGTCAGCGAGCGGTCGACATGGGGCATCAGGTCGAGGCCGACCAGATCCAGCAGCCCGAACACGCCGGTCTTGGGAATCCCCATCGGGCGGCCGACGATGGCGTCGGCCTCCTCGACGGAGAGGCCCATCTCCTGCGCGCCGACCACCGCCGCCTGCATCCAGAAGGCGCCGATGCGGTTGGCGACGAAGCCCGGAGTGTCCTTGCACACCACCACGCCCTTGCCGAGCTTCAGATCGGCGAAGGCGGTCATGGTCTGGACCGCGTCCTTGCGCGTCTTCGGCCCGGCGACGATCTCGAGCAGCCGCATGTAGCGCGGCGGGTTGAAGAAATGGGTGATCAGGAAGTCCTTGGCGAAGCCGGCGCTCATGCCCTCGACCAGGCGGCCGAGGGGAATCGTCGAGGTGTTGGAGGAGACGATCGAGCCCTTGGCTCGCGCCTTGTCGAGACTGGCGTAGAGCGCCTGCTTGACGCCGATGTCCTCCAGCACCGCTTCGACGATCCAGTCGACCTCGGCGAGGCCGGCGAGATCGTCCTCGATGTTGCCGGGCGTGATCAGGTCGGCGGTCTTGCGGTGCATCAAGGGCGCCGGATCGGTCTTCAGCAGGCGATCGATCGCCGACTTGGCGATCACCGAGCGATCGGGCGCATCCTTCGGCACGATGTCCAGCAGCAGGACCGGGATGCCGGCATTGGCGATATGGGCGGCGATGCCGCTGCCCATCACCCCGGCGCCGATGACGGCGGCGCGCTTGATCTCGCTCATGCGGCCTCCAGGATCGTCGCGATCCCCTGGCCGCCGCCGATGCACTGGGTGGCCAGCGCAAGACCCTTGCCTTCGCGCTTCAACAGCGAAGCGGCCTTGCCGGTGATGCGCGCGCCGGTGGCGCCGAGCGGATGGCCGAGCGCGATGGCGCCGCCGTCGATGTTGGTGCGGGCGAGGTCGAGCTGGAGGTCGCGGGCGACCGCCAGCGACTGCGAGGCGAAGGCCTCGTTCAGTTCGATGATGTCGATGTCCTTGATCTTGAGCTTGGCGCGCTCGAGCGCCTTCTTGGTGGCGCCGACCGGACCGATGCCCATGATCTCCGGCGCGCAGCCGGAGACCGCGATGCTGCGGATGCGGGCGAGCGGCGTCAAGCCGTGCGCCTTGGCATACTCCTCGGAGACCACCAGGGTCGCCGCGGCGCCGTCGGTCAGCGGCGACGAGGTGCCGGCGGTGACCGAGCCGTTTGCGTCGAAGGCGGGCTTCAGCTGGGCCAGGCTGGCGGTACTGCTGTCGGCCCGGATGCAGCCGTCCTCCGCGACCACGTCGTTGCCGCTGCCGACCGACACGATCTCGTCGGCCAGCCGGCCGGCCTTCTGCGCCGCCGCTGCGCGGCGGTGGCTCTCGACCGCGAAGGCTTCCTGGTCGGCGCGCGGGATGCCGTATTTCTTCGCCACGTTCTCGGCGGTGACGCCCATCGAGACATAGGCCGCCGGGTAGCGCTCGGCGAGCCCGGGATGGGGCATCGGGTTGAAGCCCATGATTGGCACCCGGGTCATCGACTCGACGCCGGCGCACAGGAAGGCGTTGCCGGCGCCCATGGCGATGGCGCCGGCCGCGATGTGGATCGCGTGCATCGACGAGCCGCAGAAGCGGTTGACCGTGGCGCCGGCCACCGTGATCGGCAGCTCGGCCAGGAAGCCGATCAGCCGCGCCACGTTCAGGCCCTGCTCGCCCTCGGGAAAGGCGCAGCCGACCAGCAGGTCCTCGACGTCCTCGGGCGGCACGCCGGTGCGCTCGAGCACGGCGCGCACCGCCGCCGCGGCCAGGTCGTCCGGACGGACCCGGGCGAGCGCGCCCTTGGCGGCGAAATGGAACGGCGTGCGGGCATAGCCGACGATGACGGCCTTGTTCATGATTCATGGCTCCTGGCGTTGCCGGCCCGTTGCTGGGCAGCATGGTGCTCGGCGACGAGCTGGGTCTTCAGGATCTTGCCGACCGCGGATTTCGGCAGCTCGTCCCTGAACTCGATGATCTTGGGAAGCTCGATGGTGGACAGCCGCTCGGCGAGAAAGGCGCCCAGCGACTCGGCGGTCAGTGTGGCATCCGGCAGGCGCTTCACCACCGCCTTCACGGTCTCGCCGCGATAGGCGTCGGGCACGCCGAACACGGCGCATTCCGCAACGTCGGGATGGGCGTAGATGGCTTCTTCCACCATGCGCGGATAGACCTTAAAGCCGCCGGCGTTGATCATTTCCTTGAGCCGGTCGGTGATGAAGAGGTAGCCGTCCTCGTCGATATGGCCGACATCGCCGGTATGCAGACGGCCGTCGATCAGCACCTCGGCGGTGGCGTCGGGCCGCTTCCAGTAGCCGGTCATGACCTGTGGCCCGCTGATGCAGATCTCGCCCTTCTCGCCGATCGGAACCGGATGGCGCGGCGGATCGGGCTGCAGGATCTCGACCGTGGTCCGGGGATAGGGCAGGCCGACCGAGCCCGGCTTGCGCTCGCCCTCGACCGGGTTGCAGCAGGCCACCGGCGAACATTCCGACAGGCCGTAACCCTCGAGCACGCGGCAGCCGGTCCGGCGTTCGAACGTGTCGCGCACATCGGCCGGCAGCGGCGCGCCGCCGGAGACGCAGACCTTGAGCGACGACAGGTCGTAGCGCGCCAGGTCGGGGCAGGTGTTGATCGCGTTCAGCAGGGTCGGCACCGCGGCCAGCGCGCTCGGCCGCTTGTCGTGGATGGTCTTCAGGAGCTGCTTCAGCTCGAAGCGCGGCAGCAGGATCATCTCGCCGCCGCAGCGGATCGCCCAGTTCATCACCACGGTCATGGCGAAGACGTGGAACAGCGGCAGCACGCCGACGATGCTCTGGCCGCCGGTGTCGCTGCCGCCGAACCACAGGCTGGACTGCACCGCGTTGGCGTAGACATTGGCGTGGCTCAGCATGGCGCCCTTGGGCACGCCGGTGGTGCCGCCGGTATATTGCAGCACCGCCAGCGCCGCATGCGGATCGATCGCCGGCGGCTGCACCGCGCCATCATTGTCGACGAGGTCGCGAAAGCTCAGGTGATGGTCGTCGCGCGGCCAGCGCGCTATGTCCTTGCGCCGGGCGAACGGGAACAGCAGGCGCTGGGCGATCGGCAGCGCCTCGGCCATCGGGCAGACGATCACGGTCTCGAGGCGGGTGCGGCCGATCTGCGCCGAGACCTTGTGGCAGAGCACGGCGAGGTCGAGGGTCACCATCACGTCGGTTTCGGAATCCTCGATCTGCCGCGCGATCTCCGGCTCGGCATAGAGCGGGTTGAAGTTGACGACGGTGGCGCCGGCCTTGAGCGCGCCGAAATACAGGATCACCGAATAGGGGCAGTTGGGCAGGAACAGCCCGAGCTTGGTGCCGGCGCCCAGGCCGCGGCTCTGCAGCCCCCTGGCGGCGCGATCGACCAGGGCGCCGATCTCGCCATAGCCAAAGCGCCGGCCCAGGAAGTCGATGCAGGGGCGGGCCGGGAAGGCGGTCACCGATTCGTCGAGCAGGCGCCAGACCGGCCCGGCCGGGATCTCGGCGTTCCAGTCGATGCCGGGCGGATAGGCCCGCAGCCACGGCCGGAAGCCCTGGCCCGCCGCCGGGGACCGGGTGGCGCGCTCGCCAGGGTCCTGCGCTAGCCCCATGCTTCCTTCCGCCGCGTCGATCGCCACGCCCGCTCACCCTTGCATTCGGGCTGCCGTCACCCGACCAATATGGTTAACGCGCCGTCAGTATGCGAGCCTACCCGAGAATTTTCCGTTAAGAGCCAGAACGGTAGGGCGCGATCCTATGGCAGCCACGCCTTGCCACATGTTTCGGAACTTCGCCACAAGGTAGAATGTGACGGAGGTCAAAGGGGCCGGAATCGGGGGTAGTGTCTCAGTTTCAAATCAGGCCATTGGCCCCACCCCCAATCCCCGGCATGGCGACTCGGCTCTCCGGCGGGTATTCTCATGACTGACCTAATGCAGCTTCTAGCGCTATGGGGGGCAGCCGTGCCGGATTCCGAGGTCTTCCATTTTGATGAGAGCAGACCGAATTTTGAAGTCTACGCTCATGAAAACGGGTTTCGGTATTGGTTGGCCTCTGACCTGATGGAATTGCTCGACTATAGCAGCATGGGGCCAATTCTTAACGCTGTTCAGAAGGCTATTGCCGCATGTGCTGCACTTGGAGTCCAAATCCAGGACAATTTCAAAGAAACCCAGACTGCAAGCGGTGGCCGGGATTGGTGCCTTTCTCGGTTTGCCTGCTATCTGACCGTGATGAACGGGGACGTAAAGAATCCCAGAGTTGCGCAAGCGCAAGCTTATTTCATCACACTCGCGGAAGCATTTCGGCAGTATATCCAGAAGGCAGAGGGTGTTGAGCGGGTTTTGATCCGCGGCGAGGTTTCTGAGCGTGAGAAGGCTTTAAGCGCAACAGCTTCGATGCATGGCGTGGAGAATTATCCGTTCTTCCAGAACGCCGGGTATCGGGGAATGTACAACATGGATTTGAAGCAGATACGCCGCATGAAGGGCCTGCCAGAGGGCCGCAGCCCGCTGGATTTCATGGGCAAGACCGAACTCGCGGCAAATCTCTTTCGTCTGACCCAGACGGAAGAGAAGATTCGCAATGAGGATATCCGCGGCCAGCGACCGCTTGAACGAGCGGCGGAGAATGTTGGGAAAGAGGTCCGCCAAACGATGCTTCGAATCAGTGGCACTCGGCCTGAGGCGCTGCCCGCATCCGAAGATCTGCAGAAGGTCAAGAGCGGGCTGAAAAGGGCGGGCAAGGAGTTTGCGAAGCTGGACGGGCCAAAGAAGCGGAATCCAACTCAATAGCGGCTCTGTTCTACGCCGCCAGCGCGGCAATTTCTTCTAGCGACCAAACGTGATTGCTGACTCCCGCGGCCATCGCAGGGGTGACCCGCAGGCTCTTGTGGATGCGGGCGAAATTGTAGTGCATGAAATGCAGCGCTATGGCGTGAGCGTGGTTCTCGACCTTCTTAGAGAAGCCATTCGTGAGCCGGGTGAACCGACGCATGGACATCCGCATCGTGAGGTTCTGCCGCTCGACGTAGGACGTGCTGACGTGTGCCGGATCGGGATTGCCCTCAATCCATTCCATTTTTGGGCGGCCAGTGCTATAAATCCCCGCGCCCGATCTGCAAAGACCGGGCGCGGGTTGTGTGGCGATGTTGATCATCTACCTCATGTACCACCCGCCCTTCTCAGGCCGTCTCAGCGGCCTTAGTCCATCTGGTTAGCGTTACGGGACGCCGGGGCCGCCACAGCCCCGGTTTCTCCTTCCGGAGAACTTATCGGCATGGTGTAAAGGCTGCCGCGCTTCTTTAGGCGGCCCTGCTTCACCATTCGCCACAATGTCGGCCGCACATTGTCGGCCGTGAACTTCGGCTTCCAGCGTTCACGTATAATGCGGATCAGTTCCGCACTATCCGCGCCTTTCCGGCCCTGCGCCTTTGCTTCTCCCAAGATCGTCATTACCATCTGAGGAAGTGTCGGGCCGACCTCGGCACGGTGGTCGTCGTCTGCGCCGTTCGCTCTCGTTGCGCCGGCTGCCGGCTCGCTATATCGCTTCAAAACCCGTTCGGCCACGTCCAGTTCTTCTGCCTCAGCCTGCAACGCCGCAAGCTCTGCGTGAAGTTGTGCCGTCCGTTCCGCGATGGCGCGGCGGCGCTCAGCCATACGAGTCGTGGGGTGCGGTTCCATGGTTGCTGTATGCCACGGCTCGGGTGGCTGCGCAACGGTGAAACGGGTTCACAACTTCACAGGGGCGCCGGAATTCGTTCCCCGTTCGTGCTTTTGTGAAGCGAATCAACCCCTTAACTTGATAGGGGATTGACCCGGTTATTCCTTGTTTTTGTTGGTTTTCCACCGGGACTCGGCGGCCTTCTTGGCGATTTTCGTCCGTTGAGCGCTTGAAAGGGCGTCCGCCCGGGCCTTCCCGCCTTTTAGACCACCCAGCCGTCCGAGCGCCACAGCGGCGGGATTCTTGCCGTTATCGGATGTAGCGTCGGCAGCCTCGCCGGTCGCGATATCGACCACCAGCTTGGCGAGCTGATTGGGATCGCGTGGGCGTTTCTTCATGGGTTTGACCATGCTGAGAATATGGCATGGCACAGGGCCAGCCGCTACCGGCCTCGGATTTGAAACTGAGACACTACCGAATCGGGCGCCCTTCGTTCCACAGCGATGCCGGGAGTAGCACCGATGGCGGCCCTGTCCTCGATCCTGATCCGATCGTTCTTGCTCGGGCTCCTGCTTGTCGCCAGTCAGGCTGCCGTCGCGGACGATGCGGCGCCACGGCGGTTGAACCTGGATGGCCGCGTTCTGGCCATTCCGCTGCCGCCTGGCTATTGCCCGGCCGATCGCTCTCTTCCGGTAATCGACAAGATGTTCTCGATGATCGAGAAGGCCCTTCCCAAGAACATTCGCATGCTTGCTCTGGATTTTGGCTGCAGTTGGGTCGAGGTGGCGTCTTCCGGGAAGTCTCCAGGCTATCCGCGCTACGTCGCTCATATTGCTTCACTGAGCCCGGACGGGCGGGTGGCAACGTTCCCGGGGCGCCGTGATGAGTTTCTGGAGTCCGTGGTGGCGAGCCTCGCTAGTGCAGCGGGCCGCCAAGCGGTTGAGATGGCACACGCAGAAGCCGAGCGGCAGGTGCTGGAGGAACTCAATCGCTTGGCTGATGGCCCTGTTTCTCTGGAGGACGTGCAGGTGGAACCTGGCCTCGCCAGTGATGCCGCAGGCGTTTACACCGGCGTTGTTGCCAAGATCGAGAATCGAGGCATTGTCATGCCCCTCGCATGTGTCAGCAGCATCACGCTGATTGGGGGCGTTGTCGTCAGCCTCAATTTTTGCCGCGAGCACGGCGGTTCCGGCACTTTCGAAGAGCTCTTGGCGGAGGCGCAGGCGTTCACCGCCGGACTGGTCGAAGCGAACGATCCCCGGCTCTGAGATCGCGGCCCGCCATGCCGCCGCGGCTTCAGTCCGTCGGATAGGGCGGCTTGCTGTGCCCTGCCGGCGATGCCGTGAAGATCTCGACCCCGACTTCGGTGACGCCCACCGAATGCTCGAACTGGGCGGACAGCGCGCGGTCGCGGGTCACCGCGGTCCAGCCGTCGGCCAGCACCTTCACCCCGGCCTTGCCGGCATTCAGCATGGGCTCGATGGTGAAGATCATGCCGGGCTCGAGCCGGATTCCGGTGCCGGGGGTGCCGTAATGCAGCACCTGGGGCGCGTCGTGGAACACCCGGCCGACGCCGTGGCCGCAGAAATCCTCGACGATGGAAAAGCGCTCGCGCCGCGCCACCTCGGCGATGGCGTGGCCGATATCGCCCAGGGCGGCGCCCGGCCTGACCGCGGCGATCCCGGCCATCATCGCCTCGTAGGTCGTGTCGACCAGCCGCCGCGCCAGGCGCGACGGCGCGCCGGCCACGTACATGCGGCTGGTGTCGCCATGCCAGCCGTCGAGCAGCGGGGTGACGTCGATGTTCAGGATGTCGCCGTCCCGTAGCACCTTGTCGGCGGCCGGGATGCCGTGGGTGACGACGTGGTTGACCGAGATGCAGCTGGCATGGGCATAGCCGCGATAGCCGATGGTGGCGGGCACCGCGCCGGCATCGCGCATGAACGCCTCGCATAGCCGGTCGAGCTCGGCGGTCGACACGCCCGGGCGGACATGGGGCGCGATGAAGTCCAGGGTCGCCGCGGCGACCCGCCCGGCCCGGCGCATGCCCTCGAAGCCTTCCGGCCCGTGCAGGGGAATCGGCCGGCCGGTCTCGTCATGCTGGGCGGAGCGGCGATCCATGGCGACACCATAGGAAGTCGCCGGCGCGTCGGCAAACCGGTCCGATCGGATCGTGCCCTATCGCCAGTTCCGCAGCACCCGGCCGAGCATGCCGGCGACCAGGCGGCGCGGCAGCAGGCGCGGGCCGATCGCCGCCATGGCGTTGGTCGGCCCGACCACGTGGACGACCCGGCGCCCGAGCGCCGCCAGGCCGTCGCGGGCGACCCGTTCTGCCGAGTGGCTGCCGGCGAAGCCGCTGCGCGCCAAGCCGGCGCGCTCGGCGAAGGCGGTCGCGGTGGCCCCCGGGCACAGCGCCAGCACGTCGACCGGCTGGTCCGCCAGTTCCGCCGCCAGCGCCTCGGCGTAGTGCAGCAGGAAGCCCTTGCTGGCGGCGTAGGTGGCGAAGTACGGCATCGGTGCGAAGGCGACCGCGCTCGACACCAGGATGATCCCGGCCCGCGCGCCGCTGTCGGCGCGGGCCCGCTCGATCATGCCCGGCAGCAGTGCCCGGGTCAGCGCGACCGGCGCTGCCACGTTGACCGCGACGATCTCCGCCTCGTGCGACGGCGGATTGTCGACCACCCGGCCAAAGCGGCCGATCCCGGCGTTGTTGACCAGGAGGTCGATCTCCATCGCCGCGGCGGCCGCGATCACCGCCTCGCGGCCGGCATCGGTGGCGAGGTCGGCGACCACGCTGCGGATCTGCCTTGTGCCGCCGGCGAGCGCGGCCGAGAGCGCCCGCAGCCGCTCGGCGTCGCGCCGGGTCAGCAGCAGGTCGGTGGTCGCCGGCAGGGCGCGCGCGAAGGCGGCACCGGTGCCGCTCGAGGCACCGGTGATCAGGGCCCGCCGGTATCCGCTCATGGCCGCCATTTCTCTCTGCCCGCCGCGTCTGCCGGGCCGCCGTCTGCCCCGTCCGAACCGGTTCGGACGGGGCGCATTGCAGGGTAGCCCGGACCTCGCGCCGGGGTCACGGGCCGCGTCGCCGCGGCGAAACGGCGCCACGGTTGCAATTCGGCGGCGGGTTGGAAATGATCGGCCGGCTTTTGCTCTTCCACTCGAACGCGGCGGATCATGACCGATTTCCTGACGCTCGAAGATTTCGACGTGGCCCGCAAGCGCGTGCTGGTGCGGGCCGACCTCAACGTGCCGATGAAGGACGGGCGGGTCGCCGACGCCACCCGCATCGAGCGCTCGGCCGTGACGTTGATGGAGCTGGTCGACCGCGGCGCGCGCGTGGTCGTGCTGTCGCATTTCGGGCGGCCCAAGGGCGGGCCCGATCCCAAGCTGTCGCTGAAGCCGCTGGTCGAGCCGTTGTCGGCGGCGCTGGGCGGTCGCAAGGTCGCCTTTGCCGGCGACTGCATCGGGCCGCAGGCCGAACGGGCGGTCGCCGCGCTCGCCGATGGCGGCGTGCTCCTGCTCGAGAACCTGAGATTCCATGGCGCGGAGGAAGCGAACGACCCGGAGTTCGCAAAGGCGCTCGCGGCGCTCGGCGACATCTATGTGAACGACGCCTTCTCCTGCGCCCATCGCGCCCATGCCTCGACCGAGGCGATCGCGCGGTTGCTGCCGGCCGCGGCCGGACGGCTGATGCAGGCCGAGCTCGACCATCTCGGCAAGGCGCTGGATGCGCCGGAACGTCCGGTCTGCGCGATCGTCGGCGGCGCCAAGATCTCGACCAAGCTCGACCTGCTCGGCAATCTGGTGGCCAGGGTCGATACGCTGGTGATCGGCGGCGGCATGGCCAACACCTTCCTGAACGCCAAGGGCGTGAATGTCGGGGCCTCGCTGTGCGAGCACGACATGGCCGACACCGCCCGAATCATCCTGGAGAAGGCGCGCGGCGAAGGCTGCGACGTGGTGCTGCCGAGCGACGCGGCGGTGGCCGCCGTGCTCGCGCCCGGGGTCGAGACAAGCATCGTCCCGATCGACGCGGTGCCGGCCGATCAGCGGATCCTCGATGTCGGTCCGGTCTCGATCGCCGATATCGTCGACCGGCTCGGCAAGTGCCGCACCCTGGTGTGGAACGGCCCGATCGGCGTCTTCGAGGTGCCGCCGTTCGATCTCGGCACCGTCGCGGTGGCCGAGGCGGCGGCGAAGCTCACCCGCGCGGGCAAGCTGCTGAGCGTCGCCGGCGGCGGCGACACCGTGGCGGCGCTCGCCCATGCCGGCCTGGTGGGCGCCTTCACCTATGTCTCGACCGCCGGCGGCGCGTTCCTGGAATGGCTCGAGGGCAAGGAGCTGCCGGGCGTCGCCGCGCTCAGGGATGCGGCGGCGAAGAAACGCTAACCGATCCGCCCGACCGTCAGCAGGATCAGCACGCCGGCCCCGGCGGCCACGCCGAACAGGATGTTGCGCCGGGTCAGGAAGAAGATGACCAGCGCGATCGCCGCGGCGGCGACCCGATCGGTCATCGCGGTGTCCTGCAGCGGCCCCTGGGGCAGCACGATCATGCGGGCGATCAGCCCGGCGAGCAGCGCATAGGCGACCGCGCCGAGCCAGCGCACCGCCCAGCCGTCGGGATCGATGCGACCCGAGAGCGCGACGCCGACGCCGCGCCAGGCATAGGTGACGATCGCGGCGAGGCCGAGCAGGGCCCATGGCCACAGCGCGGCCGAGAGTTCGACCCCGGGCTCAGCCATGGCCGTGGCCCCGCCGCGCCCGGCGGCGCCGGCGCCAGGCGGTGATCAGGAACGCCGCGGTGCCGGCGAGCAGCCCGGTCGCCAGCAGCCCCCAGTCCGGATCGACGAGATGCAGCAGCGGCCCGGCGACGGCGCCGAGGCCGAGCGCCAGCGCCCGTTCGGGCTGGCGGAAATCGGCGACGAAGATCAGCATGAAATAGATCGGATTCAGGAACACCAGCCCGAGGGTGACGTATTGCGGCACATGGGCGGCCAGCATGTAGCCGAGGGCGGTGGCCGCCAGGGTGCCGGACCACAGCACCAGCGCGAAGCCGAGGAAGTAAGGCAGGCGCCGCTCATGCGCCATCGCCGGGCAGCGCTGCATGGCGACGGTCCAGCTGGTGACGGCGACGAAATGCGCCGCCAGGTAATAGCGCCAGCGCGGCGTGCCGGGCGCCCGCAGGATCGGCATCAGCACCACCGTCATCGGCAGCAGCCGGGCGTTGCTCAGGGCGACGGCGAGCAGGATCACCGCGGCCGACCCGCCGATCGCGTAGAGCTCGACCAGCGCGATCTGCCCGGGCAGCGCCCAGCCGGTCGCGGTCGAGGCCAGGCCGAGCCAGAGCGACAGCCCGCTCTCGCGGCATAGCGAGCCGAAGCCGACGAAGCTGGCGGCGATCACCAGGGCCGGGACCCCGACGGCATCGCGCAGGCCGGCGGCGAGCGCCGAGGAGAAGCGTGAATCGGTCATCGGGCGGGGATTCGACAGTGGCGGCTCACGCGCGGCGGCTCGACAGGCGCGGGCGGCGCGCGGCCCCGCGCAACGGGCCGTCTAACATGCGAATTTCGCGGGGCAATGCACCGGTGCGGGCAGGGCAGCCCCGAGGTGCCGCCGCGGGGAGCGCCGGGCCTATTGCCCGGTGGGGGCCGCGTCCGGCGCCTTGAGCCGCGCGGCCGGCAGCCGGATGGTGACCGTGGTGCCCTTGCCCGGCTCGCTCTGCAGGTCGAGTTCGCCGCCATGCATCTCGGCCAGCGCCCGCGACAGCGGCAGGCCGAGCCCGGTGCCGGAGAAGCGCCGGCTCATGCGGCTGTCGACCTGGCCGAACGGCTCCATCACCCGGTCGATGTCCTGGGGCGCGATGCCGATGCCGGTATCGGCGACCTCGATCAGCAGGTCGCCGCTGCCCGGCGCGATGCGCGCCGACAGCTCGGCCCTGCCCCCGGGCGGCGTGAACTTGACGGCATTCGACAGCAGGTTGATCAGGACCTGCTTCAGCTTGCGCTCGTCGCCCAGCAGCATCGGCAGGTTCGGCGCGATGTTGATGACCAGCTTGACCTCGGCGCGCTGGGCCCGCTCGCGGATCAGCCGGATCACCGAATCGAAGACGCGGTCGAGAATCACTTCCTCCTCGATCAGGGTCGCCTTGCCGGCCTCGATCTTCGACACGTCGAGGATGTCGTTGATCAGGCCGAGCAGATGGCGCGCGCTGTCGTGGATGTCGCTGGCATAGCCGAAATACTGCTGGTTGCCCATCGGCCCCAGCAGTTCCATCTTCATGATCTCGGTGAAGCCGATGATGGCGTTCAGCGGCGTGCGCAGCTCGTGGCTCATGTTGGCCAGGAACTCGGTCTTGGCCCGGCTCGCCATCTCCGCCATTTCCTTGGCCGCGCGCAAGCCGAGCTCGCGCCGCTTCAGCTCGGTGATGTCGGAGGCGGTGCCGCGAAAGCCGGTCAGCGCGCCGGTCGCGCTCGAGAACACCGGCACGGCGGACAGCAGGAACAGCTTGTTCTCGCCGTCGCGGGTCGCCGCATCGAACATCTCGTCGCGGAACGGCGAGTGCTGCGCGAACTTGGCCTGCAGCGCCATGCGGCCCTCGGGGTCGCCGCCGAGCGACAGCAGGCTGCGGCCGTTGAGCTCGCGCGGATGGTAGCCCAGGACCTCGGTGATGCGCTGCGACACCGCGGTGATGACGAGGTCCGGATCGGTTTCCCAGATCCAGTCGGAGGCGAGACGGGTGATGTCGTCGAGCCGCTCGCGCAGCAGGGCGATCAGTTCGATCCGCTGGGTGTCGTCGGGCGTGCTCTGCACGATGCCGGCGATCGCCGCGATCTTGCCGTTCTCGCCGCGCAGCGCGACGTGCCGCGACCGCAGCCGCTGCATCGTGCCGCCGATCCGCAGCGTGTCCTCGCGGAACACCATGGAGCCCAGCATGCCGATCTCGGCGGCGATCTCGCCCAGCGGCAGGAGCGGGGTCTGCCCGTCCGGATTGGCGACGGCGCCCGTGAGGCGCCGGAAGGCGCTGTTGGTCCACTGCACCTTGCCTTCGAGATCGGCGACGTAGAGCGCCGGGCCGTGATCGAGCAGTTCCTGCCGGAAGATCTCGTCGAGCCGCGCCGTCGGCAGTTCGCCCGGCCGGGCAGCAGCGGGCGTGATGCCGGGAGCATCCGCATCCGCGCCGGCCAGCGGCGAATTGACGTCAGAGCGCTGCGACGTCACCGCGGGCCTCCTCGACGGTCTTGATGGCCTGCAGCAGATCGGGATCGCGGCGCCAGCGCTCCAGCACGGTCTGGGCCGCCTGCGGACGGACATTCTCGAAGAAGGACAGGATGCGCGAGAGGTCGCGCGGGTCCATCGAGCGTTCGGACGGGCGGGCGCGCCGGCTGAGCAGGAAGATGGTGGCGAAGGTCGGCTTGTCGATCTCGAGCCCGCGGCAGCAGACCGCGAGGCCCTCGCCGCCCGGCTCGAAGACCAGTCGCCGCACCAGCTGCAGGCGCAGGCCGCTGAGCTCCGCCAGCATGGCCTCGAACAGCGGAACCTCGCCCTGGCGCAGGGTCTGCACCAGCAGTCGCGGATTGATCTGCCGGGTCTCGGCGAGGTGGCGGGCGAGCGCGGCGGACTTGTCCACCGCGCCCGCCGCGATCTCGTCGTGAAGCTTGGCCAGGGTGCCCTTGGCGGCGCCCTCGACCGCTTCGTCGAGGGTGGCCGCGTCGATGTCGAAGTGCTCGAGGATGTGCTGGCGCAACGCCGCGGAGACCCAGAAATACAGCTTCCTGGCCAGGGCTGTCGGCAGGTCCTCGCGGCGCACGATCGGCTCGTGGAAGCTGTCGACCCGGCGCGACTGGTCGACGAGATACTCCATCGTCGCCCCCGAGATGCGCGCGTCCTGGTTTTCCAGCAGGGTCTTGATGACGTCCTTGCTGCCGGCCTCGACCAGCACGTCGGAGACCTGCTCCGACAGGTTGCGGCGCATCGCGATGGCGAGCTGATGCTGCATCGTGCGATTGCGGATGATCTCGATCAGGTCGACGTCGAGCAGCGCCTCGCTGCGCATCAGGATCGGCTGGGCGATGTCGATCTCGTCGTTGGCGAGCGCCACGATCACGTCGTGCGGCGCCGTCGGCACCAGCGCCAGCCGCTCGGCCAGCGCCTTGCGCACCGGTACGGCCACGTCGTGGATCAGCTTCTTCAGGATGTCGGTCATCAGGGCGCGCTCATGCGCGGTCAGCGCCGTGCCCTTGTCGAAGAACAGGTCGCTGACGATGGCGACCAACTGCTTCCGGCCTTCGATCGACTTGTCGCGAGCAAGCCGAAGCAGATGGGTCACGTCGTCCGATGTTGCCGTCATCAGATGAATCTTGCCCAGATCACCCCTCGCGCCCCACTGCTAGACATGCGAGCTCCAGACGAGTCGCATTTGCGTCGCACAGGACTTCGGCGCGACGTTCTCAGCCCCCCGATCGACAAAACTTTATCCGAATTTTGAATCAATTGAAACCAATGATCCAAGACCGCAGGATACATGATTGATCCCAGAACATTTTCGACATGCGTGCTTAACGGAGTCTTACCGCCGCCGGCGAACGCGTGCATTCATGTGCGACGGCACGCAAATGCTCGATCGTGGTCTGTTCTTGAATCCAGGCGATTGCTCGCGCCATCGCGGAAGGCCGGCTTGGCGTTGCCGGCTTGGCCCGGCCGCGCTCAGCGCTCCACCTTCTTCAGGAGCTGCCGGGGGCGCCGGCTGCGCGCGGTCGAGAACAGCGAGAAGGTGCGGCTGACATAC
The DNA here is from genome assembly GCA_964372215.1 of uncultured Rhodospirillaceae bacterium. Classification (GTDB taxonomy): domain Bacteria; phylum Pseudomonadota; class Alphaproteobacteria; order Dongiales; family Dongiaceae; genus DAIMFL01. The sequence goes on from CAYJQC010000028.1 coordinate 16,213, forward strand.
TGGGTCACCGCATCCATGCCCTTCAGGTACTGCTCGAGCTCCGGCGTCATCTGCGCCTCGACCAGCCGGATGTGGCGCGACGGATCCTCGGTCTCGAAGCGGGCATAGAACCACGGCTCGCCGCGCTTCAGGATCAGGTCTTTCGAGGGATCGTGCCACTCGAACGCCCACATCATGATCCGCGGCCAGTCATGGATCGGGAAGCGGCCGCAAATCAGGGTGCCGGGCAGCGGGTCCGCCCGGTAATGCAGGAACGGCGGCATCTGGGCGATCCACACCGGCTCGTCGGCGACGAAGCGGTAGGGCGTCTTGATCTGCAGCACCGGCTTCATCGGCTCGCGCCATTCGCTCGGCTGGCTCGGCTTGACCAGCTGGGCCAGGAACTGCGGGTTGGCCGTCGATTCCTGCGGCCGCGGATACTGCACCTGGAGGTTGCCCTTGTCGTCGCGGCCGAGCCGCAAATGCACGTCGAACGGGCAGGGCACCTCGATCAGCCGGGCCTCGATGTCGAGCACCGCCGGGCAATAGCCGACCGCCTTGGCCGAGGGCGGGTTCGGCGCCTTGCGCTGGTACGGGCGCGGCGCCTCGTAGATGAAGCCGGCCTTGTCGGCATCGATCATCCAGCCGACCTCGACGCTGCGCCGCCGCTCGACCCCGCGCTTCGCCCAATCGAACCAGCCCGCCATCCCCGCTCCCGTCCGCTGCCGTCGCGCCCGCGCGTCGGATCGGCCGATGGCGCGGGCGCCGGCAGATTGGCCTCCTGCGGGCCGCTTGTCCACCGATCGGCGCCGCGCCACACTGCGGCGATGAGTTCCCCCTCCGATCCGCATTCCGCCGCGTCGGGGCACGCCAGCACCGGCACCGTGCGCCCGAACAGCTTCGTGCGCGCAGTGCCGGACGGCGACAGTCATGCCCGGCTGGTCTGCGCCGATTGCGGCTTCATCAACTACGAGAATCCGAAGATCGTGGTCGGTGCGGTGTGCGGCTGGGACGACCGCATCCTGCTGTGCCGGCGCGCGATCGAACCGCGGCGCGGCTACTGGACGCTGCCCGCCGGCTACATGGAGCTGAACGAGACCACCGCCGACGGCGCCCGACGCGAGGCCTGGGAAGAGGCGCGGGCGCGCATCGACCTCGACGCCGTGCTGGCGGTCTACAGCATTCCCCGGCTCAGCCAGGTGCAGGTGATCTACCGCGCCCGGCTGCAGTCGCCGGAGGTCGCGGCCGGGCCGGAATCGGCCGAGGTCGGGCTGTTCCGCTGGGCCGAGATCCCGTGGCCCGATCTGGCCTTCCCATCGGTGCGCTGGGCGCTCGAGCATTTCCGCCAGGCGCTGGCGCAGCCCGACCTGCCGACCCAGGGCAACCCGCCCGGCGAAGCCGGGAATTACTGACCAAGCGGCGAAGCCGGTAATTGTTGACCAGGCGGCGAAGCCGGAAACCATTGACAAGGCGGCGACGCCGGCAACGGCCGAGGCGGCGGTTCAGCGCCCGAAATGCAGCAGCGCGTTGCCGAGCGCGACCAGGGTCGCCGCGGCGATGCGGCGGATCCCGAACGGCTCGTGCAGGAACACGGTGCCGATCGCAGCGGCCAGGATCACGCTGGTTTCGCGCAGCATCGAGACATGCGCCATCGGCGCGTGGCTCATCGCCCAGATGACGATGCCGTAGCCCAGCCCGGCGACCATGCCGCCGGCCACGCCGCGCGCCAGATGCGGGCGATAGGCGGCGACGACCCGGCCGCGGCGCAGCCACAGCCCGGCGATCGCCATCAGCGGCGCCTCGACGGCGAGCAGCCAGAGGATGTAGCTCATCGGCTCCGGCGTGCGGCGCACGCCCATGCCGTCCATCAAGGTGTAGAAGGCGATGGTGAGCGAGGTGGCGAAGGCGAAGGCGATCGCCTTGCCCTCGCCGTCGCGCCGGCCGGAGTTGCGCCCGAAGCGCAGCGGCCAGGCCAGGCTGACGATGCCGAGCGAGGCGATGGCGATGCCGGCGATCTGGGCCGGGCCCTGGACCTCGCCGGCCAGCATCCAGGCGCCGACCGCGACGATCACCGGCGAGCTGCCGCGGGCGATTGGATAGGTCTGCGACAGGTCGCCGTGGCGATAGGCGCCGAGCAGCGCGACGTAGTAGGCGAAGTGGATCGCCGTCGAGGCGGCGAGGAACGGCCAGGACGCCGGATCGGGCAGCGGGAAAAACGGGATCGCGACGATCGCCGGCAAGCCGGAGAAGAAGATCACCAGCACCTGCATCGCGGTCTTGTCGCTGCCGGACTTGACCAGCGCGTTCCACGACGCGTGCATGACCGCGGCCGCCAGGACCAGGATTGTGACCGAGGGATCGAGCGGCATGGTGTGCGGAGTCCAGGTGAGGGGTGGTCCGGGTGCGGGGGGGGGGGCGGGGGGGGGCGCGGGGGGGGGGGGGGGGGGGGGGGGGGGGGGGGGCGCGGGGACTGGCGATGTGGGCGGAGCTGGCGGTTCCCCGGCGGCCGGTCAGCCCGCGAAGCGGAAGGCCGGATCGTCGAGTGTGTCGTCGAGCCCGGCGAGGCGGCGGGATACCAGGTTGCGGGCGGCGCGGGCGATCGCCATGACCGTGCGCGAGCGTCGCCACGGCGCGGCATCATAGTCGATCAGGTGCTGGTCGGCGTTGTACAGCGCGATCTCGTAGTCGTGCTCGGACAGCCAGTCCATCACCTGCTGCGGCGTCAGGCCGTAATCGCCGAGCGCCTCGTCGAGCGCCAGCAGCACGACTGCCGGATTGGATTCGCGCAGCATCTCGGTCATGCCCTTCAGCACCGCCAGCTCCTGGCCGGCGACGTCGATGCGCACCAGGGCGTAGTGGCGGCCGCCGAGCGCCTCGTCGAGCCGGGTGCAGTCGACGCCGATGACGCCGGTCGCCAGCTCGATCGGCAGCGGCGGCCGGCGCCGGCCGGACTTGGTGGTGCCGTCGGCGAAACGCGCCTGGCGAGTCTCGGCGCCGGCCATGCGCGCGTGGACGCCGACCTGGACCATCCGGTTGAGCGCCAGGTTTTCGTTCAGCCGGCGGCGCATCAGCGAACTCGGCTCGAAGGCGTCGACCCGGCCCTCGGGCCCGACCAGCGCGGCGAGCTGCAGGGTGACAAGTCCGACATTGGCGCCGATATCGACGGCGGCGTCGTTGAGCCTGAGATAGCGGCGCAGGAAGGTCGCGGTGTGGTGGTCGGGAAAGTACCCGTCGCGCATCAGCGTATCGGTCGCGGCGCAATCGGTGAAGCAGCGCACCTGGACGCCGTCGAGCCTGGGAAAGTGCAGATCGACGGTCTTGCCGAACCGGCTGTGCCAGAACTGCCACGCCGCGCGCCGGCCAAGATTGGCGCCGAGCCCGCCGGCACGCGCAGGGGTCGCCCGCTCCGCCGCGGAGTCGCTGGTTGAGTGCAGCTTCGGCATGACGTCCTGTCCGCCTACGCTCCTCGATATAGCCGTCGCACCATCATAGAACACAACACTTAGCAGCAGCGGAGTCGCTGCGGAAGAGGGAACTGAATCCGGGCCCGCCGCCTCAGGCGGCGGGCAGGCCCATCAGCGAGCGCCCAAAGGCGGCGGCCGAGAACGGCCGCAGGTCGTCGGCGCCCTCGCCGACGCCGATGGCATGGATCGGCAGCTTGAACTTCTCGGCCAGCGCCACCACCACGCCGCCGCGCGCGGTACCGTCGAGCTTGGTGACCACCAGGCCCGATATGTCGGTCATCTGGCGGAACACCTCGACCTGGGCATGGGCGTTCTGGCCGATCCCGGCGTCGAGTACCAGCAGGCAGGCATGGGGCGCCGCGGGCTCCAGCTTCTTCAGCACCCGGATGATCTTCTGCAGCTCGGCCATCAGGTCGGCCTTGTTGTGGAGTCGCCCGGCGGTGTCGATCAGCAGCACGTCGGCGCCCAGTTCGCGTGCGGCTTCCAGGGCGTCGTAGGCGAGCCCGGCCGGATCGGCGCCGGCGTCCCGGGCGATCACCGTGGCGCCGGTGCGGCTGCCCCAGATCTCGAGCTGCTCGACCGCCGCGGCCCGGAAGGTGTCGCCGGCGGCCAGCACCACCTTGCGGCCCTCGTCGCGGTACTGCTTGGCAAGCTTGCCGATGGTGGTGGTCTTGCCGCTGCCGTTGACCCCGACCACCAGCACCACGGTCGGCCGGCGCGCCGGGTCGAGCACCAGGGGCTTGGCCACCGGCTCCAGGATGCGCGCGATGTCGTCCGCCAGCGCGCCGCGGATCTCGTCGGGCGCCACCTCCTTGCCGAAGCGGGTCTTGGCCAGGTTGGCGGCCAGCCTGGCCGCGGTGGCGGGGCCGAGATCGGCCGATATCAGCAGTTCCTCGAGCTCGGCCAGCGCGGCGTCGTCGAGCTTGCGCTTGGTGAAGATGCTGCCGATGCCGTCGGCGATCCGGCTCGACGAGCGGGTCAGCCCGTCGCGCAGGCGGCCGAGCCAACCGCGCTTCGGCGCGGCCTCGTTCGGTTCCGTCGTGTCGCTCATGCGGCGCGAATGGCCGATGCGGGCTGCGCGATCAGCCCACCGCCATCGGCGCCGGTGACGGTCGCGGCGACGATGTCGCCGGGCGCGGCGGCGCCGTGCAGCCTGACCGGCGCGAACTGCGCGCTGTGGCCGCAGGCCATGCCGCCCTCGGCGGTCTCGACCAGCACAGCGACGCTGCCGCCCTGCTGCGCGGCATAGAAGCGCCGCTTGGCGTCCTCGCCGCTCGCGCGCAGGCGGGCGGCGCGCGAGCGGCGGGTGGCGACTTCGAGCTGCGGCATGCGCGCCGCCGGGGTGCCTTCCCGTGCCGAGAACGGAAACACATGCAGGAAGGTGAGGCCGCAGTCTTCGACCAGCGCCAGGCTGTTCTCGAACATCGCCTCGCTCTCGGTCGGGAAGCCGGCGATCAAATCGGCGCCGAACGCCATGTCGGGCCGCAGGCTGCGCACCCGTTCGACAAACGAGATCGCATCCGCGCGGGAGTGGCGGCGCTTCATACGCTTCAGGATCATGTCGTCGCCGGCCTGCAGGCTGAGATGCAGATGCGGCATCAGCCGCGCCTCCTCGGCGATCGCCGCGAACAGCGCCTCGTCGACCTCGACCGGATCGAGCGAGGTGAGCCGCAGGCGCGGCAGCTCCGGCACCCGGGCCAGGAGCTCGCGCACGAGGTCGCCGAGGCGAGGGCCCTCCGGCAGGTCGGCGCCGTAGGAGGTGATGTCGACCCCGGTCAGCACCACCTCGCGCGTGCCGGCCTCGACCAGCGCGCGCACCTGTTCCACGGTGCGGTCGATCGGCACGCTCCGGCTGGGACCCCTGCCATAGGGGATGATGCAGAACGTGCAGCGATGGTCGCAGCCCTGCTGGACCTGGACGAAGGCGCGGGCGCGGCCATCGAAGCCGGCGATCAGGTGGGGCGCCAGATGCCCGGCGGTCTCGCGCACCGCCATGATGTCGTCGACCAGCACTCGGGGCATGAGCGGGGCGGGCGCTGCCGCCGCCGGCTGCTCCGCCAGCCGCCGGAAGGTCCCGGCATCCAGCTTCTCGCGGTTGCCGAGCACCAGGTCGACTTCGGGCATGCCGGCATAGCGGTCGGGGGTGATCTGCGCGGCGCATCCGGTGACCACGATGCGGGCCGCCGGGTTCTCGCGCCGCGCCTTGCGGATCGCCTGGCGGGCCTGGCGCTCGGCCTCGGCGGTCACCGCGCAGGTGTTGAAAACCACGACGTCGGCAAGCCCCGCCGCCCGGGCATGCGCGCGCATCACCTCGGACTCGTAGGCGTTGAGACGGCAGCCGAAGGTGACGACGCGGGTCTCCGCCGCCGGGCCGACGCCGTCATCCGCACCGGTTTCCGCCGCGATCTCAAGGGCATCAAGGGCCGACATGGGCCGGTATATGGCCCGGAAAGGGGCAGGAGTCAAAACTGGACGCCGGGTAGGGCTCAGGTCTCCCGATCGTCGCGGCCGGCTGGCCGTGGGAGATGACGCGCCAATTCCATGGCGTCGTGGAGGACTCGCAGGATTTCGATGCGATTGCCGATCGCACGGTACATGAGAAAGTGACGGGCACGTCGGCCGTGCCGTGCAACATGCAAGGTGCGCAGGCCGGACAGGATCTCGTTGCGCGCCTTGCTGCCAAGTACATCTGGGCCCGATTGCAGCTCGCCAATGGCGGAAAGGATCAGCGTCCGGTAGTGCCGCGCCTGGGCAATGCCGTACCTCCGCGCTTTCCAGCGAAAGATATCGACGATATCTCGCTCCGCCTCAGCGCCGAGTTGCGGCCGCCAATCCCGGGGCACCGCCTCCTACCGTTCCGGTTCCTCGGCAAGCGCGGAATCTGTCGCTTCCTCGATGTGGCGGGCCAAGTCGTCGAAAGAATCGAAGGAACGGGCGTCGCCACGCTCGATGGCCGCAGCGCCGGCACGGGCCGCCGCACGCAAGGCCTTCAACTTGATGGCATCTTCCGCGTCACGCTGCTCGACGAGGCGCAGCCCCTCGCGCAGTACCTCGCTCGCGTTCTGATAGCGGCCGGACCGAACCAGACGATCGACGATTTTCTGATGATGCTGAGTGAGCACGACGTTTCGAGTCGGCACCGGCGCTAATCCCTCGGTCGGTTGGCGGATCGGCTGGAGCATACCCCAATTGGCATAATATGCCAATCGTGCTCCCGGTGCGGTCGCTCAGAACCCCGTCAGCACCAGCTTGCCCTTGGCCTTGCCGCTTTCGACGACGGCGTGGGCGCGGCGCAGATTGGCGGCGTTGATGGTGCCGATCTCCTCGCCCAGCGTGGTCTTGATGACGCCGTCGTCGACCAGGGCGGCGACGTCGCCGAGCAGGCGGTGCTGGGCGATCATGTCGGGGGTGCCGAACACCGCCCGGGTGAACATGAACTCCCAGTGGATCGACGCGCTCTTGCGCTTGAGCTGGGAGATGTCGAGCGCGGCGGGGTCGTCGATCAGGGCGAACTTGCCCTGGGGCGCCAGCGCCGCGACGATCGCCGGGTAGTGCTTGTCGGTCTGGGTCAGGCCGGCGATCAGCTCGACCTGGGGCTGGCCGATCGCCTTCAGCTCCTCGTCGAGCGGCCGGGAATGGTCGATCACGTGATGGGCGCCGAGCGCCAGGCACCAGTCGCGGGTCTCGGCCCGCGAGGCGGTGGCGATGACGGTGAGGCCGGTCAGACGCCGGGCGAGCTGGATCAGGATCGAGCCGACCCCGCCGGCGCCGCCGATCACCAGCAGTCGGCGGCTGTCCGACGATTTGCCGGACGCGACCCCCAGGCGGTCGAACAGCAGCTCCCAGGCGGTGATCGAGGTGAGCGGCAGGGCGGCGGCCTGGGTGAACGACAGGCTGGCGGGCTTGGGGCCGGCGATCCGCTCGTCGACCAGGTGCAGCTCGGCATTGGTGCCGGGCCGCTCGATCGAGCCGGCGTAGAACACCGCGTCGCCGGGGCGGAACAGCGTGACCTCGGCGCCGACCTGCTCGACCACCCCGGCGGCGTCCCAGCCCAGCACCTTGACCTCGCCGGCCGGCGGCTGGGTGCGCTTGCGCACCTTGGTGTCGACCGGATTGACCGAGATCGCGGCGATCCGGACCAGCAGGTCGCGCGGGCCGGGCACCGGCGCCGGCAGCTCGACGTCGATCAGGGATTGCGCGTCGGTGACGGGCAGCGACGTGCGATAGCCAACGGCCTTCATGCGGGGTCTCCTTGGCTGGAATCTCGGCGCGCGGCCGAAACGATGGTCTGGCGCATCAGTCTGCCGATCCGGCGCCGGGACGCAATCCCGGGCGTGCCGATTGGACCGAATGGGCGCGCGTTACCAAGATTTCATGGCGCCAAGGGCGCGCAAGGTCTTTTCTTTCTGCCAGTTGTGACTAGGCTGTCCGTCCATACCGAATACTGACCGCACCATGGGGGGCCGCCATGCGGGTCGGACTTCTGCTCTGCGTCTGCTGCTTCTTCTTCGTCGCCGGCTGTGCGCAGATCCCAACCGCCCAATTCGACGCCTATGCCCGCGCCTTCGACGAGGCGCGGCCCGCGGCCGAGGCGGTGCTCGCCGACTACAGCGCGGCCCAGGAGGAACTGGCGCGGCTGGAACAGGCGAACGCGCCGGCGCCGGCCGCCGCCAACCTGCCCTATGCCGCGACCTACCAGCCGCCGGCCAACGATGCCCAGGTGCTCGACGACGTCGCCGTGCGCTTCCTCGCCCTGCAGGCCATCGGCGACTACAACGCCGCGCTCGGCCAGCTGGTCGAGGGCGGCAGCGTCGACGCCGCCAGCCGCAGCATCGACGGGTTCGTCGGCGCGGTCGGCCAGATCGCGGCGCTCGGCGGGGTGGCGCTGCCGGCCATCGGCCCGGCGGTCGCCGCCCTGCAGACCGTCGCCGCCGCGGTCGAGAAGGCGCGCCTCGCCGGCGAGTTCGCGGACGCCGTGCGCGACGGCGCGCCCCTGATCACCCAGATGATCGACGTGCTTAAGGCCGACACGGCGGACCATTACGGCCTGCGCTTCGCGCTGGCGACCCGCGAGCTGGTGCTGCTCGAGGCTTCTGACGACGGCGGCGAGCTGACGGCCCGGGCGATCGCCGACAACAAGGCCGGGATGGAGAAGCTGAAGGCCGTGCTCGACGCCTACAACGCCCTGCTCGACACCACCCGCGCGGCGCTGCTCGAGCTGTCGCGCGAGACCGCCCGGCCGGCCGACCTCGACGCCATGCTGAGCCGGATGATCCCGGTAGTGATCCAGCTCAAGCGCGACCTCGAGGCCTACCGCAAATCCTGAGGGGAAGGGGGACGCCCATGGCACCCGCGAAATCGACATCGTCCGAGGCCGCCGGCCAGGACATCGTCAACCAGTATCTCGAGGGCATCGCCGCGGTGAAGGCGGTGCTGTCGAACCCCGAGGCGTCCAAGGACGAGAAGAAGGCGGCGCGCCAGTCGCTCAACGACCTCACGATCATGCTCGGGCGGTTCCACACCGGCAATGTCGAGGGCCGCTCGGCGCTGCTGCTCGGCTTGATTCACGAGCTGCGCGAGGTCACCGACAGGATACAGCCGAACAGCCCGATCGCCGGGGTGCTCGACAAGATCACCAAGGTCGCCGGTACCGCCACCGAACTGCTGGCCAAGGAGCGGGCGGGCTGATGTTCCGGGGGTGCCGGACGCTCCCGATTCTTGACTCCACCCCCGCCCCCGCCTATTTTCCGCCTCGCCTTAGCACAAGGTGACTGAAACCGGCCCCGAGGGGCCCCGCCCGTCCGCGAGTGTCGCGCACGGGCGATCTCGTGCTTTGGCCGGAAGCTATTGACGGAGCGGGCAAAAGCCCATGTTCGAGAGCCTGAGCCAACGCCTCGGCGACGTCTTCGATCGCCTGACCCGGCGCGGCGCCCTCAGCGAGGCCGACGTCGACGCGGCCCTGCGCGAGGTGCGGATCGCGCTGCTCGAGGCCGACGTCGCCCTCGGCGTGGTCAAGGACTTCGTCGCCGCGGTGCGCGACAAGGCGGTCGGCGAGGCGGTGGTGAAGTCGGTCACCCCCGGCCAGATGGTCATCAAGATCGTCCACGACCACCTGGTCGAGACCCTGGGCACGGCGGCCGAGGGCATCAACCTCCGCGCCACGGCGCCGGTGCCGATCCTGATGGTCGGGCTGCAGGGCTCGGGCAAGACCACCACGACGGCCAAGATCGCCCGGCGCCTCAGCGTGCGCGAGAAGAAGAAGGTGCTGATGGCCTCGCTCGACACGCGCCGGCCTGCGGCGCAGGAGCAACTCGCCATTCTGGGGCTTCAGGCCGAAATCGCCACCCTGCCGATCGTCCCCGGCGAGCCGCCGGTCGCCATCGCCCGGCGCGCGATCCTGGCCGGAAGGCTCGAAGGCTACGACGTGGTCATGCTGGATACCGCCGGGCGGCTGCACATCGACGACGAGCTGATGGCCGAAGTCGAGGCGGTGCGCGACGCGACCGGCCCGGCCGAGACGCTGCTGGTCGCCGATGCGATGACCGGCCAGGACGCGGTCAACGTCGCCAAGAGCTTCAACGAGCGGGTCGGCATCACCGGCATCGTGCTGACCCGGGTCGACGGCGACGCGCGCGGCGGCGCCGCCCTGTCGATGCGCGCGGTGACGGGAAAGCCGATCAAGCTCATCGGCGTCGGCGAGAAGCTCGACGCGCTCGAGGACTTCCACCCCGACCGCATCGCCGGCCGCATCCTCGGCATGGGCGACGTGGTCAGCCTGGTGGAGAAGGCCGCCGAGACCATCGAGCAGGAAGAGGCCGAGCAGCTCGCCCGCAAGATGCAGAAGGGCGAATTCGATCTCGACGACCTCGCCAAGCAGCTCGAGCAGCTCGGCAAGATGGGCGGCCTCGGCGACATCCTCGGCATGCTGCCGGGCATCGGCAAGATGCAGAAGCAGCTCGCCGCGTCGCGCGTGGACGACAAGATGATCAAGCGCCAGCGCGCGATCCTGTCCTCGATGACCAGGGCCGAGCGCAAGAAGCCGGAGCTGCTCAAGGCCTCGCGCAAGCAGCGCGTCGCCGCCGGCTCCGGCACCAGCGTCCAGGAAGTGAACAAGCTGCTGAAGAGCCATCAGGAGATGGCGCGGATGATGAAGCAGATGTCGAAGCTCGGGAAGAAGGGCCTGATGCGCCACGGCATCCAGGGCCTGATGCAGCGCTGACGGGAACCGCGGGGCAGCCATGATCGATCATCTCTCGCTCGGCGTGACCGACCTCCGGCGGTCGCAGGGCTTCTACGACAAGGTGCTGGCGACCCTCGGCGCGCGCCGGGTCTACGATCTCGACGGCGCCTCGGGCTACGGCATCGATCCCGAGCACCCGGTGTTCTGGCTGGGCTATCCCCTGGCCGAGGGCCACCGGGCGCAGCCCTGCGCCGGCAGCCACATCGCCTTCGCGGCCGGCAGCCGGGCCGTTGTCGACGCCTTCTACGCGGCGGCGATCGCCGCCGGCGGCACCGACAACGGCAAGCCGGGCCTGCGGCCCGAGTACCACCCGAGCTATTACGGCGCCTTCGTGCTCGATCCCGACGGCCACGCCATCGAGGCGGTGTGCCACCGGCCGGAATGAGCGAGATGGACCGACCCAGAGATTGCCGCCTCATCCTTCGACAGGCTCATCCTTCGACAGGCTCATCCTTCGACAGGCTCATCCTTCGACAGGCTCAGGATGAGGCTGAACCGATGAGGTCCTCATGCTGAGCTTGTCGAAGCATGGGGACCGGTACGATGCGAGCCACAATCGATACGCAAACCGAGGAGTGACTGACAGATGTCCCTGAAGATCCGGCTGGCGCGCGGCGGCGCCAAGAAGCGTCCGTTCTACCGCATCGTGATCGCCGACTCGCGGTCCCCGCGCGACGGCCGCTTCATCGAGAAGATCGGCACCTTCAACCCGATGCTGAAGAAGGACGACGAGCAACGCATCGTGCTCGACGTCGAGCGGGCCAAGCATTGGCTGGGCAATGGCGCCACGCCGAGCGACCGGGTCGCGCTGTTCCTGGCCGATGCCGGGCTGATGGCGAAGCCGGCCAAGCGCGACCAGTCCAAGCAGCACCTGCCCAAGGCTAAGGCGCAGGAGCGCCTGAAGGCGACCGAGGAAGCGGCCAAGAAGGCGGCCGAGGGCGGCGCATCCGCCTGACGGCGGGTGGCCGGTCCGGGGGCCGCGCGGTGAGCGCGCCGCGCCTGCTGGTCGGCGTCGTCGCCGGCCCCCATGGCGTGCGCGGCCTGGTAAAGGTCCGGAGCTTCACGGCCGAGCCCGTCGACCTCGCGGCCTATGGCCCGCTCACCGACGAGGGCGGCGGCCGGCGGCTGACGCTCGCGGTGCTGTCGGCGGCCGGCGGGACGCCCGGTTCCCTGGTGTGCCGGATCGAAGGGGTCGCCGACCGCGACGCGGCGGCGGCGCTAAAGGGGCTGCGGCTCTATGTCGAGCGCAGCGCGCTGCCCGAGCTGGCGGCGGCCGAGGACTACTACCAGGCCGACCTGATCGGGCTGCGGGCCGAGCTGGCCGATGGCAGCCCGTTCGGCCGGGTGATGGCGGTGCAGAATTTCGGTGCCGGCGACATCCTGGAGATCGAGCGGGCGGCGGATGCCGGCGCCCGGCCGGCGGTGGTGGCGCTGCCGTTCACCCGGGCGGCGGTGCCGGTGGTCGACCTCGCCGGCGGACGGGTGGTGGTCGAACCGCCACCCGGGCTGCTGGAGCCGGGCGGGCCGGCGGATGACGGCGAGGCCGGGAAAGGAAGCTGAGCGATGGCGCAACGGCCGGCCCCAGGCGGCGCTCCGTGGCGGGCCGCGGTGCTGACCCTGTTTCCCGAAATGTTCCCGGGTCCGCTCGGGATTTCCCTGGCCGGAAAGGCCCTGGAAAGCGGGATTTGGGCGCTGGAAACAGTGGACATCCGGGGTTTCGCGAGCGATAAACACCGCTCCGTCGACGACACTCCCTTCGGCGGCGGCCCCGGCATGGTCATGCGGCCCGACGTGGTGGACGCGGCGATCGGGGCGGCAATCGACGGGCGGCCGGAAGCCGGACCGGCGATCTACCTCAGCCCGCGCGGCCGACTGCTCACCCAGGAGGTGGTGCGGGAGCTGGCGGCGCGGCCGGCGATCACGGTGCTGTGCGGGCGCTACGAGGGAGTGGACGAGCGGGTGCTGGAGGCGCGGGGCGTCGATGAGATCAGCCTCGGCGACTTCATCCTGTCGGGCGGCGAGCCGGCAGCGATCGCCCTGATCGACGCGGTGGTCAGGCTGCTGCCCGGGGTGCTGGGCGCGCCGGCCGGGCTCGAGGACGAGAGTTTCGAACGGGGATTGCTCGAATATCCCCATTACACGCGACCCGCCGACTGGCAGGGGCGCACGGTGCCGGAGGTGCTGCTCTCCGGCCACCACGAACGGATCGCGGCGTGGCGCCTCCGCCAGGCCGAGGAAGCGACGAGGGCCCGACGGCCCGACCTGTGGGAACGCTACCAGGCGGCCCAGGGTTCGGGATCAGGCGGGCGAGACAAAGAAGGAACGAAGCGATGACCACGATCCTCGAGCTCGAGCGGGAGCAGATCGCCAAGCTGACCGCCAACGGCCCGGTGCCCACGTTCGGCCCCGGCGACACGCTGCGCGTCAACGTGAAGGTGGTGGAAGGCACGCGCGAGCGCGTGCAGGCCTTCGAGGGCGTGTGCATCGCCCGCAAGAACGCCGGGCTGCACTCCTCCTTCACGGTGCGCAAGATCTCTTACGGCGAGGGCGTCGAGCGCGTGTTCCCGCTGTACAGCCCGCGCATCGCCTCGGTCGAGGTGGTACGCCATGGCGACGTCCGGCGCGCCAAGCTCTATTACCTGCGCGGCCGGCGCGGCAAGTCGGCGCGCATCGCCGACAACACCACCACTCGTCCCGATCGCGGCGGCGGCGAGCCGGCGCACGCCGCGGCCGCGTAAAGCTGCGCGGCGCGGCCCCGCAGCGCGCGGGGCCACGGCTCAGACCGGTTTCGAACGCGCGGCCGCCGGTCCGATATCGGCGGCCGTCGGCATTTAGGGACGTTGACGAGCGCAATGGTGGGAACGGCAATGGCCAAGCCACGCACCCTGTTCGACAAGATCTGGGACAGCCATCTGGTGGACCGTCAGGACGACGGCACCTGCCTCATCTACATCGATCGCCATCTCGTGCACGAGGTGACGTCGCCGCAGGCCTTCGAGGGCCTGCGCAGCACCGGGCGCCAGGTCCGGCGCGCCCAGGCGACGCTCGCCGTCGCCGACCACAACGTGCCGACCACCGACCGCAGCAAGGGCATCGTCGAGCCGGAGTCGCGCATCCAGGTCGAAACGCTGGAGAAGAACTGCGCCGAGTTCGGCGTGCCCTACTTCTCGATGAACGACATCCGCCAGGGCATCGTCCACATCATCGGGCCGGAGCAGGGCTTCACCCTGCCCGGCATGACCATCGTCTGCGGCGACAGCCACACCGCGACCCACGGCGCCTTCGGCGCGCTGGCCTTCGGCATCGGCACCTCGGAGGTCGAGCATGTGCTGGCCACCCAGACCCTGATCCAGCGCCCGGCCAAGAACATGCGCATCAGCGTCGAGGGCGATCTGCCGCCAGGCGTCACCGCCAAGGACCTGGTGCTCGCCATCATCGGCCGGATCGGCACCGCCGGCGGCACCGGCCATGTCATCGAATATGCCGGCAAGGCGGTGCAGGCCCTGTCGATGGAAGGCCGCATGACGGTCTGCAACATGACGATCGAGGCCGGCGCGCGCGCCGGGCTGATCGCGCCCGACGAGACCACCTTCGCCTATGTCAAGGGCCGGCCGCTGGCGCCGAAGGCCGGGGCCTGGGAACAGGCGGTCGAATACTGGAAGACGTTGCCCTCCGATCCCGGCGCGACCTACGACACCGAAGTGGTGCTGAAGGCCGCCGAGATCGTGCCGCAGGTGACCTGGGGCACCAGCCCGGAGGACGTGCTGCCGATTTCCGCGCGGGTGCCCGATCCCCGGGCGGCCAAGGACGACAGCAAGCGCAAGTCGATGGAGCGGTCGCTCGAATACATGGGCCTCGTCGCCGGCACGCCGCTTGCCGAGGTGAAAATCGACCGGGTGTTCATCGGCTCCTGCACCAACGGACGGATCGAGGATCTGCGCGCCGCGGCGGCGATCGCCAAGGGCCGCAAGGTCGCCGCCGGCGTGCAGGCGATGGTGGTGCCGGGCTCCGGCCTGGTGAAGCACCAGGCGGAGGAGGAGGGTCTCGACCAGGTGTTCGTCGCGGCCGGCTTCGAATGGCGTGAGCCGGGCTGCTCCATGTGCCTGGCGATGAACGCCGACCGGCTCGAGCCGGGCGAGCGCTGCGCCTCGACCTCGAACCGCAATTTCGAGGGCCGCCAGGGCCGCGGCGGCCGCACCCACCTGATGAGCCCGGCCATGGCGGTGGCGGCGGCGGTCACCGGCCGCCTGACCGACGTGCGCGACCTGGTCTGAAGATCCGGCATGACGGCGGGTCGGTGGGATTTCGCGATCCGGCCGGCGGCGCTCGACGATGCGCCGGCGATCCGGCGCGCTCATGAAGGTTCGATCCGCGGCCTCGGCCCGCTGGCCTATGCGCCCGACGAGGTCGAGAGCTGGGTCGGCGTGCTCAGCGACGACAAGTACCGCGCGGCCATGCTGACAGGCGAGCGCTTCAATGTCGCCGACGCCATGGCGGACGGCGTGATCGCCTTCTGCGGCTGGATCGGCGACGAGGTGAAGGGGCTCTACGTCGTGCCGTCCTGGGCGCGGCGCGGCGTCGGCTCGGCGCTGCTGCGCGCGGCCGAGGCGGACATCGCCGCCGCCGGCCACCGCCTGATCCGCATCGGCGCCACCCTGGTCGGCCGGCCGTTCTATCAGGCCCACGGCTATGAAGTGGTCCATCATCAGCGCTGGAAGACCCGCGGCGGGCTGATGATCGACACGGTCGACATGGAGAAGGCGGTGTAGCTTGCCGCCCCGGGGGACCCCTCCGGCTCAGTACGGTGCAGGCCCTGCGTCGGCCGCGCGTCGACGAGGATCCGGAGTTCCACGGCGGAATCTGACCGCCTGGGCCATGTATCGCGCGGTCGCTGTCGCGGTTTCCTGCGGCCGAATGCCGCTGGCCTTTCGCAGGGACCCATCGTCAGGCTGCCGTCAGGTGGCGCGGGCAGTGTCCCTCCGTCGCCGGCGCCCCGTCGCGGGGCCCGGATCCCAGTCGGAGAGAGATCCATCATGACCCTGCTTCCCACCGCAATTCGAACCCTCGCCGCCGCCGCCTCCGCGACCCTGGCCGCCCTGCTCCTCGCCGGTTCCCTTGCCGCGCCGGCCGCCGCCGACAGCTCCGACGATTGCGCCGCCGCGATCACCAAGCTGACGCCGATGGCGGAGCAGCTGACCGACGCCGGCAAGAAGACCGACGTCGAAAGGCTGCTGAAGCAGGCCCACGAGGAGCTGGTGACCGAGGGCGATCCCGAGGAATGCATGGACAAGGTCGCCGATGCCAAGGACGTGCTCGGCGCCGCCGACTGACGCGAACCCCGGCCACCCTCGACGGAGCAGAACCCGATCCGACCCATCTGAAAGACCCCCCGTCGCCCAAGTTCCCCGCCAGGCACCGCGGCGCCTGGCGGCGGCTTGCGTCGGCCGCAAATCGGGGAATGATGCTGGTGTCGCGGCCCGCCGGCCGGTAAACCCGGGCCGGCGCCAAGGCCGATCATTCCCACGTCATTCACGGGAGTCACCACCGTCGATGCGGCTGCTCCTGGTCGAAGATAACGAGCGACTCTCCGGCTTCGTCGCCACCGGGCTGCGCGCCGCCGGCTTCACCGTCGACGTCGTCGCCCTGGCCGAGGAGGCGCAGGCCGCGCTCGACACCACCCGCTACGACACCGTGCTGCTCGATCTCGGCCTGCCCGATGCCGACGGCATGGCCGTGCTGCGGGCGCTGCGCCAGGCACGCAACCCGGTGCCGGTGCTGATCCTGACCGCCCGCGACGGCGTCGACGACCGGGTCGCCGGGCTCGACGCCGGGGCCGACGACTATGTGCTGAAGCCGTTCGCGATCAACGAGCTGATCGCCCGGGTGAAGGCGCTGCTGCGACGGCCCGGCGGCGCGCTCGGGCTGGTGCTGGAATCCGGCAACATGCGCTTCGACACGGTCGCGCGAAGTCTCGAGGTCGCCGGCCGTCCCGTGCTGCTGGCGCGCCGCGAGCTGGCGCTGCTCGAAATGCTGATGCGGCGCGCCGGCCGCGTCGTGGCCAAGGACGCGCTCGAGGAGGGGCTGTACGGATTCGAGCAGGAAATCGGCTCCAACTCGCTCGAGGTCCATGTCTCGCGGCTGCGCAAGCGGCTGGCCGCGGCACAGGCCGGCTCCACGATTCAGACGGTACGCGGGGTCGGCTATCTCCTGGTCGAGGACGCCGCGTGACCGCGCCGTTCGCCGGTGCGCCGTCGCTCCAGCGCCGGCTGGCCTGGCGGCTCGGCACGCTGTTCGTGGTCATGCTGCTGATCGCCGGTGCCGTCATGTTCCTGCGCTACCGCGACGGCGGCGAACTGCCGGTCGACCGCCTGAACGACGAGCTCACCCTGGTGATCGACGCCCTGTCGGCCGGCCCCGACGGGGCGCTCCGGCTCGCGTTCCAGGACGAGCCGCCGGGCTTCGACTTTCTGGTGGTCGGTGCCGGCGGGCATGAGCTGCTGATCTCGCGGCCCGCGGCCCGCGCGCTGTTCGATCCGCTGCCGGCGGGCTGGAGCGCCGGCGTGTTTCGCGATACCGACGCCGCCGGTGGCCAGGATGTGGTCGGGGCCTATCGGCGGGTCGACCTGGCATCCGGTCTGGTGCTGGTGCAGATCGCGGAACTCGAGAGCGCCGAGGGGCGGGCGCTGCGCGGCATCGTCGAGGAATGGGCGGAGGACGTGCTGCCCGTGCTGCTACCGTTCCTGCTGGCGACCCTGGCGATCGCCCTGGTCACCATCCGGCGCAGCCTGGCGCCGCTCAGCAATGCCGCGCGCCGGGCCGCGGCAATCGCGCCGGCGGCGACCGACGTGCGCCTGCCCGAGGCCGGACTGCCGCGCGAAGTTGCGCCCCTGGTCCATGCCGTCAACGCGGCACTGGAGCGCCTCGACCGCGGGTTCCGGCACCAGCGCGAATTCACCGCCGACGCGGCGCACGAGCTCAGGACCCCGATCGCGATCCTGGCGGCCCATCTCGATTCCCTCGAGGATCGCGCCGTCGCCGCGTCGCTGCGCAGCGATGTCGAGCGCATGGCCCATCTGGTCGACCAGATGCTGGCGATCGCCCGGCTCGAGGCGCTGACCATCGCGCCCGACGAGGCCGCCGACCTGCACGCGATCGCGGTCGACGTCGCCGCCTCGCTGGCGCCGTTCGCGCTCCGGCGCCGGCGCGCCATCGAGGTGACCGGGACCGGCGGCCCGGTCATGGTGCATGGCAATGCCGAGGCCCTGCGCCAGGCGGTCCGCAACCTGGCGGAGAACGCCCTGCGCCATACCGCCGAGGCGACCGTGGTCACGCTCGAGGTCGGCCGCCAGCCGCCGGCGGTCAGCGTGCGCGACCACGGGCCCGGCGTTCCGCCGGACCGGCGCGCCGACATCTTCCGGCGCTTCTGGCGGGCCGACCGCAGCAGCCGGACCGGCGCCGGGCTGGGCCTCGCCATCGTCTCGCGCATCGCCGCCGCCCATGGCGGGCGGGTCGAGATCGACGACCCGCCGGGCGGCGGCGCCCGCTTCACTCTGCGCCTGCCGGCCGCGTGACGGCGGGTCACAGGCCGCCCGCATCGGCACCCCTGTGCGGGCTCCCCACGCTGCGCTAGAGTCGCTGCCGGTCGGATCGTCGACCGTTGGGGAGGGGGCCTACATGCACTACGCCGGATTCTGGCGCCGTTTCGGCGCCTACATCGTCGACTCCATCATTCTCACGATCGGGCTCGGCATCGTCTTTTTTGTCCTGAACATGGTCGGCCTGCAGATTCTCGAGACGGCCGACTACAGCGCCGACGCCGACGAGCTTTCCGCCGCGGCCGCATTCAGCCTCAGTCCGGTGGCGACGATCATCCTGATCGCGGTCAGCATCCTGTACTTCCCGGTGCTGGAAAGCTCCGCGATGCAGGCCACGCCGGGCAAGCTCGCGCTCGGCATCAAGGTGACCGACCTGCAGGGCAACCGCATCAGCTTCCTGCGTTCGCTCGGCCGCAACCTGGGGAAGATCGTCTCGAGCATCATCCTCTGCATCGGCTACATCATGGCCGGCTTCACCGCCCGGAAGCAGGCGCTGCACGACATCATGGCCGGCTGCCTGGTGCTGGCGAAGCCGGCCTAGGGGTACGCCCGCCGGCAGCGCGGCAACGCGGCGGGGCCTGATCCGCCGCGTCGTGCCGCATAGGGATTGCCCGCCGGCCCGGTAGGGGCGGTGGGCGGGCCGCGCTCTTGGATTCCCCGGCGATCGGGGCTATACCCTGGCGGTCCTGCCCGGCCGCCGGGCCGGGGCCGACCGCGGCACGGAAATCCGACGGAAACCCATGGAAAAGTTCACCAAACTCCGCGGCATCGCCGCGCCGCTGCCGATGATCAACGTCGATACCGACATGATCATCCCCAAGCAGTTCCTGAAGACCATCAAGCGCACCGGGCTCGGCAAGCACCTGTTCGACGAGATGCGCTACCGGCCCGACGGCGCCGAGAAGCCCGAGTTCGTGCTGAACAAGCCGGCCTATCGCAAGGCCCGGATCCTGGTGGCCGGGGCCAATTTCGGCTGCGGCTCGAGCCGCGAGCACGCGCCCTGGGCGCTGCTGGATTTCGGCATCACCTGCGTCATCGCGCCGAGCTTCGCCGACATCTTCTACAACAACTGCTTCAAGAACGGGATCCTGCCGATCCAGCTGCCGCAGGCGGAAGTCGACAAGCTGATGGACGACGCCGAGCGCGGCGCCAACGCCATCGTCGCCATCGACCTGGAAAAACAGGAGATCACCGGGCCGGACGGCGGCTGCATCCGCTTCGAGATCGATCCGTTCCGCAAGCACTGCCTGCTGAACGGCCTCGACGACATCGGCCTGACCCTCCAGAAGGTGGCCGCGATCGATTCCTTCGAGGCCAAGAACAAGGGCGGCCAGCCCTGGCTGTGGTGAGTCGTTCCTGATACCCCGCCGGCCTCATGCTGAGCCTGTCGAAGCATGAGGCCCGAGCGCCGGACCTCGCCCTTCGACAGGCTCAGGACGAGGTCCGAGTGCAAAGCCGAGTTTGCGGAGACCAAGCAACGTGACCTCCAACAAGACTCTCCTCATCCTGCCCGGCGACGGCATCGGCACCGAAGTGATGCGCGAGGTGCGCCGCGTGGTCGACTGGTTCGACAAGCGCCGGGCGGTGCATTTCGACATCACCGAGGGCCTAGTCGGCGGCGCCTCGATCGACGCCGACGGCACGCCGATTTCCGACGCCACCATGGAGCGGGCGATGACCGCCGACGCGGTGCTGATGGGCGCGGTGGGCGGCCCCAAGTGGGACAGCCTGCCCTTCGCCCAGAAGCCCGAGCGCGGCCTGCTGCGCCTGCGCAAGGACATGGAGCTGTTCGCCAATCTCAGGCCCGCCCTGGTGTTCGCGCCGCTGGTCGACGCCTCGTCGCTCAAGCCCGAGCTGGTGCGCGGCCTCGACATCCTGATCGTGCGCGAGCTGACCGGCGGCGTCTATTTCGGCCAGCCTCGCGGCATCGAGACTCTGCCCGACGGCACCCGCCGCGGCGTCAACACCCAGGTCTACACCACGCCCGAGATCATCCGCGTCGCCAAGGTCGCGTTCGACCTCGCGCGCCTGCGCGGCAACAAGGTCTGCTCGGTCGAGAAGGCCAACGTGATGGAGAGCGGCGTGCTGTGGCGCGAAGAGGTGCAGAAGCTGCATGATTCCGACTATGCCGACGTCGACCTCAGCCACATGTACGCCGACAACTGCGCCATGCAGCTGGTGCGCCAGCCCAAGCAGTTCGACGTCATCGTCACCGACAACCTGTTCGGCGACATCCTGTCGGACTGCGCCGCCATGCTGACCGGCTCGCTCGGCATGCTGCCCTCGGCCTCGCTCGGCGCCACCGACCGGACCGGCCGGCGCCGCGCGCTGTACGAGCCGGTGCACGGCTCGGCCCCCGACATCGCCGGCAAGGACCTGGCGAATCCGCTGGCGACGCTGCTCAGCTTCGCCATGCTGCTGCGCTACTCCTTCGAGCTGACCGACGACGCCGACCTGGTGGAGAAGGCGGTCGAGAACGTGCTCGCCGCCGGCATCCGCACCGCCGACATCGCGACCCCGGGGACCAAGAGGGTCTCGACCACCGAGATGGGCAAGGCCCTGCTCGCCGAGCTCGACCGGCTGGCGGCGTAAGCCGCCGCCGTTGACCGGGCGGGCGCCACCGTAGACCATGCTCTACTGCAAGAAGGTAGACCAAGATTCACGCCTCGGATCGATTTGATCCGAGGCGATCTTGGTCTAGGCTCGTGCCGACCATCGGGGAGGACTGAGGCCATGGGTAACATCCGCGTGATCGCCGCCGGCGGTGCCGGCGCCGCGGCTCTCGTGCTGGTCCTGTCCCTGGCCGCGTCGCCGGCCAACGCCTGCTCCTGCCAAAAGGAGTACATGGTCAAGAAGTACGGCACGATCAGCGGGTTGCAGACGGCGCCGGCCCCCGAATCCGCGCCGGCGGCCGGCACCGCCCCCGCGGCGGCGCCGGCTCCCGCGGCGCCCCCGGCTCCCGCGGCGCCCCAGGCCGGCGGCTGACCCCGAGGGTTCCCGAAGCGGCCGCACCGGTCGACAGAACGGACCGGGCGGTTTACATTCATTGCCCGCCCACCTACCGGCAGGAGACCAGCGATGAAGAAATTGACGGCTGCGGTCCTGGCCTGCGCCTTCGTGGTTTCGGCGCCGGGCATGGCTTTCGCCGGCTGCGCCGCGCATCCGGTGACCGCCAGTACGCCGACGACCGTGGTCGACGGCGCCGGCACCACCATCCCGCCGATGACGCCGGCCCCGACCGCCCCCAGCGGCAGCTAACCGGTCCCGGACTGACCAGCCGGGAGGGGACCGCCCGGGCGTTGCGAGCGGTCGACAGCCCGCGCCGCCCGGCGTAGTATCGCGCGCGATATTTTCACGGACAGGAGAACCTGTCATGACCAAGCTGGCGACTCTTACCCTTGCGGCGGTCTTTGCGGCGGCGACCCTCGCCCCGGGCATGGCGGCTGCCTGCATGAAGGATTCGGTGAGCGCCCAGAGCACGCCGGCCACCCTGGTCGACGGCACGGGCACGACCACGATTCCGCCGATGACTCCGGCGCCGGGGACGAAGACCGGCGGCTGACGTCTAGTCTCCTCTGGACAGCGGCATTGGCCGCCCCTGGAGGATCCGGGGGCGGCCTTTCTCGTGTGGAGCCGCCCTGCCACTTGCCAAACCGGCCGGCGCTCCGTAAACGGTCGCCGGCCAGACAGGCCGCCGCCCGGCGCGGGCGCCGGCCCACTCAAACGAACGGTGACGTGATCATGGGCTACAAAGTTGCGGTCGTGGGGGCCACGGGCAATGTCGGGCGCGAGATGCTAGCCACCCTGGCCCAGCGCGAGTTCCCGGCGGACGCGGTGGCGGCGGTCGCCTCGTCGCGCTCCAGCGGCATGCAGGTGTCGTTCGGCGAGGACGACGTGCTGAAGGTGCAGAGCCTCGACGATTTCGATTTCACCGGCTGGGACATCGCGCTGTTCTCGCCCGGCGCCAAGGTCTCGGCGGTGCACGCGCCGCGCGCCGGGCAGGCCGGCTGCGTCGTGATCGACAACACCTCGCAGTTCCGCATGGACCCGGACGTGCCGCTGGTGGTGCCCGAGGTGAACGCCAAGGCGATCGCCGGCTATACCAAGCGCAACATCATCGCCAACCCGAACTGCTCGACCATCCAGATGGTGCTGGCGCTGAAGCCGCTGCACAAGCTCGCCAAGATCAAGCGCGTGGTGGTCGCGACCTACCAGTCGGTGTCGGGCGCCGGCAAGGAAGGCATGGACGAGCTGTTCGACCAGACCCGCGCCATCTACATGAACTCGACCGTCGAGCACAAGAAGTTCACCAAGCAGATCGCCTTCAATTGCATTCCCCATATCGACGTCTTCATGGAGGACGGCGCGACCAAGGAGGAATGGAAGATGGCGGTCGAGACCCGCAAGATTCTCGATCCCGACATCGCGGTCACGGCGACCTGCGTTCGGGTGCCGGTGTTCATCGGCCATGCCGAGGCGATCAACATCGAGTTCGAGAAGCCGATCACCGCCGAGCGGGCGCGCGCCGCGCTGAAGGCCGCGCCCGGCGTGACCGTGGTCGATCACCGGGTCGACGAGGGCTATGTGACGCCGGCGGAATGCGCCGGCGAGGATCCGGTCTATGTCAGCCGCATCCGCAAGGATCCGACGGTGGCGAACGGCCTGTCGCTGTGGGTGGTCGCCGACAACCTGCGCAAGGGCGCCGCGCTCAACGCGGTGCAGATCGCCGAGGCCCTGGTCGCCGACTACCTGCCGGGCAAGACGCGCAAGAAGGTCAGCGCACCCGCCGAGGCCTGAACGCCACCCGGGGCTTGACCATCGCGTCCTGGGTCTTGATCAGCGTCAGCTCGTAGCGCCCCGCCGCCGCCGTCTCCTCGATCACCGCGTGGAGACCGGCGACCGCGCGGCCGAGCGCGGTCGAGAGCCTGCCGGTCTTCAGGAGATGGCCGAGCAGCAGCGCGGCCAGCGTGTCGCCGGTGCCGTGCACGTGCATCGGGACGAACGGCGTGCTGACCAGCCAGGCGCCGTCGTCGGCGACCGCCAGGGTGCCGATCCGGTCGGCCGGCGCGTCGCGGCGCAGCAGCCCGGTGCAGACCACCACCGTGCCGGCGCGCCCGCCACCGGATTGACGGCGCCCGCCCTTGCCGCGCTTGCGCTTCAGTTCGGCGCGCAGCCGATCGGCCGCCGCCAGGGCGCCGTCGAGGGTGGTGACATCGCCGTCGGTCAGCGCCTCGAGCTCATAGGCATTGGGCACGATGATGTCGGCCTCGGGCAGCAGGTACTCGAGAAAGGTCTCGCGCACGCCCGGCTTCACGAACATGCCGCCGTCGCGATCGCCCATCACGGGATCGCAGAGATACAGCGCCTGCGGATTGGCGGCGCGCACCTGCGCCACCGTCTCGCGCACCACCTGCCCGGTCTCGGCCTCGCCGAGATAGCCGCTCAGCACCGCCTGGCAGCGCTCGAACAGCCCGAGCAGGCGCAAACCCTCCACCACCTCCGCCACCTCGGCGGCCGGGTGGGTGCGGCCGCGCCAGGTCTGGTAGCCGAGGTGATTGGAGAATGCGACGGTATCGACCGGCCAGACCTCGAAGCCCAGGCGCTGGAGCGGGAACACCGCCGCGGCATTGCCGACATGGCCGTAGGCGACGCGCGACTGGATCGACAGGATGGACATCGGGTCAGGTTTCCGGGAAGCGGGCGGCGGGGCGAAAACGGCGCGCCGGTGGCGGCATCCGCCGCTCCGAGCCCGCCGCTCCGAGACAACCCCCCAAGCTTGCCACGGGGGGGCGATTGATTATAGTCGGCGCCGCCCGGCGGCGGGCCAGGAATTCCGTCGCATTCGAAGGGAACGGAGGTCGGCCGAATGCTTCAGACCGCGCGCCCGCGCCGCAGCGTGCTGTATATCCCGGGATCCAATCTGCGGGCAATCGAGAAGGCCAAGACGCTGGCCGCCGACGCGCTGATCTTCGATCTCGAGGATGCGGTGGCGCCCGATGCCAAGCGCGACGCCCGCGCCCAGATCTGCGGCGCGGTCAAGGCCGGCGGCTTCGGTCAGCGCGAAGTGATCATCCGGGTCAACAGCCTCAACACCCCCTGGGGCTATGCCGACCTGGTGGCGGCGAGCACCGCCGGGGCCGACGCCCTGCTGCTGCCGAAGACCGAGAACGTCGAATCGGTGCGCCAGGCGCAGACCGTGATGGCGGCCAGCGACGCCCCGCCCGACCTCGCCATCTGGTGCATGATGGAAACCCCGCGCGGCGTCTTGAATGCCGAGGCGATCGCCGGCGCATCCCCGCGGGTCGCCTGCTTCGTCATGGGCACGTCCGACCTGACCAAGGACGTCCATGCCAGGCACACCCGCGACCGCCTGCCGATGGTCACCGCCCTCGGCCTGTGCATCCTGGCAGCGCGTGCCTATGACCTCGCGATCCTCGACGGCGTGCATCTCGACCTCGAGGACGACAGCGGGTTCGAGTATGCCTGCCGCCAGGGGCTCGAGCTCGGCTTCGACGGCAAGACCCTGATCCATCCCAAGACCATCGAGGCGGCGAACCGGATCTTCGCGCCGTCGGCCTCCGAGGTGGCGTGGTCGCGGCGCATCATCCAGGCCCATGCCGAGGCGACCGCCCAGAGCAAGGGCGTGGTGGTGGTCGACGGCAAGCTGATCGAGAATCTGCACGTGCTGAACGCGCGCCGCATCGTCGACCTGGCCGAGGCGATCGAGGCGCGCGAGCGGGAGCGCCCGAAGGCATAGGCGCGCCGCCCCGGCCGTCGGTGCCGGCCTCACCCTTCGACAAGCTCAGGGTGAGGCTTCCCGTCGGAACAACAACCGTCCTCATGCTGAGCCTGTCGAAGCATGAGTCGACCAGAGCCCGATCGAGACGATAGCAACGTCATGAGCAAGACCAACCCCGGCAACTTCTTCGAGGATTTCCGCGTCGGGCAGGAGATCCGCCACGCGACGCCGCGCACGGTGACCACCGGCGACGCCGCGCTCTATGTCGGGCTGACCGGCAGCCGCTTCGTGCTGCACGGCTCGGACGCGTTCGCGCGCGCGCTGGGATATCCGGTGGCGCCGCTCGACGACCTGCTGGTGTTCAACGTGGTGTTCGGCAAGACCGTGCCTGACATCTCGCTCAACGCCATCGCCAATCTCGGCTATGCCGCCTGCCGCTTCGGCGTGCCGGTGCTTCCCGGCGACACCCTGTCGACCCGCTCCACCGTGATCGGCCTCAAGGAGACCTCGAACCGGCAGACCGGCGTGGTCCATGTCCGCTCGGTCGGGGTCAACCAGCGCGGCGAGAGCGTGCTCGACTATGTCCGGTGGGTGCTGGTCAGGAAGCGCGACGCCGGATCGCCGGCGCCCGAGCCGGTGACGCCCGAGCTGCCGGGCGAGGTGCCGGTGGCCGAGCTCGCCGTGCCCGGCGGGCTCGACTTCGCCCGCTACGACGCCGAGGCGGCGGGCGCGCCGCATCTGTGGGACGACTACGAGCCGGGCGAGCGGATCGATCATGTCGACGGCATGACGATCGAGGAATCCTGCCACATGACCGCGACCCGGCTGTACCAGAACACCGCCAAGGTGCATTTCAACCAGCATGCCGAGAAGGACGGCCGGTTCGGCCGGCGCATCGTCTATGGCGGCCATGTCATCAGTCTGGCCCGGGCGCTGTCGTTCAACGGCCTGGCCAACGCCTTCCGGATCGCCGCGATCAATGGCGGCCGGCATGTCAATCCGAGCTTCGCCGGCGACACAATCTACGCCTGGAGCGCGGTGCTGGCGGCCGAGCCGCTGCCCGGCCGCAACGACCTCGGCGCGCTCCGCCTGCGGACCGTGGCGACCAAGGACCGGCCCGGCCGCGACTTCCCCGACCGGGGTCCCGACGGCAAGCCCGATCCGGCGGTCGTGCTCGATCTCGACTACACCGTGCTGATGCCGCGGCGGCGCTGAGCCTGCGCCACCCACCCGCAATATGTTGCGGGTGGGCGCTGCGCGTCACACAAAATTTTGTTGAATCGAGGGAATCGGGCTGATAAGGAAGGAGGCGTCAGGTGCCTCGGGCGCGGAAGCCTGAGACAGCGCGCCCCCGGACGAGAGCGCTCCTGACGCCTCCGGAGCCTTGCGGCCCCGGCACGAGACTGCGGCGGGGCTGCCAGGAGCCGCCTCGCTTGCGCATCGGACCTCGCGAATCCAACACAGCGATCGAAGCGGTACTCCCTCCCGCGTGCCAGCCGCGCAGGCGGCCGGCCGCCTGGACGGCGACCCGACGGTCGTCCTGCATGCCCTCGACCTACCCCCGGCTGCACGCCGGTCGCAGATGCGGCGGATCGCTCCGCCGCGCCCGCGCCCGGGCGCATTCTCGGCAATGTCGCGGCGCCGGCGCCGTCAGATCCCCTGGACGCAGCGGGGCCGAAACCCCAAGCGCATCGCGGACCGAGGCGCGCCTCCGGCATCACCTGTCCGGATCCCGACCTCCGCGCAGGAGCGAAGCCGGGTTCCGACCGGGAAGGTGGGTCGCCGCAAGGGCTGCCTGGCCTTCCGTCCCGACCGACGCCCGGCAGAGGGAACCTCCACCGGCCATCGACCGGCGCCGGCCCGCGTTCGACGCGCCACGGCATAGCGCCCCAGTTGCGGGCCGCGAACCCTTCCGTTCCTCGATCGCCAGGCGCTGCGCGGGTCGGGTGACCGATCCGAACGGCGTCTCGCGGGATCGTGGCCCAGTGAAGGCCCGACGCTTTCGCGTGCCGGTTGCCAGGGTGCGTCAGTCCAATCGTCGTCGCAACAGAGAAAGCAAGTATTCGATAAGATTCTTGTGAATAAAAGCCTCGGCAACGCACAGATTCTGCACATGATTTCCCCAGTGTTATCCACAGATATGGCCGGTTGTCTTGGCCGGTTTCCTGGAGGCTCCGAACCGACGTCCATATCTGGTGGGGTGCCCGGCGCCTGCCACCATCATCTGCCGCTGGTCCGACAGGCGCGCCGATGCCGGTCCGCTCGGCGCGTCGTTGACTTGCAGGGACCCGGAGTCTAAATGACCAGACGGCTGCGTCGCCCGTTGCCGTCACCGTTGACGCCGCCGCTACCGCGCTGACGCCGCCGCTGCTTGCCCAGGGAACGTCGATGTCGAGTTCAGACCGGCCGCTCTCGCCTCATCTCCAGGTCTATCGACCGCAGATCACCTCGGTCATGTCGATTTTGCATCGACTGACCGGCATCGCGCTCGCGATCGGCACGCTGCTGCTGGTGTGGTGGCTGGTCGCCGCCGCCGCGGGTCCGGCGAGCTTCGCCACGGTGCAGGGCTTCATCGGCTCGTTCGTCGGCCGGGTCCTGCTGTTCGGCTGGTCGTGGGCGCTGTTCTATCATCTCTGCAACGGCATCCGGCACCTCGCCTGGGACGCCGGCTGGGGTTTCGAACTCAAGACCGTCTATGCCACCGGCTGGATCGTCACCGCGGCCTCGTTCGGCCTGACGCTGCTCGCCTGGATCTTCGGCTATGTCGCGCTCGGAGCCGCGGCATGAGCCCGCGCAAGTCCGACCTGCGGTCCGACCTCGGCCGGGTGCGCGGCCTGGGCAGCGCCAAGGAAGGCGTGCAGCACTGGTGGATGCAGCGCCTGACCGCGCTCGCCCTGGTTCCGCTGGCGCTCTGGCTGGTGGCGTCCCTGGTCGCCCATACCGGCGCGGGCCACGCCGCGGCCACCGCCTGGATCGGCGCGCCGGTCACGGTCGGGCTCCTGGTGCTGCTGCTCGGCGCGACCTTCTATCACGCCCAGCTCGGCCTGCAAGTGGTGATCGAGGACTATGTCCATCGCGAGGGGCTCAAGATCGCGCTCATCATCCTGGTCAAGGCCGCGTCCCTGGTGCTCGGCCTGGCCGGCATCCTCGCCGTGCTGTTCATCGCGTTCGGAGGCTGACGCCTGATGGCTGCCGACACCGCCGCTGCACAGACCGGCCCGAGCATCAACGGCACCGCCTATCCGATCGTCGACCACAACTACGACGTGGTGGTGGTGGGCGCCGGCGGCGCCGGATTGCGCGCCACCTTCGGCATGGCCGAGAAGGGCCTGCGCACCGCCTGCATCACCAAGGTGTTCCCGACCCGCAGCCACACCGTCGCGGCCCAGGGCGGGATCAGCGCGGCGCTCGGCAACATGGGCGAGGACGATTGGCGCTGGCACATGTACGACACCATCAAGGGGTCGGACTGGCTCGGCGACCAGGACGCCATCGAGTACATGGTGCGCGAGGCGATGCCGGCGATCATCGAGCTCGAGCATTACGGCGTGCCGTTCAGCCGCACGCCCGACGGCAAGATCTACCAGCGCCCGTTCGGCGGCATGACGACGCACTTCGGCGAGGGCATCGCCCAGCGCACCTGCGCCGCCGCCGACCGCACCGGTCACGCCATCCTGCACACGCTGTACCAGCAGGCGATGAAGCACCATGCCGAGTTCTTCATCGAGTACTTCGCCCTCGACCTGATCATGGAGGACGGCGCCTGCCGCGGCGTCATGGCCTGGAACCTGGACGACGGCACCATCCACCGCTTCCGCGCCCAGATGGTGGTGCTGGCGACCGGCGGCTATGGCCGGACTTATTTCTCCTGCACCTCGGCCCACACCTGCACCGGCGACGGCAACGCCATGGCGCTGCGCGCCGGGCTGCCGCTGCAGGACATGGAGTTCATCCAGTTCCACCCGACCGGAATCTACGGCGCCGGCTGCCTGATCACCGAGGGCGTGCGCGGCGAGGGCGGCTACCTCACCAACTCCGAGGGCGAGCGCTTCATGGAGCGCTACGCCCCCTCGGCCAAGGATTTGGCGAGCCGCGACGTAGTCAGCCGCTCGATGACCGTCGAGATCCGCGAGGGCCGCGGGGTCGGGCCCCACAAGGACCACATCCATCTCCATATCGAGCATCTCGATCCCAAGATCGTCCACGAGCGCCTGCCGGGCATCGCCGAGACCGCGCGCATCTTCGCCGGGGTCGACGTGACCCGCGAGCCGATCCCGGTGCTGCCGACCTGCCACTACAACATGGGCGGCGTGCCGACCAATCATCGCGGCGAGGTGGTGACCTTGAAGGACGGCAATCCGGACGCGGTGGTGCCCGGGCTGATGGCGATCGGCGAGGCGGCCTGCGTGTCGGTGCATGGCGCCAATCGTTTGGGTTCCAACTCGCTGCTCGATCTCGTGGTGTTCGGGCGCGCCGCCGCCAAGCGCTGCGCCGAGATCGTGAAGCCCGGCGATTCCCTGCCGCCGATGAAGGACGGCGCCGGCGAGACGGCGCTCGCCCGGCTCGACAAGGCGCGCCACGCCAAGGGCAGCGTCCCGACCGCCGCGCTCCGCCTGGAGATGCAGAAGATCATGCAGGCCGACTGCGCGGTGTTCCGCACCGGCGAGACCCTTTCCCAGGGCAACGCCAAGCTCGAGCAGGCCTGGGCCAAGCGCGGCGACATCAAGGTCGGCGACCGCTCGATGATCTGGAACAGCGACCTGGTGGAGACCCTGGAGCTCGACAACCTGCTGGCCCAGGCGGTGGTCTCGGTCGCCTCGGCGGTCAACCGCCAGGAAAGCCGCGGCGCCCATGCCCGCGAGGACTTTCCCGAGCGCGACGACGAGAACTGGCTGAAGCACAGCATCGTGTGGTGCGGCGAGGACGGCAAACCCCGGATCGACTACCGCCCGGTGCATCTCCAGCCGCTCAGCAACGACGTGCAGTCCTTCCCGCCGAAGAAACGGGTGTACTGAGGATTCCGACATGTGTGCGCTGACCGGCGAGCAAGCCAAGTGCCTGTTGAATGCTTACGTATCTGCTTGGGACCCTTCCAAGCCTCGTGGGGCATCATCTGGTAAGCCGAAGGTGCATTCGAAACTCGATCTCTCCCGGGGTCGGACGGGTACCTGGTCAGACTGTCCAAACCCAGATCTAATCAATACACCTCGATCTAGGGCACTGCTCGCAGCGTACGTCGAACTATCCGGTGGAAGGTTTGGTTCCGTTGGCATTCCTTGTGTTGACCAGACCTACATTGAGCCTGACATGCAGGTGATGAAGTCGTTCATCCGTGCGGGTCTAGTGGTGTTCCGCGAGCATCGGAGTGACCTGTCGCTAAGCTGCTTTGAGCTTACTGCTTCGGGTAGACAATGGCTGGGTCTATTGCCTCAGAGTAACGATTAGGACGCGAGCCATGGCCGAGTTCACCCTGCCCGCCAATTCCAAGATCCGCGAGGGCCGGACCCATGCCGCGCCGGCCGGCACCAAGCAGCCCAGGACCTTCCGGGTCTATCGCTGGAATCCGGACGACGGCAACACGCCCCAGGTCGACTCTTACGTGATCGACCAGGCCGAGTGCGGGCCGATGGTCCTCGACGCCCTCATCAAGATCAAGAACGAGGTCGATTCGACGCTCACCTTCCGCCGCTCCTGCCGCGAGGGGGTGTGCGGCTCCTGCGCCATGAACATCGACGGCACCAACACGCTCGCCTGCACCAAGTACATCGACGAGGTGAAGAGCGACGTGAAGATCTATCCCTTGCCCCACATGCCGGTCGTGAAGGACCTGGTGCCCGACCTGAATCAGGCCTATGCCCAGTACGCCTCGATCGAGCCGTGGCTGAAGAGCGAGACCCTGCCGCCGGAGCGCGAGCGGGCGCAATCGCCGGAGGAACGCGCCAAGCTCGACGGGCTCTGGGAATGCATCCTGTGCTTCTGCTGCACCACCGCCTGCCCGAGCTATTGGTGGCAGGGCGAACGCTATCTCGGCCCCGCCGTGCTGCTCCAGGCCTACCGCTGGCTGGCCGACAGCCGCGACGAGTCGGCCGGCGAGCGGCTCGACCAGCTCGAGGACCCGTTCCGGCTCTATCGCTGCCACACCATCATGAACTGCACCAGGACCTGCCCGAAGGGCCTGAACCCGGGCCAGGCGATCGGCGAGATCAAGAAGCTGATGGTCGCCCGGCGGTAGACCCGGCACCCTGATTGTAGTGCGACGATGCCCTGTCCCGAGTCATCCACCCATCCCATGGTGATCGTCACCGGCGCCGGCCGCGGCATCGGTGCGGCGACCGCCCGGCTGGCCGGGGCGCGCGGCTATGCCGTCGCGGTGAACTACCTCGGCAACCAGGCGGCGGCTGAGGGCGTGGTGCGCGACATCGAGGCCGCCGGCGGCCGGGCCGTCGCGATCCAGGCCGATGTCGCCGACGAGGCGGACGTGCTGCGGCTGTTCGACCAGGCGACCGTCGCGCTCGGCCCGCTCACGGCGCTGGTCAACAACGCCGGCATCACCGGCCGCAGCGGCCGCTTCGCCGACCTGACGCCGGCGGCGATCGACGAGGTGTTGCGGGTCAACGTGACCGGCGCGTTCATCTGCGCCCGCGAGGCGGTGCGCCGGATGTCGACCGCGCCGGGCGGCCCCTATGGACCGGGCCGCGGCGGCGCCATCGTCAACCTGTCCTCGGCCGCGGCGACCATGGGCAGCCCCGGCGAGTACGTGCACTACGCCGCCTCGAAGGGCGCCATCGACACCATGACCGTGGGCCTGGCCAAGGAAGTGGCGCGCCAGGGCATCAGGGTCAACGCGGTGGCGCCGGGCATGATCGACACCGAGATCCATGCGTCCTCGGGCGATCCCGGACGGATCGACCGCATCGTGCCGACCGTGCCGATGGCGCGCATCGGCAGCGCCGAGGAAGTGGCGGAGGCGGTTCTCTACCTGCTCTCCGACGGCGCCGCCTACATAACCGGCACGGTGCTGCGGGTCGCCGGCGGACGCTAGAGCATGGTCGGATTGCACTGAAACAGTGCGGTCCGTGAATCATGCTCTACTTCAAAAAGGTAGACCAAGATTCACGCTTCGGATTGATTCAATCCGAGGCGACCTTGGTCTAGACCGCGACCCGCTCGAGCCCGCTCGGCTCGATCGGTGAATCACACCCCCTCTGGCGCGGCAAGGCCGCGCTCACCCCAGGGCGATCTCCTCGGCGATCTCGTGCCGGAGGCCGATCGCCGGCGCCTCCAGGGTCATGCGCAGCACGACCTTGCCCTTGCCGTCGACCCGGCCGGCGGCGAGGGCGGACTTGACCGCGGCCTCGATCTCGCGCTGCGAGGTCACCCCGACCCGCTTCAGGAACTTACGGATCTCCATGTTGAGCGCGTCGTCGTCCATCTTCCGGTCTCCCCGTTCGGCGCAAATCTGTTGACCCCGATCATGTGGTCGTGCGATCCGCAGTTCGCCAGCACGATCTGGCGGCGGAAGGACGACGCCCCGCGATGAACCTGCACCGCCTCCTGAGCGAGCGTGACGCGGCCGGCCGCCCGGTTCGGGTCGGCCTGATCGGCGCCGGCAAGTTCGGCAGCATGTTCCTGTCGCAGCTCCCGACCACCCCGGGAATGCATCTGGTCGGCATCGCCGATCTCTCGATTCCGCGGGCGCGCGACGCCCTGGCCCGGGTCGGCTGGCCGGCCGAACGCCATGCCGCCGCCGGCGCCGACGCGGCGCGCGCCGGCGGCGGCACCTGGCTGACCGAGGATTCGTCGGCGCTGATCGCCGCCGATCTCGACGTCGTGATCGAGGCGACCGGCAATCCGGCGGCCGGCATCGCCCATGCGCTGGCCTGCATCGCCGCCGGGCGCCACGTGGTGATGGTCAATGTCGAGGCCGACGCGCTGGCCGGGCCGCTGCTGGCCGCGCGGGCGCGCCAGGCCGGCGTCGTCTACTCCCTGGCCTATGGCGACCAGCCCGCCCTGGTCTGCGAGATGGTCGACTGGGCGCGCGCCGCCGGCTTCGAGGTGATCGCCGCCGGCAAAGGCACCAAGTACCTGCCGGCGTATCACGCCT
Source organism: uncultured Rhodospirillaceae bacterium (assembly GCA_964372215.1). Taxonomy (GTDB): domain Bacteria; phylum Pseudomonadota; class Alphaproteobacteria; order Dongiales; family Dongiaceae; genus DAIMFL01. The sequence goes on from CAYJQC010000028.1 coordinate 49,334, forward strand.
CGACCCCGGAAACGGTGTGGGGCCATTACGGCCTCGCCCCCGAGCGCGCGCGGGCCGGCGGGATGAACCCGCAGATGTTCAATTCGTTCCTCGACGGCACCAAGTCTGGGATCGAGATGGCGGCGATCGCCAATGCGACCGGCCTGGCCGCGCCGGCCGGCGGGCTCGGCTTTCCGCCCTGCGGGGTCGACGCGCTGCCCGCCATGCTGCGGCCGCGCCAGGACGGCGGCACGCTCGACGGGCCCGGCATGGTCGAGGTGGTCTCCAGCCTCAATCGCGACGGCACCGCCGTCGAGCGCGACCTGCGCTGGGGCGTCTACGTGGTGTTCCGGGCGCCCGGCGACTACCAGGCGCGCTGCTTCGCCGAGTACGGGCTGGTGACCGACGCCAGCGGTCGCTACGCCGCGATGTACAAGCCGTTCCACCTGATCGGGCTCGAACTCGGCATCTCCGTGGCGAGCGCCGCCCTGCGCAACGAGGCGACCGGCGCGCCGACCGGCTTTCGCGCCGACGTGGCGGCGGTGGCGAAGCGCGCCCTCGCCGCCGGCGAGCGGCTCGACGGCGAGGGCGGGGCGACGGTGTGGGGCCGCCTGATGCCGGCCGCCGATTCGCTGTCCTGCGGCGCACTGCCGATCGGCCTCGCCCACGGCGTCACCCTGATCCGCGCGCTCGGCGCCGGCGAGGTGGTCGGATGGAACGACGTCGCGATCGACGCGACGCAGCCGGCGGTCGCGTTCCGGCGCGAGATGGAGGCCCAGTTTGCGGCAAGCCTTCGTTAAGGACGGCGGCGCAGACTGCGCCCGGCATGGCCAGTTCCGCCGCCCGTCGCCGCGTCGCTCCTGAAGGCATCCCGATCGCGATCATGTCGGACGGACCGCTCGCCCTCTATCGCGCCCGCCGCGCCGAAGGCCGGATCAAGCCCGACCCGGCCCAGGCGCTCGCCGCCGAGAAGCTCCAAAGCCTGCACAACGCACTGGCCCACTATCAGCCCTCGGGCCGCAATTCCTGGCTCGAGCGGCTCGGCCTCGGCCGCCGCCAGAGCGATGCGCCGCAGGGCCTGTACATCTTCGGCACGGTCGGCCGCGGCAAGTCGATGCTGATGGACCTGTTCTTCGAGAGCGCCACGGTCGCGCACAAGCGGCGGGTCCATTTCCATGCCTTCATGCTCGAGATCCACGACGCGCTGCATCGGCTGCGGCGCGACCAGCCGGACGAGGGCGACGCCCTGGTCCGGGTCGCCGAGACGATCGCCGGCGAGGCATGGCTGCTGTGCTTCGACGAATTCCAGGTGACCAACATCGCCGACGCCATGCTCCTCGGACGGCTGTTCGAGACGCTGTTCGACAACGGCGTCGTCGTGGTCGCCACCTCGAACTGGGCGCCCGACCAGCTCTATGCCGGCGGGCTGCAGCGCGAACGATTCCTCCCCTTCGTCGAGCTGCTGAAGCAGCGGCTCGACATCCTCGAGGTCGACGGCGAGACCGACTACCGGCTGTCGCGGATGGCCGCGCTCGAGGTCTACCTGGTGCCCGCCGGACCGGCCGCGACCGCCGCGCTCGAGACGGCGTTCGGCCAGCTCGCCGACGGCGCGCGGGTCGCGCCCGACCGGCTCGACGTCCAGGGCCGCAGCATCGGCGTGCCGCGCGCGGCCAACGGCGCGGCCTGGTTCTCGTTCGACGATCTGTGCGCGAAACCCCTGGGGCCGGCGGACTTTCTCGCCATCGCCACGCATTTCCACACGGTGTTCATCGTCGACGTGCCGCGCCTGACCGCCGAACTGCACAACGAGACGCGCCGCTTCGTCACGCTGATCGACGCGCTCTACGAACACCGCGTCGCGCTGGTCATGAGCGCCGCCGACGAGCCCGAGCGACTCTGCGTCGAGGGCAAGGCGGCGTTCGAATTCAGACGCACTGCATCGCGCCTCGCCGAGATGCGGTCGAGCGACTTTCGACAGCACCCCCACTTGACATGAAGAGCGGCAGGAGACTCGCGATGATCTACTTGCCCTGGGGGTTGAAAGAGAGTAGTACACAACACATAGTGTTTGCGTGCGCGTTGCTGGATGCCTCGGTCGGACTCGAATGAACTGCCTGATCGCCAGCACGACACCACGGTAGGGAACTGAATGGCGCGCAAGAAGATCGCTCTCGTCGGCGCAGGCAATATCGGCGGCACGCTCGCCCTCCTCGCCGGACTGAAGCAACTTGGTGACGTCCTCCTCTTTGACATCGTCGAAGGTGTTCCGCAGGGAAAGGCCTTGGACCTTCTCCAGTCCTCGCCGATCGAGGGCTTCGACGCCGCGCTGACCGGCACCAACCGCTATGCCGACCTCAAGGGCGCCGACGTGGTGATCGTCACCGCCGGCGTGGCGCGCAAGCCGGGCATGAGCCGCGACGACCTGATCGGGATCAACACCAAGGTGATCACCGAGGTCGGCGGCAACATCAAGCGTTACTGCCCGAAGGCCTTCGTCATCGTCATCACCAACCCGCTCGACGCCATGGTCTGGGTCATGCGCGAGGCGAGCGGGCTGCCGCCCAGGATGGTGGTCGGCATGGCCGGCGTGCTCGACAGCGCCCGCTTCCGCACCTTCCTCGCCGAGGAGTTCAAGGTCTCGGTGGAGGACGTGACGGCGTTCGTGCTCGGCGGCCACGGCGATTCCATGGTGCCGCTGATTCGCTATTCGACCGTGGCCGGGATACCGCTTCCCGACCTGGTCAAGAAGGGATGGACCTCGAAGAGCAGACTCGACGCGATCGTCCAGCGCACGCGTGACGGCGGCGCCGAGATCGTCGGTCTGCTCAAGACCGGGTCCGCGTTCTACGCTCCGGCAGCTGCCGCGATCCAGATGGCCGAATCCTATCTCCTCGACAAGAAGCGCGTGCTGCCCTGTGCCGCCCATCTCGATGGGCAGTACGGGCTGAGCGGCCTCTATGTCGGGGTGCCGGTGGTCATCGGCGCCGGCGGCGTAGAGAGGGTGGTCGAGATCGATCTGGACCGGGCCGAGAAGGCCCTGTTCGACAAGTCGGTCGCGGCCGTTAGGGGCCTCATCGAAGAGGTGAGGAAGCTGCAGAGAGGAGACTCGCTTATGAAGAAGCCTGCGAAGTCGAAGCGGACGGCCGCGAAGCCGGCTGCGAAGAAGACCGCGAAGAAGGCTGCCAAGAAGGCCGCCAAGAAGGCGCCGAAGCGGAAGGCTGCCGCCAGGAAGAAGGTCGGCACCAAGAAGAAGGCCGCTGCCAAGAAGAAGGCTGCACCGAAGCGGAAGGCAGCCAGAAAGAAGGCCGCGAAAAAGAAGTAAGGGCTTACCGCTGGTGCGGACGGAGGAGCCGGCGACGGCTCCTCGCTCCGTCGGCCTGCAGGCTGCGGCATCCCGGCCCTGGTCCAAGATCGCCCCGTCTCGATGCGAGACGCGGCGCCTGGACCAGGCCCCGGGAGATTGGCCTGACTCACGGATCGCACCGTTCCGGTGCGATCCGTTCAGGCTCCAGGGCATCGGTTTCGGGGGGACGCGCTTGCTTGCCCTTCCGAAGCTGGTAGATTACGCGCCGCGCATCCAGCCCGGCGCCTCGGGTGCCGCCGTCAGCAACTAAACTGGCAGGTCGATGAATATCCACGAGTATCAGGCCAAGAGCCTGATGGCAAAGTTCGGTGTCGCCGTGCCGCGCGGCGCCGTTGCCTACACGCCGGAGGAGGCCGCCGAAGCGGCCACGCAGCTCGGCGGGTCGGTGTGGGTCGTGAAGGCCCAGATACATGCCGGCGGCCGCGGCAAGGCCGGCGGCGTCAAGGTGGTCAAGTCGGTCGACGACGCCCGGGCGGCGGCCAAGGAGCTGCTCGGCAAGATCCTCGTCACCCACCAGACCGGCCCGGCCGGCAAGGAAATCAAACGGGTCTATGTCGAGGAAGGCTGCGACATCCGTCGCGAGCTCTATCTCGGCCTGCTGATCGACCGCGCCACCAGCCGCGTCACCATCATGGCCTCGACCGAGGGCGGCACCGAGATCGAGGAGGTGGCGGCCAAGACCCCGGAGAAGATCATCCGGATCGCCATCGACCCGGCCACCGGCATCATGCCCTTTCACGCCCGCCGCATCGCCTTCGGCCTCGGCCTCGAGGGCCCGCAGGTCGGCTCCGCGGTCAAGTTCATCACCGCCATGTACAAGGCCTTCACCGAGCTCGACGCCTCGATGGTCGAGATCAATCCGCTGGTGGTCACCGGCCAGGGCGAGGTGCTCGCCCTCGACGCCAAGCTCGGCTTCGACGACAACGCGCTCTACCGTCACAAGGACGTCGAGGAGCTGCGCGACGAGGACGAGGAGGACCCGGCGGAGCTCGAGGCCGGCAAGCACGGCCTCAACTACATCAAGCTGGCCGGCAATATCGGCTGCATGGTGAACGGCGCCGGCCTCGCCATGGCGACCATGGACATCATCAAGCTCTACGGCGGCGAGCCGGCCAATTTCCTCGACGTCGGCGGCGGCGCCACCAAGGAGCGGGTGACCACCGCCTTCAAGCTGATCCTGTCCGACCCCAATGTCGAAGGCATCCTGGTCAACATCTTCGGCGGCATCATGCGCTGCGACGTGATCGCCGAGGGCGTGGTGGCGGCCGCGCGCGAGGTCAGCCTGCACGTGCCCATGGTGGTGCGGCTCGAAGGAACCAATGTCGAGCTCGGCAAGAAGATCCTGCGCGAGTCCGGCCTCGCGATCGTGTCCGCCGACAATCTGGCTGACGCCGCCGAGAAGATCGTCAAAGCGGTGAAGGAGGTCGCCTGATGGCCGTCCTGGTCGACGCCAAGACCCGCGTCATCTGCCAGGGCTTCACCGGAGCCCAGGGCACCTTCCATTC
>CAYJQC010000029.1:0-7912 GCA_964372215.1 uncultured Rhodospirillaceae bacterium
GTTCATGGCCGCCGCCGGAGTCGCCTCGCGCATGTCGGCGGCGGCGCCGCGCGCCCCGGCGGCGGCGCTGCCGGTCACCCGCGAGAACAGGCTCGGGCCACGCCGCTTGTCGGCCTGCAGCTCGGCGGCCGAGGCGCTTGCCGGGGCGGCCGTGCGGGCCGGCGACTCGGGCCGCGGCTGCGGGTTCCGGCTGCCGGCCTCGACCGGCGGCGGGGCGATGAACGGGCGCTCCGCCGGCCGGGCCGCCGGCTGCTGGGCGGCGCGCGTCTCGGCCATCGATTCGCGACGCGGCTCCTCCGCCCGGTTCGGCATCGCCGCGGCGCGCGGGCTGAACTCGGGGGCGGCACCGTAGGTGCCGGTCGAGTTCGGTTGCGCGGTCTCGACCTGATGGGCCGCGCCGCTATCGGCACTCGCCTGGCCGGTCGCGGGCTGCGCCGCTGCGGTCGCGCCCGCGACACTGGACGACATGGCGCCCATCGCCGGGCCCGCCGAGGCGGACATGCCGCCGAGCGGCGCCGACATCGGCTGGCCCGCGCCGGCCTGGCCGGTGGTCGGCTGCATCTGCGACACCGGGGCGGTGGACGTCCCCGAGGCGGTCGGCGCGGCGGCCGGCGCGCTCACCACCTGGCCGCGGCTCGCGACCAGGCTGATGGAGACCGGGCGCGGCTGCATCTGCGCCTCGGCCTCGATGCCGGTGGCCACCACCGAGATGCGGATGCGGCCTTCGAGCGCCGGGTTGAAGGTCGAGCCGAAGATGATGTTGGCGTCGGGATCGACCTCGTCGCGGATCCGGTTGGCCGACTCGTCGACCTCGAACAGGGTCATGTCGAGGCCGCCGGTGATGTTGATGAGAACGCCGCGCGCGCCCTTCATCGAGACGTCGTCGAGCAGCGGGTTGGAGATCGCCGCCTCGGCCGCCGCGACCGCGCGGTTCTCGCCTTCGGCCTCGCCGGTGCCCATCATCGCCTTGCCCATCTCGGTCATGACGGCACGGATGTCGGCGAAGTCGAGGTTGATCAGGCCCGGCATGACCATCAGGTCGGTGATGCCGCGCACGCCGCTGTGCAGCACCTCGTCCGCCATGTTAAAGGCGTCGGCGAAGGTGGTCTTCTCGTTCGCCACCCGGAACAGGTTCTGGTTCGGGATGACGATCAGCGTGTCGACGTATTGCTGCAGCTCCTGGATGCCGCTCTCGGCAATGCGCATGCGGTGCAGGCCCTCGAAGTGGAAGGGCTTGGTGACCACGCCGACGGTCAGGATGCCGTGCTCGCGCGCGGCGCGGGCGATCACCGGCGCCGCGCCGGTGCCGGTACCGCCGCCCATGCCGGCGGTGATGAACACCATGTTGCTGCCCTGGAGCTGCTCGATGATCTGGTCGATCACCTCCTCGGCGGCGGCGCGGCCGACATCGGGGCGCGAGCCGGCGCCCAGGCCCTGGGTGATGTTGTTGCCGAGCTGCAGGCGGCGCTCGCACAGCGACTGGGCGAGCGCTTGGGAATCGGTGTTGCTGACGATGAACTCCACGCCTTCGAGGCTGGAGCGGATCATGTTGTTGACGGCGTTGCCGCCGGCCCCGCCGACCCCGATCACGCTGATGCGGGGAGTCACCTCGTGGGGGTTGTGGGGCACGGACAGGTTGAGGGTCATGACGGTCTCCTTGACTTGCAGTCCGGTTGAGCAGTGCCGGCGTCGACCGGCGGATTTGGCGCCCTGGCTGCGTCGGGTCCCCCCGGGCGGATCGCGGGCGTAAGGTGCTGCGGGAAAGGTGCTTGGGGATCAGAAATTTTCACGGAACCAGTGACCGAGCCGGCCGATCAGGCCGTTCGGCTCCTCCGTTTGCGTGCGCGTCGACCGGGGCTCGCTGATCTCGGCCTGCAGCGCATAGCTCAGAAGTCCGGCGCAGGTGGCGAAGGCCGGGCCGGCGGTCGACTCGGCGAGTCCGGCGACCCGGATCGGCCGGCCCATGCGCACCTGCTTGTCGAGAATCAGTGCCGCGAGGTCGCGCACGCCGGCGAGCTGGCTGGCGCCGCCGGCGAGCACGACGCGGCGCCCGGCGATCTTGTCGAAGCCGCTGGCCTCGAGCCGCGCGCGCACCAGCTCGAACGTCTCCTCGAGGCGCGGCTGCACGATGCCGACCAGGAACGAGCGCGGCACGTTGCTGACCTGATCGGCGTCGTCCTCGCCGACCTGCGGCACCGCGATGACCTCGCGCTCGTCGGCGGGCGAGGCGCTGCAGCTCGCGTACAGGGTCTTCATGCGCTCGGCGTGGACGATCGGCGTCGACAACCCGCGGGCGATGTCGCTGGTGACATGGGCGCCGCCGATCGGCACGCTGTCGGTGTAGACGACGTTGCCGTCGAAGAAGACCGCGATGGTGGTGGTGCCGCCACCCATGTCGATGACGGTGACGCCGAGATCCATCTCGTCCTCGACCAGGGTGGCGAGGCCGGAGGCGAACGGCGAGACCACCAGGCCGCGAATGTCGAGATGGCAGCGCGCGACGCAGGTCGCGAGGTTCCTGACCGCGCCGGCGCTCGCCGTCACCAGATGGATGTCGACGCCGAGGCGCTCGCCGTACATGCCGCGGGGATCGCGGATGCCGCGGCTGCCGTCGATGGTGTAGCCCACGGGAATCGAATGGATGAGCTGGCGCTCGCCGTTGCCGTCCGGCGCCTGGCCGTGCGCCAGCACGCGGCGCAGGTCGCCGTCGCCGACCTCGTGGCCGGCGATGGTGACCTCGACGCCGACCGTCTGCGAGGCGGGATAGCCGCCGGAGACGTTGACGATGACGTCCTGGATGGTCTCGCCGGCCATCTGCTCGGCGGCGTGGACCGCGGTCAGGATCGCGCTCTCGGCCGCCTCCATGTCGACGATGGCGCCGCCGCGCACGCCGCGCGAGAGCTGGTGGCCGATGCCGATCACCCGCGGCCGCCCGTCTTCCTCGGCGCGGGCGATGAAGCAGCAGACCTTGTTGCTGCCGACGTCGAGGGTGGCGATCAGCCCGCCCCGGGGGGTCAGTCTCGTCTTCCTCATGTGCTGTCCCCGGGGTCGCGCCGGCGCGCCGCCGCCTCCGGCGTCAGCCGGACGATCAGGCGGTCGGGCTGGCGCAGGTCGATGGCGGTCAGGTCGCGGTCGATCAGCCCGTGCTGGCGCTGCAGGGCGGCCAGCTCGAGCCAGGCCGCGGCGCCGTTCTCCTCCGGCAGGCGGACGTCGACGCCGTTGTCGAGACGGATGTTCCAGCGCCGCTCGCCGACCCAGATGGCGGCCTTGACCCGCGCCGCCAGGTCGGGGGCCATCGCCAGCATTTCCACCAGCTCGGCGGCGTGGGCATTGGCGCCGTCGCCGACCACCATCGGCAGGTGGCCGAACGAGTCGAGCGCCGGGCCGCTGACCACCATGCCGGTACGGTCGATCAGCGCGATCTCGCCTTCGCGCTGCCACAGCGCCAACGGCTCGCGCTCCTCGACCGAGATGAACAGCGTATCGGGCAGCCGCCGCTCGACGGTGGCACGCGCCACCCAGGGCAGGGCCTCGAGCTTGGCGCGCAGCGTCGCCGGATCGAGTCCAAGGATCGGCGCGCCGAGCTTGAGGTCGAGGGCGGTCATCAGCGCCTCCTGCGAGGTCCGGCCGCGGCCCTGGACCAGCACTTCGCGCAGCGCCAGGCCGGCATCGGCGGAGGCCTCGAGGGTGGCGTCGCCGAGCGCGTCCCATTGCCGCTCCATCCAGCCGCTGGACCAGGCCCAGCCGCCGGCGCCGAGCAGCATGACGGCGACCGCCGCCGGCCCGCCCCAGCGGATCAGCAGGGCCTGCCAGCGCGCCCGCGGCCGGCGGCGCATCGGCGCCTTGGCCGGCTTGCGGCGGGTCGCGCCGCCGCGCGTCGGGCTGCGGCTCACGCGTCGCATCGGGCGTTCTCCACCATCCAGGCGACCAACTGCGAAAACGGGATGCCGAGATGCTTGGCCTGTTCGGGCACCAGCGAGAGCGGCGTCATGCCGGGCTGGGTGTTGATCTCCAGCAGGAACAGCTTGCCGGGCTCGCCGCCGGTGTCGTCGTAGCGGAAGTCGGCGCGGCTGACGCCGCGGCAGCCGAGCGCGCGATGCGCGGCCAGCGCCGCGTCGAGGGCCTGGCGCGTAATGACATCGGGCAGCGGCGCCGGCACCAGGTGCTCGGTCTTGCCCTCGGTGTATTTCGCGACGTAGTCGTAGAAGCCGGCGCGCGGGCGCAATTCGGTCACGGCCAGCGGCCGGTCGCCCATCACGCCGACGGTCAGCTCGCGCCCGGGAATGTAGGGCTCGATCAGCAGTTTCTGCCCGACCTGCCAGCCGCATTCGTCGAAGTCCGGCAGGTTGTCGCCGGGATGGACGATGCGCACCCCGACGCTCGAGCCCTCGTTGTTCGGCTTGATCACATAGGGGCGCGCCATCGGGTCGCCGGCCATCAGCTCGGTGGCGTCGATCACCCGGCCGTCCGGGCAGGTGATGCCGGCGGCGGCGAACACCCGCTTGGCGACTGCCTTGTCCATCGCCACGGCCGACGCCAGGATCCCGGAATGGGTGTAGGGAATGCCGAGCAGCTCGAGCACGCCCTGCACCGATCCGTCCTCGCCATAGCGCCCGTGCAGCGCGTTGAAGACGACGTCGGGGCGCGGCTCCAGCGCCTTGACCAGCGCGGCGACGTCGCGCCCGGCATCGACCGTGACGACGTCGTAGCCCGCGCTGCGCAGACCCTTGGCGCATTCGGCGCCGCTGGTCAGCGAAACCTGGCGCTCCGCCGAGGCCCCGCCCATCAACACAACCACGCGCTTGGCAGCAGTCATGACCGTGTTTCCCCTGAATGGGCGGGGCCCGGCAGACCGACGCGACGTATCTCCCACTCGAGGGAGACGCCGGTCGCCTCAAGAACCCGTCGGCGAACCTCCTCGCCGAGCGACTCGATGTCGTCGGCGCTGGCGCTGCCGGTATTGATCAGGAAGTTGCAGTGCTTCTCGGAGACCATCGCGCCGCCGCGCCGCAGACCGCGGCAGCCAGCGTCGTCGATGAGCTGCCAGGCCTTGCGGCCCGCGGCCTTGGGGTCGGCCGGATTGGCGAAGGTCGAGCCGCCGGTACGGGTGCGGACCGGCTGGCTTTCCTCGCGTGCCGCCTGGATCGCCTGCATGCGCGCGGCGATCTCCGCCGGCCCGCCGGGTTCGCCCCGCAGTGTCGCCGACAGGAACACCCAGTCCCGGTCGACCGCGCAGTGCCGGTAGCCGAAGCCGAGTTCGGCCGCCGACAGGCGATGGAGGACGCCGGTCGGATCGATCGCCTCGGCGGACAGGCAGACGTCGTTCAGCTCGCGGCCATAGGCGCCGGCGTTCATCCGCAAGGCGCCGCCGATGGTGCCGGGCACGCCGACCAGGAACTCGAGCCCGGCGACGCCGGCTTCGGCGGCGCTGCGCGCCACGTTGACGTCGAGCGCCGCGGCGCCGGCCGCGACGGTGGTGCCGTCGATGGCGATTTCGGCGAAGCCGCGTCCGAGCCGCAGCACGACGCCGGGGATGCCGCCGTCGCGCACCAGCAGGTTGGAGCCGACGCCGATCACGGTGACGGGAATGTCGGCGGGCTTGGCCGCCAGGAAGGCCGCCAGATCGTCGCGATCCGCCGGCCGGAACATGACCTCGGCCGGGCCGCCGACGCGGAACCAGGTGATGCCGTCGAGCGGCGCCTGCTCGCTCAGGCGACCGCGCACCGGGGGCAGGCGCTCGATCAGCCCGGGCTGGCGCATCGCCGCCGCCATCATCGCCCGCCCCCCTTGCCGTAGAGGCGCGCCAGCTCGTCGGGCAGCGCGTGGGCCCAGGCGGTGATGTTGCCGGCGCCGAGGCAGACCACCAGATCGCCCGGCTCGGCCAGCCCGACGACGATGCGCGCCAGGTCGGCCGGATCGCCGAGCGGGGTCACGTGCCGGTGGCCGCGGGCGCGCAGGCCCTCGACCAGCGTGTCGCGGCTGATGCCGGGAATCGGCTGCTCGCCGGCCGGATAGACCTCGGCCACGATCACCTGGTCGGCGTCGTTGAAGCAGGTGCAGAAATCCTCGAACAGGCTGGCGAGCCGGGAGAAGCGATGCGGCTGCACCACCGCGATCACCTTGCCGCGCGCGGTGGCGCGGGCACCCTTGAGCACCGCGGCGATCTCGACGGGGTGATGGCCGTAATCGTCGACCACGGTGACGCCGTTGGCCTGGCCGGTCAGGGTGAAGCGCCGCTTCACCCCGCTGAAGGCGGCGAGGCCGCGGCGGATGGTGTCGTCGTCGATCCCCATCTCCTTGGCGACCGCGATCGCGGCCAGGCTGTTCTGCACGTTGTGGGCGCCGAGCATGGGCAGCTTGAGCCCGCCGATCGTGTGCTCGCCGTCGCCCTGGCGGCTGGCGACGACCACGTCGTAGGTGGCGCCGTCGGGCGCCAGCTCGATGTTGATCGCGCGCACTTCGGCCTGCGGGCTCATGCCGTAGGTGACGATGCGGCGCTCGGACAGGCGCGGGATCATCGCCTGCACCACCGGATGGTCGATGCACAGCACGGCGAAGCCGTAGAACGGGATGTTGTGGACGTAGTCCTCGAAGGCGCGATTCATCGCCTCGACCGAGCCGTAGAAGTCGAGATGCTCGGGATCCATGTTGGTGACGATGCAGATGGTCGCCGGCAGCTTGACGAAGGTGCCGTCGGATTCGTCCGCCTCGACCACCATCCAGTCGCCCGCGCCGAGCCGCGCATTGGTGCCGTAGGCGTTGATGATGCCGCCGTTGATGACGGTGGGATCGAAGCCGGCGGTGTCGAGCAGCTGCGCCACCAGCGAGGTGGTCGTGGTCTTGCCGTGGGTGCCGCCGATGGCGACCGCCCATTTCAGCCGCATCAGCTCGCCCAGCATCTCGGCCCGGCGCACCACGGGCAGCAGCCGCGCGCGGGCGGCGGCGACCTCCGGGTTCTCCGACTTCACCGCCGAGGACACCACCACCACCTGGGATTCGCCCAGGTTCTCGGCGCGGTGGCCGACCATGACGGGGATGCCGAGGTCGCGCAGGCGCTTGACGTTGGCGCTGTCGGCCTGGTCGCTGCCCTGCACGGAATAGCCGAGATTGTGCAGGATCTCGGCGATCCCGCTCATGCCGATGCCGCCGATGCCGACGAAATGGATGGTGCCGATGCTGAGCGGGAGCTGTCTCATTCCGCGGCCTCCCGGCCGATCGACGGCGTGACCGCCGCTTCGTCATGGGCGCCGTTGCCGCCGGCCAGCGACAGCACCAGGTCGGCCAGCCGCCGCGCGGCGTCGCGCCGCCCGGCGGCGCGCGCCTTGGCGGCTGCCTCGACCAGCTGTGCCGGCGCCTGCAGCATCGCGTCGAGCCGCGATGCCAGGGCCTCCGGCGTGAACGCCGGTTCCGGCATGGTCCAGGCGGCGCCGGCCGCCTCCACCGCGCGGGCGTTGGCGGTCTGATGGTCGTCGGCGGCGTGGGGGTAGGGCACAAGGATCGCCGGCCGCCCGGCGGCGCACAGCTCGGTCACGGTCGAGGCGCCGGAGCGGGTGACCGCGAGATGGGTGCGCGCCAGGCGCTCCGGCACGTCGGCGAAGAAGGCGGCGAGGTCGGCGGCCAGCCCGAGCCGGTCATAGGCGTCCTTGACGCCTGCGTAGTCCTCGGCGCGGCACTGCTGGGCGACGCGCAGCCGGCCGCGTACGGGCTCGGGCAGCATGGCGATCGCCGCCGGCACCACGTGGCTGAACACGCGGGCGCCCTGGCTGCCGCCGAGAACCAGGAGCTGGAAGTCGCCGTCGACCGGCGGGTAGCAAGAATCGGCGACAGCGGCGATGGCGGGGGGCCCCCGCTTTGCCGGGGCCACCCCCAAGCCCCGGTGGCCCCCCCGCCAAACCGCGGGGTTGTGGGAGGG
>CAYJQC010000029.1:7922-51961 GCA_964372215.1 uncultured Rhodospirillaceae bacterium
CGGCTCGTCGGGGGGGGGGGGGGCGCCGGGGGGGGGGGCCGCCCCCCCGGGGGGGGCCCCCCCCCCCGCCCGGCAAACCGGCGGTATGGTCGAAGGAAAGCGCGATCCGGGCCGCGCGGCGCGCGAGCAGGCGATTGGCGCGGCCGAGCACGGCGTTCTGTTCGTGCAGGACGGTCTTGATGCCGGCGCGCTGGGCCGCCAGCACCGTCGGGACCGAAGCGTAGCCGCCGAAGCCGACCACGACCGCGGGCGACAGGCGGCGCAGGATGGCGCGCGCCTGGAACCAGCCGCCCACCAGCTGCAGCGCGCCGCGCGCCCGCGCCACCAGGCCGCGGCCGGCCAGGCCGCCGGCGCTGATGTGATGCACCTCGACCTCGGGCTGGCGGTCGCCGAAGCCCTTGCCGCGCGCATCGGTGACGAGCGCCACGCGGCAGCCGCGCGCGACCAGCTCGCCGGCCAGCGCCTCGGCCGGGAACATGTGGCCGCCGGTGCCGCCGGCGGCGAGCACGACGAGGGGCCGGGACCGGTTCATGACGGATTCCGCCGTCATGACAGGTCACCGAGGCCGACCCGCCGGCGGGTGAGCGCGAGCAGCATGCCCATGCCGAGCGACAGTGCGAGCAGCGACGAGCCGCCATAGCTGATGAACGGCAGGGTCATGCCCTTGGTCGGCATCAGATGCAGCGACGAGGCCATGTTGATCAGCGCCTGCAGGCCGAAGGTGACGAGCAGGCCGGTGGCCGCGAGCTGGACGAACTGGCTGTTCTCGCGCATCAGCCGGGACAGGCCGCGCAGCACGATGAAGGCGAACAACGCGACCACCAGCAGGCAGGCGAAAAGGCCGAGCTCCTCGCCCGCCACCGCGAAGATGAAATCGGCGTGGGCGTCGGGCAGGAACTGCTTGACCGTGCCCTCGCCGGGGCCGCGGCCATAGAGCCCGCCGTTCATGAAGGCCTCGAGCGAGCGGTCGATCTGATAGCTGTCGCCGGCGCTCGGATCGAGGAAGCCGTCGATTCGCTCGGTGACGTGCGGAAAAGCGAAGTAGGCGCCGACCAGGCCGGCCAGTCCCAGCAGGCCGAGACCGACCACCCAGATGAGCGACAGGCCGGCCAGGAAAAACTGTGCGAACCAGGTCACGGTCACCACGAAGGTCATGCCGAGATCGGGCTGCAGCAGCAGCAGCCCGGCGACCGCGGCATAGAGCGCGATGGCGATCAGATTGCCCGGCACCCGCATCTCTGAATTCTGCGCGGCGAACATCCAGGCCGCGACCACGGCGAAGCAGGGCTTCAGGAATTCCGACGGCTGCAGCGAGAAGCCGGCGATCGAGATCCAGCGCGTGGCGCCCTTGATCTCGCTGCCCATGAACAGGGTGGCGACGGTGAACAGCAGGAAGGCCAGGAAGCCGATGGTCGCCAGCCGGCGCACGCCGCGCGGGCCGAGCAGCGACACGCCGAAGACGATGGCAATCGCCGGCGGCAGCATCATCAGGTGATGGCGCGCGAGGTAGAAGCTGTCGAGGCCGATGCGCTTGGCGACCGCCGGGCTGGCGGCGAAGATCAGGATCACCCCGAGGAACACCAGGCAGGCGAGCGCCGCCAGGGTCCAGCGGTCGACCGTCCACCACCAGCGGCCGAACCGGCTGGTATCGGTGCGGGAGAAGGTCACGCTCACGACGCGGCCCTTTGAGGTGCGGCGCCGGCGGCGGCCGGCTGCAGCGCCTGCACCAGGCGGCGGAAGGCGTCGCCGCGCGCCTCGAAATTGGCGAACTGGTCGAACGAGGCGCAGGCCGGCGAAAGCAGCACGACCGCGCCGGCGCGACCCTCGCACTGCGCCAGCGCGTGCGCCGCCGCGACCGCGCCGGCCAGGGTGCCGCAGCGGCTGGTGGCGACCTTGCCGGCGAGGGCGGCGGCGAAGGCGTCTTCCGCCTCGCCGATCAGGAAGGCGTGGGCGATGCGGGCGTGGAACCCGTCGAGCCCGTCGAGCCCGGTCTCCTTCGGCTGGCCGCCGACGATCCAGTAGATCGGCTCGTAGCAGGCGAGTGCGCGCGCGGCGGCATCGGCGTTGGTCGCCTTGCTGTCGTTGACGTAGCGGACGCCGTTGATGGTGGCGACCAGCTCCTGCCGGTGGGCCAGGCCGGGATAGCTGCGCAGGCCGGCGGCGATCGCCTCGGGCGCCAGGCCGACGGCGCGGCACGCGGCATAGGCGGCGCAGGCGTTCTGCCAGTTATGCGCGCCGGGCAAGGCGGGAGCCTCGGCCAGATCGAGCACCAGCCGATCGCCGCCCGCGCTGTCGTCGATCAGCTTGCCGTCCGCCGCGTGGACGCCGCCCGGAAACCGCCGCTCCGCAGAGATCGCGACGACGCGCTGCGCCCCGCCGGCGATGAGCGCCTCGCGCACGGCGCGGCAGTGATCGTCGTCGATCCCGACGATGGCGGTATCGCCGGCCCCCTGGTTGGCGAAGATCCGCCGCTTGGCCGCGACATAGCCGTCGATGCCGCCGTGGCGGCCGAGATGGTCGGGCGTCACGTTCAGCAGCACCGCGGCGCGGCAGGCGAGGGAATTGGTCAGCTCGAGCTGATAGGAGGACAGCTCGAGGGCATAGACGCCGTCCGCCGGCAGCGGGTCGAAGGCGAGCACCGGCGTGCCGAGATTGCCGCCGGCCACGCTGGGCCGCCCGGCGCTGGCGAGCAGGTGGCCGATCAGGGCGGTGGTCGTCGACTTGCCGTTGGTGCCGGTGATGCCGATGCAGGCCGCCGGCGCCACCATGCGGCCCGCGAGCGCGCGGGCGAACAGCTCGACGTCGCCGATGATCTCTACGCCGTGTTTGCGCGCCGCGACCGCCACCGGATGCGGCGCCGGGTGGGTGTGCGGGATGCCGGGGCTGAGCACCAGCGCGGCGACCCGCGACCAGTCGCAGCCGGCCAGCTCGACCAGCCGCAGCCCGGTGGCGGCGGCCCGGGCGCGCACGGCTTCGCCGTCGTCCCACGCCCACACCGCCGTGCCGGCATGGGCCAGCGCGGCCGCGGCGGCAAGCCCGGACTTGCCCAGCCCGAGCACGGCGACGGCACGATTGGCGATGGCTGGCAGCGGGATCATGCGAGCGGTCTCTTCCTCACCGCAGCTTCAGGGTAGCGAGCCCGGCCAGGGCCAGGATCGAGGCGATGATCCAGAAGCGGATGACGATGGTCGGCTCGGCCCAGCCCTTCTTCTCGAAGTGATGGTGGAGCGGCGCCATGCGGAACACGCGCTTGCCGGTGAGCTTGAAGGACGCGACCTGGACGATGACCGAGACCGTCTCCAGCACGAACAGCCCGCCGACGATGGCGAGCACCAGCTCGTGCTTGGTGACGACCGAGATGGCGCCGAGCGCGCCGCCGCAGGACAGCGATCCGGTATCGCCCATGAACACCATGGCCGGCGGCGCGTTGAACCAGAGGAAGCCGAGGCTGGCGCCGCACAGGGCGGCGCAGAACACCGCGAGCTCGCCGGCGCCCTGCACGAAATGGATCTGCAGGTAGTTGGCGAACACCGCGTTGCCGACGAGATAGGCGATGAGGGCAAAGCAGCCGGCGGCGATCATCACCGGCACGATGGCGAGCCCGTCGAGCCCATCGGTCAGGTTGACCGCGTTGGACGCGCCGACCATGACGAATACCGCAAGCGGCAGGAACAGCCAGCCGAGATTGATCAGCAGGTCCTTGAGGAACGGCACGGCGAGGCTGGTATCAAGCGGCGACGGCGTGAGCCGCATCGCGGCATAGGCGGCGACGGTGCCGATGGCGATCTGCGCCAGCAGCTTGAAGCGCCCGGGCAGGCCCTTGTGGGTGCGTCGCGTCAGCTTGAGATAGTCGTCGCCGAAGCCGATCAGGCCGAAGCCCACGGTCACGCCCAGGACGATCCAGACGAAGCCGTTCGAGAGATCGGCCCAGAGCAGGGTGCTGACCGCGATCGCCAGGAGGATCAGCACGCCGCCCATGGTCGGCGTGCCCTTCTTGGTGAGGAGATGGGATTCCGGGCCGTCGGTGCGGATCGGCTGGCCTTCGCGCTGCTTGCGCTTCAGCCAGCGGATCACCGGGCCGCCCATCAGGAAGCTGAGCAGCAGTGCGGTCAGCACCGCCCCGCCGCTCCTGAAGGTCAGGTAGCGGAACAGGTTGAGGATGCTGACGTCCTCGGCCAACGGTGCCAGCAGGTTGAACAGCATGGGCTTGTCCGGCCTCTCTCATTTCCCGTTGGCGGCGCGCGGCAGCGGCGCGCCGCTGCCGCTGTCGTCGACGCCGACATCGAGCGCCAGCAGCGCGTCGACGATGACGCTCATGCGGCTGCCCAGCGATCCCTTGACCAGCACCACGTCGCCCGGCTTGACCGCGGCGGCGACCACCGGCGCGAGCGCCGCGGTATCGGCCGCGTGGGTGGCGCGGCGCTCGGCGGGAAGCGCCGCGGCGAGCTCGGCCGAGAGCGGCCCCGCGGTGAACACCAGGTCGACCTTGGCGGCGACCAGGTCCGGCGCCAGTTCGACATGCAGCCGCGCCGCGCCCTCGCCCAGCTCGCGCATGTCGCCGAGCACCGCGATGCGGCGACCGCCGGCCTCTGTCGTCGAGCCCGCCAGCACCGCGATGGCGGCGCGCATCGCCGCCGGGCTGGCGTTGTAGCTTTCGTCGATCATGTAGAGCGCGCCGCCGGGGAGCCCGATGCGCTTGCGTTCGCCGCGGCCCTTCGGCGCGGCCAGCTTGGCGAAGCTGGCCGCCGCGGCGCTGACATCGGCGCCCAGCGACTTCACCGCCGCGAGCACCGCCAGGCTGTTCAATACCCAGTGCAGTCCCGGCACGCCGATGCAGTAGTCGAGCGTCTCGCCCATGATCGAGGCCGAGACCGCGCTGCAGGTGGAATGGAGCGAGCAGTCGAGCAGCCGCGCCTTGGCCTCTGGGTGGCGCCCGAATCCGACGATGCGCGACAGCTTCTGCGCCTTGGCCTTGCCGGCCAGCAGCGCGTACTGCGCATTGTCGCGGTTGAGGATGGCGACGCCGGACGCCGGCATGCCCTCGAAGATCTCCGCCTTCGCCTCGGCGATCGCCGCGACCGAGCCGAAGAACTCGAGATGGGCCGGCTCGATCGTGGTGATGATCGAGATCTCGGGCTTGACCTGCCGGGTCAAGGCGCTGATCTCGCCGGCGTGGTTCATGCCGAGCTCGAACACCCCGTAGGTGATGCCGCGCGGCATGCGCGCCAGCGACAGCGGCACGCCCCACTGGTTGTTGAGGTTGCCCTGGCTGGCATAGGTCGGCGCCTGCAGCTCGAGGGCGCGGCGCAGCGCCTCCTTGGTGCCGGTCTTGCCGACGCTGCCGGTGATCGCGACGAAGCGGGCGGTGCTGCACGCCCGCGCGGCGGCGCCCAGTGCCTCCAGCGCGGCCATGGTGTCGCCGACCAGCAGCAGGCGGGAATCTGCGGGGAGCGCGGCCGGAATGCGGTGCACCACTGCGGCGCCGGCGCCGGCGGCGAGCGCCTTGGCGACGTGATCGTGGCCGTCATGGGTCGGGCCGACCAGGGCGAAGAACAGGTCGCCGGGCGCCAGGGTCCGGCTGTCGATCGAAACCCCGGTGATCGGCAGCTCGCCGGCGACCGCGCCGGTGGCCCAGCGCCCACCGATGGCGGCGGCGACCTCGCCGGCGGTCCATAGCGGCGCCCGCGGGTCGGCGTTGCGGTTCTGCGGCGCCATCACGCGATTCCGCTCGTGCCGGCGGCGAGGCGCGCGGCGACGACCCGCGCCACCGCGCTGTCGTCGAAGGGATGCGTGACGCCGGCGACAGTCTGGCCGGTCTCGTGGCCCTTGCCGGCGATGACCAGCACGTCGTCACGGCCGAGGCCGCCGATCGCGGCCGCGATCGCCGCGGCGCGGTCGCCGATTTCGACGGCGCCGGGGGCGGCGGCCAGGATCTCGGCGCGGATCGCCGCGGGATCTTCGCTGCGCGGATTGTCGTCGGTGACGATGACGCGGTCGGCCAGGCGCGCGGCGATCTCGCCCATCATCGGCCGCTTGCCGCGGTCGCGGTCGCCGCCGCAGCCGAAGACGACGACCAGCGCGCCGCTGGTGTGCGGCCGCAGGGTCTGCAGCACGATCTCGAGCGCGCCGGGCTTGTGGGCGTAGTCGACGAACACCGGCGCGCCGTTCGGATGGTGCGCCACCAGCTCGAGCCGGCCATGCACGCCCTCGAGCTGCGCCAGCGCGGCGAACGCCGCGGCAGGCTCGGCGCCGGTGGCGATGACCAGGCCGAGGGCGGCCAGCGCGTTCATCGCCTGGAAGCCGCCGGCGACCGGGAACAGGACCTCGCGGCGCGTGCCGAACAGCTCGACCGTGAGGCGCTGGCCGTCGCCCGCCAGCTCCTGGGCGACCAGACGCAGATCCGCGCCGCCGCGTCCGTATGACATCACACGGGCGCCGCGGGCGCGGCAGCGCGCGGCGACGACCTCGAATTCCGGCGCGTCGGCGTTGATGACGGCGCCGCCGCCCGGCAACAGCAGCGTCTCGAACAGCCGGAACTTGGCGTCCAGATAGGCCTCGAAGGTGCCGTGGTAGTCGAGATGGTCGCGGCTCAGATTGGTGAAGGCGGCGGCGGCGACGCGCACGCCGTCGAGCCGGAACTGGTCGAGGCCGTGGCTCGATGCCTCCATGGCCAAATGGTCGATGCCCTCACCGGCCAGATCCGCGAGCGTGCGATGCAGCTCGATCGGATCCGGCGTGGTGAGGGCACCGTAGGTCGCCCGCTCCGGCGTGACGATGCCGAGCGTGCCGAGGCTGGCGGCGCGCAGGCCGAGGATGGCCCAGAGCTGGCGGGTGAATTCGACGGTCGAGGTCTTGCCGCTGGTGCCGGTGACCGCGGCGATGGTCTTCGGCTGGCGGCCGAAGAAGCTGGCGGCGATCAGGGCCAGCGCACGGCGCGGATTGTCGTCGGTGACCAGGGCGACACCGCGCGGGCAGGACCGCAGGGCGGTGCCGCTGGGCGCCAGGATCGCGCTGGCGCCGCGGGTGATCGCCTGGTCGATGAAGTTGCGGCCGTCGGCCTTGGCCCCGGGCAGCGCGGCGAACAGGAAGCCGCGCTCGACCGCCCGCGAATCGGCGGTCAGTCCGCTGACCTCGATGTCCTCAGCCCGTGCTGATCCCTGCACCGCTACCGTTTCTCCAGCCAAGAGGTCACTCAACCGCACGCGCCTCCTCCGTCGCGTTGACCGCGATCAGCAGGTCGCTCGCCGGGTCGGGGGAATCGATCGGCACCGGCAGCAGGCCGAGCAGCGGCGCCATGCGTTGCACCACGCGGCCGACCGCGGGCGCCGCGACCCAGCCGCCGGTGGCATAGCCGTGGGAGGATGCGTTCGGCTTCGGCTCGTCGACCATGACGAGCACCACGTATTTCGGATCGTTGATCGGGAACGCGGCGACGAAGGACGCGAGCCGGGAATTGCGATTGTAGCCGTTGCCCGATTGCTTGTCGGCGGTGCCGGTCTTGCCGCCGATGAGATAGCCGGGCACGTCGGCGTTCTTGCCGGTTCCGGCGTCGACCACCAGCCGCAGCAGCTTGCGCATTTCGTGCGAGGTCTCGGCCGAGATGACGCGCTCGCCGGTCGAAACCTCGCCGCTGTCGCGCGCGATCAGGGTAGCCGGCCGCATGATGCCGCCGTTCACCACCGCCGCGACGCCGGCGACCAGATGGAGCGGGCTGACCGCCAGGCCGTGGCCGTAGGCGATGGTCATGGTGTTGATCGGCCGCCAGTTCGCGGGATAGAGCGGCTGGCCGACTTCGGGCAGCTCGACCGACGCGGTGCGCAGCATGCCGAGCCGCGCGAAGAACGTCTTCTGCGCGGCGCCGCCAATCTCCTCCGCCATGCGCGCCGAGCCGATGTTCGACGAGTACATGAAGATCTCGGGCACGCTCAGCCAGCGGTTCTTGCCGTGGTAGTCGCGGATCTGGAAGCCGCCGATATGGATCGGGTGGGTGGCATCGAACCGGTCGGTCAGCCGGATCAGGCCGCTGTCGAGCGAGAGCGCCGTGTTGAAGATCTTGAAGGTGGAGCCCATCTCGTAGATGCCGAGGGTGGCGCGGTTGAAGCGGGCGTCCTCCGAGGCGGTGCCGGGTTGGTTGGGATCGAAATCGGGCAGCGAGGTGAGGGCGAGCAGCTCGCCGGTCGTGACGTCGAGCACCGCGGCGGCGCCGCCGATGCCGGTGAAGTCGGCGATCGCCCGGCCGAGCTCCTCGCGCAGGATGTGCTGGACGCGCACGTCGATCGACAGGCGCACCGGGCGCTGGCCGCCGCGCAGCACGTCGTCGAAGGACTGCTCGATCCCGGCGAGGCCGTTGTTGTCGATATCGGTGAAGCCGACGACATGGGCGGTCGACGCGCCCTGGGGATAGACCCGCCGCTCCGCGGCCTGGAAATACAGGCCGGGAATGCCGAGGCGGTTTACCTGATACTGCTCGCGCGGCGTCAGGTTGCGCTTGATCCACACGAACGACTTGTCGGCCGACAGCCGGCTGGCGATCTCGGCGCTGCTCAGGCCGGGCAGCAGCTCGGCCAGTCGCGCCGCCGCCTCGCCGGGGTCGAGCACCTGCTGCGGATTGGCGTAGAGCGAGGCGCTCGGCAGGCTGGTCGCCAGCACCACGCCGTTGCGGTCGACGATGTCGGCGCGCTCGACCGGAAGCGTCGGCGCAGCGCCGCCCTGGGCGATGCGCGGTTCCTCGCCCTGCTGCAGCAGCGCGACCGCGGTCAGGCGCAGCGCGATCACCGCGAAGGCGATGGCGAACAAGGCGCCGGTGACCAGCAGGCGGGTGCGGCCGGTCTCCAGCACGCGCTTGGCGGTGCCATCGAGATGGACCACCTGTTCGCGGCGCAGGGGCGGGCAGGCGACGCGCAGATCCTGCGGCGCCGGCGAGCGGGGATCGGCAAGGGTCATTCCGCGCTCCTCATGCTGGCGAGGACGGCCCGCACGTCGGCCGGCAGCTCGGCGAAGGGCGGCTCGGCGGTGCCCGATGGCGCCGCGGGTCGGGGTGCCGGCTGCGCGGTCGCGACCGGAATCGGCGCGGCGTCGGGCGCGGGCGCCGCGGCGATCAGCGGCGCACTGTCCTGCGGCTCGTCCGGGTCCGGTGCGGGCAGCGGCAGCTTCTCGGGCACGTCGTCGATGGTCGCGAGCTGGGAGCCGCTGACCGGCGCCAACTCGAGATGCCGCCGGGAGATCTCGGCCAGGCGCTCGGGATCGTTGAGGAAGCTCCATTCCGCCTTGAGCACGTGGATCGCCTCGCGATGGGCGAGGATCTGCTGCTGCAGGCCGCCCAGCTCGAGCTCCAGCGCCTGGACCCGGTACTTGGCGTGGTACAGCCCGATGCCGGCGGCGACCGCCAGGGACAGGGTGAGCACGGTGCCGAAGCGGATCATGCGGCTTCCCCCCAGGCCGGGGCGTCGGTGCGTTGGGCAGTGCGCAGCCGGGCCGAGCGGGCCCGCGGATTGGCCGCGACCTCGGCCGCGCCGGGCGCGACCAGGCCGCCGTCGATCAGGCGGAAGCTCGGCGTGCGCGTGTCGCCGGTGGGCGGCAGATGGCGCGAACCGGCCGGCGCGCGGCCGCTGCGGGTACGCAGGAACTCCTTGACCAGCCGGTCCTCGAGCGAATGGAAGGCGACTACCGCGAGGCGGCCGCCGGCCGCGAGCAGGGCCTCGGCGGCGGCGAGGCCGCGCTCGATCTCGCCGAGCTCGTCGTTCACCTTGATGCGCAGCGCCTGGAAGGTGCGGGTCGCCGGATCGATCTTCTCCGGGCCGCGCGGGCCGCGGGCGCGCACGGCGCCGCGCACCAGTTCGGCCAATTGCAGCGTGCGCTCGATCGGCGCTGCCGAGCGGGCGACCACGATGGCGCGGGCGATGGCGCGCGCCTTGCGCTCGTCGCCGAGTTGATAGATGACGTCGGCCAGCTCGCGCTCGCTCAGATCGTTCACCAGATCGGCGGCGCTCGGACCGCGCTTCTCCATGCGCATGTCGAGCGGGCCGTCGAAGCGGAAGGAGAAGCCGCGGGCCGCCTCGTCGAGCTGCATCGAGGAGACGCCGAAATCGAACGCGACGCCGTCGGCCGCGTCGACGCCGCAGGCGCCGAGCAGGCCGCGCATGTCGCCGAAGCGGCCATGGACCAGACGCAGCCGGCCCTCGTAGCGGCGCACCAGGGCATCGGCGCGCGCGATCGCCTCGGGGTCGCGGTCGATGCCCCAGACCGTGCAGTCGGCGGCGTCCAGAATGGCGCGGGCATAGCCGCCGGCGCCGAAGGTGGCGTCGACATAGATGCCGCCGTCCCGGGGCGCCAGCGCCTCGATCACCTCGCGCAGCAGCACCGGCAGATGGCCGCCGGCTGCGGCGGGGTTGCGCGGCGCGCTCATCGTCCGTCTCCCGCGACCGGCAGCGGCGGCCCCTGGCGCAGGGTCCGGCCCTTTTCGAGCGCGCGCCTGCGGGCCTCGGCCTTGTACCTGTCGAACGCGCCCGGTTCCCAGATCTCGAAATGCGGACCGCGGCCGACGAACGCGGCGGTCTCGCCGATTCCGGCGTGGGCGGCCAGGGCCGGCGGCAGCACGATCCGGCCCTCGCCGTCGAGCGGCAGCGCCTTGGCGTCGGCGAACAGCGTCGCGGTCAGGTCGTCGTGCTCGTCCGAGAACAGGTCGACCTGGGACACGCTGTCATTGAGACGGGCCATGAAGTCGAGGCCGGCGCACTGCACCGCCGCGTGCCGGAAGGACGGAAAGGCGACCAGGCCCTGGCCGGCCAGCGCCGCACGGAACGATGCCGGGATCGACACCCGCCCCTTGCGGTCGACCTTGTTGAGAAAAGTGTCGTGGAACAGAGCCATAGCCGTCCCGACCGTCCGCCCCTCGAGCCCCCGTCCGCGCCGACCTTGGGCCGCACCACTTCGGGCAGGGACCGGCAGGCTTGGACATGAGGATTTGGGATATCATGGGACCACATGGGCGTCAATGGGATTGGAAAGTAAATCCTTGGAGTTCCGAGGTATTTACAGATGGTTAATGTGTCGTCTGAGGTGAGGCAGGAAGGCCTCGGTCCGGGCTGCCAATGCCGCGCCGTGGGCCGCGGCGGCGAATCCTCGGGGAGTATTGCGTTCTTTTTTTGTTCTCGCCGCGGATTTTGTTGGTCGAGAATCGGGCGCTGCCATGGCGCGCCCGCGCCGCGCCCGGGCGATGCCCGCGGCCGGTCGTCTGCGTCGAACGCAGCTTTCTGAAAACATGAGGAAATTAGCGCCAGACGGCCTGTAAGCCGGGTTCTGTCCCCGTCCTCGCGGACGATGGATGGCCATTCATCTGGGACGCCCGTTGCCGGGCGCCTCGCGCGACCTACCCGGGCGGCGACGCGAAAACGCGCCCGGCCGCACCCTTCCGAAGAAGGGCCGACCTGCCGCCCCTATGCGGTCTTGCTCCCGGTGGGGTTTGCCCTGCCAGATCCGTCGCCGGACCCGCGGTGCGCTCTTACCGCACCCTTTCACCCTTACCGGCCAATGCCTTGCGGCGGCCGGCGGTCTGCTCTCTGTGGCACTTTCCCTGGAGTCGCCCCCGCCGGGCGTTACCCGGCACCGTGTTTCCGTGGAGCCCGGACTTTCCTCCCCCCGGCCACCCCCGGAGGAGCGGTCGAAAGGCGGCCATCCGGCCGTCTGGCAGGGCTTAGGTAATGCGCCCTGGCAGAGCCGTCAATTGCTTTCGGATCAATCGATTAGGGCGAGAAGGGCGGCGAGCCGACCGGCCGTGCCGGGATCGGGTTGACCGTCGACCCGTTCGGGCCGGAAATGGCGCTGGAAGGCGGCCACCACGGCGCGGGTCTCGTGGTCCAGCGCGCCGCTCCGCGGCACGCCATAGCCGAAGCGGGCGAGATCGGCCTGCAGCGCCCGCAAATCGGGGGAGGCACCGTCGACGAAGGGCGGTGCGGTGTCCGGCCACAGGCCGATGCCGGCACGGGCGAGGCGCGCCCAGTCGAACCGCTCGCCCGGATCCTCCTTGCGCGCGGGCGCCACGTCGGAATGGCCGAGCACCCGGCGCGGCGGGATCGGGTGCCGGGTCAGGATGCCCGCGGCGAGGCGTTCGAGCGCCGCCATCTGCGCCTCGGGAAACGGGCGATAGCCGAATTCGTGGCCGGGATTGACCAGCTCGATGCCGATCGAGCGGGCGTTGATGTCGCTGGCGCCGGCCCAGCTCGCCACTCCGGCGTGCCAGGCGCGCAGTTCTTCCGGCACCAGGCGCCAGGCTGCGCCGTCCTCCTCGATCAGGTAGTGGGCGCCGACCTTGGCGGCGGGGTCGCAGAGCCGGTCGAGCGCCGCCGCGGCACTTCTCATCCCGGTGTAGTGGAGCAGCAGAATGTCGACGCTCCGCCCGGCCGGCCGGGCGTCGCGATTCGGCGAAGGGCGCTCGCGTATCGCCGGCGCGGCCATCGCCGATGCCGGGCTCACCGAATCAGCGCCTCGAGCTCCGCCGGGTCGCGGCCGGTGCTGGCGTAATGCGCGCGGCACAGGGCCAGGCGGGTGAACACGTCTTCGTAACCGATCTGCCGGCCCTCGGGGTCGGTATAGATCAGCGCGCCGCGGGTGACGAAGAAGGTGGTCATGCCGGTCTTGGCATCGGCCACCAGGGTGTGCATTTCGCCCGGCGGCTCGTAGATATAGGTGCCCTCGCTGGCGACCCAGTTGTGCTCGAGATAGCGCCACGAGCCGTCGAGCGTGAAGCCGTGCACCGGCTGGGTGTGGTAGTGGCAGGCGAGGCTCTCGCCCGGGCCGATCTTCAGGAGGCTCGACCAGCCGCCATTGCTGACGTCGAACATCATCGGCCGCAGCTGCACGCCGGGCCGGATCGGCACCCAGACCGACTCGTCCTCGGGGTGGGAATCGACGACGATCTCCGGGATCAGGTTGAGGGACCGGAAGACGAATCCCGGATCGGGTCGGCGGGTCTGGTTCACGGCGGCTGTCCTGCGCTGGTGACGTAGTATCGACGTAGTATCGTCGGGCGGTGTCATCCGGGCGGCGGCGCGTGCGCGTTGCCATCCGGAAGCGGGAGCCCGGCCGATCATGGGGGGCGGCGGGTGACGTTGGAAGGGGGAAAGCGCCTGGGCTGGGTGCCGGGCGAGCCGGTGGCGCTGCACACGCCGCGGCTGCTGATCCGTTCGCTGGGCCCGGCGGATGTCGACGATGCCTATGTCGCGTGGTACGGCGATCCCGAGGTGATGCTGCTGACCGCCCAGCCGATGCACGCGACCCGGGCGCAGATCCTGGAAACGATCGCCCGGGCCGACCAGCGGCAGCTCTTCATGCTCGGCCTGTTCGACCGCATGAGCGGTGGCATCATCGGCTTCTCGCGCCTCACGATCGACGACTGGACCGTCGTCGGCTACACCACGACGGTAATCGGCGAGCGATCGTACTGGGGCCGCGGCCTCGGATTCGAGGCGCGCGGGGCGCTGATCGACTTCCTGTTTGCCGAGGCCGGGGTGCGCAAGATCCTGGCGCTCACTTATGGGCGCAACGCGCGCTCGATCGGCCTGAGCCGGAAGCTCGGCTTCAGCGTCGAGGCGACCCTGCGCTCCCAGGAGCAGATCCGCGACGGCAGTTGGCAGGACGTGGTCTGGCTCGGCCTGTTCGGCGCGGAGTGGCGGGCTTGGCGGGCCGCCCGCGGCATCACGGCGCCGCTCTACGCCGCGGTCGGCTAAACCGCCGCCGTCGCGGCCGGGCCGGACTCAGTCGGCGTAGACGTAGTTGTCGGTATCCGCCGCGGTCAGCGCGACGTTGCTGATGGTGACCAGGGTCTGGAAATCGTCGCCGCCGCCATCCAGGTCGATTCGGACCAGCGTGTGGCGCCCGGCCTGCTGAAACTCGAGGAAGCCGCCGGCGAACGGATCATCGCCGTCGCCGAGACTGTCCAGGAGATCGCTGATCTTCAGCACGTCGCCCGAGGGCCCCTTGGCGAAATCGGTGATCTTGTCGCCGGCCTCGTCCAGGTTCCGGAACTCGAAGATGTCGCGTCCGGAGCTCCCCGTGAGCTTATCGGCGCCCCGGCCGCCGATCAGCCTGTCGTCGCCGTCGCCACCGATCAGCCTGTCATTGCCGTCGCCGCCGAACATAACGTCGCTTCCGCCGTTGCCGATCAGGGTGTTGTTGCTGTCATTGCCGACGATGGTGTTGTCGAGCCCGTTGCCGGTGCCCCGGAGACGGGCCGTGCCGGTCAGCGTCAGGTCCTCGACATTGTCCAGACTCGCAAGGCTCCAGGAGATCGAGCTTTCGATCCGATCGATGCCGCCGCCCAGGTCGAGGACCAGGGTCTCCACCACCTTGTCGCTGCCCGAATTCACCACGTAGACATCGTCACCCTTGCCACCGATCAGCGTGTCGGCGCCCGTGCCGCCGTCCAGACGGTTGGCGCCATCGTTGCCGGTGATCACGTTGCTGCGCGCGTTGCCGGTTCCGTCGATGTCGTCGATGCCGGTCAGGGTGAGGTTCTCGATGTTGGCATGGCTCGACAGGTCGAAGCTGATCGAGCTCCGCACCAGATCGACTCCGCCCGCCCCGCCCCAGACGGCTTCATCAACGACGTCGCCGGCGTCGTCCACGACGTAGATGTCGTCGCCCTTGCCGCCGGCCATCAAGTCCGCGCCCGAGCCGCCATCGAGCAGGTCGTCGCCGGCATCGCCCGAGAGAATGTCGTCGCCTTGGCCGCCATGCAGCAGAGCGGCACCGCTGCCCAGGAAGCGGATCGTGTCGTTGCCGTCGCCGCCGTCGGCGACGACGTTCGTGTAGCTGGCGTAGCCTGTCACCGTGACGACGTCGTTGCCGGCGCCGGCCGCGACATCGAACCGATTTCCATTGCCGGCGCCGTCGCTGTAGGCGGCGGTGTCGATGGTGTCGTCGCCGTCGCCGGTGACGACGCTGCCCCGCTTGGCATCGACGATGGTGACGGCGGAGCCACCGGCACCGCCCAGCACGACGTCGGCATGAACGAAGCCGTGGATCGCCACGTCGGTCGAATCGCCGTTCTCGATCGCGACGTTCCCGACCGAGCCCCAGGGGCTTTCCAGGCGGACATCGACGGCGCCATGGGCGGCGGTGGCGACAGCGATGCTGGCGGACGGTTCGATATCGGCAATGTCGAGCGTGTCGCCGGTCAGGTGGACGGTGCCGGGCCGGTCGGCGAGCAGGGTGTAGCTGTCGGCCCGCAGCTGCTCGCCTGCGCTCGTCGCCGCGTTGCTGAAGGTCACGCTGCTCGGTGACCACGGCGCGGGGACGGGGTCGGCGACCGCTTCCACGGTCACGCCGACACTCGCGGTCGAAGTCCCGCCATGCCCATCGGCGATCGTGTAGGAGAAACCGTCCTGCCCGGAGAACCCGGCGTTCGGGGTGTAGGTCAGGGTGCCGTTGGCGTTCACCACGACCGTGCCGCTGGCACCGTTGCCGGCGCCGGCGACGGTCAGGGCATCGCCATCGACATCGCCGTCATTGCCGAGTACGGCGATGGTAATCGCCTGGTCCTCGGCGGTCGAAGCGGAATCGTCGACTGCGGTGGGCGCATCGTTGACCGGGGTGACGACGACCGTGACCTGGGCCGATGCGGTGCCGCCCTTGCCGTCGGCGATGGTGTAGCCGAAGCTGTCCTGGCCGTTGAAGTCGGCGTTCGGAGTGTAGGTCAGGGTGCCGTTGGCGTTGACCACGACCGTGCCGCTGGCACCGTTGCCGGCACCGGTCACGGTCAAGTTGTCGCCATCGACATCGCCATCGTTGCCGAGCACGGCGATGGTGATCGCCTGGTCCTCGGCGGTCGAAGCAGTATCGTCGATCGCCCTCGGCGCATCGTTGACCGGGGTGACGACGACGGTGACCTGGGCCGAGGCTGTACCGCCCTTGCCGTCGGCGATGGTGTAGCCGAAGCTGTCCTGGCCATTGAAGTCGGCGTTCGGGGTGTAGGTCAGGGTGCCGTTGGCGTTGACCACGACCGTGCCGCTGGCACCGTTGCCGGCACCGGTCACGGTCAAGTTGTCGCCATCGACATCGCCATCGTTGCCGAGCACGGCGATGGTGATCGCCTGGTCCTCGGCGGTCGAAGCAGTATCGTCGATCGCCGTGGGCGCATCGTTGATCGGGGTGACGACGACGGTGACCTGGGCCGACGCAGTGCCGCCCTTGCCGTCGGAGACGGTGTAGCCGAAGCTGTCCTGGCCGTTGAAGTCGGCGTTCGGCGTGTAGGTCAGGGTGCCGTTGACGTTGACCACGACCGTGCCGTTGGCACCGTTGCCGGCGCCGGTGACGGTCAGGGCGTCGCCATCGACATCGCCATCGTTGCCGAGCACGGCGATGGTGATCGCCTGGTCCTCGGCGGTCGAAGCAGTATCGTCGATCGCCGTGGGCGCATCGTTGATCGGGGTGACGACGACGGTGACCTGGGCCGACGCAGTGCCGCCCTTGCCGTCGGAGACGGTGTAGCCGAAGCTGTCCTGGCCGTTGAAGTCGGCGTTCGGCGTGTAGGTCAGGGTGCCGTTGACGTTGACCACGACCGTGCCGTTGGCACCGTTGCCGGCGCCGGTGACGGTCAGGGCGTCGCCATCGACATCGCCATCGTTGCCGAGCACGGCGATGGTGGCGGCGTGGTCCTCGGCGGTCGATGCGGCATCGTCGTGGGCAACCGGCGCGCTGTTGATCGGCGTCGGATTGCCATACAGATCGTACAGCTCGGCGAAGCTGTAGACGCTATCCAGGAAACTGAAGGTCTCGATCCCGGTCAGCGTATCCGTACCGTCCCCGGCCGGTGCGGCGCCGATGTAGGAGACGGTCGCCGTCACCGTGTCGGTGAACCAGACGCTGTAGCTGCCGAAGTTCCAGCCGAAGAATGCGGTGTCGAAGCCGGCGCCGCCATCGATGGCGTCGTCGCCCTGCCCGCCGGTGAGCAGGTCGTTGCCGGCATTGCCGTAAATTTGGTCGTTGCCGCGTCCGCCCCACAGAAGGTTACCGGCGTCATTGCCGATGATCGTGTCGTGGCCATCGCCGAGCAGGGCGTTCTCGATCACCGTGCCCGTGCCGATCTGGAGAGTCTTGCCGGCAAGCGTGCTGGTCGCGCCCGGATTGAGGTTGAGCGTCGCGTTGCCGGTTACTGCGGACGCGTTGATCGTGTCGTCGCCGGCGGCGTCATTCAGGATCCTGCGCGCCCCGTCGGTCTGCACTGCGTATTCGTCGGTGTAGATGTAGGTGTCGTTGGCCGAGGCCGCGTCGCCATAGACCTTGAGCGACCAGCTGTTGAGCTTGCCGGTCTCGCCGGTCGCGAGGTCATAGACCCTGAGCGTCCAGAGGCCCGCGCTGTCCTCGCCCCAGAAATGATTGCTGGAGAGCACGAAGTTGATGTTGTCTGCCGAGTTGCCGGCGCCGCTGCCGGTGTCGGGATTGATGCCGGGCCGGTCGATCAGGACGCTCTCTGTGCCCTGGGGCGAGACCAGCACGACCCGCAGGTTGCCGATCCAGGTATGGCTGATGTTGAGGTCGACCTCGATCTTGTCGATCCCGAGATTCTGGCCGATCGAGACCGTACTGGCGATGCCCGCCGCGCTGCCGTCGGGAATGGCGAGGTTGGGTGCCGCGCTGCCGGTGCCTGCCGCCATGTTGGCGAAGGTCGACTGCCTGGTCCAGGTTTCGGCGAGGCGGACCGCGGCATGGGCGTCGACCAGGCCGAAGCCGTAGTCGGGGCTGTAGTGCAGTCCGCCGCCGTTCCAATCGCCAGCGCCATTGGTCTTCCACAGCGGGCTGTTCGCGCCGATCTGGCGGGCGGAATAGGCGAGGATCTCCTGGACGTCGCGATAGCCGAGCCCGGGATTGGCCTCGAGCATCAGGGCGACGACGCCCGAGACCGCCGGCGCCGCGAACGACGTGCCGCTCACGTTCACGTAGTTGCCGCCGACATAGCCGGCCGACCCGGTGGCGTCGGTGGTGTAGATGCCGACGCCCGGCGCGGCGACCAGGACGGCAGCGCCGGGCGTGCTGAAGTTCGCCACCCGCCCGTTGTGGTCGATCGCGGCGACCGCCGTCGTGTAGATCGAATTCTGGAAGTTGTGGAAATTCACGTCGTCGCCGAGATCCCGGTTGTTGCCGGCGGCGAATACGAACACCGTCCCCAGGCCGCCGCGTCCGGTCGACACCGCGTATTCGAGGGCCGCCTTGGCCGATACGAAGGCGCTCGACTTGAAGTTGTCGGCGAAGGGGCTGGTGTAGCTCCAGCTGTTGTTCGAGATGTCCACATCCGCCTGGGCGCGGACCGCATTCACGACCTGGCTCAGGCTGCCATTGGCGCCGTAGCCGATGCGGGCGCCGACGATCGTCGCGTCATACGCGACGCCGACGGCGCCGATGCCGTTGTCGTCGGCCGCGATGACGCCGGCGACGGTGGTGCCATGGTTGTCGCCGGCTTCCGCCGCGGCATCCGAATCGCCCGCGCGGAAATCGTAGTCTGCCGAGATGTCGTAGTTGGCCGCCAGGTCGGCGTGGCGATAGTCGAAGCCGTCGTCGATCACGCCGACGCGAATCCCGCTGCCGGTGTAGTCGGTCCAGACCGAAGCGACGTTGAGGTCGATGCCGGGGGTGCCGCCAGTCTGGCCCGTATTGCGCAGGTGCCACTGGGATGTGATGCCGGGATCACCCGGCAGGTCGGTGGAGTCGGGACCCCAGATATGTCCGTCCCGGTGCAGCCATTCGGCGCCGAGCCACTTTTTCTTCCACATCTTGTGCTGGCCCTCCGAGGCGCCTCGTGTCTGGGAGCCGCGGAAGTCGGGCCGACGGCGTCTGGAGGGAAGGCTAGAATGAGCGGATAAAGTTTTAGTAAAGTTCGGCCCGAATCCCTGGGGTTTCGGGCATTCGGCAGATGCGCGGAGAGAGTTTCGGGCTGGTGGCGCTCGAGCGGCCCGAGTGGGGAGCCGGCTACAAGCCGCCCTTGGTCGACGGCGCGACGATGCGCGGCCGGCGGATCACGATGATGGCGACGCCGGCGATGGTCGACGCGCCGCCGATCAGCATCGGCAGGGTCACGCGCTCGTCGAAGAAGACGATGCCCGAGAGCACGCCGAACAGCGGCACCAGCAGGGTGAACGGCATCACCTGGCTCACCGGATGGCGCCGCATGTTCCAGTACCAGATGCCGTAGCCCAGGATCGTGACAACCACCACCTGATAGGCGATCGACCCCCAGGCGATCCAGCTCGAGGCCAGGAGCGCCGCGACCTGCCCGTCCTCCAGCAGATAGGACGCCAGGTAGAGCTGCGGCGCCGCCAGCAGCGCAACCCAGGCGGACAGGGCGAAGACGTCGACTTCGTCGCCCAGCGCCTTGATCTGGATGTTGGCGAGGGACCAGACCAGTGCGGCAGTGACGACCAGGGCGAGCGGCTGCAGGTTGCTGTCCAGCCGCGGTTCGCCGGCGATGAGCGCGACCCCGGTGAAGGCGATCGCCATGCCGAGCAGGCGCCGCCAGCCGAGCCGGTCCTTGAAGGCGATGGCCGCCAGGATCGCGGCAAAGGGCACCTGGAGCTGGATGGCGATGGCGGCGGTGGCGACGTCGAGACCGCGCAGCCCGACGAACATCATGGAGAAATGCAGCCCGCCCAGGGTCACCGACAGGAGGACGAGTTGCCCGAGCTTGCGCCGCGACAGCCGCACGAAGGGCAGCAGCGTCAGCGCAACGCCGGTGAAACGCAGCGCCACGAAGAAGATCGGCGGCAGTTCGGCCAACCCCGCCTTCACCACGGCGAAGTTCATGCCCCAGACGAAGGTGACGAGCAGCAATCCGGCGACGTCGAGCGGCGTCATCGCGCCGCGCCGCCGACCAGGGACTCGCGCTTCTCCTCGAGCTCGAGCCAGCGCTCCTCGGCGGCGGCGAGGGCGCGGCGGGCGGCGTCGAGCCGCGTGGTCGCGGCGTCGAATGCACTGCGATCTCGACCATAGAGGCCGGGATCGGCGAGCGCGCGCTCGAGCGCCGCGATCTCGTCGGCCAGGCTGTCGATCGTCGCCGGCAGCATCTCGAGCTCGCGCGCTTCCTTGTAGCCGAGCCTGGTCGTCGCCCGCGCCGTGCGCGACGCAGTCGGCGCCGCCGGCCGCGCGGCCCTGACGACGGCCGCGTCGCGCGGCGCCGCCGTGTTCGACGCGGGGCGCTGGCGGAGATAGTCGGCATAGCCGCCGGGGTATTCGGCGATCCGGCCCTCGCCTTCGACGGCGATGACGCTGGTGACCAGCCGGTCGAGGAAGTCGCGGTCGTGGCTGACCAGCAGCAGCGTGCCCTCGAACTCGTCGAGCACCTCCTGCAGCAGGTCGAGGGTCTCCATGTCGAGATCGTTGGTCGGCTCGTCGAGCACCACCAGATTGCCGGGTTCGGCGAACAGCCGGGCCAGCAGCAGGCGCGCGCGCTCGCCGCCCGACAGGCTGGCAACCGGCATGGTCGCCTGGCTGTCCTCGAACAGGAAGTCGCGCAGATACGCCACCACATGGCGCTGGCGGCCGAGCGCCACGATGCTGTCGCCGCCGGCCGGCGCCAGGGTCTGCCACAGCGTGGCTGCAGGATCGAGCTGGGCGCGGCGCTGGTCGAAATACAGCGGCTTCACGTTGGTGCCGATCCGCACGCGGCCGGAATCGGGCGCCAGCTCGCCGGTCAACAGCCGCAGCAGGGTGGTCTTGCCGGCGCCGTTGGGGCCGATCAGGCCGACCCGGTCGCCCCTGAGGATGCGGGTGGTGAAGTCCGCGACGATCGGACGGCCGCCGAGGTCCTTGCGGATGTTCTCGGCCTCGATCACCAGCGCGCCGCTGGCGCCGGCCCCTTCGAGCGCCAGCTTGGCGCGGCCGGCCTGGCGCAACCGCTCGGCGCGCGCCTTGCGCAGGCCCTTGAGCCGGGCGAGGCGGCCCTCGTTGCGCTTGCGCCTGGCGGTGACGCCGCGCGCCAGCCAGTGCGTCTCGGCGGCGATCTTGCGGTCGAGCTTGTGCGCCGCGGTCTCCTCGGCGTCCAGGGTCGTGGCCTGCCAGGCCTCGAAGCCGGCGAAGCCCTGGTCGAGGCTGCGCAGGGTGCCGCGGTCGAGCCATAGCGTGCGCGTGGTCACCCGGCGCAGGAAGGCGCGATCGTGGCTGATCATGACGATGCCGCCGGCAAACCCGGACAGCTCCTCCTCGAGCCATTCGATGGTCGGCAGGTCGAGATGGTTGGTCGGCTCGTCCAGCAGCAGGATGTCGGCGGCGCCGGCCAGGACCCGGGCCAGGGCGGCGCGGCGGCCTTCGCCGCCGCTCAGGGTGCCGAGGGTGCGCTCGCCCGCAAGCTTCAGCCGGTCGAGCACGGCGGCGACCCGGTAGTCGTCGGCGGCGTCGCCGCCCGGGCCCTGGAGTGGCTCGTCGGCCGGCAGGCCGCCGGCGACGTAGTTGGCCACGCTCTCCCCGGGCGGCAGGATCGGGTCCTGCGCCAGCCAGCCGAGCCGGGTGCCGGGCTGCAGGAACCGCTCGCCGGCATCGGGCTCGACGGTGCCAGCAAGCGCCTTCAGCAGCGTCGACTTGCCGCTGCCGTTGCGCCCGACCAGGCAGCCGCGGTCGCCGCGCCCGACCGCGAGCGAGACGCGCTCGAACAGCGGCGCGCCGCCGAAGCCCAGCCGCGCGTCGCGCAGGGCGAGAAGGGGTGCAGGGGGAGCCATGGCCGCAGTTCTAGGGGATGCCGCGTTCCTTGGCGACCCGGTCGTAGGCGGCGTTGATGGTCGCCAGCTTTTCGGTCGCGATCTCCACGAATTCGCGCGGCAGGCCCTTGGCAATCAGCTTGTCGGGGTGATTCTCGCGGATCAGCCGGCGCCAGACGCCCTTGATCTGGGCGTCGGTCATGTCGCGGGTGACTCCCAGGATCTCGTACGGGTCGGCCTTGTCGGCACCGAGATGCCCAGCCCGGATGCGCTCGAACTCGGGGTCGTCGAAACCGAAGATATGGGCGACCCGCCGGAGATAGTCGAGCTCGCCGGCCTGCACCACCCCGTCGGCCTTGGCGATGTGGAACAGCCCGTCCAGCAGTTCCTCCAGCACCTTGGAGCGGCGGCGGAACATGCCGGCGATCTGCCGCGCGTAGGGCTCGAAGCCTTCGGAATCGCGGCGCGCCCGGTCGAACAGGCGACCGACATTCCGGCGCTCGTGCGCAGGCACCTGGAACACCTCCTTGAAGGCGTCGACCTCGTCCCGGCTCACCGTTCCGTCGGCCTTGGCCATCTTGGCGCCCAGCACGATCACCGCGATGGTGAAGGCGATCTGGCGCGTGGCGGCGCGCTCGTTCGACTCGTCGGGCCCGGCGCCGCCCGGGCCATGGCCGATGGCGTCGTCGCCGAGCGGGTCCTGGGCGTTGCGCAGGGAATCGACGGCATGGCCGGCGGCCGCGCCAAGCAGCGCGCCGAGCGGTCCGCCCAGGGCGAAGCCAGCGGCGCCGCCCAGAATCTTGCCCCAGATGCTCATGCAGTCCTGCCTGGCGTTCCCCGCCGCCGCGCCGCGGCCGCCCAGAATCCGATTGCCGGTCGGGTCCCCCCTCGCGGAGCCCCGGGGATCACTATGACGAGAATCTCCATGACGAGAATCCCCGATGATCTCCGCACGCCGCGATAGCCTATTATGCGAGGCGCGGCGGCGCCACCATCGGCAATGCAATGCGTGTGCTGCAGAGCTGCCCTGCGCGCGACCGCCCGAATGCCGCGTGCCCTGCCCGAGATGCCGACATTCTGCAGGCACGCGGCGCCGCCGCGGAGTGGCGGGCCGCAAGCCTTCTTGCGCGAGGCGGCGTCAGGCGACATCTTCAGCGCCGATCGGTGCCGCTCCAACCGATCCAACAAGAAATTCGAAACATTCATCCCGGAGAATGTCCACAACGGGCGGCGCTTGCGTCGACCTCTTCAACGGACAGCCGGGATCGAGGCCATACCACACATCCGCAGACTGCTCCCGAGCGATGCCTCGCGCCTGGCCGCGCATCTCAAGCGCCTGGACGGCGCCGTCCGCCGCCTGCGCTTCGGCGCCACGCTGACCGATCAGTCGGTCGACGCCTTCGTGCACCGCATCGATTGGCTACGCTCGCTGCATTTCGGCCATGTCGAGGACGGCGAGGTGCGCGCGGCCTGCCAGCTCGCCTGGCGCGATCCGCTCTGGCCGTCGAGCGCCGAGCTCGCCGTCTCCGTCGAGTCGCCGCGGCAGGATCACGGGATCGGCAGCGAGCTGATGCGCCGCACCCTGGTGACGGCGCGCAACCGCAACATCCGCCACGTCACCATGATCTGCCTGGCCGAGAACGTGAAGATGCGGCATATCGCGCGCAAGTTCGAATCCCTGCTCGAGCTTGCCGATGGCGACGTTGCCGGCCGCATCGATCTCGACCACCCCGACCACCTGTCGATGCTGCAGGAGCTGTTGGCCGAAAGCCGCACGGCATTCGACATGCTCGCCGATGGCTGGGGGGCCGCGTCGGCAGCGCACTGAGCCGCACGGCATGCCGGATCGCCCTGAAATCGTCGGGAGAACCCGATTCAAGTCGGCCCATCGCGGCCGGTGCGGCCGGTCAGCGGCGTGAACGAACCCGCGCGGGCATGGCCGGTGACTGGAGCCTGGCCTCGCCGAGGAGCGCGGGAACGGCCGCCGCCGCCGGCAGATGGTCGGAAAATGCCGCCGTGCCGCGATCGGGATCACCGTCCGCGCAGGCCTGGGTGGCGTGGGCCTCGACCTTCGGCGCCCGCTTGCCCCGCCGAGCCAGCGCGGTCACGGCCCGCCAAAGCCGGTTGCCAAGCTCGTCGCAGCGACGCCACTTGCCCGCGGCGCATCCCGAGGTTTGGCAACGCTCCGGCGGGTCGGGATTGAGGCATCGCATGAGGACATAAGCGGTCTGCGCTGCTTAACGGAACCTTGAGTTTGCCGACCGCCTAGATCTCGATATGGCATCGGCTCGCAATCCTTCTATGGCCGCGGCTTGGGGCCCGGGTAACAAAATGCCAACCATTTGCTGCAACCTTGCGGAACGGCAGCCTGGAGCGGGCATGCGGAGGATCGGATGAGCAATATCGAGGATCTGCGCGAACGGGTGGAACTGGCCGAGCGCCGGTTCGGCCTGATCGGCGAGCAGGAGCGCCGCTACAGCGAGCGCCTCATCACCCTGATGAACGCCCTGGAGTCGGCGCGCGGCGAGCAGCAGGCGCAGGCCGAGACCTCGCACGCGCGCATCGGCGAGCTGGAGCGCGAGAACGGCGAGCTGCGCGGCATGCTGCACGCCTTGCTCCTGGGGGTCGAAGCGGGCGGCCGGGACATCCTGGCCGGCACCCTGCGCGATCTCGATTCGCGACTGAGCGGCATGCTCGGCACCGCGCCGAACGACCCCGAGCCGACGGCCGACGCGGCGCCCGACGCGGCGCCGTCGCTCGACACGATCGATCTTGCCGCCGCCGCCGAACAGGCGGTCGCCGCTGCGGACGACATCGCCGCGGAGTCGGCCGAGGCGGCGGCCGACGAAGCCCCGGCGGTGCCGGAAGACCCCGACGAAGCGCTGCCGGACGAAATCGCCGTCGCCGAGGAAATCGCTGACGACGACGCAGTGGCCGAGGGCGACGTGGTCGCCGAGGACGACGTGGTCGCCGAGGACGACGTGGTCGCCGACGCGGCCGGCGCGGAGGACGCGGTGACGGCGGCCGAACAGGCGGTCGCCGCCCTGATCGCGACCGGCCCCGAGGGTGGTGCACCCGACGAGATCGCCGCGGAGCCTGTCGAGGCGGCCGGCGACGACGAGCCGGTGGCCATCGAGGAGCCCGCCGCGGAAGACGACACGGTGTTCGAGGAGACGGCGGCGGCCGAGACGGCTGCAGAGCCCGGCATCGAGATCGAGGCCGACACGGAAGAGGCCGCCGGATCTTCGCCGGTCGGCGAGATGATCGATCGGCTGGCCGAGGATACCCAGGACTTCCCCGAGGGCGCGGCGGCAGACGAGGCCGCGGCCGAGCCGGCGGCGCCGAAACCCGCCCGCAAGAAGGCCTGACCTTCCGCCGTCCCGCCGACGCCCGGTACCCGCTTCCGGTGGGATGACGCCGTGCCATCGCCTGCGCTATGGTCGCCGACCAACCAATCGGCAGGACGAGGCGGCGGGCGTGGCGACGACAGGCGCGGACGGTAGCGGACGCTGGCAATTCTGGATCGACCGCGGCGGCACCTTCACCGACGTGGTGGCGCGTCGCCCCGACGGCGGCCTGGTCAGCCACAAGCTCCTGTCCGAGAATCCCGAGCAATATCGCGACGCCGCGGTCCAGGGCATCCGCGACTTGCTGGGCGTCCGCGCCGGCGCGGCGATCCCGTCCGGCCTAATCGGCGCGGTCAAGATGGGCACCACCGTCGCCACCAACGCGCTGCTGGAGCGCAAGGGCGACCGCACGGTGCTGGTCACCACCGCCGGGTTCGGCGACGCGCTGCGCATCGCCTACCAGAACCGGCCGCATATCTTCGCCCGGCACATCGTGCTGCCGGAGCTGCTGTACGAGCTGGTCGTCGAGGTGGGGGAGCGCGTCACCGCCGAGGGGGAAGTGCTGCAAAGGCCCGAGCCCCTGGCGGTGCGCATGGCGTTGCGCGCAGCCTATGAGGACGGCATCCGTTCCGCCGCCATCGTGTTCCTGCACGGCTATCGGCACACCGCTCACGAGAAGCTGGTCGCCGGGATCGCGCGCGAGGTCGGCTTCACCCAGGTCTCGGTGAGCCACGAGGTCAGCCCGCTGATGAAGCTGGTCGGCCGCGGCGACACCACCGTCGTCGACGCCTATCTTTCGCCGATCCTGCGGCGCTATGTCGACCAGGTGGCGTCCGAGCTCGGCGACACCAGGCTCATGTTCATGCAGTCGAACGGCGGGCTCACCGACGCGCGGCTGTTCCAGGGCAAGGATTCGATCCTGTCCGGCCCGGCCGGCGGCATCGTCGGCGCGGTCGAGACCTCGGCCCGCGCCGGGTTCGGGCGCATCATCGGCTTCGACATGGGCGGGACTTCGACCGACGTATCGCACTACGCCGGCGAGTTCGAGCGCGCCTTCGAGACCCTGGTCGCCGGCGTGCGCATGCGCGCGCCGATGATGCAGATCCACACCGTGGCGGCCGGCGGCGGCTCGATCCTGCATTTCGACGGCACGCGCTATCGCGTCGGCCCCGACTCGGCCGGCGCCGATCCGGGGCCGGCCTGCTATCGCCGCGGCGGGCCGCTCACCGTCACCGACTGCAACGTCATGCTCGGACGCCTGCAGCCCGGGTTCTTCCCGCGGGTCTTCGGGCCCGACGCCGCCCAGCCGATCGACGCCGAGGTGGTGGCGCGGCGCTTCGGCGAGCTGGCGCGCCGCATCCACGGAGCCGCCGGCGACTCGCGCGGCCCCGAGGCGACGGCGGAGGGATTCCTGAAGATCGCGGTCGAGAACATGGCGAACGCGATCAAGGAGATCTCGATCCAGCGCGGCTACGACGTGACCAGGTACACGCTGTGCTGCTTCGGCGGCGCCGGCGGCCAGCATGCCTGCGCCGTCGCCGACGCCCTCGGCATGACGACGGTGTACCTGCATCCGCTGGCCGGCGTGCTGTCGGCCTATGGCATGGGGCTGGCCGACATCAGGGTGATGCGCGAGCGGGCGGTGGAGACGCGCCTCGCCGGGGGCATCGAAGCCGAGCTCGAA
Source organism: uncultured Rhodospirillaceae bacterium (assembly GCA_964372215.1). Classification (GTDB taxonomy): domain Bacteria; phylum Pseudomonadota; class Alphaproteobacteria; order Dongiales; family Dongiaceae; genus DAIMFL01. The sequence continues at coordinate 34,631 of CAYJQC010000029.1, forward strand.
CCGGTGCTCGCCGCGCTCGAGGCCGAGGCGCGCGCGGAGATGCGCCAGCAGGATGTCGAGGTGGCACGGGTCGACGTGCTGCGCCGGGTCCATCTGCGCTACGACGGCACCGACGCGGCGCTGGTGGTGGCGATGGGCGACCGGGCGGCGATCGTCGCCGGCTTCGAGGCGGCGCACCGCCAGCGCTATGGCTTCATCGTTCCCGACAAGGGCCATGTGGTGGAGGCGGTCTCGGTCGAGCTGGTCGGCAAGACCGGAGCAGAGACATCCAGGAATGTCATGCGCGGGCTTGACCCGGGCATCCACTCATCCGACGGCGCTGGCGTCGACATGGATCGCGGGGTACAGCCTGTTGGCGGGCCGGCCTCCGGCCGGACCCGAGGGTCCGGCGATGACAACGAGAATGCGGTGAGTTCCCGCGCCACGGTCCGGATGTGGGCCGAGGGGACATGGCACGACACGCCGGTCCATGACCGCGGCGACCTCGCGGCCGGGGCCGCGGTCGACGGTCCGGCGATCATCGTCGAGCCGACCGGGACCAACGTGATCGAGCCCGGCTGGCGCGCGGAAATGACCGCCGCTCGCGATCTGGTCCTGCGCCGCGTCGTGACGCTCAAGCGCCAGGCCGCCATCGGCACCGACGTCGACCCGGTGATGCTCGAGGTGTTCAACAACCTGTTCATGTCGATCGCCGAGCAGATGGGCGCCACGCTGGAGAACACCTCCTATTCCGTGAACATCAAGGAGCGGTTGGATTTCTCCTGCGCGATCTTCGACCGCGGCGGAAATCTCATCGCCAACGCGCCGCACATGCCGGTGCATCTCGGCTCGATGGGCGAGAGCGTGCAGACCGTGATCCGCCAGAACCGCGACGCCGCGGGGCGCTCGACCATCGCGGCGGGCGGCGTCTACGTGCTGAACGCCCCCTATAACGGCGGCACCCACCTGCCCGACATCACGGTGATCACGCCGGTGTTTCTCGGGGATGTTCCGAGTCCGACATCACCCCCCACCCCAACCCTCCCCCACAAGGGGGGAGGGGACGCAATCTCGCCGCGGCAGGAATCCCCCTCCCCCTCGATGGGGGAGGGTCGGGGTGGGGGTGGGCCGCAGACGCAAGCGTCAGCCGACAACCCGCTGCAGTTCTGGGTCGCCAGCCGCGGGCACCATGCCGATGTCGGCGGCATCACGCCCGGCTCGATGCCGCCGGATTCGACCACGGTCGAGCAGGAAGGCGTGCTGATCGACAACTTCAAGCTGGTCGACAAAGGGCGCTTCCGCGAAGCCGAGATGCGGGCGCTGCTCGGGTCCGGCGCGTGGCCGGCGCGCAATCCCGACCAGAACATCGCCGACCTCCGGGCCCAGATCGCCGCCAACGAGAAGGGTCTGCAGGAACTCCGGCGCATGGTCGGCGATTTCGGCCTCGCGGTGGTCGCGGCCTATATGGGCCACGTCCAGGACAATGCCGAGGAGCAGGTCCGCCGGGTGATCGACGTGCTCAGGGACGGCAGCTTCGCCTACGAGATGGACGACGGCAGCGTGATCGCCGTTACGGTTGCCATCGATCGCGCGGCCCGCTCGGCGCGTATCGACTTCACCGGCACCAGCCGCCAGGCGCCGAGCAATTTCAACGCGCCCTCGGCGGTGTGCAAGGCGGCGGTGCTCTATGTCTTCCGCACCCTGGTGGACGACGACATCCCGATGAACGCCGGCTGCATGAAGCCGCTCGAGATCGTCATCCCCGAGGGCTCGATGCTGAACCCGCGCTATCCGGCGGCGGTGGTGGCGGGGAACGTGGAGACCTCGCAATGCATCACCGACGCGCTGTACGGCGCCCTCGGCGTGATGAGCGCGGCGCAAGGCACCATGAACAACCTGACCTTCGGCAACGCCAGGTACCAGTACTACGAGACCATCTGCGGCGGTTCCGGTGCCGGCGCCGGTTTCGACGGCACCGACGCCGTCCACACCCACATGACCAACTCGCGGCTGACCGACCCGGAGGTGCTGGAATGGCGCTTTCCGGTGCTGGTGCACGGCTTCGAGATCCGCCGCGGCAGCGGGGGCAAGGGCGCCCACAAGGGTGGCGACGGAGTGATCCGCCGGCTGTTGTTCCGCGAGAAGATGACCGCCGGGATTCTCTCCGGCCATCGCCTTGTGCCGCCTTACGGCCTGGCGGGTGGCGAGCCGGGCAAGTGCGGGCGCAACTATGTCGCGCGCGCCGACGGCCGGATCGAGGAGCTGGGCGGCACCGCCCGGGTGGAGATGAGTGAGGGCGACATGTTCGTGGTCGAGACTCCCGGCGGTGGCGGCTTCGGCACGCCAGCCGCGAAACGCGAAGCGGCGGAGTAGAGGATGCAGCAAGCTTCCACCAGGACACTCGCGGCGCGCAGCGGCGTCGCGTTCCGCCTCGCGCAAGGCGAGCGCCTGCGGATCATCAACACCCACGGAACCCAGGTCGTCGATTTCTGGGCGCTCGTCCCCGGCGATCTCGCCGAGCATCTGTCGATGCCACACTCGCGCAACGCCTGGTACCGCCTCTGCCCGCGCGCCGGCGACGAGCTGCTCACCAACCGCCGGCGCACGATTGCGACCCTGGTGGACGACAGCTCGCCCGGCATCCACGACACGCTCATTCCCTGCTGCGACGCGGCGCGCTATGCCCAGCTCGGCCATCCCGGCCATGGGAGCTGCGCCGACAACTTCGCCGCGGCGCTCGAGGCCCTCGGCACAGCCGGGCCGATGCCGCCGCCCGCACCCCTCAACCTGTTCATGAACGTGCCGATCCGTTCGAACGGGACGCTGGGGGTCGCGCCGCCCGAGGCGCGGCCGGGCGACGCCGTCACGCTGCGGGCCGAGATGGATTGCATCGTCGTGCTGTCGGCCTGCCCGCACGACATCTTCCCGGTGAACGGCGCCGATTGCACGCCGCGCGACGTTCAGTACGAGGTCTTGGCCCCGGGTTGATCGCCGGCGGCCCGCTCGATCGCCGTCCGCTCGATCGATTCCAGGGCGGCGCGGAAGCGGGCGAGCTGGTCGCCGCCGGTTCCGAACAGCTGCCGCCCGCATTTGTCGAGGACCGAGTTGGGGTCGATGCCCAGGCGCTCGGCCACTGCCGCGCGCGCCGCCTGCTCGCGTTCGGCGATGCCTCGTCCCGCCGGCTGATCCAGGACCGTGCGCACCAGCATCAGGATCTGCGCCATGCGCGCCGGGGACGACCGCCAGCGCGCCGGCAGGTGGCGGTCGAGCAGCGGCGCCAGATCGTCGCGGGAAGGCGGGCGTTCCGCCGCGGCCGGCTTGGGCGGGCGGCCGCGGCGCCGGGCGGTGGCGCCGAGCCAGAGCTCGCGGCGCAGCACGTCGTTGAGCGAGTCGCCGTCGCCCGCCTTGCCGGCAAGATAGGCCAGGACCTGCCGGTCGACGCGGATGGTCGGCATGGAGCGTCCGGGGATTGCGCTGTTTTATAAACTGTAACAGTTTTATGGCGGCGATCCGCAGTTGTCAAACCGCGGGCCGGCGGAGGATGGTGCTGCCTGCGGCGGCGCCACGCCGCCCGGCCAAGCAGCCCGCGCCCAGAGTCCGAGCCAGCGATGTTCGCCAAGACCGAAGTGAAGGACCTGTTCCCGACGCCGCTGTGGATCGCCGACCTGGCGCCTGCGGCGCGCGACGCGTTGAATCCGAAACTCGCCGCCGCCATCGAGGCGCTGCTGGCGCCGCGGGCGCCGCAGCCCGTAGGCGTGCCCTGGCAGACCGAGCCGACCCTGCAGAACCGGCCGGAGTTCGCCGAGTTCTGCGAGCTGGTGCGCGGCGCGGCCAAGGGCGCGCTCGACTTCCTGGGCATCCGCCACCAGGGCTTCGAGATCACCGGCTGCTGGGCCAACATCCACCCGGTCGGGACCGTGAATTCGAGCCATCACCACCCGAACAACTACCTGAGCGGGGTCTACTACGTCGCGATCCCCGAAGGCACCGGCAAGATCGAGTTCATCGATCCCAGGCCGCGCGCCAACATGATCCAGCCGCCGTCGCAGAAGCTGAACAAGTACCTGGGCGACCGCATCATCGTCGACGCGCTCGAGGGCCGGATGGTGATGTTCCCGGCCTGGCTCAACCATTCGGTGCCGATGAACCGGACCGGGGGCGAGCGCGTCTCGATCGCCTTCAACATCATGTTCAACCGCTTCACCGAGACCATGGCGCGGCCCTTGTGGTCGGGCGCGGCGCAGGTAAAGGCGTAACAGCACGGCGCCGGTCGCGCCGACGCCGCCGGCGGGAGGCAGAAGGCAGGGAGGTGGCAGGATGAAGTTCGAGCTGCTGCCGGGCGCGCCGCGCGACATGGCGGTGGTCCAGAATCTCGGCCGCTTCTATGTCTACGACCTGGCGGCCTTCGCGGGCTGGCGCTGCCCGCCGGACGGCCTCTACGAATGCCGCGACCTGTCATCCTACTGGGGCCCGGACGGCCTGCCGTTCGTCATCAGGGTCGACGGCGATCTTGCCGGCTTCGCGCTGGTCGACCGCCGCGTCGGTCCGGCGGTCGACTTTGCGATGGGCGAGTTCTTCGTGCTGCGGCAATTCCGCCGCCAGGGTGTCGGGCGCCAGGCGGCGCACGCGGTGTTCGATCGCCTGCCCGGCAGCTGGGAGGTCAGCCAGATCCTCGAAAACCACCCCGCCATCGCCTTCTGGCGCCAGGTGATCGGCCGATATCCGGGCGCGTCGATCCGCGAAACCACGCGCTGGGACGATCAGACGGCGCAGCGGCAGAACGTCATGACATTCCGGATCTCCCGGCGCCGGCGCGCGCCCGTCCCGGCATCGTCCGCGCGCCGCGGCGCAGGGTGAGGATCGGCCCGGCGGCGTCCCGGTGCCGGAGCGTCTCGCGGCCATCGGCAGCCGGGCGCCCGATGCGGCGGGTTTCGTAACGCCGGAAGCGATCGCCGCAGATTCACCTGTGATCGCCCGTGCCGGCCCCCGGTCGCGGACACCGCCAGTCGGGGGCATTCCGCTGGGTCAGGCGTTGCGCCGGGCCGGGCGATTTCCCATAGTGGCGCCGCCGGAAGCCGCTCCGTCTCCAGAGGGCGGCCCGTCGCTCCCGGGGGATCGCGCATCATGAGCCAGCCGCTGCCTGCCCACGCCCGCGTCGTCATCATCGGCGGCGGGATCGTCGGGTGTTCCGTCGCCTATCACCTGACCAAGCTCGGCTGGAAGGACGTGGTGCTGCTGGAGCGCAAGAAGCTGACCAGCGGCACGACCTGGCATGCGGCCGGCCTGGTGCGGGCCGCCCTGCACACCCAGAACCTGACCAGGCTCGCCCAGCATACGGTGAAGCTCTACGGCGCCCTCGAGGCGGAGACCGGCCAGGCTACCGGCTTCAAGCAGAACGGCAGCATCTCGGTCGCCACCAACCCCGACCGCTGGGAGGAGTTCCAGCGCGGCGCCTCGGTCGGCCGCGGCTTCGGGGTCGAGGCCGAGCCGATCACCGCGGCGCAAGTCAAGGACAAGTGGCCGCTGATGAACGTCGACGACGTGCTCGGCGCCATCTGGTACCCGAATGACGGCCAGACCAACCCGGCCGATACCACCATGGCGCTGGCCAAGGGCGCGCGGATGGGCGGCGCCCGGATCTTCGAGGACACCAAGGTCACCGGCGTCCTCGTGAAGAACGGCCGCGCCGAGGGGGTCAAGACCGAGCGCGGCGACATCGCCGCCGAGGTGGTGGTGAACTGCGGCGGCATGTGGGCGCGCGAGGTCGGGCGCTGGGCCGGGGTCAACGTGCCCTTGCATGCCTGCGAGCATTTCTACGTGGTGACCGAGCCGATCGACGGGCTGCCGGCCAAGCTGCCGGTCATGCGCAACATGGATTCCTGCGCCTACTACAAGGAGGACGCCGGCAAGCTGCTGATCGGTGCGTTCGAGCCGACGGCGAAGCCCTGGGGCATGGACGGCATTCCCGAGGATTTCTGCTTCGACGAGCTGCCGGAGGATTTCGACCACTTCCAGCCGATCCTCGAGGGCGCCATGCACCGGGTGCCGCTGCTGGAACAGGTCGGCATCCGCAAGTTCTTCAATGGGCCGGAGAGCTTCACGCCCGACCAGCGCTACATGCTGGGCGAAGCGCCGGAGGTGAAGAACTTCTTCGTCGCCGCCGGCTTCAATTCGATCGGCATCCAGTCGGGCGGCGGCGCCGGCATGGCGCTCGCCGAATGGATCGTCGGCGGCCATCCGCCGTTCGACCTGTGGGACGTCGACATCCGCCGCATGATGCCGCATCAGGGCCGCAAGACCTATCTGGTCGAGCGGGTGTCCGAGGCGCTCGGGCTGCTCTATGCCATGCACTGGCCGTTCCGCCAGTTCGAGACCGCGCGCGGCGTCAGGGTCACCCCGCTCTATGACCGGCTCAAGGCGCGCAATGCCTGCTTCGGCGAGGTGGCGGGCTGGGAACGGGCCAACTGGTTCGCGCCCGAAGGGGTCGAGCCGAAATACGAGTACAGCTACGGCCGGCAGAACTGGTTCGACTACAGCGCGGCTGAGGCCAAGGCGACCCGCGAGAAGGTCGGGCTGTTCGACCAGTCGACCTTCGCCAAGTTCCGGGTCGACGGCGCCGACGCCGAGGCGGTGCTGCAGCGGATCTGCGCCGCCGACGTGGGCGGCGCGCCGGGACGCGCGGTCTACACCCAGTGGCTCAACGAGCGCGGCGGCATCGAGGCCGATCTCACGGTCACCCGGCTGGCCGAGGACAGCTACATGGTGGTGACCGCCGCCGCCTCGGCGCTGCACGATCTCCACTGGCTGCAGCGCCACACGCCTGATGACGCCAGCGTCGCCATCGAGGACGTGACCTCGGCCTATGCGGTGCTGGGGCTGATGGGCCCCGAGGCGCGCCGGCTGCTCGCCATCGTCACGGACGCCGACGTCGGCAACGTGGCATTTCCCTTCGGCACGTCCCGGGAGATCGGCATCGGCTTCGCCAACGTGCGTGCGACCCGCATCAGCTACATGGGCGAGCTCGGCTGGGAGCTCTACGTGCCCAGCGAGTTCGCCGGCCATGTGTTCGACCGGCTGGTCGCGGCGGGCGAGGGGTTCGGCCTCAAGCTGTGCGGCATGCACGCCATGGACAGCCTGCGCATCGAGAAGGCGTACCGCCATTGGGGCCACGACATCGGCGAGGAGGACACCCCGCTCGAGGCCGGGCTCGGCTTCGCCTGCGCGTTCGACAAGAAGACGCCGTTCATCGGCCGCGACGCCCTGCTGCGCCAGCGCGAGGCCGGCGTCACCAGGCGCATGGTGCAGTTCCTGCTCGAGGACCCGAAGCCGCTGCTCTATCACTACGAGCCGATCTACCGCGACGGGAAGACGGTCGGCCATGTCACCTCGGCCGCGTATGGCCATACGCTGGGCGGGGCGGTGGCGCTCGGCTATGTCGGCGATCCCGGCGGGGTCACGCCGGAGTTCGTGAATTCCGGGACCTACGAGATCGAGATCGCCTTCAAGCGCCACAAGGCCAAGGCCTCGCTCCGGCCGATGTACGATCCGACCTCGGCGCGCATGCGGGTGTGATTTCTGGGCGACGGCGAGCGGTCCCCGTTGAAGACCAATCAATGCCGGTCTAGGGTTCTCCATGGCGTCGAGCACCCCTCGCCCTTCGACAGGCTCAGGACGAGGGGCAAGGCTTTGGCCTCATCCTGAGCCTGTCGAAGGATGAGGGGGCAGAGGAATGGCATGAGCCAGACGGCGAAGCGCGCGGAACCCCAGGCCATCGAGTCGGCAATCGCCGAACTCGGCGTCCTGCTCGGCGACCGGCTGTCGACCGCCGCGGCGGTGCGCGACCAGCACGGCCACGACGAATCCTATCACGCGACCGAGCCGCCGGACGCGGTGGCCTTCGCGCGCTCGACCGAGGAAGTGGCCGATATCGTCAAGGTCTGCGCCGCGCATGGGGTGCCGGTGATCCCGTTCGGCACCGGCACTTCGCTCGAAGGCCATGTCGCCGCGCGCTTCGGCGGCGTCTGCATCGACATGAGCCAGATGAACCGGGTGCTCCGGGTGTCCCAGGGCGATCTCGACGCCACCGTCGAGGCCGGCGTCACCCGGAAGCAGCTCAACGCCGATCTGCGCGACACCGGATTGTTCTTCCCGATCGATCCCGGTGCCGACGCCTCGCTCGGCGGCATGACCGCGACCCGCGCCTCGGGCACCAACGCGGTGCGCTACGGCACCATGCGCGAGAACGTGCTCGGCCTCACCGTCGTGCTGGCCGATGGACGGATCGTCAGGACCGGCGGACGGGCGCGCAAGTCGGCCGCCGGCTATGACCTGACCCGGCTGTTCGTCGGCTCCGAGGGGACGCTCGGCGTGATCACCGAGGTGACCCTGCGGCTGTACGGCGTGCCTGAGGCGATCTCGGCCGCGGTGGCCTCGTTCCCGACCATCAACGACGCGGTGCAGACCGTCATCCAGACCATCCAGTCCGGAATTCCGGTGGCGCGCATCGAGCTGCTCGACGACGTGCAGATGGATGCGGTCAACCGCTACGCCAAGCTCGACTACCCCGTGCAGCCGACCCTGTTCTTCGAGTTCCACGGTACGGAGCGCGGCGTCGCGGAGCAGGCGGAGATGGTGGAGGCGATTGCCGGCGATCATGGCGCCGGCGGATTCCGCTGGACGGCGCAGACCGAGGACCGCAACAAGCTGTGGCAGGCGCGGCACAACGCCTATTACGCCGGCCTGGCGCTGCGGCCGGGCTCCAAGGGCTGGGCGACCGATGTCTGCGTGCCGATCTCGAAACTGGCGGACTGCATCGTCGCCGCCAAGCAGGACATCGAGGACTCGAAGCTGCTGGCGCCGATCGTCGGCCATGTCGGCGACGGCAACTTCCATCTCTGTTTCATCCTCGATCCCGACGATGCCGACGAGATGGCCCGCGCCAAGGCGCTCAACGACCGCATGGTGATGCGCGCGCTCGAGATGGGCGGCACCTGCACGGGTGAGCACGGCATCGGCTACGGCAAGATCGACTTTCTGACCGCCGAGCATGGCGACGCGGTTGCGGTGATGCGTCAGGTCAAGCAGGCGCTGGATCCGGACGGCATCATGAATCCGGGCAAAGTGCTGCGCCCGTAATCCGCAGGACGCCAGCCAGGAGAAAGGCATGCTCAAGGAATTCCGCGACTTTGCCATGCGCGGCAACGTGGTCGACATGGCGGTCGGCATCATCATCGGCGCCGCCTTCGGCAAGATCGTCAGCTCCTTCGTGAACGACGTGGTGATGCCGCCGATCGGGCTCCTGCTCGGCGCGGTCGATTTCTCCAGCCTGTTCGTCAACCTGTCGGGCACCGAGTATGCGAGCCTGGCGGCGGCGCAGGAAGCCGGCGCCCCGGTCATCGCCTACGGGATGTTCATCAACAACGTGATCGATTTCGTGATCGTCGCCTTCGTGATCTTCCTGGTGATCAAGCAGATGAACCGGCTGAAGAAGCCGGAGCCGGTGGCGGTCGCCACCACCAGAGATTGCCCGCGCTGCCTGACGGCGATCCCGATCAAGGCGACCCGCTGCCCGCACTGCACGTCCGACCTCGCCGCCTGACGGACGCTGGGGCGAGGGGCTTGCCTGGGAAATGGAACTCGGATGCGGTGGGCGGGGCCATCGCCGCCGCGGAACCGCCGGTGCGCCGCGGGGTCAGTCCAGCCGCTTGTCGTCGAGATCCTGGCGCTCGCGCTCGGCCTGGTCGCGGGTCTTGTCGCGTTCGCGCTTGCTGCGCCCGAATTTTGCCCGATTCTCCACGGCACGCTTCTCGTCGTCGAGGCGCCGCCGGCCCTTGCGATACTTGTTTAAACTGACCACCTCACCCATAGTGCCTCCGCAGGACGACAGGCGACGAACGGCATTGCGCAGGGCCCCGCCTGCCCGGACGAATGTAGTCGAATCCGCTGCCGACGCAACTGGCCCCCACAAACAGCACAGGGCGGGCGAACGTCGCCCGGAGCGGCCCGCGAGCGACGCGCGAGCCACCCCACCAACGGGACCGGAGCCTCATTGATGAAGAAAGTTCTGATCGGAATCGGCGTTCTCGTCGTTCTCGCGATCGCCGCGATCCTGGTTGCGCCGAGCTTCGTCGACTGGAACAGCTACAAGCCGGAGATCGCCGCGCGGGCGAAGCTCGCCACCGGGCGCGACCTCGCGATCGACGGCGACATCTCGCTGTCGATTCTGCCGTCGCCGACCTTGGCGGTGGAGAAGGTGCGCTTCGCCAATGTCGACGGCGGCAGCGCCCCCGACATGGCGACGCTCGAGGCGCTCGAGGTGCGGGTCGCCTTCATGCCGCTCCTGCATGGCGAGATCCAGGTCGAAAGCGTGGCGCTGGTCGAACCGACGATCCTGCTGGAGAAGCTCGCCGACGGCCGCGTCAATTGGGACGTCGCGCCGGCAGGCGGCGCGGACGCGGCGGCGGCGACGCCCGGCCAGGGCGCCGGCGGAAACGGCCTGGCAGTCCGGCTCGACAGCATCGAGATCGAGAACGGCACGCTGATCTATCGTGACGCCGCCGCCGGCAGCGAGGAGCGCATCGAGGCGCTCGACGCCAGCATCTCGGCGGGCTCGCTGCAGGGGCCGTTCAAGGCCAGCGGCTCGGCGCGCGCCCGCGGCATCCCGCTGACGTTCGAGGCCAACGCCGCGACCGTCGCCCCGGGCCAGACGGTGCCGCTGTCGATCAACCTCGCCGTGCCCGAGACCGAGGCCAAGGCAAGCTTCGGCGGCACGCTGCGCAACGACGAGTCCGGCAATGCGGTGTCCGGCCGGCTGCAGGCGAGCGGCCCCAGCCTCGCGCGGCTGCTCGCGGTGCTGAGTCCGGCCGCCGGCGCGCCGGCGGCGCTCGACCAGGCCTTCGCCGTCGACACCCAGATCGAGTACGTGGCCCCGTTTGCCGACCTGCGCGACCTGTCGATCCGCCTCGGCGACACCACGGCGACCGGAACCGTCACCGTCGACACCGGCACGCCGCTGTTCGCCAAGGCCCAGCTCAAGCTCGGCCGTCTCGATCTCGACAAGCTGCTGGCCGCGGCGGCGGCGCCGGCCGGCGAGCCGGCGCCGGCCGATGCCGGCACGTCGGAATCGGGCACGGCGCCGGCGCCGGCTACGCAGGCGGTGTTCACCTTGCCGCGCGACCTCGGCGGCGAGCTCGAGCTGTCGATCGACGCCATCGGCTATGACGGCGGCGTGATCAGCGACGCCCGCCTGTCGGCCGCGATGGCCGACGGCGAGATCGCCATCACGCGGGCCTCGGCGCTGTTGCCGGGCGGTTCGGATCTGGCGGTGGCCGGCACCATCGATGCCGAGGGCGGCCTGCCGCGCTTTGCCGGCGCGATCGAGGCGAGCTCGGACAATCTGCGGGGGCTGCTCGACTGGCTGAAGGCGCCGCTGCCCGCCGGTGTCGCCTCGGATCGCCTGCGCAAGTTGTCGATGACCGCCCGGGTGACGGCGACGCCGACGGCGGTGCAGGTTGCCGATGTCGACCTGCGGGTCGACTCGTCGCGCGTCACCGGCGGCGTCGCCATCGCGCTGCCGCAGGCGGGCGGGCGCAGCAAGCCCGGCTTCGGCATCGGCCTCGCGATCGACAAGCTCAATCTCGACGGCTATCTCGGCGCCACGGCCGCCGCCGGGTCCGGCGACGCGGCAGCGGCGACGACGGGCGCCGCCGAGACGGCGCAGCCGGCGCCGGGTTCCCCGCTCGACGCGCTGAAGCCGCTCGCCGGATTCGACGCCAATCTGGAGCTCCGGGTCGGCAGCCTGACATTCCATGAACAGACCATGCAGGGTCTCCATGTCGACGGCACGCTGCAGGCCGGCAACCTCACGCTGCGCGACCTGAGCGTGCAGGAGTTCGCCGGCGGCAAGGGCGCGCTGTCGGGAACCCTCACCGATCTCGCCGGCAGCCCGCGCTTCGACAGCAAGGTCGACCTGGCGATCAGCGACGCCGGCCGTGCGCTGCAGTTCGCCGGCATCGACGTGCCCGGCCGCAGCAAGTTCGGTCGCTTCAAGCTGGCCGGCAGCTTCGCGGGCGGCGCCGACGACGTCACCTATGACGCGTCGTTCTCGATCGGCGGCATCGGTGCCGAAGGCTCGGCGCGCGGCCGGGCCCTGGGTATCAGCGGCGGCATCCCGCGCATCGATACCGAGCTCAGCCTGACCGCCAAGGATGCCGGGCCGCTGCTCGAAATCGCCGGCCTGGCCGGGGCGGTCGATGCCAAGCTCGGCGCCCTCTCGGTGACCGGTCATGCCGCGAGCGGCACCGACGATCTCGCCTACGATCTTGCCATCAGCCTGAGCGGCATCGGCGGGGCCGGGCAGTTCGCCGGCACCATCACGGCGATTTCCAGCGATACGCCGCAGGTCAACACCCAGCTCGAGCTGTCGGCGGAGAAGCCGGCCGGGCTGCTGCGGCTCGCCGGGATCGACGGCGCGACCGCCGGCAAGCTCGGTGCGCTCGGCGTCAAGGGAACCATGGCCGGCGGCGCCGACGCGATGCAGCTCGATCTCGCGCTCAACGGTTTCGGCGGCGATGCCAAGATCAGCGGCACGGTTTCGGCCAAGCCGGCCGATCCGAAAGCCGGCGACGCGACCTTCGATCTGGCGGTCGACGCCAGCCATCCGGAGCTGCGCCAGCTGCTGGCGGTGGTGGCGGAAGACTACAAGCCCACGGCCGATTCGCTCGGCGCCTTTCACCTGACCACCAAGGCGGTCGGATCGACCGCCTCGGCCCAGCTCACCGACCTGGTGCTCGAGGCCGGGCCGAGCCGGCTCGCCGGCACCGCCAGCTACGATGCCGGCGGCGCGCGCCCGATGATCGTCGCCGCCCTCACCGGCAACACTCTCGACCTCACCGGGTTCAAGCCGGCCGATGGCAAGGCGGGCGGCGGATCCGGCGGCGCCACGTCCGGCGAGGGCGGGCCGTGGTCGCGCGAGCCGCTCGACCTGTCGGGGCTCGACGCGGCCGACGCCGACGTCACGCTCAGCGCCGATGCGGTCATCTATGGCGACACCCGGGTCGACGACCTCAAGGCGACGCTTTCGCTGCGCGACGGCATCCTGACCGTGAACCAGCTCACCGGCCGCAGCTTCGGCGGCGACATCGACGTGAAGGGCCAGCTCGCCGGCCGCGGCGTGCCGAGCGCCACGGGCACCGTGATCGCCACCAATCTCGACGCCGCCCAGCTCATGAAGAGCGGCTTTCTCGGCAGCCGGCTGAGCGGCCCGGTCTCGGTCAACGCCGACCTCAAGACCCTGGGCCTCAGCATGGCCGAGATGATGGAGGGCCTGAACGGCACCGGCAATGTCGGCGGCACCATCACCGTGCTGAGCCAGGTCGAGCAGCAGGTCGGCTCTGCCCTGCTCGATATCCTCGGCAGCAAGGTGAAGGAGGTGAAGGGCCTGACCGACACGGTCGGCAGCGTGTTCTCGGCCTTCGCCGGCGCACCCAACACGCTCAGCGGCGACTTCGTCGTCACCAACGGCGTGGTCGACACCCAGAACGCCCAGCTCGCGAACTCGAGCGCGCGGCTGCTGGCGCAGGGCCAGGCCAGCCTGGCGGCCTGGACCATGGACATGGCGGCCAACATCTTCCGGCTGCCGGACACCGACCCCTATCTGACGATCGCCCTTAACGGCCTGCTCGACTCGCCCAATGCCAAGTTCACCGGCGGCGCGCTCTCGGGCGGCGGCGCCGGTGCCGCGTCCGGGGTCGGCGGCGTGCTGCAGCAGGTGGTGCCGGGGCTCGGCGCCGGCGAAACCGGCGGCACGACTGAGCCCGGTGGAGCGATCGGCGGCGTCCTGCAGCAGGTGGTGCCGGGATTGTCGGGACAGCAGACCCAGCCGTCGACCGGTGCCGCCACCGCGCCGGCGGAGGCCGCGGCGCCCGGCGCGCTCGGCACCGCGGTGGTGCCCGAGGTCGCGCCGGCCGCCGAGCCGGAACCGGCACCGCCGGCCGCCGTGGCGGTGACGCCTGAGGTCGCGCCAGAGGCGGTCCCCGAACCGGCTCCAGAGACGGTTCCGGAAGTGGTGCCGGAGGTGCTTACCGAACCGGCACCGGCACCGCAGGAAGCGGCGCCCGAAGCGGCACTTCCCGAAGAGGCGGCCCCTGGCGCTGCCGGAATCGACGCGGCGCCGACGACCGCGGAGCCGGCCCCGGGCGAAGCCACGCCGACCTACGTGCCCCCGGCCGAGGACAACGACGCCGGCGCGGTCGCGCCCGGCGCCGAGCCGGAGGCGGCCGAGCCCGGCGCCGCAGAACCCGCTGGCGTCGAGCCCGGGGCAGAAGGCGCGGCGCCCGGCGCCGAGGGCACCGGCGCGGCGCCGGACGAGCCCCAGCTGCTGCTGCCGGGCTTGGTGCAGCCGCAGACGCAATAGACCAGGGCAATAGACCAGGGCAATGGACCAGGGCAATGGACCAGGATCGACTCGGTTCGATCCGAACATGCCCTGGTCGGCGGTCAGGCGCCGCGGCGCAGCCAGTCCAGCACGTAGACCCGGACCGCGCTCGACAGGTTCGGCGGGTCGGCAGGCGCGGCCTGCTCCTGGCGGGTGCGGTCGATCTCCTCGACCAGCCGGTTGAGCGACAGGCCGCGCGCGCCGGCGATCTCGCGCAGCACGTCCCAGAACGCCTCCTCGATCGACAGGCTGGTGCGATGGCCGGCCAGGGTGACCGAGCGCTTGCTGAGATGGCCGCCCGGTGCCGCGGCCATGCTCAGGCGCGCGGGCCGGTCATGGCGGCGGGGTCGACCAGGCGGTCGAACTCCTCGCCGGTGAGCAGGCCGAGCGCGAGCGCCGCCTCGCGCAGGCTGGTGCCGTCGGCATGCGCCTTCTTCGCCACCTTGGCGGCGTTGTCGTAGCCGATCCTGGGGTTGAGCGCGGTCACCAGCATCAGCGACTGCTCGACCAGCCGGCGGATGCGCGCGGCGTCGGCGCGGATGCCGGCGACGCAGTTGTCGGTGAAGCTGGTGCAGGCGTCGGCGAGCAGCCGGCCGGACTGCAGCAGGTTGTAGACGATCACCGGCTTGAACACGTTGAGCTCGAAATGGCCCTGGCTGCCGGCGACGGTGACGGTGACGTGATTGCCCATGATCTGCGTCGCCACCTGGGTCAGCGCCTCGGCCTGGGTCGGGTTGACCTTGCCCGGCATGATCGACGAGCCCGGCTCGTTCTCCGGCAGGATCAACTCGCCCAGCCCCGAGCGCGGGCCGGAGCCGGCGAGCCGGATGTCGTTGGCGATCTTCATGCAGGATGCGGCGAGCACGTTGTAGGCGCCGGACAGCTCGATCAGCGCGTCATGGGCGGCCAGCGCCTCGAACTTGTTCTCGGCGCTGACGAACGGCAGGCCGGTCAGATCCACCACGCGGCCGACGAAGGCGGCGGCGAAGCCGGGATGGGCGTTCAGCCCGGTGCCGACCGCCGTGCCGCCCTGGGCAAGCTCGAGGATCCCGGGCTGGGCGGCCGCGACCCGGGCGATGCCGTGGCGGATCTGGGCGGCGTAGCCCGAGAATTCCTGGCCCAGGGTCAAGGGCGTCGCGTCCTGCAGATGGGTGCGGCCGATCTTGACGATATCGGCGAAATCGCGTGCCTTGGCGTCGAGCGCCGCGTGCAGATGGCCGAGCGCCGGCAGCACCGCGTCCTTGGCCTGGCAGGCGGCGGCGATGTGCATCACGGTCGGAAAGCTGTCGTTCGACGACTGGCCGCGATTGACGTGGTCGTTGGGATGTACCGGCGCCTTGCCGCCGCGCCGGCCCTCCAGAATCTCGTTGGCGCGCCCGGCGATCACCTCGTTGGCGTTCATGTTGCTCTGGGTGCCCGAACCGGTCTGCCAGACCACCAGCGGAAACTCGTCGTCCAGCTTGCCCTCCAGCACCTCGGTGGCGGCCTGGACGATCGCCGCGGCGAGGCCGGGGTCGAGTTCGCCGAGCGCGGCGTTGGTTTCGGCGGCGGCGCGCTTCTGCACGCCGAAGGCGCGAATCACCGGCAGCGGCATGCGCTCGCCGCCGATCCGGAAGTTCTCGAGGGAGCGCTGGGTCTGGGCGCCCCAATAGCGGTCCGCGGGCACCGCGACCTCGCCCATGGAGTCGGTCTCGATCCGGGTGGCGGCGGTGCGGGTCATCGGGCATGTCCGATCTGCGGCAGGTCGCGGGATTCCGCCGACAATAGCGCGCGGGCGGTCGCGGCGATAACCCTCCGTCAAGGATTTCTCAAGGGTTTTCGCCGACTCTGGGCCGCAGCGGCCGTGCCAGAGGAGCCAGCGATGAACGAACTCGGACAGATCGATCTGTCGACCCGGGCGGAAAGCGAGCTGACCGCGGAGGAGCGCGAGGAGCTGCAGCGCCGATTCCGCAGCTTCACCCAGGCGGTGAAGGAGGCGTCGCTGATGCGCCCCACCGCGCCGGCCACGCCCAAGAAGATCGCCAAGTGGAACCCGCTCGCCCTGGCCAAGGGCGCCAAGGCCTAGCCTTACCGTCCCGACCGCTTCGCGGCCTGCTTGCGGCGCGGATCGCCGAGCGAGGCCGCCCGCGCCTTCAGCGCCCAGTCGCATAGCCGCGCGGGATCGTCGAGCACCGCGGCCGGAATCTCCCAGTAGGGCATCTCGATCGGCTTGCCGCTGCGCCCCTCATAGGTGAACGGCGCGGTGCCGGCCGCCTGGTAGTCCGGGCGGTTGCGGTCGTCGGTGCGGAAGAACAGGCGATCCTCGTACTCGCCCTTCGGCGAGTACAAAGCATTGGGTTCGTGCCGCCGAAGGCGGCACCGGGCAATCAGCCCGACGATCACGTCGTCGAGATAGATCCCGAAGCCGCCGAACATGGCGCGGCTGCGGGCCGCGCCGGCGCCTTGCAGTGCCGGCAGCACGCGCTCGAGCAGCTTGTGGGTCTTCGCCATCGACGGCTCCGCTCCGGTCGGAGGCCGAGGCTACGCTGGCTGCCACGGCGGCTCAACGCCGATGCGCTGCCGTGGGGGGGGGGGGGGCGCGCCCCCCCCCGCCCGCCGCCGGGGGGGGGGGGGGCCGCCCCCCCGCCGCCCCCCCCGCGCCCGGCGTCGACCGCCGACCGGACGTCGCGGGCCGAGCGGCCGCTCCCCGGCCCCCCTCCCGCGCCCTCGGCCCAGACAGGCGAGGCGAAGAGTCCCGCGCCGACTCCCATCGAGGCAGCGACCGCCGCCATCCACGTACCCGTGCGCATGCGTTCCTCCCAGGGCGGATCGCGTCCGCCGTTGCGCCCATCGAACCTGCCGCTGCGGCCTACCGCACCGCCGCGGCCGGAGGACGAAACGGAACCGCTGCACGCCCTATTCCCGAAACACTTTTGACG
>CAYJQC010000030.1:0-19122 GCA_964372215.1 uncultured Rhodospirillaceae bacterium
AGAATCTCACGATCAGCCCCCGCTATGAATCCTATCTTTGCATCAGTGCACTAGCTTGTTCCTGTCCGGCCCGCTACTTCATTCCAAGAATCGAGACTCCCCGCCCCCTTCTGGCCCAATAAGTCCTTCCCGTCTGGCGGATTGAGCGGTCCGGCGACCCTATGGCAGAGTCCGCGCCATCGCTGCCGTTCCCGGCCCTTCCCGTGGCCCCGCGGCGGCCCGTGTCCGTCGCTGAAATGGGGTGCCGAGCCATGAAAATGACCACCGAAGAAGCCTTCGTGAAGGTGCTCCAGATGCACGGCATCGAGCATGCCTTCGGTATCATCGGCTCGGCCTTCATGCCGATCTCGGATCTGTTCCCCAAGGCCGGCATCACCTTCTGGGACGTGGCGCACGAGACCAATGGCGGCCTCATCTGCGACGGCTATACGCGGACCACGGGGAAGATCGCCATGGCGATCGCCCAGAACGGGCCGGGGGTCACCGGCTTCGTCACCGCGGTCAAGACCGCCTATTGGAACCACACGCCGATGCTGCTGGTGACGCCCCAGGCCGCCAACCGCACCATCGGCCAGGGCGGCTTCCAGGAAGTCGAGCAGATGGCCCTGTTCCGCGACATGGTCTGCTACCAGGAGGAGGTGCGCGACCCCGCGCGCATGGCCGAGGTGCTGAACCGCGTCATCTCCAAGGCCAAGCGCCTGTCGGCGCCGGCGCAGATCAACATCCCGCGCGACTACTGGACCCAGGTGATCGACATTGCGCTGCCCGACATCCTCGAGTTCGAGCTGCCGGCCGGCGGCGCCAAGGCGGTGGCCGAGGCGGCGCGGCTTTTGTCGGCGGCCAAGTTCCCGGTCATCCTGTCCGGCGCCGGGGTGGTGATCGGCGGCGCGATCCCCGATTGCGTCGCGCTGGCCGAGCGCCTCGACGCGCCGGTCTGCAGCAACTATCAGCACAACGACAGCTTCCCCGGCAGCCACCCGCTCGCCTGCGGGCCGCTCGGCTACAACGGTTCGCGCGCCGCCATGGAATTGATCGCCAAGGCGGACGTGGTGCTGGCGCTGGGCACAAGGCTGAACCCGTTCTCGACCCTCCCCGGTTACGGCATCGACTACTGGCCGAAGACCGCGAAGATCATCCAGGTCGACATCAACCCCGACCGCATCGGCCTGACCAAGCCGGTCGCCGTCGGCATCTGCGGCGATGCCAGGCAGGTCGCGCGGGCCATCCTGGCGCAGCTGTCGCCGAGCGCCGGCGATGCCGGGCGCGCGGACCGCAAGGCGCTCATCCACACCACCAAGTCGGCGTGGCTGCAGGCGCTCTCCAGCATGGATCACGAGGATGACGATCCGGGTACGTCATGGAACGACCGCGCGCGGAAGCGCGACGCCGATCGCATGTCGCCGCGCCAGGCGTGGCGGGCGATCCAGGCCGCCCTGCCGAAGGATGCCATCATCTCCTCCGACATCGGCAACAACTGCGCCATCGGCAACGCCTACCCGACCTTCGAGCAGGGCCGGAAATACCTGGCGCCCGGCCTGTTCGGCCCCTGCGGCTACGGCTTCCCCTCGATCATCGGTGCCAAGATCGGCTGCCCCGACATGCCCGTGGTCGGCTTCGCCGGCGACGGCGCCTTCGGCATCTCCATGAGCGAGATGAGCTCGATCGGCCGCGACGAATGGCCTTCCATCACCATGGTGATCTTCCGCAACTACCAGTGGGGCGCGGAAAAGCGCAACTCGATCCTGTGGTACAACGACAACTTCGTCGGCACCGAGCTCGACCCGCACCTGAGCTATGCCAAGGTGGCGGAGGGCTGCGGCCTCAAGGGCGTCACGGTGAAGACCCAGGCCGAGCTGACGGCGGCGCTGAAGGAAGCCTGCGCGGCCCAGAAGAACAAGGTCACCACCTTCATCGAGGTCATCCTGAACCAGGAACTCGGCGAGCCGTTCCGCCGCGACGCCATGAAGAAGCCGGTCGTGGTCGCCGGCATCGACGCCAAGGATATGCGGCCGCAGAAGGGCGCGGTCGGGTAAGCTCGGTGGGTTCGAAATCCAAACGCGGGAGAACAGTCACGTGACCGACATCTGGTTCAAGACCGGCGAGGCGACGGTTCTGGCGGCCGAGGGGCAGGCGACCGACGCCATGCCGGAAGTGGTGATCGGCTCGGTCAAGGGGCCGGTGGGGACAGCCTTCGCCACCATGCTGGGCCAGGCCAAGGGCCACACCCGCATGTTCGCGATCCGCGACCTCAACCAGATGGTCCGGCCCGCCACCATGATGACCAGCAAGGTCACCATCAAGTCCTCGGCCTATGTCGGGCTGCTGGGCGGCGTGGTCCAGGGCGCCATCGCCGACGCGGTGCTCGACAGCGTGATCGGCGGGGTCATCCCGAAGGCCGATGTCGACGACATCTGCATCATCGTCACTCTCTGGCTCGATCCCAAATGTGCCGAGGACCCCAATCTCGACCGCGGGGATCTCTACCGCACCCAGTACGAGGCCATGAAGACGGCGGTCGCCCGCGCCATGAAGGGCGAGCCCACCATCGACCAGCTGATCGCCAACCGGAAGAAGATCAAGCACTACGCGCTCGACGGGGTGGTGGAGTACTGAAGAGCGGAGGGACGCCTCACGGGCAATCTGGGGAGACGTCGATGCGGATCAATCTCGGCGCCCTGCTGGAACGCCAGGCCGCCCGCCACGGTCCCAGGCCGTTCGTGACCCAGGCCGAGACCGGGCGGACCCTGACCTATTCGCAGTTCAACACCCTCGCGAACAACATCGCCCATGGCCTGGCGGGCATCGGCATCGCGGCGGGCGACCCGGTCGCGATCATGCTGTCCAACAGCATCGAGTTCCTGGCGTCGTCCTATGCGCTCAAGAAGATCGGCGCGGTCGAGGTCGCCGTGAACGGCAGCTTTCGCGGCGTGTCCCTGGAGCGGATGATCAACGTCACGCAATGCGCCACGATCATCACCTCGGCGATCTACGTCGAGCACATCGCGGACATCGCGTCGCAGCTCGATCGCCTGCGCCGCGCCATCCTGGTCGACGGACTGGACGCGGCGGCCGGCGCGCTGCCGCAGCTCGAGACGCTCGGGCTGGACGACATCCTCGGCAGCGACGGGTCGGATTTCGCCCCGGCCATGGGCGACGACGAGATCGCGGTGATCCTGTTCACCTCCGGCACCACCGGCGTGTCGAAGGGCTGCGCGATTCCCCACCGCAGCTCGGTGCGCGCCGCGGAAAGCATGATCGAGGCCTTCGACCTGACCGACCGGGACTGCGTGTACTCGCCCTATCCCCTGTTCCATGTCGGCGCCGCCCAGTACGACGTCCTGCCGGCGATGATGGTCGGC
Organism: uncultured Rhodospirillaceae bacterium; assembly: GCA_964372215.1. GTDB lineage: Bacteria > Pseudomonadota > Alphaproteobacteria > Dongiales > Dongiaceae > DAIMFL01. The sequence continues at coordinate 3,360 of CAYJQC010000030.1, forward strand.
GGGCGGGCGGTGATCCGCGACCGCTTCAGCGTGTCGGCGTTCTGGCCCGACGTGGCGCGCCATGGCGCCACCTGGTTCATGGCCCTGGGCTCGGTGCAGCAGCTGCTGTGGGCGGCGCCGCCCTGCCCGGAGGAGACCCGGCACAAGCTGCGCTTCTTCTGGGGGACGCCGCTGCCGGTCGATCCCGAGGCCTTCGAGGCGCGCTTCGGGGTCCGGGTGGTGCGCGGCGGCGGCTACGGCTCCACCGATGCGGGGTCGGTCGCGCTGCCGCTGTTCGACAAGCCCGGCGCCGGCAAGGTGCTCGACCGCTACGAGGTGGCGATCGTCGACGGCGCCGACGACAAGCTGCCGGTCGGGCAGGTCGGCGAACTCGTCATCCGCCCGAACGAGCCGGCGATCATGGCCGCCTATTACGTCGGGATGCCCGAGGAAACCGTCAAGGCGTGGCGCAACCTGTGGTTCCACACCGGCGACCTGGCGCGGCTCGACGACGTGGGCGACCTGCACTTCGTCGCGCGCATCGCCGAGCGGATCCGCGTCAAGGGCGAGATGATCTCGGCCTACGAGGTCGAGGAGGTGCTGCTGTCGCACCATGCGGTCGAGGATTGCGGCGTCATCGGCATCCCCGACGGCACCGGCGAGGAGACCGTGACGGCCTTCGTCACCCTGCGGCAGGGTGCCCGGGTTTCGCCGGAGGAGCTTGCGGCGTTCTGCGTGCCCCGCATGAGCCGCTACATGGTGCCGGCGGCGGTCGAGATCTGCCGCGAGCTGCCGCGCACGCCGACCGGGAAGGTGTCCAAGGCGGAACTGCGCAAGCTGGCACTCGGCGGGTGAGCCGGATGCCGGAGGGCGATTTCCAACTTCCGGCGACGCGGGCTTGAACGCTTTCGCTGTATGCGCGGCGGCGCTTGCCGCTCACGAATCCGTCGCCGAACGGCGAGACAGCCGCGCGCTGGCCGCCAACCGAATGAAGATCAATCACGACGTGCTGGACGGCGTGGTGGAGCACTGAGCGCGGTGGTTCCGGCGCCGGGGTCAGCCGGTCAGTCGGAAGACCACCGGCACCTCGACGGTTCCCTCCACCTCTGACGAGCCCTGGCGGGCGGGATGGAAGCGCCAGCGCGCTACCGTGTCGCGCGCAGCGTCGTCCAGAATCTCGTGGCCGCTGCTAACCAGCACCTCGACGGCGAGCGCCCGCCCGTCCGCCGCGACCCTGACTCGCAGCAGCACCGTGCCTTGTTGGCCCAGCCGCCGCGCCTGGCGCGGATAGGGCGGCAGCGGATTGGTAAGGCCGTCGCCGTCGAATCTCGGGACGGACGGTGTTGCCGCCGATGCCGCCGCGATGTCAGGGCCGGGCATCGCGGCGGGGGAGAGCGGCGGCGCTGCCGGTGACTCGGTCGCGGCTTCGGTCGCCGCAACCTGTGGCGAGGCCTGCAGCGCGGGCTGCGCGGCTTGTTCGATCGTCGGCGGGATTGGCTTGCGCGCTGGGTTCGGCAAGGCCGCGGACTCCGCCAATCGAGGCGAAGGCGACAGCATCGACGAAGCCGCGGCCGACGGCGGGGCGGGCATCAGCCGCCTCGGCAATGGCGACTCGTCCGCGGTGGTCGCCGCCACCGATGTTGCGGGGTGGGGAGGAGCTTCGCCCCGCAGCTCAGAAATGGCGGGCGTCGCGGCCGGCAGCATCACGATCGTCACCGGCAGGGCAGGGGGCGCAACCGCCGGCACCGGCGCCGTGGGGGAGATCCACAGCGCGGTGCCGACGGCCGCGGCGTGCAGCACGAGCGAGGCGAGCACGGCACCGACCGGCGGGAGATGCCGGAAAGGACCGATGATCTGCATCGCCGAACGCCGCCGCCGTTTCCTTCAGTGTTCTCCGCTTCAGAACGTGGCGCGGAGCTGCAGATAGACCGAACGCCCCGGCTCGTTCACCTGCACCTCTGTCGGGTCGAAGGCGCTGGATCGGTTCAGATGGTCGGCGTAGGTGGCGTCGAACAGGTTGGTGACGCCGAGGCGCAGCTCGACCGGTTCAGTCACGTCGAGCGAGGCAAACACATCCTGCACCAGATAGGCGTCGGTCTTGCCGGCGTCGCGGCCGCTGCCCGTCGCCGGATCGTCGTCGACCCGGGTCTGGGTCGCGGCGCCGCGCAGCCGCGTGCCCACGGACCAGCCGTCGCCGGCATAGGCGAGCTCGATCGCACCCTGCAGCGGGGGAATCTGCGCCAGCGGTCCCTCGTCGTCGAGGTTCTGGCCGTAGGTATAAGAGAGGTTGCCGGAGACCGACCAGTGCTCGCCGAGCTTCACCGCGCCGCCGAGCTCGATCCCAGCCAGCATCGCGTCGACGTTGCGATACACCGTGGCGCCGTTCGCCAGCAGGATGCCGTCCTGGCCGCGGGCCGTGTCGCGCAGGATGAAGTCGTCGACCCGGTCGCCATAGGCGGCGGCGGTGATGCTCCAGCCGCTCCCTGTCGCCTGGACGCCGAGCTCGAGCTGGTAGTGCTTTTCCGGGTCGAGCGACGGGTTGCCGACCCAGCTCGAGGCCATCTGGTCGCTGGCGATGGCGCGCTCGGTGGTGTCGGCCGTGCGCACGCTGCGGCTCGTCGAGCCGTAGAGCAGCACGCCGTCGCCGAACTCGTGCTCGAGCCGCACGAGCCCGCCCAGATTGTGCTCGCGTTCGGTGTCGGCACGCACGCCGTAGTACATCGCGTAGAGATCGTTGGGCGAACGGCCGGTGGCGGCCACCACCTCGCCGGCGGCATCCGAATCGACATGCACATAGTCGTAGCGGGCGCCGACCACCAGCGTGTCGGCGGCACCGAGGACGATGTCGGTTTCGCCGAACAGGCCGAGCTGCAGAATCTCGGTCTCCGGCCACAGGATCGACTGCAGGGTATTGACGTTGGTATCCATCATGCCCTGGTAACGGCGCGCCTCGCGGTCGTTGAGCTGCAGATCGACGCCGACGGTGGTGGGGCCGCTGTCGAGCCCGAGCTCGCCGGCCAGCCGCGCCGTCGTGGTGTTTGAATCCGACGGCACCCGCATCGCCATCGGCGCGGTGCGCGTGCGCAGCGAATAGTTGTCCATCAAGTGGTCGACCATGGCGTGGGCGGCCTCGATCTCAATGCGCCGCAGGGCGCCGGCGTCGAAGTCGTGTGCCAGCTTCACCCGCACCGTGTCGTCGTCGGTCTGTGGCGAGTCCATGCCGGCGCCGGCGAACAGCGCGTCGTCGATCCGCGACACGTCGAGGCCGAGCTCGAGCTCCGTGGCGTCGTTCGGCGTCCAGGCGGCGGCAAAGCTGCCGGTCTTCTGCTCGAAGGCGCTGCGCACGTCCTTGCCGCTGCCGTCCTCGTAGTCGTCGGCCTTCTGCCACAGCAGAGTGGCGCGGACGCCGCCTAGCGGGCCGCCGGCGGTGACGTCGGCAAAGCCGTCGCGGCCAGAGCCGTTGGACTGGACGTCGCCACCGAATCGCGCGACCACCGGCTTCTCGTCCGAGAGCTCGGGCATGTCGCGGTCGAAGCGGATGGTGCCGCCGGGCGCGCCCGGGCCTTCGGTCACCGTCTGGTAGCCGCGGATCACCGTGACCCGGTCATAGAGCGCCGGCGTCGCGAACGAGGCCGGCGGGTCCATGCGGTTGGGGCAGCCGCCGAGCACATAGCCGCCATCGACCTTGATGCCGAGCTGGCCCTGCTGCTGGCCGCGAATGACGGGCTCGAGCCCGTGGCCGCCCATGCGGCCGGCGGATACCCCCGGCAGGCTGCGCAGCAGCGCGCCGCCGTCGGCCACCGGCGGCAGGGTGGGGGCCTGTGGGTCGGCGACGGCGCTCGACGGCAGGACGATGCGTTCGCCCTCGACGACGATGGTGGCGGTGCGGGTGATCGGCGTCGGCGTCGAGTCGCCCTGTGCCAGCGCCTCGGCGGCAACGACAACGAGGGGCGCCGCCAGCAGGGCGGCCGGCAGGCGCTTGCGGGCGCGCCGGGACGCGCGCGATTTAATCGGCATGATCGGGACTCCACTCGGATGATTTCAGGCGACCGCGCATCCCGCCGCGCTGTGGCGCGGCAGGACGTGCGGAGAAGCGGGCCGGAAGATCAGGCGAGTGGCGGGGCGCGGACCTGATTGAGGCGCGACGGGCGCTGCTCGGCGATGCGCTGCTGCGCCGGAAGCAGGGGATCGGCGGGGCGGGGCGGGGCGGTCGGGGCAAGCTCCTGCTGTGGCGGCAGGATGCCAAGGGCGACGGTGGCGCAGACCGGACAGAACGGGCCCGGCGACCTCGGTTCGGCGGGAATCCCGTTGCCGGAGCCGTCAACGGTGCGGAAGCCGTCCGGCGTGCAAATGAAGAGCGCGCCGCCCAACGGGTCGGCGGCGTCGCGGGCCACGGCCCAGGCCAGCGGCGTGAAGAGCTGCAGCAGGCAGGCGGCGAGCGCCAGCCAGGCCGCAAATCGGCCTCCGGCGCGCCGCAAGATAGGCCCACGCCGCGTGCGCCCGAAATCTGGCAACCTCGCTTCCCCCTTCGGCCCCGGATTTCTTGAATGTCGAAAGGCCAGCGATGGCACGGTAGTTTCCCGTGCGAAACCAGTGAATGCGGTCGACTGTCGCAGAGGTTCAGGTCACGGCCGGAGAGGGGTGAGGCCGCGTCGGCGGCGTGTCAGAGTCGCCACACCACCGGGAACCAGTCCTCGCGCAGGCGCTGGCCGTCCTTCATGTCGTGGCCGGGATAGGGCGGCGAGGTGCGGCCGGGCCTGGTCACGTAGCGCGCGTCGTCGCCGACCCAGCGCAGCGACAGCACCCGCCGGCGGCGCGCCGCCGGGTTCGGCCGGGCGCCGTGCACGGTGCGGAAATCGAACAGCACGGCGTCGCCCGGCTGCATCTCCCACTCCAGCACCCGATAGCTGCCGGGCTTCGAATCGGGGTTGGGCACCGGGACGAACTCCTCGGGCTCGTCGTAGAAGCTGGAATCGTCGACCCAGCGGACCGGCTGCACCGGCGTGCTCCAGAGATGGGAGCCGGCGATCAGCCGCAGGGTGGCATCGCTCACCGGGTCGACCGGGATCCAGAAGCTGACGGTCTGCCGCCCGTCGACGAAGTAATAGGGCATGTCCTGGTGCCAGGGCGTCGGCTTGGAGGTGCCCGGCTCCTTCACCAGCACATGGTCGTGGAAGAACTGCGCGCTGTTCGAGCGCATGACGCGGGCGGCGATCTCGGCGGCCGGCGATTTGAGCACCGCATCGCGGAACTCGGGGATGCGCTGCCAGTTGCAGTAGTCGTCGAAGAAGCGCCCGGTGTCGCCGGTCGAGAAGTTCTCCGAGGCATAGGTCCCCGGCTCGCTCAGATTGCGCTCGATGCCGGCGGCGATGACCTCGACCCAGTCGCGGAACACCCCGCGCAGGCACACCGCCCCGTCGCGCTGGAACGCGTCGATGTCCCGCTGCTCGACCACACACCGCCTCGTCTTCTTGGTCCGACTTTCGGACAGGATAGCGCCGTCGGGGCCGGCTGCACTATGGTCTTCTGCAGCGAATCGCGCCGGAGGAAGCCGATGCTGGAGCTCAGACCCAACTGCGAATGCTGCGACGCCGACCTGCCGCCGGACTCGGCGGCGGCCCGGATCTGCTCGTTTGAATGCACGTTCTGCAGCGCCTGCGCCGCGACACGGCTCCACGGCATCTGCCCGAACTGCGGCGGCGATCTGGTGCGCCGCCCGGTGCGGCCCGCCGCCCATCTCGCCAAGCATCCGCCCGCCGCCCGCCGGGTGATGCGCGCCACGCCCTGTCCCTAGGCCAGGATCGCCTCGGATCGAAACAATCCGAGACGTGAATCCTGGTCTGCCTTTTTGAAGTAGAGCATGAGTCACGGATCGCACTGCTTCTGTGCGATCCGTCCATGCCCTTGGGGCCGCCGGGGTGGCACCCGGCGGCTGTGGCATGTCCGTGTCATCGGCCTGAACCGGCGATGAATGTCCGCTTCAGGCCGGGTTCAGTGCCCATGTCTCAAGCTCCCGCCATCGTAGGAAAGCGGGATGGAGGCCGGACATGCTGGGAATTCTGTTCGGGCTGGTGCTGGCGACCTCGGGGCTGAACGATCCGGGGCTGCAGAACAAGGGCCTCGACAACCGGGCACCGGGCGGCCCCGCGGTCGCCGATATCGCCGAGTCGCCGCCGGCCACGGGCCTGGCGGCGGACGCCCGGCGGATCCGGCGCGACTGACACGGCGTCCCGCGCGGTCGGCGAGGGCTGCCGGGCTCAGCCGGTGAGCTGGTAGACGAACACCAGCAGCCAGAGCACGAAGGCGATCGCCGCGGCACGCTCGGCATGCCAGAGATAGACCTCGTGGAGCGCCGTGTTGATCAGCCGGCCGACTTGGCTGACCGAGGCCTCGGGCGCGCGCTCCAGCATGATCCACAGCTCGGTCTTGCGATGGTTACGGCGCGGCGCCTCGAGCGCCTTCCAGAACAGCACCACCACGGCGATGGTGGTGAGCACGGCCCCGGCGCGCAACGAGGTCAAGGGATCGGAGACCAGGCCGAACATCGTGGTGACGATGGCGAGCGCCGCGAACCCGCAGGCGCGCCGTACCGAGAGCACCGCGAGCACCCGGATCCGATCCATCGATGAACCCTCCTGCTGCCGGCAGGGACCGGGTCGATCATATGCCCGCGGGCCGGCGGCCGTCGAGACGGCCGGGCTGACGATCCCGTGATGCCGGCGGCTGCGGCGGCCCGGGACGGCCGCGCGTCAGCGCCCGTGCGGCGGCACCATGCGATGCACCGGCGACAGGCAGGCGGGGCCGCAGGCGGTCACCCCGAGGTCGCGGGCCAGCCCGTCACCGAGCCCGTAGATCCAGCCATGCACCTCGAGCTCCTGGCCGCGATGCCAGGCATGCTGAACGATGGTGGTCTGGATGACGCTCTTCACCTGGGCCCGGACGTTGAGCTCGCACAGGGTGTCGACCCGCCGGTCGACATCGGCGATCGCGTCGAGCTCGGGCCGGTGGGTCTCGTAGATGTCCTTGATCGGCCGCAGCCAGTTGTCGATCAGGCCGAACGGGCGGTTGTCCATGGCGGCGCGCACGCCGCCGCAGCCGTAATGGCCGACGACGATGACGTGGCGCACGCCGAGCACCTCGATGGCGAACTGCAGCACCGACAGGCAGTTCAGGTCGGACGGAATCACCAGATTGGCGACGTTGCGATGGACGAACAGCTCGCCGGGATCGAGGCCGACGATGTCGTTGGCCGGCACCCGGCTGTCGGCGCAGCCGATCCACAGGTATTCCGGCGCCTGCTGGCGCGACAGGCGGGGGAAGAAGTCGGGATCACCCTTGGTCTTGGCCGCCGCCCAGGCCCGATTGTTGTCCAGCAGCCGTTCGATGCCCATGCCCACCCCCTGTTTCGTGCTGGAGGTAAGATTGGCGGTTCACAGCAGGCTGGCAAGCCCCGGGAGCGTCAGGACCAGCGCGCCGGCGAACCAGACCAGCATCGAGGCGCGGTCGGTTTCCGGCCGGCCGGTGGCCCGCTCGAACAGGGCGGCCGGAACGCCGGACAGCAGCAGCGTCCCGAAGGACACGAACAGCGAGGCCATGAACAGGGCCACCTCGGGCACCCCGAACAGGAACTCCGGCAGCCAGTACACGGCCAAGCTGACGCCCAGGATCAGGTACGGCGACAGGAAGCCGTTGGCGATGCTCAGCAGGGAGATTCCGATGAAGATGTTGCGCGCGGTCATGGCACCGCGGCCCCGGAAACCCGGGGCGCCATGCCGGCCATGTAGAGGGCCACGAACAGCGCATGGCGCAGGATCATGATCCAGAACACCCCGACCAGCGGCCAGAAGAACGGCGAGATGAAGCGCGGCGTGATGACCCCGGTCGCCAGCAGGACCGGATCGGTCAGCCGGCGGAAGAACCGCCAGATGTAGTTGCTGGAATCCGGCAGCACCATGAAGCCCAGCAGAAAGCGGCCGAGCAGGGTGTAGAGCAGCACCGCCAGCAGGTAGTTCGGCAGATGGAAATACCAGTAGGCCCAGAACGGATTGTCGATCATCGCTGAGCGGTAGCAGGGGGGCCGGAAAAAGACAAAAGAAAAGGGTGCAGGGCCGGTGGGCCCTGCACCCGGAGGAGGCATTGCTTGGAGTCAGTCGACCGACGTCTGGCCCGCGAGCGTGGCGACGGCGCCGCGCGGCACGCGGATCGAGTCGATGAAGTCCTGCATTTCCTTGGACGGCGCCGGGGTCATCAGGCTGACCACGTAGGTCACGATGAAGGCCACGGGGATGCCGAACAGGCCGCAGGAGATGTTCTTGATCCCGAACCACAGCGGCATCTCGTACCACTGGGTTGCGATCAGGTAGAACAGGCAGATGCCGAAGCCGGCGATCATGCCGAGGATCGCCCCGGTGCCGGTTGCCCGCTTCCACCAGATGCCCATCACCAGGGCCGGGAACAGGCCCGAGGCCGCCAGCGAGAAGGCCCAGGCCACCATCGCCAGGATTGTGCTCGGCTTGGTGCTGGCCACCCAGGCGGCAAGGAGCGCGACCAGCACCAGCAGGATGCGGGCGACGATCAGGCGGCGCTTGGAATCCGCCGTATGGTCGATCATCCGGTAGTAGACGTCGTGGCTGAGCGCGTTGGCGATGGCGAGCAGCAGGCCGTCCGCCGTCGACAACGCCGCCGCCAGACCACCCGCCGCCACCAGGCCGGCGATCACGTAGGGCAGGCCGGCGATCTCCGGCGTTGCCAGCACGATGGCGTCGGACGCGATCTTGAACTCCGCCAGCTGCAGGATGCCGTCGCCATTGCCCACGACGTCCTTGCACATGGCGAAGATCTCGGCCGCGTTCGGCGCGTCGCAGGCGCCGACCAGGCCGATCGTTCCCCAGGACTGCACCCAGGCCGGCAGGGCCGCCAGCGGCTGACCGATCACGTTCTGATACACTTCCAGCTTGGCGAAGGCGGCGTAGGCCGGCGCCGTGAAGTACAGCAGGAAGATGAAGAACAGGCTCCAGCCGACCGACTTGCGGGCCTCGCGCACGGACGGCGTGGTGAAGTAGCGCATCAGGATGTGCGGCAGCGATGCGGTGCCGACCATCAGACAGAAGATCAGCGCGAAGAAGTTCACCATCTCCGTCGTGCTGTACATGCCGTCGGCACCGACGAAGGCGGAGACGTGATGCTTGACGATGCCGAGCTGGTTTTCCAGCGCGGTGATCTTCTGCAGCGCCTGGCCGTACATCAGCTCGGGGATCGGCACGCCGGTGACGCTGGCCGACAGCAGGACGACCGGGATCAGGTAGGCAACGATCAGGATGATGTACTGCGCCACCTGGGTCCAGGTCACCGCCCGCATGCCGCCGAGCATCGAGCAGACCAGGATGCCGGCCAGTCCGACGAACACAGCGACCCCGAATTGGATGTCAAGGAAGCGCGACGCGATGATGCCGACGCCATAGATCTGCGCCACCACGTAGGTGAACGAGGCGGCGAGCAGCACGATGATGCCGCAGAAGCGCGCCAGGTTGCCGCCATAGCGCGCGCCCAGGAAGTCGGGCACGGTGAACTGGCCGAACTTGCGCAGGTAGGGGGCGAGCAGCACCGCCACCAGCACGTAGCCGCCGGTCCAGCCGAGCACGAAGGCGAGGCCGCCATAGCCGGCGACGTAGAGCGTGCCGGCCATGCCGATGAACGAAGCCGCGCTCATCCAGTCGGAGCCGGTCGCCATGCCGTTGTAGAAGGCCGGAACGCGCCGGCCGGCGACGTAGTACTCGGAGACCTGCGCCGTGCGCGACATGATGCCGATCACCGCGTAGACGCCGATCGTCAGGAACACGAAGAGATAGCCGAGTACCCGGTTGGGCACGCCGAGCTGCTCGAGAATGGCGAGCAGCACGACGAAGCCCGCGAACCCCCCGGTGTAGACCGCGTAGATCTTGCCGAGATTGGCGATGAAATCGCCCTTGGCCGGTTGTGCCATGTGTCGTCCTCCCCTGCGCTCAGTCCTCGCCCACACCGAACTCCTCGTCGATCCCGTTCTGCTTGCTGGCGAACCAGAAGATCAGGATGACGAAGATGATGAGCGAGCCCTGGGCGGCCATGTAGAAGCCCAAGGGAAAGCCGATGATCACGATCTCGTTGAGTTCGCGGGCGAACAGGTGAATGACGAAACCGAAGATGAACCAGATGGCGAGCGTCAGCCACATCAGGCCGCGCGTGCGTCGCCAGTGCTCCTGCGCCCGTTCGGGCGACAAGCCGTTGGACATCGCTGTGGACCTCCCTAAACCGTCCCGGTGCCAGATCCGCCGCGACGAGCCGTGGCGGCGCTTCGTCTTGTTCTCGTTGCCGCCCTCTCCCGGTCGGTCGGCCGCGGCTGCAGCCGACGCCTGCACCGACTCGCACGGCACGCAGGCAGAGGGTGTAAAAATGTCGCTTCAAAGCCCATGAGTGTCAATAAACTATTGCAATCCCGTGGTTTATCTGTACGAGATTTATCGGACGTGAATGTAAAGTTGTAAATTCCGAAAATGATACGGGCTGTGCAACGGACCATTCCCGGCGCCAAGGTGCGCCGGCTGCGGCGCAAGCTGGGGCTGACCCAGGTGCAGATGGCCGAGCAGCTCGGCCTCTCCGCCAGCTATCTGAACCTGATCGAGCACGACCAGCGGCCGTTGACGCTCAAGGTTCTGCTGCGACTCGGCCAGGTCTTCGGCGTCGATCTCAACAGCTTCGCCGAGGACGAGGAGGCGCGGCTCGCCGCCGAGCTCGCCGAGGCCTTTGCCGATCCGGCGCTGGTCGATCCCACGCTGGTCGAGCCCTCGGCGGGCGGCCCGACCGCGCCGGCGGAACGACCGACGCCGGCCGAGCTCAGGGAGTTCGCGGCCGTCTCGACCGCCGCCTGCCGCGGCGTCATCTCGCTGTACCGCGCCCATCGCCGGCTGCGCGAGCAGATGGACGACTTGGCCGAGCGGTTGCGCGACAGCGAGTTCCTGGCCGGCATCGACCATGAGTTCCGCACCCTGCTCACCTCGATCCGGTCGTTCTCGGAGATCCTGCACGACAACGCCGATCTCGACCCGGCGCAGCGCCAGCGCTTTCTCGGCATCGTGATCGAGGAGAGCAAGCGCCTGCTGGACGTGGTCGACCGGGCGCTCGCCGCCGGTCCGCCGGCCGCGGGCGCGGGCGCCGGCGCCGCCCGGCCGGCCGGCGACGAGGTCGCCGACTTCGTGCAGGAGCGGATGAACCACTTCCCGGAACTCGAGGCGCTGGCCAACCGGCTGCGGGCCGCGGCCGGCCTCGACTCCGGCGTCAGCTTCGACCGGATTGCCGGCTATCTCGGGCGCGCGCATGGCATCGCCGTGCGCCTGACCGGTACGGCGCCGGAGGACGGCGCGCTCAGGATCTACGATCCCGAAACCCGCCGGATCGGGATCGCCGAGATCCTGCCGCCGCCGGCACGGGCGCTCGAGCTGGCGCATGTCCTGATGCTGATCGAGGGCGGCCCGGCGATCGACGCCTGCCTGGCGCAGGCCCGGCTGTCGAGCCCCGAGGCGCGGGCCCTGGCGCGGATCGCGCTCGCCGACTATGCGGCGCTGGCCCTGGTCATGCCCTACGACGCCATGCTCGGCGCGGCCCGCGAGCTGCGCCATGACGTCGGCCGGCTGGCGCTGCGCTTCGCCGCCGGTTTCGAGGAGGTCTGCCGGCGCCTGACCGCGCTGCAGCGCCCGGGCGCGCGCGGCATCCCGTTCTACCTCGTGACCGTCGACCTCGCGGGCAACGTCTCCGCCCGGTTCAGCGCCGCGCCGATCAGGATCGCCCGCTACAGCGGCGTCTGCCCGCTGTGGAACGCCCATGCCGCCTTCCTGACCCCGGGCGTTCCGCGGGTCCAGCACGCGCGCATGGCCGATGGCACCGGCTATCTGTCGATCGCGTGCACCGTCGATCGCCCGGCCTGGGGGCCGGCGCGCTCGAACCGCCTGGTCGCCGTCGAGCTCGGCTGCGAGGCGGCGCACGCGGCCGAACTCGCCTTCGCCGGCGGGATCGATCGCGACGACGGCGAGGCGGCGGTGCCGGTCGGCATCACCTGCCGGCTGTGCGACCGGCCGGCCTGTCCGCAGCGCGCGATGCCGCCGGTGCACGGCGCGATCCGGATCGACGAGAACCGCCGTCCCGCCGGACTGCCGGTGGCTTGGTAGCGACGCCGCCGGGGCGTGATAGAGTTGCGCCGACAACCGGGCGGGGCGGGACCGATAGCATGATGATGAAAGCCCTGGCGGGCCTGTGGCGGCGGACGCCGGTGGTGGCGGACCGGCCGGCCCTGCGCGAGTTCCTGTCCGGCGAGGCCGCGTTCCTGGCGCAGAAGACCACGGTCGAGTACTGCCGGGCCCGCTCCGGCCTGCTCTGGCAGAAGCTGTTCTCGGAGGAGGAGTTCCGCGGCGCGCTCGACCGCTGCCGCTGGGGCGCCATGGCCGCGGTGCTGGCCGACCAGCTGATCGTCGCCGAGGGGCTGCTGCGCGCCCATGCCGGCGGCCGCGAAGCCGCGCTGGGCGCGGCGCTGGCCGCGCTCTACCAGGACATCCTGACGGGCTACAGCGCGGCGGAGCCCGACCGGCATGTCGGCTGGGACGATCTGGCGGCCGAGTTCCCCGCCCGCATCTCGCGGGCCCAGCTCGGGCCGCCGCACGCCCCCGACCAGATCGCCAAGACCGCCGGCAACCGGGTCTACGACCTGCTGCCGATCCACAAGTCGCTGCGCGGCCATGACCGCGAGATGATGGTGAACGCGATCCGCTTCGGCATGGTGGCGTTCCAGGAGCGCCTGGTGCAGGCGGTGCGCGATCCCGCCCTGCTGGCACGCAATCTGATCGCGGAGACGACGCCAGGCGCCTGAACGCCGGCCGGCATCCGGCGGCGGATCGGCCTACTTGGCGGCGACCGGATGCGGCTTCGCGTCGCCGACGAGGGCGGCGAGCGGCAGCGAGAACACGAATCTGGCACCGCCGCCGCTCCGCGTCTCGACCCAGATCCGACCACCGAAATGCTCGACGATCTGGCGCGAGATGGCGAGACCGAGCCCGGTGCCTTGCGGCACCTCCTGGCCGTGCAGTTGGTGGAACTTCTCGAAGATCACGACGCGCGAGGCGGTCGGCACGCCGGGACCGTTGTCGGCGACCGCGACAAGCAGGCTGTCGCCGCGGCGTCCTGCGGTGACCTCGACGGCACCGGCCTCGGCGGCGCAGAACTTGACCGCGTTCGACAGCAGGTTGACCAGCACCTGGATCAGGCGGTCGCGGTCCGCGAACACCGGCGGCAGCGCCGGCGTCAGCGACACCGTGAGGCGGATGCGGCGGCCGTCGAACAGGGCACGGGTCGCCGCCAGGGCATCGGCAATCGCCGCCCGGGCGTCGATCTCGGCCATGCGCCATTCCATGCGGCCGGCCTCGAGCTTGGCCAGGTCGAGGATCTGGTTGATCAGCCGGGTCAGGCGCTCGCTTTCGCTGGTGACGATGTCGAGGAATTCGCTACGGCGCTCCGGGGGCAGGGCCGGATTGGCGGACAGGATCTCGGCGAACGAGCGGATCGAGGTCAGCGGGGTCCTGAGCTCGTGGCTGACGATCGACAGGAAGTCGTCCTTGAGCCGGTCGAGCTCCTTGAGGCGTTCGTTGGCGGCCCTGAGCTCCGCCGTGGTGCGCTCGAGCTCGCCCGACTTCTGCTCGAGCCGGTGGCTGTACTCGATCACCTGCGAGGTTTCGTCGAGGATCTTCATCACCTCCTCGATGCGGACCGCCTCGCCCTTGACCACGGTGTCGATCATCACCCGGGCCGACGCCGCGCCGATGGCGCCGGCCAGCAGCCGCTCGGCGAAGGCGATCAGCTCGGCGTTCGCCTCGGTCTGCTTCGCCAGGTCGATGCCGCGCCGACGCGCGTACTCCGCGAAGGCGCGGTCGGCCTGGGGCTCGCCGACGAAGCGCATCACCAAGTCGTAGAGATCGGGCACCGTGGCGGTGCCGCCGCGGAACTGCGATCCGGTCGGGCCCGCCGCGTGACGGAAGGCGTCGACGAACAGCGCCGCCTGGATCCGCTCGATCGCGTTCTGCCGGCTGAACAGGGACACGCCGACATAGGCGCCGATATTGGCGAGCATGCTCCAGATCATGGCATGCGAGATGTGGTCGAACCCGGCGAGGCCGAACAGGGCATACGGCTTGAGCAGTGCCGCGCCGAACGGCCCGTCGTCGACGAATCCGCGGTCGAGCCAGCCCGACTGCGCGAACGAGGGCAGCAGCAGGGTGTAGCCCCACAGCAGGAAGCCGAGGCTGAGCCCGGCCAGCGCACCGTTGCGGGTGGCGCCGCGCCACAGGATGCCGCCGACGATCGCGGGCGCAAACTGCGCGGCGGCGGCGAACGACACCAGGCCGATCGAGACCAGAGTGTAGGACTCGCCGATGAAGCGGAAATAGCTGTAGCCGAGCAGCAGGATGACCAGGATGGCGCCGCGTCGGATGCCGAGCAGGAGCTGGGTCAGGTCGCCGCGCCGGGTGAGCTGCAGGCGCCTGAGGCGCAGCAGGACCGGCATCACCAGATCGTTGCAGACCATGGTGCTGAGCGCGATGGTGGCGACGATCACCATGCCGGTCGCCGCGGACAACCCGCCGATGAAGGCGAACAGCGCGATCCCCTGGGCGCCGCCGACCATCGGCAGGGTGAGCACGTAGGTGTCGGGATCGACGCTGCCCTCGGCGAAGGTGAGGCGGCCGGCGAAGGCGATCGGCAGGACGAACACGTTGATCAGCAGGAGATAGAGCGGAAACAGCCAGACCGCCTTCTTGAGATGGCTCTCGTCGACGTTCTCGACCACCGTCATCTGGAACTGGCGCGGCAGGCAGATCGCCGCCGCCATCGACAGGAAGATCAGCGTGGCCCACTGCACGTAGCCGCTGGCCTGGTCGATGGTCAGGAGACGGGCCAGATCGGGCTGGAGAATCGCCCGGCCGAACAGGTCGCCGAAGCCGTCATAGAGCCCGAAGGTGACGTAGGCCCCGACGATCATGAAGGCGACCAGCTTGACCAGCGATTCGAAGGCGACCGCCAGGACCATGCCCTGATGGTGCTCGCTGGCGTCGATGTGGCGGGTCCCGAACAGGATCGAGAAGGCGGCGAGGACGAGCGCCACCAGCAGCGCGGTGTCGCCGATGATCGGGACCCGGCCGTGGCTGGCCGGCACCAGCTCGGGAAAGCTGATCAGCACGTCGAAGCTCTGCGACACCGCCTTGAGCTGCAACGATATGTAGGGCGTGATGGCGATGACGGCGATCACCGTCACCAGCCCGGACAGCAGCGTGCTCTTGCCGTAGCGCGACGATATGAAGTCGGCGATCGAGGTGATCCGGTGCACCTTGCTGATGCGGATGATCTTGCCGATCAGCCACCACCACAGCACGAAGGCCAGAGTCGGTCCGAGATAGATGGCGACGAAGTCGATGCCGCTGCGGGCGGCGCGCCCGACGCTGCCGTAGAACGTCCAGGAGGTGCAGTAGACCGCGATCGACAGCGAATAGACATAGGGGTTGCTGATCAGGCTGCGGCCGCCTTCCGCGCGCCGGTCGCCGTAATAGGCGATCGCGAACAGCAGGCATAGATAGAGGAACGAAACGACGAGGATCAGGATGCCGTGCTGCATCGCTAGCCGTCCCCGGAGTCCCGCGGCGCCCGCGCGCCCCGCCCCCACCCCGCCCCCCCCCCCCCCCCCCCCCAGAGCACGGAAAACCCCCCCCCAACCCCC
>CAYJQC010000030.1:19132-22209 GCA_964372215.1 uncultured Rhodospirillaceae bacterium
GCGCGCCCCGGGGCCCCGCGCCCGGCCCGGGCGGGGGCGCGGGCGCCGCGCCCCCCGCCCCCCCCGCGACGCCGCCAGCCCCATGAGCAGGATCAGCCCGCCCCAAGCCACGAAGACGTAGAGATAGAGCAGGGGGATGCCGAACCAGAGCACGCCGACGCTGAACACCGTCAGCAGCGGCGGCGCGAAGGCGGCGAGCCCCAGCAGGAACAGGCCGAGCGAACGTTCGCCGGTCGCGTCGCGCCGCACCGGCCGGTCAGCCCGGCGCGACGCCGAGCAGCTCCTTGACCCGATCGACCACCTCGCGGGTCGAGAACGGCTTGGTGATGTAGTCGTCGGCGCCCAGCGCAATGCCCTTCTCGCGCTCGGAATCGCGGCCTTTCGCGGTCAGCATGACGATGCGCACGTCGCGCCACGCGGGATTGGCGCGCACCGCCTTGCAGATGCTGTAGCCGTCGCCGCGCGGGATCATCACGTCGAGCAGGATCAGGTCCGGGCGCTTCTCGCGCATCGCGCCGAGCGCCTGCTCGCCGTCGCGCGCCACCCGCACCTCGAACCCCGCCTGCTCCATCAGGAACTCGAGGGAAAGCACGATGTTCGGCTCGTCGTCGACCACCAGCACCGAGCGCGCCGGCGCGCCGCCGGCCGTCGCCGCATCTGCCGGCCCGCCCGCTGCCCGTCGCGCTGGCGCTTCCTCGTGCAGATCCTGCCTCCTGGCATGCCGGCTCTCGTTGCGCGGAGCCGGGTCACTTTGGCATAGCTTAGCGCGGATTCGCCCGGGCTGCCACGCGCCCGGGCTGCCACGCATGCGGGTGGGCTCTGGCCCGGGTGTGCCGGACGCTGCGCCGCGTTGCGGCCGGCGGGTGGCCCAGGATACAAGGGATGGATACAAGGGATTCGGCGCCGACCGCCGCCACGCCGCGCGAAGCCGGGCGGGTGCCGGCCGGATCGCGCGCAGGAGTTGCGGATGGCGCCGGGGGTGTTCCGCCTGGGACTGATCTCGCTGATCGTCGCCGGCATCGGTGCCGCGGCGCTGGCCGTGCTCGCGCTGGCCCTGGCGGCGGCTGCCGGGCAGGCCGGCGCCGGCATGCTGATCGGGATCGGCGCGGCGGCCGGGGCCGCGGGACTGGGGCTCTGGGTGGCGGCCCTCGGCCTGCGCGATCATGTCCGGCGGCTGGAGCGGCTGCGCGGCGATCTGCTGATCGCCGCCGCCCATGACGCGGCGCTGGCCGCGCGCTGGCTGGCGCCGGCGACCGACGAGGCCGGACGCCTGGCCCAGACGGCGTCCCAGGTGATCTCCCAGCAGCGCGCGCGCCGCGCCGATCCCGACGGCCGGCTCGCCGCGGTCGTCGCCGCCACCGCCGAGGGGCTCGTCGTGATCACCCAGACCGGGCTGGTCAGCCTGGTCAATGCCGCCGCCCTGGCCCGCCTCGGCGCGGACCGGGTGCTGCTCGGCACCAGCGTCTACGACCTGTTCCACCGCAGTGATCTCGGCACGGCCGTGGAACAGGCGCGGGCCGCCGGCCGCCCGGTGACGACGACCCTGACCAGCCTGGACGGCGAGCGGATCGAGCTGCGCATCGCCGATCTCGGCGAGGCCGGCGGGGCGGTGCTCTCGCTGGCGCCCGGCGCGGCCGCCCATGGCGCCGGCCTGCACCAGGATTTCGGGCTGCACGAGCAGCCGCCGGCGGCCGGCGCGATCGACGCCGGCACGACGCTGGAATCGCTGCCGGTGGTGGTGCTGGACACCGAGACCACCGGCCTCGACGTGGCCAGCGACCGCATCGTCTCGGTCGGTGCCGTGCGCCTGCATGGCAGCCGCGTGTTCCGCCACCTGACCCTCGACCGGCTGGTCAATCCGGGCCAGCCGATCCCGGCCCGCTCGACCGCCGTGCACGGCATCTCGACCGCCATGGTCGCCGGCGCGCCGGCGTTCGGCGCGGTGCTGCCCGACATCGTCGGGTTCCTGTCAGGCACCGTGGTGGTGGGGCACTGCATCGGCTTCGACATGACCATGCTGGCGCGCGAGGCGGCGCGCGCCGGCGCCGCCTGGTCCCCGCCCCGGACGCTCGACACCATGCTGCTGGCCGGCGCGCTGTACTCGGAAACCGAGGAGCTGTCGCTCGACGCGCTGGCGGAACGCCTCGGCGTCACCGTCCAGGGCCGCCATACCGCGCTCGGCGACGCGCTGGTGACGGCGGCGGTCTATGCCCGGCTGGTGCCACTGCTGCAGGACGCCGGGATCGTCTCGTTCGGCGACGCCGTGGCCTTCGCGGCGAGACCGCGCAAGCTGATCGCCCAGCAGCGCGCGGCGGGCTGGTAGGCCGGCCATGCTCGACGCCGCGATCCTGGCCCGAATCGACAGCTTCCCGTATCGCCACCGCGTCGCCGACGTGATGACCGCCCCGGCGGTGACGGTGGCCGGCACGGCCGGTCTCGCCGATGCGGTCAGCGAGATGCGCCGGCGCGGCATCAGCTCGCTGCTGGTGGTCGACGGGGACGGGCGGCCCGACGGCATCCTGACCGAACGCGACGTGCTGACGGCGATCGTCGCCCACGGCGCCGAGGCCTTGTCGCGGCCGGTCTCCGCCCACCTGTCGCGCCCGGTCCAGGCGGTCCCGGCCGACGCCTACCTGTTCACCGCGATCGCCCGCATGGACCGGCTGGGCATCCGCCACCTGGCGGTGACCGACGGCCTCGACGGCCGGCTCGCCGGCGTGGTCAGCGCCCGCGCCCTGCTGCGCCAGCGGGCCGGCACGGCGCTGGTGCTCGGCGACGAGATCGCCCAGGCGCGCGACGGCCGGGACATGGCGGCGGTCAAGGCGCGGCTGCCGGAGCTGGCCGGCGCGCTGCTGGCGGAGCAGGTGCCGGTGCTCGACGTCGCCGGGGTGATCAGCGCGGTCTATCGCGACATCAGCGCCCGCGCCGCGGTCCTCGCCACCGGCGGCTGCCGCTCGACCGAGCCGCGGCTGGCGAAGGGGCCGTACTACCGGCCCACCATCTTCGACCGGGTCGAGCCGGGCATGGCCATCGCCCGCCAGGAGGTGTTCGGGCCCGTGCTGGCGGTGATAACCTTC
>CAYJQC010000030.1:22219-51612 GCA_964372215.1 uncultured Rhodospirillaceae bacterium
CCCGCCGCCCGGGGGGGGGCCCGGCGGCGGGCCGGGGGGGGCCCCCCCGGCGCGGCCCGGGCCGGCGCCGTGGTGCTACCTGGTGCTGGGCTCGGGCGGACGCGGCGAAAGCCTGCTGTCCGCCGACCAGGACAACGCCATCGTCCATGGGGGCTCGGGGGGCGGGTCGGGCGCCGACGATGCTTGGTACGCCGAGCTCGGCGGGCGGGCCTCGGACCTGCTGGACCAGGCCGGCATCCCCTATTGCAAGGGCAAGGTGATGGCCTCGAACGCGGCCTGGCGCCACGATCTCGGGGAGTGGCGGCGCCGGGTGGATGGCTGGGTCGAGAAGCCGAGCCCGGAGAGCCTGCTCAGCGTCGACATCTTCTACGACTTCCAGCCGGTGCACGGCGATTTCGCACTGGCCGGCGAGCTGCGCCGGCACGCGGTGCAGGCGGCCCGCTCCTCGCCCCTGTTCCTGGCGCTGCTGGCCGAGCAGCTCAGGGATCGCGGCGCGCCGCTCGGGCTGTTCGGCCGGATCGTCACCGAGGCGGGCCGGGTCGACCTGAAGCGCGGCGGCACGATGCCGATCGTCGCCGGCGCCCGGGTGCTGGCCTTGCGCTGCGGCAGCGCGGCGGTGGCGACCCTGCCGCGCCTGCAGGCCGCGGTCGCCGCCGGTCACCTGAACGAGGGCGACGCCGCCGCCCTCGGCGGCGCCCTCGAGGTGCTGATGGAGCTGATCCTGGAGCAGCAGATCCTGGACGTTGCCGCCGGGCTCGAGCCGAGCCCGCGGGTCGAGACGAAGCGGTTGCCGGCGCCGCGCCGCGCCCGCCTGAAATCCGCCCTCAAATCGGTGCAGACGGTCGACTACGCGATCCACGCGGCGCTGTCGTCCGGAAACTGAGGGGGCGGCCGCGCCGGTTGCCCCGGCGACCGCCGATGGGCTACAACGGCGCCGGTCCTGCCGGAGCCCTCCGGTAGCGGATTTCAAGCGCAATCCAGCAGTTTCCCGCCCGGAGTCGCCGATGGCCGCCTACCAGTACATCTACGTCATGAAGGGCCTGAGCAAGGTCTATCCCGGCGGCCGCAAGGTGCTCGACAACATCTGGCTGTCGTTCCTGCCGGGGGCGAAGATCGGGGTGCTCGGCCTCAACGGCTCGGGCAAGTCGACGCTGCTGAAGATCATGGCCGGGATCGACAGCGACGTCGGCGGCGAGGCCTGGGCGGCCGACGGCACCTCGGTCGGCTACCTGCCGCAGGAGCCCGCGCTCGATCCCGACCAGGACGTGCTCGGCAACGTCATGCTCGCCCTGGCGGCGACCAAGGCGCTGCTCGACCGCTTCGAGGCGGTCAGCATGCGGCTCGGCGAGGAGCTCTCGGACGACGAGATGAACGACCTCATCGCCGAGCAGGGCGAGCTGCAGGAAAAGATCGACGCCGCCGACGCCTGGGATTTGCAGCGCACGGTCGAGATCGCCATGGACGCGCTGCGCTGCCCGCCGGGCGACGCCGAGGTCGCCAAGCTGTCGGGCGGCGAGCGCCGCCGGGTGGCGCTGTGCCGGCTGCTGCTGCAGAAGCCCGACATGCTGCTGCTCGACGAGCCGACCAACCACCTGGACGCGGAATCGGTCGCCTGGCTCGAGCGCTTCCTGGCGGAATACAAGGGCACCGTGGTGGCGGTCACCCATGACCGCTACTTCCTCGACAACGTGGCGGGCTGGATCCTCGAGCTCGACCGCGGTGCCGGCATCCCCTGGGAAGGCAACTACTCGTCCTGGCTCGAGCAGAAGCAGCAGCGCCTGGTGCAGGAGGAGAAGCAGGAATCCTCGCGCCAGCGCACGCTCGAGCGTGAGCTCGAGTGGATCCGGCAATCGCCGCGCGCGCGCCAGGCCAAGAGCAAGGCGCGCATCACCGCCTATGAAAGCCTGCTCGCCGACAGCGGCCAGCAGGCGCAAGGCCAGGCCCAGATCGTGATTCCGCCGGGGCCACGCCTCGGCGACCTGGTGATCGAGTCCGAGGACCTGCGCAAGGGCTTCGGCGACCGGCTGCTGATCGAGAAGCTGTCGTTCCGCCTGCCGCCCGGCGGCATCGTCGGGGTGATCGGCCCGAACGGCGCCGGCAAGACCACGCTGTTCCGCATGGTGGTCGGCCAGGAGCAGCCGGATGGCGGCACCTTGCGGGTCGGCGAGACGGTCAAGCTCGGCTATGTCGACCAGTCGCGCGACACCCTGGCGCCGACCAAGACGGTGTGGGAGGAGATCGCCGACGGCCGCGACGAGCTGGAGCTCGGCAAGCGCAAGGTGCCGAGCCGCGCCTATGTCGCCGGCTTCAACTTCAAGGGCGCCGACCAGCAGAAGAAGGTCGGCCAGCTCTCGGGCGGCGAGCGCAACCGGGTGCATCTCGCCAAGATGCTGAAATCGGGCGCCAACCTGCTGCTGCTCGACGAGCCGACCAACGATCTCGACGTCGACACCCTCAGGGCGCTCGAGGAGGCGCTGCTCGAATTCGCCGGCTGCGCCGTCATCATCAGCCACGACCGCTGGTTCCTGGACCGCATCGCCACCCATATCCTGGCCTTCGAGGGCGACAGCCAGGTGACCTGGTTCGAGGGCAACTACCAGGACTACGAGGCCGACCGCCACCGCCGCCTCGGCGCCGAGGCCGACCAGCCCCACCGCATCAAGTACAAGCCGCTGACGCGGGCCTGAGGGTCGCGCGGGCCCTCACCCTCCCATCGCTCCCTTCGACAAGCTCAGGGGCGACGGGTCCCGCCCTCTCCCGCAAGGCGGAAGAGGGATACGCAGGCCTGGCGTGGGCATCAGCCGCGCTTAGCCGGAGTTGGGTGAGGGTCGGAAAGGGGCGTCGCCGTCGCCGCCGGGTCAGCCGTTCTGGCCGACCTTGCTGCGCAGGGTCTCGATCAGGCCGGCGACCTTGCCGCCCTTGCTCTGGATCACCGAGGCGAACTCGTCGCGCTGGGTGATCGCCATGCTGAGGCCCTCGACGATCACGTCGACGATGCGGAACTGGTCGTCGCCGGTGGCGTGGATGCGCCAGTCGACCCGGATGTTCTCGGCGCTCGGCCGCACCACCAGGCTCTGGACCGTGGCGAAGCCGTCCGGCTCCGAGCGCACGCCGCGGACCTCGAAGCTCTCGCCGGAATACTCGGCGAAGCGCCTGGCGTAGCTCTTGATCAGCAGCTCCTCGAACAGCGCCAGGAACTCCTGCTTCTCCTCCTCGCTGGCGCTGCGCCAGTAGCGGCCGAGCACGAACTTGCCGATGGTCGGCACGTCGAAATGGCTGCTCAGCAGCTCGCGGAAGCGGGTCTCGCGTTCCTTGCCGGTGAGTTCGCGACCGGTGAGCGCCGACACCGCGCGGTCGCCCAGGCTGGCGATGAACTCGGCGGGGCTGATCGCGGGATCGGCGGCGGCCGGCGCCGACAGCAGCAATCCCGCGGCGCAAGCCGCCGCCAGAAACGCCCGGCGATCCAGATTGGCCGTCATCGCTCAGTTCGTCCCGGAGACCTGGTCGCCGTCCGCGTCTTCTTCGTAGGTCAGGCTGTAGCCGTCGGACTCGCCCTCGCCGTTGCGGATGGCGTCGTTGCGCTTCTGCCGGTACAGGCTGCGGATGGTGGCGTAGTAGTCGAGCGAGCCTTCGCGGATCTCGTCGAGCGTCTTCAGGTTGCGGGCGCGCGCGTCCACGGCGGTGACGCCGGCGCGGGCATAGAGCAGGTTGTCGAGGTCGTGGGCCCCGGCGATGTAGGTCAGGGGATCGAGGAACACGTCGACGATGCGGCCGATGCCGTCGCGCGGATTGGCCGGGCCGAGCAGCGGCAGCACCAGATACGGCCCCTCGTCGACGCCGTGAACGGCCAGCGTCTGGCCGAAATCCTCGTCGTGATAGAGAAAGCCCATCTCGGCCGCGACGTCGAACAGCCCGGCGATCCCGAAGGTGGAGTTGACCAGGAAGCGCATCAGCGTCGTGCCGGCCCGATCGGTCTCGCCCTGGAACAGGTCGTTGGCGAGAATCACCGGGCTCGACAGGTTGCGCAGGAAATTGCGCACGCTGTCCTGGGCCGGGTTGGGCAGCGCCACGTAGTACCAGCCGGCGATCGGCTTCAGCACCAGTTCGTCGAGGGCGTAGTTCACCTCGAAGAAGTAGCGGTTCATCGGTTCGAGCGGATCGTTGGTCTCGTTGTAGGCCGCCAGCGCCACCGGATCGTTTTCCGGCACCGTGGCGCAACCGCCGAGCGCTCCGGCCAGCGCGCCCGCGAGCGCCATGGCGGCGAACCCGGGAGCCTGCGCGGCGCGGCGCCGACCGCCCCGAACCACCATCCCGGCGCACATCATCTCAAATGACCCGCGAACTGACGCGATCGACCGCATGGAAAGCGATAACCCCATCTGTTAGGCAAACTGCCGGGCCGTCGCTCAAGGGTCTTGGAACCTTCCAATCCCAGGAAATCCCAGGTCGAAAGGCGTCCGGTGCGTCCCCCTGTCGCCACGGCAAATCTCCGAGGCAGCCTCCCATGGATACCTTAAAGCCGCGTTATCGGCTCGGCGCCGCCGCCCTTCGCAGGCCTCCAATGACTCACCTATCATACTCCATTAACGATGGCCAGCCGCCAGGACAGCCGACTGTGTGCGGCAAGTCACATCAGTTGCACAAAAGTCGCAGCCCCGGAAAATCGGCGGCGCCGACCCTAGATTACCGACTCCGCGTGGTGGCAGGCGACGACGCGGCCATCGAGGCGCCGCGGCAGCGGCCGGACCGTGCTGCATTCGGCGGTGGCGAAGCTGCAGCGGCGATGGAAGGCGCAGCCCGGCGGCGGGTCGAGCGGCGAGGGCAGCTCGCCCTTGACCGCCACGCGCTGGGTGCGCAGCCGGGGATCGACCACCGGCGTGCTGGACAGCAGGGCGCGGGTGTAGGGGTGGCGCGCGCGCTCGAAAATGACCTGCTTGGGACCCTGTTCCACCGGCCGGCCGAGATACATCACCATGACCTCGTCGGCGATGTGGCGGACCACGCCGAGGTCGTGGGAGATGAAGAGATAGGCGAGGTTCAGCTCCTCCTGCAGGTCCATCATCAGGTTGAGCACCTGGGCGCGAATCGAGACGTCGAGCGCCGAGACCGGCTCGTCCGCCACCACCACCTTCGGGCGCAGCATCAGCGCGCGGGCGATCGCGATGCGCTGGCGCTGGCCGCCGGAGAACATGTGGGGATAGCGGCCGTAATGCTCGGGACGCAGGCCGACGGTGCGCATCATCTCGATGACCGCATCGCGCCGCGCCGCCGCCGGCTGGCTGGTGTTGATCAGCAGCGGCTCGTCGATGATGGTGCCGACCTGCTGGCGCGGGTTGAGCGAGCCGTAGGGGTTCTGGAACACCATCTGGACCAGCGGGCGCAGGCGCTTCAGCGCGGACTTTTCGGCGCCCACCACGTCGGTCCCGGCCAGCCGCAGCTGCCCGGCGGTCGGCGGCTCGATCAGGGTCACCATGCGGGCCAGGGTGGACTTGCCGCAGCCGGATTCGCCTACCACCGCCAGGGTATGGCCGGCGCGCAGGGTGAAGGACACGCCGTCGACCGCCTTCAGGCTGGCGTGACCCGCGAACAGGCCCCGGCTGACCTGGTAGTAGCGCGCCAGATCGCTCGCCTCGAGCACCAGCTCGGCGGTGCCGGCCGCGGCGGTCCCGGCGGCGGCCGGGTTCGCCGCGGCGCTCATGCGTCGACCTCGGCCGGCACGGCGGCGGCGAGCGGGAAATGGCAGCGCACCAGCCGGCCGAGGGCGTCGGCCTCGAGCGCCGGCCGCGTCGTCCGGCAGCGCTCCTCGGCGAAGCGGCAGCGCGGGTTGAACAGGCAGCCGTCCGGCCGGTCGTCGATGCCCGGCACCACGCCGGGGATGGTCGACAGCCGGCGCCGGCCGATGCTGCGCTCGGGCAGGGCGTCGAGCAGGGCCGCGGTGTAGGGGTGGCGCGGGGCCGCGAACAGCGCCTCGACCGCCTGTCCCTCGACCTGCTGGCCGGCATACATGACCATCACCCGCTCGGCGGTCTCGGCGACCACGCCCATGTCGTGGGTGATCAGGACCAGCGACATGCCGCGGTCGCGCTGCAGCCCGAGCAGGAGGTCGAGGATCTGCGCCTGGATGGTGACGTCGAGCGCGGTGGTCGGCTCGTCGGCGATCAGCAGGCGCGGGTTGCAGGCGATCGCCATGGCGATCATGACGCGCTGGTTCATGCCGCCGGAAAGCTGGTGCGGGAAGGCGCCGAGGCGGGTCTCCGGCGCCGGGATGCCGACCTGGTCGAGCAGCTCGATGGTGCGCCGCCGGCGCTCGGCCCGGCCGCCGCCCTCGTGCACCGCCAGCGCCTCCATGATCTGGAAGCCCACGGTGAAGCACGGGTTCAGGCTGGTCGCCGGCTCCTGGAAGATCATCGCCACGTCCTTGCCGGTGAGCCGGCGGCGCTCGGCCCTGCCCATCGACAGGAGGTCGCGGCCGGCGAACGTCATGCGGTCGGCGCGCACCACGCCGGGCCAGGCGATCAGGCCCATGAGGGCGAGCATCGAGACGCTCTTGCCCGAGCCCGATTCGCCGACGATGCCGACCACCTCGCCTTCCTCGACGGTGAGGTCGACGCCGTCGACCGCGCGGAAGCTGCCGCGCGCCGTCGGGAACTCGACCGAGAGGTTGCGGATGTCGAGCAGCGCCATGGGCGGCGCCTCAGCGCTTCAGCTTGGGGTCGAGGGCATCGCGCAGCCCGTCGCCCATCAGGTTGAAGGCCAGCACGGTCACGAGGATGGCCAGGCCGGGGAAGGTGACGACCCACCAGGCGCTCTGCACGAACTCGCGTGCCTTGGCCAGCATGCTGCCCCATTCCGGCGTCGGCGGCTGGGCGCCGAGGCCGAGGAAGCCGAGCGCCGCCGCATCCAGGATCGCGGTGGAGAAGCCGAGCGTCGCCTGGACGATCAAGGGCGGCAGGCAGTTCGGCAGCACGGTGATGAACATCAGGCGTAAGAGGCCGGCGCCGCTCACCTGCGACGCGGTGACGTATTCCTTGGTCCGCTCGCCGATCACCGAGGCGCGCGACAGCCGGACGTAGTGCGGCAGGGCGACGACGGCGACCGCCATGATGGCGTTGGTGAGGCTGGGCCCGAGGATGGCGACGATGACGATGGCGAGCAGCAGGCTGGGCAGCGCCAACATGATGTCCATTGCCCGCATGATGAGGTCTTCGACTAGCCCTCGGAAGAATCCGGCGACCAGGCCGAGCACGATGCCCAGAAATAGCGACAACGTGACCACGATGCCGCCGATCAACAGCGAGTAGCGGGCGCCGTAGACCAGGCGCGAGAAGATGTCGCGTCCGACATCGTCGGTGCCGAGCAGGAATCGGGCCTCGCCGTTCGCGGTCCAGGCCGGCGGCCTGAGGAATGAATCGCGGTACTGTTCGATCGCCGAATGGGGCGCGATGACGTCGGCGCCGAGCGCCAGGACGCAGACGATGACGATCACGAGCAGCCCGGCGACGGCTCCGGGATTCTCGGTGTAAGAGCGCCAGAACAGCCGCAGCGGATGCGGCGGCGCCGGCGCGACGACCACGGACGATTCGGTTTCCGCGGTCATCGGCGGCGGGCTCCGGATATCACGATCTCAACGTCCATGACGGATCCGCGGGTTGACCAGGCCGTACATCAGGTCGACGGTCAGGTTCACGGTCACGATGACCATGGCGACCAGGAACACGCCGCCCTGCAGCGAGGGGTAGTCGCGCCGGTTGATCGATTCGACCAGCCACTTGCCGATGCCGGGCCAGGAAAAAATCGTCTCGGTCAGGATGGCGCCGGCGAGCAGCGTGCCGACCTGCAGCCCGATGACGGTGATGACCGGGATGAGCGCGTTCCTGAGCGCGTGGACGCCGATCACCCGAAACGGCGACAGCCCCTTGGCGCGCGCGGTGCGCACATAGTCCTCGCTCAACACCTCGAGCATCGCGGAGCGGGTCATGCGGGCGATCACGGCGAGCGGGATGGTGCCGAGCACGATCGAGGGCAGGACCAGGTGATGCAGCGCCGAGGTAAAGGCGCCGTCCTGCCCCGACAGCAGGCTGTCGATCAGCATGAAGCCGGTCACGTCTTCGAAGTAGTAGAGCAGCGAGATGCGCCCCGATACCGGCGTCCAGTGCAGGTTGACCGAGAACAGGATGATGAGCAGCAGGCCCCACCAGAAGATCGGCATGGAATAGCCGGTGAGCGATACGCTCATCACCGAATGATCCCATGCGGTGCCGCGCCGCACCCCGGCGATGATGCCGACCGGCAGGCCGATCAGGATCGCGAAGATCATGGCGCAGACCGACAGCTCGATGGTCGCCGGGAACAAGGTGAGGAACTCGGTCAGCACCGACTTCTTGGTCACCAGCGACCGCCCGAGATCGCCCTGCAGCACGTCGCTTATGTAGATGACATATTGCTCGAGGATGGGCCGGTCGTAGCCGTACTGCGCCATCAGCGCGGCATGGCGCTCGGCGGTGACGCCGCGCTCGCCGGCCAGCAGCTCGATCGGATCGCCCGGGATCAGGCGGACCATCGTGAAGGTGAGCAGGGTCACGCCGAAAAAGGTCGGAATGATCAGGCTGACCTTGGTCAGTAGAAATCTCAGCATGGCCTGTAATAGCAGGTGGGCGGAGGCATCCGGTCGAACACCCCCGCCCGAAGCTTCAAGTCCGAGGCATGGGGCGGCGTCGCCCCATGCATTCGGAACCCACCGCTATTCCGCCAGATCCACACCGTAGAAGATGTGGGAGCCGAACGGATCGACCTTGTAGCCGGTGACCTTCTTGCTCATCGGCATGAACACGACGGAGTGGGCGATGGTTACCCACGGCGCCTGCTCCTTGAACTCGACCTGCGCCTCTTCGTAGAGCTTGGTGCGCTCGGCCATGTCCGAGGTGCGCTTGGCGGCGACGACCAGGTCGTCGAACTTCTTGTCGCACCAGCGGGCCCGGTTGGTGCCATCCTTCGCGGCGTCGCAGCCGAGCAGGGTGTGCAGGAAGTTGTCGGGATCGCCGTTGTCGCCGGTCCAGCCCAGCAGCACGGTCTGGTGCTCGCCTTCCTTGGACCGCTTCAGGTACTCGCCCCATTCGAAGCTGACGATCTTCGCCTTGACGCCCACCTTCGCCCAATCGGCCTGGATCAGCTCGGCCATGCGCTGGGCATTGGGGTTGTACGGGCGCTGCACCGGCATCGCCCAGATGTCGGTCTCGAATCCGTCGGCGTAGCCGGCCTCGGCCAGCAGCTTCTTGGCTTGGTCCACGTCGTACGCGTAGTCCTTCACCTTGTCGTTGTACGACCAGATGGTCGGCGGGATCGGGTTGATGGCTTTCTTGCCGGCGCCCTGGAACACCGCCTCGATGATGGCATCTTTGTTGATCGCCAGGTTGAGCGCTTGGCGCACCCGCACGTCGGTGAACGGCTTCTTCTCCGTGTTGAAGGCGAGATAGCCGACGTTCAGGCCTTCCTGCTCCATTACCGTCAGGTTCGGATCGGCCTTCATCGCCGCGACATCCGACGGGTTCGGATACGGCATGATCTGGCACTCACCGGCCTGCAGCTTCGCATAGCGCACGCTGGGATCGGTGGTGATGGCGAACACCAAGTCGTCGATCGCCGCCTTGCCGTCCCAATAGTCCGGGTTGGCCTTGTAGCGGATCACGGCGTCCTTCTGGTAGGCGACGAGCTGGAACGGGCCGGTGCCGACCGGCTGCTGGTCGAGCATCTCGGGCGTGCCGGCGGCCATCAGCGCGTCGGCCTGCTCGGCCGACATGACCGACGCGAAGTCCATTGCCAGATCGGCCAGGAACGGCGCCTCGGGCTGGTTGAGCACGAACTTCACCGTGTAGTCGTCGACCTTGTCGATCGACTTGATGAGGCCGGGCATGCCCATGCCTTCGAAGTACTCGTAACTGCCGCCGGAAATCCCGTGATACGGGTTGTTGGCGTCACGCTGGCGCTCGAAAGTGAAGACCACGTCGTCGGCGTTGAAGTCGCGGCTCGGGGTGAAGGTATCGCTGGTGTGGAACTTCACGCCCTGGCGCAGGTGGAACGTGTACTCGAGGCCATCATCCGACACGTTCCAGGACTCGGCGAGCCCGGGGACGATCGTGGTGGCACCGCGCTCGAACTCCACCAGCCGATTGAAGATCGGCTTCGACGAGGCGTCGAAGGTGGTGCCGGCGGTGTAGAGCGACGGGTTGAACCCTTCCGGGCTGCCCTCCGAGCAATAGACCAGGGTCTTGGCGTCGGCACTAGCTCCGAACCCGAGGGCGATGGCCAGAGCCGCCGCAGCCCCCAAAAGCTGACGTTTCATTGGAAACCTCCCAAAGATTGCAATGGCGGGCGGGGCTCTCGTTGATTCTTGATGACCGCCTGCCACCTTGCGCGGACCCTAGGACGGCCGCTCGCCGACTGTCAATGGTACCCCAATTGGTACACCGACTCGTGAGCGGAGGGCTCGGCTGCTGCGCCGCAGCAAGCGCGTTGACGGGGCGCCCGGCTCGGATATCCTGCGGCCCCATGAACGAAACGATCTTTCCCACGCCGGTGACGGCACCGTTCGAATCTGTCGGGATTGAAGTCCTGCCCGACTGGATCGATGCCAACGGCCACATGAACATCGCCTACTACATCGTCGCCTTCGACCACGCCTTCGATCAGGTCTACCGGCAGTTCGGCTTCACCCCGGCGATGATGCGCGAGCGCAACGCGTCGTCCTTCACCAGCGAGCTGCACGTCACCTATCAGCGCGAGCTCATGCTCGGCGATCCGATTCGGGTGACCACCCAGCTGCTCGGCTTCGACGCCAAGCGCTGCCACTTCATCCAGTGCATGTACCATGCGCGCGACGGTCATCTCGCGGCGACGCTGGAATGGCTGCTGCTCTACATCGACATGACCCAGCGCCGGGTCGCCCCGATGCCGGAGGCGTTGCAGCAGCACCTGGCGCACATCGTCGCTGCGCACAAGCAGATCCCGGTGCCGCCGGAGGTCGGGCGCAAGATCTCGCTCGACGCCAAGCGCCCGCGCTGACGCAGGCTCACCCTCGCCCCCACCCTCTCCCGCGATCGCGGGAGCGAGGGCGGCCTCGTTCGTTGTGGTGGCGGCACTTCGCTTCACCTCTCCCGCGCGGAACGCGTGGGAGAGGAAGGGGCCCGCCGCGTTGGCGGCGGGAAGGCGAAGGTCTTCAATCCTCCAGCAGCTTGCCGGTGCGGTGGGGCAGGATCTCGAGGCCGATCACCTTGGCGATCGGGTCGCCGGCCCGGACCAGCTTCAGCATGCGCCGGGTGAACAGCAGGCCGTCGGTGGCGGCGCGGGCGGGCGCCCGCGCCGTGTCCGGCGCGCCGGCCATGGGATCGACGATCTCGGCGATCACGTCGCCCTTGCGGACCTCGGCGCCGAGCGGCACGGCGTAGACCAGGATGCCGCCCGCCGGCGCCTTCACCACGTCGACCGCGCGCAGGTCGACCGCCTCGCCCTGCGGCGGCGGCGGCGGCCCGGGATCGCCGGCGATCGCGCCGCGGCGCTGCAGGAAACGATACAGCGCCTCGGCGTCGGCCGCGCCGAGCGCGTCGCTGACATCGGGCTGGCCGCGATACTCGACGGTGGCGGCGATGCAGGCGGCCGGGATCGGCCGTTCCGGCCCGAAGCGGCGGGCCAGCTTGACCCACGGCATCGAGAACGCCTCGTCGAACGAGCTGCCGCCGGAATCCTCGGTCAGCATGGTGGCGCGGCTGCCGATCTCGGCGGCCAGGTCGGCGGCCTCGGGCCAATGCTGCGGGATCAAATAGAGATGCATCAGCGCCTCGTCGTCGCAATGCAGGTCGAGCACGAAATCGGCATCGCAGGCCAGGCGGGCGAGGGCGAGGCGCAGGCTGCCGATCTCGTCGCGCGCCGTGCGCTCGGCGAGGATCTCGCGCATGGCGGCTCGGATGCGCTCGACATTGCCGGCGGCATCGCCGGTCAGGCGGTCGGCGACGCGATCGCCGACCGAACCGGCCAAGTCGGGCCAGCCGCGGTTGAAGTTGCCGCCGCTGTGCAGCTCGTAGCGGCCGAGATGGACGCCGCTCGCGTGCTGGCCGAGGCCGATCGGATTGGCCGCCGGGACCAGGACGATCTCGCCGGTGATCTGCCCTGCCGCGTCGGCCGCGTCGAGCAGGCCCTGCAGGTGATGGAGCGCCATCATGGCCGGGATTTCGTCGGCATGGAGCGAGGCCTGGAGATAGGCCTTGGGACGCGCGCCCGCGGTGCCGTAGCGATGCACCAGGATCGTGCGGCTGGTGCCGACGTCGCTGTGGCTGAGCGGGATGCGGGCGCTGGACTTGGTGGGCATGGCAGGCGGTTCCTCAGGCGGGGCCGACGATCATGACGACGAAATCGCCGGGACCGACGATGCGCTGCAGCCGGCGCGACACGACATGCCCGGCCATGCCGGCATGGAGCGGGGTGCGCGCGACGTCGGGCGCGGCGGTGGGATCGACGATCTCGGCGACCAGTTCGCCGGCGGCGACGTACTGGCCGAGAGCAGTGGGATATACCACGAGACCGGCGACCGGTGCCGCGAGCTGTTCCTCCCGCGGCACCACCGATACCGTCGCGGCGTCGACCGGACCGGGATCGCCGGCGACCGCGCCGAGCCGCTGCAGATGGCGGAAGAACCCGGCGGCGTCGGCCGCGGCGCGGGCGTCGTCGACGGTGGCGATGCCGCGCATCTCGAAGGTGACGGCGTAGCAGCCGAGCGGCACCGGCCGGTCGGGCCCGGCGGCGTCGCGCAGGCGGATCCACGGCAGCATCAGGCCGGCGTCGAAATAGCTGCCGTCGAGCTCGCCGCTCGGCAGCAGCCAGCGCACCCCGGTATCGGCGGCGAGTGCGATGGCGCGCTCGAGCGGCCGGTCCGGGGTCATCAGATAGGCCTCGGCCTCGTCGTCGCAATGCAGGTCGACGGCGAGATCGGCGTCGTGGGCGAGGCGCGCCAGGGCGAGATGCAGGGCGCCGACCCCGTCGGCCGGGCGGATCTCGTCGAGTCGGGCGCCGATCGCCGCGCGGATCAGTGCTGTGTTGGCGGCCGCGTCCGGTCCCAGCCGGTCGAGCACCCCGGCCTCGAGCCCGGCGCAGAGGTCCGGCCAGCCGCGGTTGTAGTTGGCGGCGCTGCGGAAATCATGGCGGCCGAGCACGACGCCCTGGACCATCTGGTCGAGCCCGATCGGATTGGCGGCGGGCACCAGGATCACCTCGCCCAGCATCTCGCCGCGCGTATCGGCCGCCGCCAGCAGGCGGCCGAGATGATGCAGGATCAGCATCCCCGGCGGCTCGTCGGCGTGGAGCGCCGCCTGGAGATAGGCCTTGGGCCGCGCGCCCGGCGTGCCGTAGCGATGGGCGACCAGGCTGCGGGTGGTGCCGGGGCTGCTGGCGGGCAGCGAGATGCGCGCGACCGTCCGGGGCATGTTTTCGTCCGAGAAGGGACAGAGAACCGCGCGGAATCGCGCGTCGACATGGTATAGGTGATTTCCGGCCGCGGAGTATCCCGAAATGGCCCACGCACAGTCTCACGACGACCTGCTGTTCCCGGTCGCGCCGGTCGGCGCGCTGATCGGCGTGGTGCTCGAGGCCCTGTCGCGCGCGCCCGGCCACGCGCGCGCCCCCCCCCCCCCCGTCGCCCCCCCCCCGGCCGGCCGTAAAACCGCGGCCCCCGGGACGCCGTTCGCCGCCGCCCTGCAGGCGATTCATCCGGCGGCCGCGGTCGCCCCGCCGCTGCAGACCCTGCCGGTCTGCCGCCATCTTCCCGCCGCGCTGGCCGCGGCGCGCGGCGGCGGCGGCACGGCGTTCGCCGATCCGTCGGACAAACTGGCGGCGGAAGCCTGCTGGACCCAGAACCCGAACTACCGCCGCCAGCCGCCGGGCCCCGACTTCCTGGAGAACTACGGCTACTTCGTCGTGGCCGGCCCGGCCGATGGGCCGCCGGCCTTCATCGAGACGCCGGCGCTGGCGCTGGGGTTGCTGCTGCTCGGACCCGGGACGCTCTATCCGCCGCACGCCCATCCGGCGGAGGAGCTCTACATCCCCCTGGCCGGCGACGGAGAGTGGCAGAAGGGCGATGCAGCCTGGCGGACCGAGCCCGCCGGCGCCGTCATCCATCACCCCGCCGGCGTGAGCCACGCGACCCGCGCCGGCAAGACGCCGCTCCTCGCCGCCTATCTCTGGCGCGGCGAGCTGGCGACCTACGCGCGGCTGAGCGGCCAGTCGGCCGATATGCGCCATTGACGTACATGCGCCATTGACGTATATTTATGCCGCGGATTTTGCACACCGTCGTGGAGACGATGGAGTTCGCGCGGCGCGTTCCAGCCTTGCTAACGGCCGAGCAGCGGCAGGCGCTGATAGACCATCTCGCTGCGAGGCCGGATGCGGGCGATCCGATCGTCGGGACTGGCGGCGCACGCAAGCTGCGCTGGGCCGCCAAAGGCCACGGCAAGAGCGGCGGCGTTCGAGTGATCACGTTCTTCAGCGGACCGCGGATTCCAGTGTTTCTGCTTACCCTCTTCGGGAAGAACGAGAAAGCAAACCTCTCTGCCGCGGAACGGAACGAGCTAAAGAGCATCCTGATTGAGATCGTAGCAGAGTACAGAAGAGGCAGTTCGGAATATGTCCAAGGCCGGCGAAAGCATCCTGCGCGGCGCTCGTGAGGCGCTCGCCTACGCGCGCGGCGCGCGTGACGGTTTCGTGGCGCACGTGCCGAGCCGCATCGACGTTAAGGCGATCCGGCGGCGAACCGGCCTGTCGCAACAGAAGTTCGCGGCCCGCTTCGGGTTTGCGCTGTCGGCCCTGCGCAACTGGGAACAAGGTCGGCGTCAGCCTGATCCCGCGGCACGTGCCTTCTTGAAGGTTATCGATCGCGAGCCTGAAGCAGTGAGCCGCGCACTGTCGAATTGACGGTCACGGCTGGGTGGCACAGGACTTGTTACTGGGGTCCAATGATGAGCGATCCAGAGGCAATATGGTTCTCCATTTATCTCGTCACGAACAAGATCAACGGGAAACGATACGTTGGCTTCACTGCGAAGCCATGGAAGCGTCGCTTCGAGGAACATGTCGAGGCAGCAAGAGCGGGTTCTAGACATGCCCTGCACGCGGCCATCAGGAAATATGGCGCGGCGAATTTCGAGATTGAACTGGTCGAGTCGGCCCTCGGGCTGAGCGAAGCACAAGACCGCGAAGAACACCTCATTGATCATTACGACACTTATGCTAGCGGAGCGGGTACGCGAAGGGGCTATAACATGACGCGCGGTGGGGACGAGCCAGACGTTTTCTGAGCTCAATCGCCAGCAGTCTCCCACATGGTGTTGGCGTGTACATTCGTCCGTCACTCTTCCCAACCTCATCTGCTATAACCCGTCCTATGACCGCAGCCGATTCCCTGCACGCGCACGCCGCCTCGCCGGCGGCCCACGCGCCCTATCTCGCCGGTCTCAATGAGGCCCAGCGCCTGGCGGTCGAGACCGTCGACGGCCCGGTGCTGGTGCTGGCCGGCGCCGGCACCGGCAAGACCCGGGTGCTGACCACGCGTCTCGCCCATGTGCTGATGACCGGGCGCGCGGCGCCGCACCAGATCCTCGCCGTCACCTTCACCAACAAGGCGGCGCTCGAGATGAAGGAGCGCATCGCCCATCTGATCGGCCGGCCGGTCGAGGGCTGGTGGCTCGGCACCTTCCATGCGCTCGCCGCGCGCATCCTGCGCCGCCACGCCGAGCTGGTCGGGCTGAAGCCGAACTTCACCATCCTCGACACCGACGACCAGATCCGCCTGGTGAAGCAGGTGCTGGCCGGCAGGGGAATCGACGACAAGCGCTGGCCGGCGCGCGCGGTGCTCGGCGTGATCGAGCGCTGGAAGGATCGCGGCCTGACCCCCGACAAGGTCTCGGCGGCCGAACAGGGGGACGTCGCCGACGGCCGCATCCGCGACATCTATCGCGCCTATCAGGAGCGGCTCGCCACGCTCAACGCCTGCGATTTCGGCGATTTGATGCTGCACAACCTGATGCTGTTCCAGGGCCATGCCGACGTGCTCAAGGGCTACCAGGCGCAGTTCCGCCACCTGCTGGTGGACGAGTACCAGGACACCAACGTGGCGCAGTATCTGTGGCTGCGGCTGCTGGCCCAGGGCCACAAGAACATCTGCTGCGTCGGCGACGACGACCAGTCGATCTATGGCTGGCGCGGCGCCGAGGTCGGCAACATCCTGAAGTTCGAGCACGACTTTCCCGGCGCCCGCATCGTTCGGCTGGAGCGCAACTACCGCTCGACCGCCCATATCCTCGGTGCCGCCTCGGGCCTGATCGCCCAGAACGAGGGCCGGCTCGGCAAGACCCTGTGGACCGAGGGCAACGACGGCGAGAAGGTCGCGGTGCGCGGGCTGTGGGACGGCGAGGAGGAGGCGCGCTTCGTCGGCGACGAGATCGAGGCGCTGCAGCGCCGCGCGGTGCCGCTTGGCCAGATTGCGGTGCTGGTGCGCGCCGGCTTCCAGACCCGCGAGTTCGAGGAGCGCTTCCTGACTCTCGGGCTGCCCTACCGCGTCATCGGCGGGCCGCGCTTCTACGAGCGTCTGGAGATCCGCGACGCCATCGCCTATCTGCGCCTGATCCACCAGCCGGACGACGATCTCGCCTTCGAGCGCATCGCCAACAAGCCGCGCCGCGGCATCGGCGACACCACGCTGCGCACGCTGCACCAGCTCGCGCGCGCCCAGGGCATCTCGCTGATGGCCGCCGCGGCGCGCCTCGGCGGGACCGACGAGCTGAAGCCGGCGGCGCGGCGCGCGGTCGGCAAGCTGCTGGAGGATATCGCCCGCTGGCGCGGCTTCGCCGCCAGCACGCCGCATACCGAGCTGACCGAGACCGTGCTCGACGAATCCGGCTACACCGCGATGTGGCAGGCCGACAAGACCCCGGAGGCGCCGGGCCGGCTTGAGAATCTCAAGGAGCTGGTCACCGCGATGGAGGAGTTCGAGAACCTTGGCGGGTTCCTCGAGCATGTCAGCCTGGTGATGGAGACCACCGCCAACGCCAGCGGCGACATGGTCAGTCTGATGACCCTGCACGGCGCCAAGGGTCTGGAGTTCGACGTGGTGTTCCTGCCGGGCTGGGAGGAAGGGGTGTTCCCGCATCAGCGCGCGCTCGACGAGTCCGGCACCGCCGGGCTGGAGGAGGAGCGCCGCCTCGCCTATGTCGGGCTGACCCGCGCGCGCAAACGCGCCTATGTCAGCTATGCCGCCAGCCGGCGCATCCACGGCATGTGGCAGCAGGCGCTGCCCTCGCGCTTCGTCGCCGAGCTGCCGGCCGATCACGTCGAGTCGATGTCGGCGCTGGCCTCGGGCGGCGCGGCCGCGCGCGCCGCCGGCTTCGCCGACTGGGGCGCCGCCAGCTTCCAGGGCCGCGCGTCGGCGGGCGCGCGGGCCCGCCGCGACGGCCCGCCGATCATCGACGGCGAGGCCCGGGAGGTCGGCGACACGTCGAGGGGCGCCTACGCCGCCGGCGTCCGCGTGTTCCACCGCAAGTTCGGCTACGGCAAGGTGATCGCCGCCGAGGGCGACAAGCTGGAGATCTCCTTCGACAAGGCCGGCGCCAAGAAAGTGATGGCGAGCTTCGTCGTGCCGGCCGACCAGGCGGAGTAGCCGCGTGAGCGCGCGACGTCGGAAGGAATCAGCGGCGGCACCCCCCACCCCGACCCTCCCCCGCAAGGGGGGAGGGAGAAGGCGCGCGACAGCGAATTCGGAATCCCCTCCCCCTCGACGGCGGAGGGATGGGGTGGGGGTAAAGCCCCAGGCACAGGTCTCGAAGGTGAAGTTGTGGACCGTGCGCGTCCCGGTCGCCACGGAGGCAGCGGCCATGGCGGTCGAGACCGCGCTGGAGCCGCTCGGTCCGCTCGCCCTGTCGAGCTTCGAGATCGACAGTGGTCGCGCCTGGACCACCGAGGCGCTGTTCGACGCGCGGCCGGCGCTCAAGGGACTGCGCGCGGCGCTGGCGGGCACGGCGGCGCGCGACATCGCCGTCGGGCCGCTGCCCGACAAGGACTGGGTCGCCGAGAGCCAGCGGGCCCTGGCGCCGATCCGCGCCGGGCGGTTCTACGTCCACGGATCGCACACCGCCGGCGCGCCGCCGCGCGGCACCACGGCGATCGAGATCGATGCCGGGCTCGCCTTCGGCACCGGCCGGCACGAGACCACGCGCGGCTGCCTGCTGGCGCTGCAGCGGCTGAAGCGGGCCGGCATGCCGGTTCGCCGGCCGCTCGATCTCGGCACCGGCAGCGGCATCCTGGCGATCGCCATGGCGAAGCTGTGGCGCGTGCCGGTGCTGGCCAGCGACAACGACCCGCAGGCGACCAAGGTGGCGCGGGAGAACGCGGCGCTGAACGGCGTGGGGGATCTCGTGCGGGTGGTCACCGGCGCCGGCTACGGAGTGTCGGCGGTGCGCGACGGCGGGTCCTACGACCTCGTCACCGCCAACATCCTGGCGCGACCGCTGATGCGCCTGGCGCCCGGACTGGCGCGCCATCTGGCGCCACGGGGCGTGGCGCTGCTGTCGGGGCTGCTGGTCGAGCAGGAGGCGATGGTGCTGGACGCCCACGCGCGCCAGGGCTTGGCCCTGCTGTGGCGGCTCCGGCTCGGCGACTGGTCGGTGCTGGCGGTCGGACGGGCGCCGCGGCGCAAGTGGCCCAAGCGCTAGATGTGAGCTTTCAATAGCTTGTCCATTCGGCCCCGACCGAGGAAGCTGAAGTTGCTGAAGCTTTAGCGATCCAGGGGGAGACGAATGGACGTCCACGAGAATGCCCGTCTGACGCCGCATAGTCGAGCCGAGCTGGTTGCGGCGGGTGCTGGCCGAGGGACAGTCGCCCAAGGCCATGGGCTACGGCGTCAGCCTGAAGACGGCCCGTAAATGGGTGGCCGGCTTCCGGGCGGAGGGCAGCGGCGGCGACGCGTCGACCATGGCGGCCAGCCAGGCGCGGGCCTGTTCGACGTCGGAATGCGGCGGCAACGCCAAATGAAAACGGCGGCCCGCGAGGGGCCGCCGCTTCCTGGTGCTGGAGGCAATCGGATGGAGGCTTGCGCCTCGGTGTTACGCGGCGCGATGCGCGTGGTTGCGGTTGGCCGCCAGCCACACCGAGCGGACCGCCAGTTCCTCGGCAACCCAGTCGATGTCGCCGCGCACCAAGCCGATGTCCTCGAGCATGTGATTGTCGAGGGACCGCAGCGCCTTGGCGGTGGCCCGGCTGCGGCTCCACAGCCGCAGCCCGTGCATCAGGCTGACATCCGCGTCGGCGTCGGCGTCGGCAGCCTCGGCGGAAGCCGTTTCCGGCATTTCGCCGTCCCAGCCCTGCACCAGGGTCGGGATGTCGGCGCGGCTGATGCCGATGTCGCTCAGCATGCGGTCGTCGAGCCGGCTCAGCTGGCGGAACGCCTCGTTGCGGCGATGCCAGTGCAGAAGCGGGGCGAACAGGGCGGCCAGCAGGGACGGGCGGGCGCCGCCGGCGGCCTGGTCGGCGATCTCGTCGATCTGCCAACGCTGCACGCCGATGTCGCTCAGCATCCGGTCGTCGAGCTGGCTCAGCTCGCGGGCCACGGCGGCGCGCCGCAGCCAACGCTGCAGGGCGGTACCCTTGGGGCTCGCCGGGGCAAATTTCTCGGTCCGGGCAGTAGAGGCCGGCGACATCGCGCGGCTCAGCTCCACCTTCTCCTTCTCAGTAAAGCAGGTCATGTTTCTAGTCCGTCTGAAAGAGCCGCCAGCGGCATTGCCGGCGGCTTCGATGGATTACAATATAGGTGAAACGAGGCTCCTCCGGGAGCGGAAGTGCTGCATCGCAGCAATGCATTTTATGCATAGATTAACGATTAGTTACCCGCTCAGCGCATGGCAAACAAATTACGGCCATCGCGAACAGAACTGGAACATATCATGGCAATATGCGATCCGGTGGGCGTTTTCCTGGTGCTCTGCGGCCCGGCGGGGCCGGCATGAGCGCGAGCCCGCGCGACGGCGCGCCACAGCCCGTCGAAGAAGTTAAGAATCTGTTGAAACGCGGGGGAGCGAGGCTCGACGAGACGGCGCTGACCCGGCTCCTGGAAGGGGTCGTCGCAGCCCCGGAAGGCGAAGATCCGGAGGCCTGGATCGGGCTGCTGGGCGGCCGCTTCGACGCCGCCGGGCGGGCCCGCCTGCGGGCCCTCAGGGATGCCCTCGCGGCGGGCCGTCGTGGCATAGATGACACAGTCGCGCCCGCCGCGCGCGGCGCCCATCTTGCTGCACTGCGAAAGGAGCTGGCGCGGCGCGGCATCGGCGGCTTCCTGGTGCCGCGCGCCGACGAGCATCAGGGCGAGTACGTGCCGCCGCGGGCCGAGCGCCTGGCCTGGCTCACCGGCTTCACCGGCTCGGCCGGGCTGGCGGTGGTGCTGGCCGACCACGCCGCGGTGTTCGTCGACGGGCGCTACACCTTGCAGGTGCGCAACCAGGTCGACGGCACGCTGTTCGAACCCTGCCACAGCGCCGACCAGCCGGCTGAGGCCTGGATCGCCGCCAGGCTTCCAAAGGGGGCGGTGCTGGGCTACGACCCCTGGCTGCACACGCTGGACGGGGTCGCCCGGCTGCAGGAGGCGGTGGCCAAGGCCGGCGGCAGCCTGGCGGCGCTGCCGGACAATCCGCTCGACGCGGTGTGGACCGATCAGCCGCCGCCGCCGATCGCGCCGGTGGTGCCGCACGATCTCGCCTATGCCGGCAAGAGCGCCACCGAAAAGCGGCAGGAACTGGGCGCCAAGCTCGCCGCCGACGGCGTCGACGCGGCGGTGCTGTCGCTGCCCGATTCGATCGCCTGGCTGCTCAACATCCGCGGCGCCGACGTGCCGCACACCCCGCTGCCGCTGTCCTTCGCCATCCTGCGCCAGGACGGCACCGTCGACCTGTTCGTCGAGCGGATGAAGCTGATGCCGGACCTCGAGCGCCATCTCGGCAACGGCGTCGCGCTCAGGGCGCCGCAGGAGCTGGGCGCGGAGCTCGACCGCCTGGGCGGCGTGCAGGCGCGGGTGCTGGCCGATCCGGCGAGCGCGCCGGCCTGGGTGTTCGATCGCCTGGCCGCCGCCGGGACCAGGCCGGTCAAGGGCGACGATCCCTGCGCCCTGCCCAAGGCCTGCAAGAACGACGTCGAGATCGCCGGCACCCGCAACGCCCATCGGCGCGACGGCGCGGCGGTGTCGCGCTTCCTGTGCTGGCTCGCGGCGGAGGCGCCGAACGGCACGGTCAGCGAGCTCGATGCGGCGGCCAGGCTGCACGCGTTCCGGCGCAAGAACGAGCTGTTCCGCGACCTGTCCTTCGACACCATCGCCGGCGCCGGCCCGAACGGCGCGATCGTGCATTACCGCTCGACCGAAAAGACCAACCGGGCGCTGGCGCCCGGCGAGATCTTCCTGCTCGATTCCGGGGCGCAGTATCTCGACGGCACCACCGACATCACCCGCACCACGATCGTCGGCGCCGTGCCGGCGGGCGCCGCCGGCGCGGAGATGCGCGACCGCTTCACCCGCGTGCTGAAGGGCCACATCGCCCTCGCGACCGCGCGCTTCCCCAAGGGCACCTCGGGCAGCCAGCTCGACGCCCTGGCGCGCGCCGCGCTCTGGCAGGCCGGGCTCGACTACGACCACGGCACCGGCCATGGCGTCGGCAGCTATCTCGGCGTCCACGAGGGGCCGCAGCGCATCTCAAAGCTGCCGAACCGGGTCGGGCTGGAGCCCGGCATGATCGTCTCCAACGAGCCCGGCTACTACAAGACCGGCGCCTATGGCATCCGCATCGAGAACCTGGTGGTGGTGGTGCCGCTCGAACTGCCGGGGGCCGAGCGCGAGATGCGCGGCTTCGAGACCCTGACCCTGGCGCCGATCGACCGGCGCCTCGTCGACGCCGGGCTGCTGAGCGCCGCGGAGATCGCCTGGCTCGACGCCTATCACGCCCGGGTCAGGAGCGAGCTCGCGCCGCTGGTCGACGCGGCGACGGCGCGCTGGCTGGAGGATGCCACCGCGCCGCTCGCCACGTAATCAGGGCCGGGATCAGGGCCGGGATCAGGGCCGGGATCAGGGCCGCGTCGAGCGGAATTCCCACACCGTGACCTTGCCGTCCCGGTCGAGATCGGCGGCGACGAAGCGGGCCTCGCCGGCGGCCATGAACTCGGCAAGGGAAACCTTGCCGTCGCCGTCGCGGTCCATCGCCGCGAAGCGCTCGGCGCGGCGCTGCAGCATCGCATCGTGGTGCGGATCCATGCCGGCCCCGAAGCCCCGATGGGCGGCGTCGTGCTCCTCGGCGGTGACAAAGCCGTCATCGTCGCCGTCCATCGCCGCGAACTGCGCCGCGCGCCGGCTCGCCGCCTCGTCCGGGCTCACCAGGCCATCGCCGTTGTCGTCGATGGTCGCGAACATCTGCGGCATGCCGCCGCCGCCCATCATGCCCTGCTGCATCATGCCGGGACCGTAGCCCTGGCCCATCATCCCGGGTCCCATCATCCCGGGTCCCATCATGCCCTGGCCCATCATTCCCGGACCCATCATCCCCTGGCCATAGCCCGGCATCATGCCGGGGCCGTAGCCTTGGCCCATCCCCTGGCCATAGCCCGGCATCATGCCGGGTCCATAGCCCTGGCCCATCCCCGGTCCGTAGCCCTGCATCATGCCGGGGCCCATCATGCCCGGCCCCATCATGCCCTGGCCCATGCCCTGGCCCATGAACGGGCAACCGGCCCAGCCCGATCCGGCGCCCGGCGCCGCGGGCTGGCCCTCGGACTCCTGAGCGCCCCCCATCATCTGTGCCTGGGCCGACGGGCCAAAGGCGGCCGCGCCGACGGCGAACGCGGCGGCGGCGAGAATCCTGTGCAGCGACGATGCCATGAAACACCTCCAGTGACGGCTGCCTCGGCGCCCGGCGCGCCCGTGCGCCAGGGATCGCGGACGCAGCCTGGTTGACGGTGAAGGCAGTATCGGGCCGGCGCGCGGCGGCGGCCTTGACCCAGATCAGCACGAGTTTCCAGGTGGAGGAACCTCGCCTCGACGGTGCGGCCGCGCTCGTGCGGCGCGATTCAGCCGCGGCCGAGGAGCTTCAGGAACTCGGCCTCGCTCATGGTGGCGACGCCGAGTTCCGCCGCCTTCTTCGCCTTGGAGCCGGCATCGGCGCCGACCACCACGATGTCGGTCTTCTTGGAGACCGAGCCGGCCACCTTGGCGCCGAGCGACTCGGCGGTCGCCTTGGCCTCGCCCCGGGTCATGTTCTCGAGCGTGCCGGTGAACACCACGGTCTTGCCCGATATCGGCGAGCCGCCGGCGGCGGGCGCCGGCATGTCCTCGATGGTGAGCTCCTTGTCGAGGTCGTCGAGCACCTTCAGGTTATGCACCTCGGCGAAGAAGCCGAGGATGTCGGCGGCGACCGAGGGGCCGATGCCGTCGATGTTGTCGAGATCCTGATAGGCGGCGCTGGCCTCGTCCTGGGCCTCGAGCATGGCGTCGCGCCAAGCTCGGTAAGAACCGTAGTTGCGCGCCAGTAGCTTGGCCGTCGACTCGCCGACCTGGCGGATGCCGAGCGCATAGATGAACCGGTCGAGGCGAACCCGGCGCCGCGCCTCGATGGCGTCGACGAGCTTGCCCGCCGACTGCTCGCCCCAGCCGTCGCGCTCGGCGATCGCCTGGCGGTGCGTATGCAGGCGGAAAATATCGCCCGGCTGCTCGATCAGCTTGTCGGTCCAGAACGCGACGATGTGCTTCTCGCCGAGGCCCTCGATGTCGAAGGCATTGCGGCTGACGAAATGCTTCAGCCGCTCGACCGCCTGGGCCGGGCAGACCAGTCCGCCGGTGCAGCGCCACGCCACCTCGCCGGGCTCGCGGATCGCCAGGCTCCCGCAGGCCGGGCATTCGTGCGGGAATTCGAACGGCTTGCTGCCCTTCCTCGGCCGCTTTGCCAGCACCACCTCGACCACCTGGGGAATCACGTCGCCGGCGCGCTGCACCACCACATGGTCGCCGACGCGGATGTCCTTGCGCGCGATCTCGTCCTCGTTGTGCAGGGTGGCGCGGGCGACGACGACGCCGCCCACGGTGATCGGCTCGAGCTCGGCCACCGGGGTCAGCACGCCGGTGCGGCCGACCTGGACGGTGATGTCCTTGAGCAGCGTCACCGCCCGCTCGGCGGCGAACTTGTGGGCGATCGCCCAGCGTGGCGCGCGGCTGACGAAGCCGAGGCGCTCCTGCCAGTCCAGGCGGTTCACCTTGTAGACGACGCCGTCGATGTCGTAGGGCAGCTCGGCGCGGGCCTCGGCGATGCGGCCGTACAGCGCCAGGGCCTGGTCGATGGACTTGCACAGCTTGGCCTCCGGATTGACGGCGAAGCCCCAGCGCTTCAGCCGCTCCAGGAAATGCCAATGGGAATCGCCGGCCGGCCCATCGATCTCGCCCCAGGCATAGGCGAAGAAGCGCAGCGGTCGCGAGGCGGTGACGGCCGAGTCGAGCTGGCGCACGCTGCCGGCGGCGGCATTGCGCGGATTGGCGAACACCGGCTCGTCCTCGGCTTCGCGCCGGGCGTTGAGCTCGGCGAACTCGGCGCGGCGCATGTAGACCTCGCCGCGGATCTCGACGACGGCGGGAATGTCGCGGCCGGCGAGGGTCTTCGGCACGTCGTCGAGGGTCCAGAGATTCTGGGTGATGTCCTCGCCGACCACGCCGTCGCCGCGGGTCGCGCCCTGGACGAAGCGGCCCCGCTCGTAGCGCAGCGAGGCCGACAGCCCGTCGATCTTCGGCTCGGCGACGATCTCGATCGGCTCCTCCGGCTTCAGGTTGAGGAAGCGCCGGATGCGCGCCACGAACTCCCGCACGTCCGCCTCGTCGAAGGCGTTGTCGAGCGAGAGCATGGGCTTCGCATGGGTCACCTTGGCGAAGCCGGGCGCCGGCGCGGCGCCGACGCGGCTGTTCGGGCTGTCCGCGCGCTTCAGCTTGGGGAAGCGCGCCTCGATCAGATCGTTGCGGCGCCTGAGCGCGTCGTACTCGGCGTCGGAGATCTCCGGCGCGTCCTGCTGGTGATACAGCGCGTCGTGACGGGCGATCTCGGCGGCCAGCCGTGCCAGCTCCTCCGCCGCCTGGTCCCGGCTCAGCTTGTCGACCGGGGTCCGGGCGAGGGTGCTCATGCGGCACCGCCGATCAGCCGCTCGGCGGCGGCGCGCGCCTCGGGCGTCACCTCGGCGCCGGCCAGCATGCGGGCGATCTCCTCGCGGCTCTGGGCCGGCGTCAGCCGCTCGACCCGGGTCAGAGTCGCCTTGTCCTTGGTCTCCTTGAACACCCGCCAGTGATGGGCCGCGCGCGCGGCGACCTGCGGCGAGTGGGTGACCACCAGCACCTGCACCGTCCCGGCGAGGCGCGCCAGCCGCTCGCCGACGGCGGCGGCGGTGGCGCCGCCCCCCCCCCGCGCGCCCGCGGGGCAAACCCCGGGTCGCCCCCCGCGGGCGCCCGCCCGCCCCCCCCCCGCCCCGGGGGCGGCGCCCCCGCGGCCGCCCCCGGGGGGGGGGGGTGGCGCCGCCGACTCCGGCGTCGACCTCGTCGAACAC
This sequence comes from uncultured Rhodospirillaceae bacterium, assembly GCA_964372215.1. Lineage (GTDB taxonomy): Bacteria > Pseudomonadota > Alphaproteobacteria > Dongiales > Dongiaceae > DAIMFL01. The sequence continues at coordinate 47,855 of CAYJQC010000030.1, forward strand.
CAGGGTCGCCACCGGGTCGGCGGCGGCGAGCGCCACCTTGAGCGCCAGCATGAAGCGGGCGAGTTCGCCGCCCGAGGCGATGCGCCCGAGCGGGCCCGGCGGGGTGCCGGGATTGGTCGCGACCTCGAAGGCGACCCGGTCGATCCCGTGCTCGCCCCAGTGCGGCTCCTCGAGGCGTTCCTGCCGCGTGGCGAAGCGCGCCTTGTCGAGCTTGAGCGGCGGCAGCTCGGCGTTGACCGCCTTGTCGAATTTCCTGGCCGCGACCCGGCGTGCGGCGCTGATCGCCTCGGCGGCGTCGACATAGGCCTGGCGCGCCGCCGCTTCGTCCTTGGCGAGCTTGGCCAGCAGGTTGCCGCCGCCCTCGATGGCGGCGAGCTGCGCCGCCAGCTTCTCGCGCAGGGCCGCCAGATCGTCGACGGTCACGCCATGCTTGCGCGCCAAGCCGCGCAGGCCGAACAGCCGTTCCTCGATCTTCTCGAGCCGGCGAGGATCGGGATCGAGGGTGCCCAGGACATGCCGAAGCTGGGCGATCGCCTCGGCGGCTTCCGCGGCGGCGCGATCGAGCGCCCCGCCGGCCGGCGCCAGTTGTTCGGCGATGCCGCCCAGGCCGGGCAGGGCGGCCAGTCGATCGAGCCGGCGCTGGGCCGCCGCCAGAGCGCCCTCGACACCGCGCCCGCCCTCGCCGGCGAGCTCGCTCAGGGCGCCGTCCAGCGCCTCGACCAGCTTTTCGCGATGCATCATCACGCTGCGCTGCTCGGCGAGCCCGGTTTCCTCGCCGGGCTGCGGATCGAAGGCGTCGAGCTCGTGCAGCGCGTGGCGTAGAAAGTCCTCGTCGCGCTGCGCCCGTGCCATCTCGGCGACCGCGGCCTCGTGCGCCTCGGCGGCCGCGCGCCAGCGCCGCCAGGCACCGGCGAGGCCGGCGGTCTTGCCGCCGAGTCCGGCGAAGGCATCGAGCAGGGCGCGGTGGCTCGCCGGGTCGAGCAGCCCGCGCGATTCGAACTGGCCCTCGATTTCCACCAGCGCCTCGCCGAGCTGGCGCAGCAGCCCGATGCTGGCCGGCTGATCGTTGACGAAGGCGCGGCTGCGGCCGTCGGCGCCGAGCTGGCGGCGCAGCACCAGGCCGTCGCCGGCGTCGATCGCCTGCTCGGCCAGCAGATCGCGCACCGGGTGGCGCGGCGGCAGATCGAACTCGGCGACCACCACGGCCTGGGCGGCGCCGTGGCGCACCAGCAGGCTGTCGGCGCGCGCGCCGAGCGCGAGACCGAGGGCGTCGAGCAGGATCGATTTGCCGGCGCCGGTCTCGCCGGTCAGCGCCGACAGGCCGGCGCGGAACTCCAGGTCCAGCCGATCGATCAGCACCACGTCGCGGATGGAGAGACTGAGCAGCATGGCGGCGGCGGGGGGTCCCCGGGATGCTGCCGGCCCGCGGTCAGAACACGTCGCTGAGCCAGGAACCTTCCTTTTCCTGGGGCAGGAGGTCCTGGCCGGTGAGCAGCGCGTAGCTGTCCTGATACCAATCGCTGCCCGGGAAGTTGTAGCCGAGCACCGCCGCCGCGGCTTGCGCCTCGTCCTTGATGCCGAGCGCCAGATAGCATTCGGTCAGGCGATGCAGGGCCTCGGGCACATGGGTCGTGGTCTGGAATTTCTCGATCACCTGGCGGAACCGGTTGATCGCGGCGAGGTACAGGCCCTGATTCTCGTAATAGCGGCCGATCTCCATTTCCTTGCCGGCGAGGTGGTCGCGCGTCAGGTCGATCTTGAGCGAGGCATCCCGCGCATAGTCGGTGTTGGGAAAGCGGCGCACCACTTCGACCAGCGCGTCGAGCGCGAGCTGGGTGTTCTTCTGGTCGCGGCGCACGTCGGAGATCTGCTCGTAATAGGACAGCGCCTTCAGGTAATAGGCATAGGCGGCGTTGCGGTGGCTGGGATGCAGCTCGATGAAGCGGTCGACCGCGATCACCGCGTCGTCGTACTTGTTCTGCTGGTAATAGGCGTAGGCGGCCATGAGCTGGGCCTGGGTCGCCCAGGTCGAATAGGGGTGCTGCCGCTCGACCTCGTCGAACTGCCGCGCCGCTTCGATGTAGTTGCCCGCCAGCATGGCGTCGTGGGCCTGGTTGTAGATCTCTTCAGGCGGGCGCTCGACATACTCGGGCTGGTCGCTGGAGCACGCGGCCAGCGCCGGCAGCAGCAGCAACGCGGCCGCCGTCAGCATACTCAGGTGGGTGCGCGGCCTTTCGAGGGAACTCATGATTCGTGACGATCCTCCAGCCACCGCCGTTGCCACATGTCGGGCAACCGACGGGGAGGCCGCGGGAAAGCCCGCGGCCGAGTTTGGTCCAGGACTATAATTGGCTCGGGGCCATCGCCTCAAGCGCGCTTCCCGACCGTGGCACGGAGGAGCAACCCCAGACGCTGGATCGAATCGCGGCAAATCGGCGCGTTTCGTGACCGCGGCGGCCTTCGGCGGAGCCGCACCGGGAGGCACCCCGTCCAGCCCGGTTCGGCCTCGGACGCGCAGGCTGCGGACAGATCGGTTCAGCCGGCGGTGAACCGCCGCCGTCGGCTCGGCGATTCCTGCGGCTCCCAGCACCAGGAATCGGGCGCGGCGAACAGGGCCGCCAGCAGCCGGTGGTTCATGCGGTGGCCGGAACGGATGCCCTCGAAGCGGCCGATCAGCGGCGCACCGGCCAGGAACAGGTCGCCGATCGCGTCGAGCGCCTTGTGGCGGACGAACTCGTCGGGAAAGCGCAGTCCCTCCAGGTTGACCACGCGCTCGTCCTGCACCACCACCGCGTTGTCGAGCGAGGCGCCGCGGGCCAGGCCGGCGGCGCGCAGCGATTCGACTTCGTGCCGGAAGCCATAGGTGCGGGCCCGGGAAACCTCGGCACGGAACCGATCGAGGGTCGTGGAAAAGCGCTGCCGCAGGATCGGCGGCGTCGGATAGTCGATCTCCACGGTGACCGAGAACCGGTCGTCGGGCAGCAGCCGCGTGGTCCGCTCGGCATCGGCGATCTCGACCGGCGCCAGCACGCGGATGGCAGTGCGCGGCAGCTCCTGCTCGAGCGTGCCGGCGCGATCGATCAGCACGGCGAAGGGCTCGGCGCTGCCGTCCATGATCGGCAGCTCGGGCCCGTCGATCTCGACGATCGCGTTGTCGATGCCGCATCCGGCGAAGGCGGCGAGCAGATGCTCGATCGTCGCCACCCGATTGCCGGCCGGATCGGTCAGCGCCGTGCACATCGGGGCGTCCACCACATTGCGCCAGGAGGCGGCGATCTCGACCCCGCCGAGGTCGCTGCGCCGGAACACGACGCCGCTTCCCGCCGGCGCCGGCCGCAGGGTCATCGCTGCCGTGGCGCCGCTGTGCAGCGCGATACCGGAGCAGCGAACCAGGGTCTCGAGCGTCGTCTGCAAAGCGTCTGTCGCCCCTGGCGCGGCCATGGGAGGGAAGGGGTGCCCGAAAAAACGGCGCCCCAGGAGGCCATTTCACCATGGGCCGCCCGGGGCGCTCAATTCACGACTTGTGACGGCCGGTTACGGCCGTCGCCCCCATGCCCGCCATCAGGGTGCCCGCCACCTGGGAGCGTCAGTCCGGATGGCGGGCAATCGGGGTCTGCCTGCCGGCTCTCCGCGCCTCAGTTCGCCTGGCGGCGCAGGAAGGCCGGAATATCCAGCAGCTCCTCCTCCGCCTGGGCGCCGCCGATGCGGTCGCGCGGGTCGAGCCCGGCCAGCCGCGGCTGGGCCGCCTGGGCCGGGCG
>CAYJQC010000031.1:0-50439 GCA_964372215.1 uncultured Rhodospirillaceae bacterium
CCTCGCCAAGATCAACCGACGGCCTGTACCTTCCGTCTGAGTCAGTGCACTAGGCTGTCTCGCTACCATACAGAGCGTCGTCAGCCTTGGGCTGATTGCCCTATTCCTTCTTACATTGCGTTGGCGGTTCAAGCGAGACTAGGCAATGGATGGGATCGCAAAGCTCCACAGCCTCAGAGGCCGATCGCGCGCAGGTCTGCTTCGCGCAACGGCGCGTCCTGGGCGAGGAAGAACTCGTCGAGCTGCGGCGGCTCGATCGCGGTTCCCGCCAGCATGGCATGGACCTGACCGCGATGGTGGATCTGGTGCACGAAGAGATGACTGAGAAAGGCGCCGATCCGGTCGGTAAAGCTGCCGCTGGGCCGCTCGCAGGGCACGACGCGGGCAAGCTCGCTCTCGCTCAGGCCGTCGCAGAAGGCAACCAGCGCGCGGTCGCTCGCGCGCTGGGCGGCGTCGAGTTCGGCGAAGCTCGGCCACGGCACGTCCGGCAGCTCGTAGCGCGAGCGTGCATTCCCGGTCTCCGCCACCACGTCGTAGTACAGCAGATCGACCAGCAGGATGTGGTTGAGCGTCAACTCGATCGTCGGGAAGAAGCTGGTGCGCGGCGCCCTGTACTCGCCCTCGGACAGCCTGCCGCAGGCGGTCAGCAGCCGGTGGTTCGACCACGCGTTGTTGCGCGCGAAGCGGCGTTGCAGCTCGACGGTCACGGGCCCTGCCTCAGAGTGCGTCCCGGTCGGACGTCCGGTCCATGGGACCACGCCCGGCGGAAAGCGTTACTTGTCGCCCTGCGCCGCGCCCGCCTGACGTCCGAAATAGAAGCCGAGGACGAGGGTGACCACCGGCAACAGGACGCTCTTCAGGATCTCGGTGATTTGTGCTGCAGCGTCCTTCCAGCGGTCGCCGCAGGCCGCGTCGCAAGCCCCGGAGATGCCGATAGCACCGACGAACAGAATGAAAACGCCGATAGAAAGCACGAACGCGACGACGATGAGCTTGGCGATGAAGGAGCGGTCGTCGGTTTCCCGCTTGGTGGAATAGCGGGCTATGTCCTGCTCCTGGGACTGGAGCTTTTCCTCCTTTATGTCGACAGAACGGAGGAGTGCATCCAGATCGATGTCGGTGACAGGTTCATCCGGCGCGCCTGGGCCCCCTTGGTCTCCTCCACTGACGGCCATCGGACGGTTCCCCTCTTGTGGCCGGATCGGCGCTCGGCGCCCTAGATCATTTCTTGGTCAGCTGTTGCGCAACCGAAGACAGACGATCCGATTGCTCGATGAGAGCCTTCGCTTGCCGGGCGAGCTGCTGCTGCGTGTCCTTGGACTCCGCGCTCTTAGCCTTCAACGTCAGACGCCGCGCCTCCTCAAGAAGCTTCTTGGAGGTATCCAGCACCTCCTTGGCGCTTTGCACATCGGCTGGCATTGGGACCTCCCGCTTCCGGCTCAGGTCATTGAATCTTGGGAGATCGGCCGGGCTTTTGCAAGACGGTCGAATTCCAGGAGCGTCGCCAGCAGCGCCGGCATGGCCGTGAGCGGCACCATGTTGGGGCCGTCGCTGGGCGCCTTGTCGGGGTCCTGGTGGGTTTCCATGAACACCGCGGCGACACCGATTGCCACCGCGGCGCGCGCCAGCACCGGCACGAACTCGCGCTGGCCGCCGCTGGTCGTGCCCTGCCCGCCCGGCTGCTGCACCGAATGGGTGGCGTCGAACACCACCGGGCAGCCGGTCTCGGCCATGATCGGCAGGCTGCGCATGTCGGACACCAGGGTGTTGTAGCCGAAGCTGGCGCCGCGTTCGCAGACCATGACGTTGCGGTTGCCGGTCTGCTCGATCTTGGCGACCACCTGCTTCATGTCCCAGGGCGCCAGGAACTGCCCCTTCTTGACGTTGATGGCGCGCCCGGTCTCGCCGGCGGCGACCAGCAGGTCGGTCTGGCGGCACAGGTAGGCGGGGATCTGCAGCACATCCACCGCCTCGGCGACCGGCGCGCACTGGTCCGGCAGGTGCACGTCGGTGATGACCGGGCAGCCATAGGTCTCGCGCAGCTCCGCCAGGATCGGCAGGCTCTTCGCCATGCCCAGGCCGCGCGCGCTGCTGGCGCTGGTGCGGTTGGCCTTGTCGAACGAGGTCTTGTAGATGAGGCCCAGCCCCAGCTTGCCGGTCAACTCGACCAGCGCATGGCACATCTCCCGGGCATGGGCCCGGGATTCGAGCGCGCAGGGTCCGGCGATCAGCGCCAGCGGCTTGTCGTTGCCGATGGCGATGTTGCCGACCGTGACGGTACGTGGGGCGGTCATCGCTACACCAGCCGGCTCTGCTCGATCGCCGCCTTGATGAACGAAGTGAACAGCGGGTGCGGGTCGAACGGCTTGGACTTCAGCTCGGGGTGGAACTGGACGCCGATATACCAGGGATGCTCGGGGATCTCGACGATCTCCGGCAGCACGCCGTCGGGCGACATGCCGGAGAAGCGCAGCCCGACCTGTTCCAGCCGGCCCTTGTAGTTGAAATTGACCTCGAAGCGGTGGCGGTGGCGCTCGCTGATCCGTTCGGCGCCATAGATCTCCCGCACCCGGCTGCCGTATTCGAGGTCGCAGTCATAGGCGCCCAGCCGCATGGTGCCGCCGAGATCGTCGGCCGCGTTGCGTCGAACCATCTCGTTGCCGCGCACCCATTCGGTCATCAGGCCGACCACCGGCTCCTCGCACGGGCCGAACTCGGTCGAGCCCGCCTTGGCGATCCCCGCCAGGTTGCGGGCCGCCTCGATCACCGCCATCTGCATGCCGAAGCAGATGCCGAAATAGGGCACGTTGCGTTCGCGCGCGAAGCCGGCCGCGCGGATCTTGCCTTCCGATCCGCGCTCGCCGAAGCCGCCCGGTACCAGGATGCCGTGAACGTCCTCGAGATGCTGCACCGCGTCCTCGGACTCGAAGATCTGGGAATCGATCCAGTTGAGGTGGACGCGGGCGTTGTTGGCGATGCCGCCATGGGTCAGCGCCTCGGCCAGCGACTTGTAGGAGTCGAGCAGCGAGGTGTACTTGCCGACCACCGCGATCGACACCTCGCCCTCCGGCGCGCGCACGCGCTCGACGATGCGATGCCAGCCGGCGAGGTCCGGCGCGCGCGCCTCCAGGCCGAAATGGCGGCAGACCTCGATGTCGAAGCCCTGGGCGTGATAGGCGACCGGGACCTGGTAGATGGTGTCGACATCGAGCGCCGGAATCACCCGCTCGGGACGCAGGTTGCAGAACAGCGCGATCTTGCGGCGGGCGTCGGCCGGGATCTCGCGGTCGCAGCGGCACAGCAGGATGTCGGGCTGGATGCCGACGCCCAGCAGCTCCTTCACCGAATGCTGGGTCGGCTTGGTCTTGAGCTCGCCGGCCGAGGGGATCCAGGGCAGCAGCGTCAGATGCACGAACAGGGTGCGGTCGCGCCCCAGTTCGTTGCCGAGCTGGCGGATCGCCTCGAGGAACGGCAGGCTCTCGATGTCGCCGACCGTGCCGCCGATCTCGCACAGCACGAAATCGGCGTCCGCGGGATCGCCCAGCACGAACTCCTTGATCGCGTCGGTGACGTGCGGGATCACCTGGACGGTCGCGCCGAGATAGTCGCCGTGACGCTCGCGGGCGATCACGGTCGAGTAGATGCGGCCGGTGGTGACGTTGTCGCCGCGCTTGGAGGCGACCCCGGTGAAGCGCTCGTAATGGCCGAGGTCGAGGTCGGTCTCGGCGCCGTCGTCGGTGACGTAGACCTCGCCGTGCTGATACGGGCTCATCGTCCCGGGATCGACGTTGAGATAGGGGTCGAGCTTGCGCAGGCGGACCTTGAATCCGCGCGCCTGCAGCAGGGCGCCGAGCGCGGCTGCCGAAAGACCCTTGCCGAGAGAGGAGACCACGCCGCCGGTGATGAAGATGTACCGCGTCATGGACTCACGTTATGGAACGAACCGGGGTGCCCCGGCAAGGCAAACCTCGGGAGATTCGACGTGCCGATGCGCGCGCGGTCGGGGTGCGACCGTGCCGGCATGAAAAACCCAAGGCAACTACTGGCCGAGCGGGACGGACGGGGCGGCCGGGGTAGTGTCGCCGGAGGTCGCCGGCGCGGCCGGCTGATCGCCGGTCGGGACGGTTCCCGCATCGGCGGCCGGCGCCGACTCGGGCGCAGCATCGCTCGCCGGGGCCGGAACGCTCTGCTCCGTGACCGGCCGGTCGAGGATCGAGGTCGTGCGGCTTCCGCCGCTCGCCAGGGCGGCGAGCACCAGGCTGGTGACCATGAAGCAGGCCGCCAGGATCGCGGTGGTCCGGGTCAGCAGGTTCGCCTGGCTGCGGCCGGTCATGAAGCCGGACATGCCGCCGCCACCGCCGCCGATGCCGAGCCCGCCGCCCTCGCTCTTCTGCAGCAGGACGACGCCGACCATGGCGACGGCGATCAGCAAATGAATGACCAGGACGATCTGTTGCATCCGGAAACTTCCTGCAGTGCCGGGAGGGCCGCGACGGGCCAAACGCGCCGCGAACGGCGCCGTACGCTTCTCTGCGCGGCTATTTAATGCCTCGGGCGGCCCGGCGCCAGTGCCAACTTGCCTCGGCCCTGGCGGCGGCCGGCCGGCATGGTTAACGCCATGCCGCCCAGGTCACGGGCAGCCGGCGGCAATTCCCCAGAAATCCGCGGCCTTCAGGCTGGCGCCGCCGACCAGCGCACCATCGACGTCGGGGACCGCCAGCAAGATCCGGGCATTGTCGGGCTTCACCGAGCCGCCATAGAGCAGCCGCAACTGTATGGCGTCGGACAGGCGGCCGGCCAGAATGCGGCGCAGATGGCCGTGCATGGCGGCGACATCGTCGGGCGCCGGGGTCCGCCCGGTGCCGATCGCCCAGACCGGTTCGTAGGCGATCACCGTATTGCCGGCATCGCAGCCATCGGGCAGCGAACCGTCGACCTGGCGCTCGACCACCGCCTGCGCGGCGCCACGGTCGCGCTCGGCCAGGGTCTCGCCGACGCAGATCACGGCGACCAGCCCGGCGCCATGGGCGGCGGCGGCCTTGGCGCGCACCAGGGCGTCGGTCTCGCCGTGATCGGTGCGGCGCTCGGAATGGCCGACGATGACGAAGCGGCAGCCCGCATCGGCCAACATTGCCGCGCTGACGTCGCCGGTATGGGCGCCGTCCTGGTCGGCATGGCAATCCTGCCCGCCGAGCGCGATCGGGCTGCCCGACAGGGCCTCGCCGACCGGGATCAGCAGCGGGGCCGGCGGGCAGACCAGCAGATCGCAGCGCAATCCGCCGCCCGCGGCGCGCGCCGCCAGGTCGCGGACCAGGGCAAGCGCGCCGTCGCAGCGGCCGTTCATTTTCCAGTTCCCGGCTATGAGTTGGCGATTGCGAGCCATCCCGTCGCGATTCCTTCCCTTGGGTTCCCGAGCGGGCTCTAGCACGGCCCGGCGGGCCTGAACAGCCGGTGCCGGCGCCGCGGGGTCCACCGGGATCCGGCCCAAGCATATTGCCGGCCCCTGGCCCCCTCCCTATGATGCCCGCGATTTCAAACCGTTGCGCTCCCTGGCGGGCGGCGCGGCGAACTCCCTTGGCTCCCTCGACAGTCCGGTCCCCATGCTCACCACCCTGCGAAACTCGGCTTCGAAGCTGGTCCTCAAAATTATGTTCGGGTTGCTGATCCTCAGCTTCGGCATCTGGGGCGTCGGCGACATCTTTCGCTCATCCGGCCGGACCACGTCGGTGATCGAGGTCGGGCAAGTCGCAGTCACCCAGGCGGAACTGCAGGACGAGTATCGCCGGCAGATGATGCAGATCCAGGCGATCTACGGCCAGCAGATCGACGCCGAGACCGCGCGCGCGCTCGGCCTGGTCGATCGCGTGGTGAACGACCTGGTGACCCGGGCACTGTTCGCGACCTATGCCGGGCGGACCGGCATGCGGGTCGCCGACGAGCAGGTCAAGCAGGCGATCGAGCTCGATCCGACCTTCCGCAACGAGCTCGGTGTCTTCGATCGGGGCCGTTTCGAGGCCTGGCTGCAGCGTTTCGGTTTCTCGGAAGCCGCGCTGGTGCATCGGCTGCGCAACGACATCGCGCGCAGCCAGCTCACGGCGTCGCTGATTTCCGGAGTCCAGGTGCCGCAGGTGCTGGCCAGCGCGATCTACCAGCAGCACGCCGAGAAGCGCGTGGCGCAGACCCTGCGCATCGCCGCGGCGACGATGCCGGCGCCGGCGGAGCCGGATCAGGCCATCCTCGAAACCTTCCTCACCGAACACGCCGAACAGTATCAGTCGCCCGAGCTGCGCGCGGTCACCCTGGTCCGCCTGGCGCCTGACGAGTTGGCCAAGGAAATCCACGTCTCCGACGAGGAAATCGCCGCCTCGTTCGAGAGCCGCAAGGCCGAGTTCGACGAGCCGGAGCGCCGCCATCTCGAACAGATCGTCTTCCCCGACGAGGCCGCGGCCAAGGCGGCGGCGGACAAGCTCGCCGCTGGGGGTGATTTTGCCGAGATCGCCCGCGCGGCGACCGGCGGCGCCACGATCGATCTCGGCACCGTTACCAAGGAAGCGCTGGCCAGCAGCGGCCTTGGCGAGCTTGCCCCGCTCGCCGACGTCGCCTTTTCGATTCCGGCCGGCCAAGTCACGGCGCCCACCGTTACTATCGTCGGCTGGAATCTCGTCCGCGTGCTGTCGGTCGAGCCGGGACGCGAGGGCACCCTGGCCGAGCATCGCGACGAGGTCGCCCGGGATCTTGCCTTCGAGCAGGCCCATGACGGCATCGTGAGCATCGCCAACCAGCTCGAGGACGAGCTTGCCGGCGGCGCCTCACTGGAGGAAGCCGCCGGGCGGCTCGACTTGCCGGTCATGAAGATTCCCGCGCTCGACGCCACCGGCAAGGCTGCGGACGGCTCGGCCATCGACACCGCGACCGCCGAACCCGGCCTGGCGGCGGCGGCCTTCGCCACCGAAGCAGGCCAGCAGAGCCCGCTCACCGACTCGATCGATGGCGGCTACTACATGCTGCGCGTCGACAGCGTGACGCCGGCAGCCACCCGGCCGCTGGCGGAGGTCCGCGACCAGGTGATCGCCGACTGGCAGCAGGCGCAGCGCACCGAGGCGGCGGCGGCGCAGGCTTTGGCGCTGGTCGAGCGGCTCAAGGGCGGCGAGGACATCGCCGCGCTCGCCGCCGAGTTGGGCCAGGAGATCAAGACCTCAGCGCCGCTGGCGCGCGACGCCAGCGACGTTGTCAGCGGCCTGAGCAGCCAGGCGGTCGACGAGCTGTTCGCCCTGGCGCCCGGCGACGTCTCGGTGGTGACCGAGGCCGGCGACCAAGTGATCGTGCACCTGGCCGAGATCCAGAAGCCGACCGACGCCGGCGACCCCACGGCCACGGCGGAGGTCCGCGAGACCCTGCGCCGCAGCATCGCCACCGACGTCGTCAGCGATTTCGTCGCCGCCCTGCAACAGGACATTCCGGTGACGGTCGAGCACGACACCATCGACCGCATGTTCTGATCCCGCCGATGCAGATCTCTCCCGATTTCACGGCCTTCGCCGCGATCTACGAGGCCGGACGGCCGGGGGTGGTCTGGACCACGCTGGTCGCCGACCTGGAGACGCCGGTCTCGGCCATGCTCAAGCTGGCCGACGGCAAGCCCAACAGCTTCCTGCTGGAATCGGTGGAGGGCGGCGCGGTGCGCGGCCGCTATTCCTTCATCGGGCTGAAGCCCGACCTGATCTGGCGCTGCCGCGGCGACCGGGCGGAGATCAATCGCCGGGTCCGGATCGACCCCGCCGGCTTCGAGCCCTGCCCGGGCGGCGCGCTCGACGCCCTGCGTGCCCTGGTCGCGGAATGCCGCATCGACGTGCCGGAAAGCCTGCCGCCGATGGCGTCGGGCCTGTTCGGCTATCTCAGCTACGACACCGTGCGGCTGATGGAAAACCTGCCGGACGCCAATCCCGACACCCTCGGCCTGCCCGACGCCATCTTCCTGCGCCCCACGGTCATCGCCGTGTTCGACAACGTCGAGGACCTCGTGACCGTGGTGACCCCGGTCTGGCCGCAGGCCGGGGTCGGCGCGCGCGCCGCCTACAACCAGGCCTGCGAGCGGCTCGGCGACACCGTCGCCGATTTCGAGCGCAACCTGCCGCACAGCCGCGACAGCGTCGCCGATCTCGACGAGTTGCCGGAACCGCAGTCGAACATGAGCCGCGCGGCGTTCCACGAGATGGTGCGCCGGGCCCGCGAGTACATCGTCGCCGGCGACATCTTCCAGGTCGTGCTGTCGCAGCGCTTCTCGGTGCCGTTCAGCTTGCCGCCGCTGTCGCTCTACCGCGCGCTGCGGCGGGTCAATCCCTCGCCGTTCCTGTTCTTCCTCGATTTCGGCGACTTCGCCGTGGTCGGCTCGAGCCCGGAGATCCTGGTGCGGCTCCGGGACGAGCAGGTGACGATCCGCCCGATCGCAGGCACCAGGCGGCGCGGCGCCACCCCGGCCGAGGATCGCGCCCTCGCCGCCGAGCTGCTGGCCGACCCCAAGGAGCTGGCCGAGCATCTGATGCTGCTCGATCTCGGGCGGAACGATGTCGGGCGGGTGGCGCGGATCGGGTCGGTCAAGGTCACCGACCGGATGATGATCGAGTACTACTCCCACGTCATGCACATCGTCTCCAACGTGGAAGGCCGGATCGCGCCCGGGCACGACGCCATGGACGCGCTGATCGCCGGCTTTCCGGCCGGCACCGTCTCCGGCGCGCCCAAGATCCGCGCCATGGAGATCATCGACGAGCTGGAGCCCGAGCGCCGCGGCATCTATGCCGGCGCCATCGGCTATTTCTCCGCCAACGGCGCGATGGACACCTGCATCGCGCTCAGGACCGCGGTGGTGAAGGACGGCACGATGTACGTCCAGGCCGGCGGCGGCGTGGTCTACGACAGCGACCCCGAGGCCGAGTTCCAGGAGAGCTGCAACAAGGCCCGCGCCCTGATCCGCGCCGCCCAGGAGGCGGTGCGCTTCGCCGGCGGCTCGGGCAACCGCGGCCGATAGGCCCGCGCCGCCGCCTCGCCCGCTACCCCGTCACCCCCAGCCTGCGCTTCACGATCGCGCTGACCGGCACCAGGGCGAAGCCGCGCTGCTGCAGGGTCGGCAGCCAGGCGGCGAGCGCCGCGATGGTGGCGTCGTGCGGATGGCCGATGGCGATGGCGTAGCCGCGACTCGAGGCGATGCGCTCGACCTCGGCGAGCCGCGCGTCCACCGCGTCGGCCGATTGCACGTTGTCGAGGAACACGTCGCGCTCGGCGAACGGCAGGCCGAGCTGGGCCGCCACTGGCGCGCCGACGCTGCTGGCGATGGTGCGCGAATCCAGGAACAGCAGGCCGCGATGCTTGAGTTCGGCCAGCACCAGCCGCATCTCCGGCTCGGACGAGGTGAAGCGGCTGCCCATGTGGTTGTTGATCCCGACATAGCCGTCGAAGGCCGCGAGATTGTGCCGGAGCTGCGCCATCAGCCGGCCCGGCGGCGCGCCGGTCTCGAGCACGTCGGGGCCGGAATCGATGTATCCGTCCAGCGGCTCCATCGCCATGTGCACCAGCAGCTCGTGGCCGGCGCGACGGGCCGCCGCGGTCTGCCCGGACAGGTCCTCGGCATAGGTCAGATAGGCGAGCGTCAGCGGCGCCGGCAGGTGGACCGCCCGCTCGCTGTTGCGCCGGTTGAGCCCCATGTCGTCGATCACGATCGCGATCATCGGCCGCCGGCCGGGATCGGGCACCGCGACCGCGTTCTGCAGCCACAGCGGCGGGCCGGAATCGACGGCGGGCGGCGGCGCCGGCAGGGCGGCGAGTTGCGGCGTCGCCGGTTCCGGCTGAAGCGCTGCCGGGGGCGATGACGCGGGCACCGGCGTAGGTATCGGCGCCGGCGCCTGCGTACGTATCGGCGCTGGGGCCGCCGGCGGCGCTGCGACGACAGGCGCGGGCGCGGCCACAGTCTCGACCTCGGCGACCGCGCTCGGCGGCGGTGCGGCCGGTCGATCGGCGACGAACAGCGCGACCACCACGATGCCGGTCGCGATTCCCGCGCTCAGCATGGTCCAGCCGCTGCCGAGCACGGCGACCGCCTTGGCCGCCCAGCGGCGCAGGCGCCGCGCCAGGCTGGGACCCTTGCGCTTGCGTGCCGCGGATTTCCTTGCCGTGCGCCGTCGTGCCGCCATGCCCTGCCGCCGAGTCAGGAAGGCGCGGATGCTAGCACGGCCGATCCTGCGCCGACACCGCGCGCCGGGCTCAGGCGCCGCTCGCGAGATCCTCGAGGATCGGGCAGTCCGGCCGGTGGTCGCCGTGGCAGCGGGTGGCGAGGTCGCTCAGCGTATTGCGGATCGATTTCAGCTCGGCGATCTTGGTGTCGATCTCGGTGACCCGATGCAGCGCCAGCTCCTTGACCTGGGCGCTGCTGCGGCTGCGGTCGTGCCACAGGGTCAGCAGTTCGGCGACATCCTTCACGGGAAACCCGAGATCGCGGGCGCGGTGGATGAAGCGCAGCATCTCGACGTCGCGGTCGCCATAGTCGCGATAGCCGCTCTCCTTGCGCGCCGCCTTGGGGATCAGCCCGATCTCCTCGTAGTAGCGGATGGTCTTGGGCGGCACGCCGGAGCGCCGTGCCGCGGTGCCGATGTTCATGCGCGTCTCCCCTTGTCCGGATGCCAGCGCCGCAGCAGCAGCGAATTGCCGACCACGCTGACGCTGCTGGCCGCCATGGCGGCGCCGGCGATCACCGGGGTCAGCAGGCCGGCTGCGGCGAGCGGCAGCGCCACCAGGTTGTAGATGAAGGCCCAGAACAGGTTCTGGCGAATCTTGATGCCGGTCCGGCGCGACAGCGCGACCGCGTCGGCGACCAGCAGCGGACTCGGCCGCAGCAGGGTGACGCCGGCGGTTTCCATGGCGACGTCGCTGCCGCCGCCCATGGCGATCCCGACATCGGCGGCGGCCAGCGCCGGCGCGTCGTTGACGCCGTCGCCGACCATGGCGACCACCCCGCCCTCGCCGCGCAGGCGCTGGATCTCCTTGGCCTTGTCCTCGGGCAGCACCTCGGCGACCACGCGCTCGATGCCGATGCGCTTGGCGACGCTCTCGGCCGCGCGGGCGTTGTCGCCGGTCAGCATGACCGCGGCGATGCCGAGGCGCTTCAGGGCGGCGACCGCCTCGGCCGATTCGGTGCGCAGGGTGTCGCCGGCCGCCAGCAGCCCGAGCAGGCGGGCCGCCCCGCCGATTTCCGCCACCCAGATCATGGTGCGGCCCTCGCCCGCCAGGCGTGCCGCGTCGGCGGCGAGCGCGCCGGTGTCGACGCCCTGCTCGTGCATCAGCCGTTCGCTGCCGAGGGCGATCGCGCGGCTCTGTCCGTCGAGATCGACCCGCGCGGTCAGCCCGCGCCCGCCGAGCCGCTGGAAGTCGCTGAGCTTGCCCGGCACCAGGTCGTCGGCCTCGGCGCGCGCCAGCACCGCGTGGGCGAGCGGATGCTCGCTGCCGGCTTGCGCGGTGGCGGCGAGGCGCAGCAGCGTGTCCGCGTCGGTGCCGTCCGCCGTGACGATGTCGGTGATCGCCGGCCGGCCTTCGGTCAGGGTGCCGGTCTTGTCGAACACCACGGTGGTGACCGCGCCGGCGCGTTCCAGCGCCTCGGCGTCGCGGATCAGGATGCCGCGGCGCGCGGCCAGGCCGGTGCCGACCATGATCGCCGTCGGCGTGGCCAGGCCGAGCGCGCAGGGGCAGGCGATGATCAGGACGGAGACGGCGTTGAGGATCGCCGCGTTCAGGTCGCCGGTGAACGCCCACCAGCCGAGGACGGTGACGAGCGCGAACGCCACCACTGCCGGCACGAACACCGCGCTGATGCGGTCGACCAGGCGCTGCACCGGCGCCTTGCTGGCCTGGGCGCCCTGGACCAGGGCGATGATGCGCGACAGCGTCGAGTCCGCGCCGACCCGGGTCACCTTCACCCGCAGCAGCCCGTCGCCGTTGATGGCGCCGCCGATCACCTTGTCGCCCGGCCCCTTGTCCACCGGCAGGCTCTCGCCGGTGACCAGGGATTCGTCGGCCTGGCTGGCGCCCTCGATCACTTCGCCGTCGACCGGCACGCGCGCCCCCGGCTTGACCAGCGCGATGTCGCCGTTGCGCACCAGCGCCAGCGGCAGCTCCTGCGCCTGGCCGCCGCGCTCGATCAGCGCGGTCTCGGGCCGCAGCGCCATCAGCGCCCGGATCGCCGCGGTGGTGCCGCGTCGCGCCCGGTCCTCGAGGGTGCGGCCGAGCAGGATCAGGGTGATCACCACCGCCGAGGCCTCGAAATACAGATGGCCGCCGCCGCCATGGACCGCCCCGTGGGCGTCCGTCGGCAAGAGCAGCGTGTTGTACAGGCTGAGGCCGTAGGCGGCGCTGGTGCCGAGCACCACCAGCAGGTCCATGTTGGCGCTGCCGTGGCGCAGCGCCGGCCAGGCGGCGCGGTAGAAGCGCGCGCCGATCCAGAACTGCACCGGGGTGGCGAGGGCGAGCTGGGCCCAGCCCGGCAGCGCCAGCGCCGTCGGGAGAAACATGTGGGCGACCAGCGGCAGGGTGAGCAGCACGGCGATGCCGAGGATCACCAGGTCGTGGCGCGACTCGGCCGCCGCCGCGCGTTCCGCCGCGGCCTCCTCGGCCGCATCCTTGGGCGCCGGCCCGGCGCGATAGCCGGTGGCCTCGATCGCCGCGGTCAGCGCCGCGGTGGCGTCCGGCGTGCCCGGCGCCAGATCCACATGGGCGCGGCGGTTGGCCAGGTTGACCGTGGCGCCGGCGACGCCCGGCACCGCTGTCAGCGCGCGCTCGACTCGGGCGACGCAGCTCGCGCAGGTCATGCCGAAGACCTGCAGTTCGATCGCCTCGGGTGCGGCGGCGCGCCGCGGCGGCTGGGCGCCGGCCTCGGCCGCGCCGTGATGCAGTTCCATGGTGTCCATGGACCGCATATGGACCTTCCAGAAACTGGAAGGTCAAGGGGGACGGCGCTACTGCGCGCCGCGCCGGAGCCTTTCGCACCCTTGGACAGGCTCACCCTTCGACAGGCTCAGGGTGAGGAGAGGGTTTCCAGGATCCATCCCCCGGCCTCATCCTGAGCCTGTCGAAGGATGCGGCCGGCGCGCCCTGGACGGCGTCCGTTCCGGCTGGCATAGGAAGGCCCTGCCTCTCGCGGCTTGATCCAGGGAGAACTCGCATGGCGGCGCCTCGGATCGTCGTGGTCGGCGCCGGCATCGTCGGCGCGTCGATCGCCTGGCACCTGGCCGATGCCGGGGCCGATGTCAGCGTGGTCGATGCCGGCGCGGCCGGCGGCGTCGCCACCCCGGCCTCGTTCGCCTGGATCAACGCCACGGCCGGCAATCCGGAGCCCTATTTCCGCCTGCGGGTGCGCGCCATGACGGAGTGGCGGCGCCTTCACGGGCGGGTTCCCGGACTCCCGCTGGCCTGGTGCGGCGGGCTGTGCTGGGACCTGGAGCGGCCCGAGCTTGAGGCCTTCGCCGGGGAGCATGGCGCCTGGGGCTACGGCATCGAGCGCCTCGACCGCGCCGGTGCCGGGCGGATCGAGCCGGCGCTGCTGAACCCGCCGGATTTCGCGCTCCACGTCGCCGGCGAAGGCGCGGTCGAGCCGAAGGACGCCACCCTCGCCCTGCTCGCCGATGCGACCGCGCGCGGCGCAAGGCTGCTGCCACGCAGCGCCGTCACTGCCCTGGTCGAGCGCCATGGCCGCGTCGCCGGGGTCGAGATCGCGCCCGCCGCCGGCGGGGCCGAGCGCCTGGTTGCCGATGAGGTGGTGCTGGCCGCCGGCGCCGCCACGCCGGCCCTCGCGGCGATGGCGGGGGTCGAGCTTGCACTCGCCGCGCCGCCGGGGCTGATGGCGCATTCCCGGCCCCATTCCCGGCTGCTCAACGGCCTGGTGATGGCGCCGGAGCTGCACATGCGCCAGACGGCGGAGGGGCGCATCGTCGCCGCCACCGATTTCGCCGGCGGCGATCCCGGCGCCGACCCGGAAGCAGCTGCGCGGGCGGTGCTGGAAACGGCCAAGGGCATGTTGCGCGGCGCCGATGCCCTCGCCTTCGATTTCCACACGCTGGGCTACCGCCCGACGCCAGCGGACGGCTTCCCCGTCATCGGCCGCGCGGCCGCCACGGCCAAGGGACTGGACGGCCTCTACATCGCCGTCATGCATTCCGGCATCACGCTCGCCCCCGCCGTCGGCCGGTTCGCGGCGGACGAGATACTGCAGGGCCGGCGCGACGCCCTGCTGGCGCCCTATGGCCTGGAGCGGTTCGCCTGAACCCCGCCGCCTATTCGGCCGCTTCCTTGGCGCCGTCGACGAACTGCGCCATCCAGCATTTCCGCTGCCGCACCATGTCGCGGTACATGGCCTCGTACTCCGCCGGCGGGAAGCTGTGGGTCGAGGGCCGCGCGGCGATCGCCGCGGCCCAGGCCTCGAGACGCGGGAACTTGTCGATATGGCCGACGCGCCGGATCCGCTCCAGAAACAGGTGGCGCTGCAGGAACGGCGCGTAGGCCGCGTCCACCAGGGAATAGCGCGCGCCGTTGAAGAACGGGCCGCCGCCCTGCCCCGCCAGCGCCGTCTCGATCTTCTCGAACGCCGCCGGCATGCGCGCCGCCGCTGACTCGAAGCCGGCCTCGTCGGCGGCATAGGCGTGCGCCGAGGCGATGTCCATGAAACTCGGCATGTGCTCGATCCAGGCGCGATTCATCGCGCGCTGCACCGGGTCCTCCGGATGGAGCCGCGGCGCGTGCATTTCATCCAGGTACTCGTTGATCGCCCCGGATTCGAACAGCGCCGTGGTCTCGTCCAAGCGCAGCACTGGCACCTTGTCGTGCGGCGAGATTTCGCGGAACCAGGCGGGCCGGTTGCCGGACTCGATGTGATCGAACTCGAAGTCGATCCGCTTCTCGCGCAGCACGATCGCGACGCGCTGCACCCAGGGGCAGCCCTTGAAACTGACCAGCCGGTATTTCGCCATGACGGCCTCGCGTGGAGTCATCGGGGAAGCGGGATCGTCGCATGCCCGGGGGCTGCGGGCAAAGCGTGGGGTTGCCGGCGCCGGATGGCAGGGCCGCGGCCTTGCGCTACGAGACCCGCGCCCGGACCGCCGGCGCCGTCAGGAGGCGCAGGATGAGGCAGCACGCACGCATACTCTGGCCGGCCGTCGCCATGGTCGCCGCGATGATCGCCGGGCGAACACCGGCCGCCGACGAGGCGCCGGTGCCGGTGGCGATCGCCGCGTTCGACAACGACGACAGCGCGGGCGAGGCGCCCGCGGCGGCGCGGGCAACCGGCGCGCGGCTGCTGGTCTGTGGCGGCGTGCACAAGATGAGCACCCTGGTGCAGTGGGGGAAGCTCCACGTCGTCGACCTCGCGGCCGACCGGCTGCTGCTCGACCGCAACTTCTCGTTCCGCGGCGACAGTGACGAGGCCTTCCGCCGCGCCGCGGAGTTCGTCGCGCGGTATGTCAAGGAGGTGGTCCCGCTGCAGTGAGCCCGGCTGCTCCGCTTCGGGCTATGGCGCGGGCACCTTCCCTCCCCCACCCCTGCCTGCTATAACCGCCCCTGACCGTCCGTTTCCGTGATATTCGAAGGCGTTAGGGCGCCGGGTTGCTCGCGAGAATCGCCATGTTCGTGCTGATCGACAACTACGACAGCTTCACCTACAACCTCGTTCACTTCCTGGGCGAGCTGGGGGCCGAGACCGTCGTGCACCGCAACGACAAGGTCACCCCGGCGGCGGTCATGGACCTCTCGCCCCAGGGCATCATCCTGTCGCCCGGGCCGTGCGATCCCGACCAGGCCGGGATCTGCCTCGATCTCATCGCCGCCGCCGCCGGCAAGGTGCCGCTGCTCGGCGTCTGCCTCGGCCATCAGGCGATCGGCCAGGCGTTCGGCGGCAAGGTGGTGCGCGCACCCCTGCCGATGCACGGCAAGCTGTCGCTGGTCCAGCATCGCGGCCACTCGATCTTCGCCGGCCTGCCGAGCCCGTTCCGCGGCACCCGCTACCACTCGCTGATCGTCGACCGCGCCAGCCTGCCGGATTGCCTCGAGGTCATCGCCGAGACCGAGGACGGCATCATCATGGGCCTCGCCCACAAGACGCTGCCGCTGTGGGGCGTGCAGTTCCACCCGGAGAGCATCGCCTCGGAGCACGGCCACCGCCTGCTCGCCAATTTCCTGCGCCTCGCCGGCATGAACGCGGTGACGCTGCCGGCCGCCGCGGCACAGGGCGCCGCCGCCGTGCCGCTCGCCGTCGGCGCGTGAGGCATCGGACCGCCGCCTTCCTGCCGATGTCCAGCCATACCCTCACCCAACTCCGGCCAGGCTCGGGCCAGCGCCCTCGCCGGGCCTCCGTATCCCTCTCCCGCGTCCGCGGGAGAGGGCGGGGCCCGTCGCGCCCGAGCCTGTCGAGGGGGCGACGGGAGGGTGAGGGCCGGATGCCGCGGACATGAGCGACGCTGCCGACCTCAAGGCCCTGATCGGCATCGTCGCCTCCGGCCGCGCATTGAGCGAGGACGAGGCGGAAACCGCCTTCGACATCATGATGAGCGGCAACGCCACCCCGGCGCAGATGGGCGGCTTCCTGATGGGCTTGCGGGTGCGCGGCGAGACGGTGCCGGAGATCACCGGCGCGGTGCGTGCCATGCGCGCCAAGATGCTGCCGCTGACGGCACCGGCCGGCGCCATCGACACCTGCGGCACCGGCGGCGACCAGTCCGGCACCTGGAACATCTCGACCGCGGTCTCGTTCGTGGTGGCCGGCGCCGGCGTCGCGGTGGCCAAGCACGGCAACCGCGCCATGTCGTCGAAATCCGGCGCCGCGGACGTGCTGCAGGCGCTCGGCATCAATCTCGACGCCGACATGGCGCTGGTCGAGAAGGCGATGCGCAAGGCCGGCGTCGGCTTCATGCTGGCGCCGCGCCATCATGGCGCCATGCGCCATGTCGGGCCGGTCCGGGTCGAACTCGGCACCCGCACCATCTTCAACCTGATGGGTCCGCTGTCGAACCCGGCGGGCACGACGCGCCAGCTCGTCGGCGTGTTCGCGCGAAACTGGATCGAGCCGCTGGCGCGGGTGCTCGGCGCGCTCGGCACGGAGCGCGCCTGGGTGGTGCACGGCTCCGACGGGCTCGACGAGATCACCACGACCGGCGCGACCCATGTTGCCGAGCTCAGGGGCGGCGAGGTCCGGGTGTTCGACCTGACGCCGGAAGAAGCCGGGCTGAAGCGCGCCGAGGCGAGTGCCTTGAAGGGCGCCGACGCCGCCACCAACGCGGCGGCGCTGCGTGGCGTGCTCGACGGCAAGGCCGGCGCCTATCGCGACATCGTGCTGCTGAACAGCGCCGCGGCGCTCGTCATCGCCGACAAGGCGGCCGACCTGAAAGCCGGCGTCGCCCTGGCAGCGCAGTCGATCGCCTCGGGCAAGGCGCGGGGCGCGCTCGAGCGCCTGGTCGCCATCACCAACGAAGCCGCGCCGGCCTGACATGAGCGACGTGCTCGCCCGCATCTGCACCGACAAGCGCGCGCATGTCGCCCGCCGCAAGAAGGAGCGGCCGCTGCCCCAGGTCGAGCATGACGCGCGCGAGGAGGCCGCGCCGCGCGGCTTCGCCGACGCGCTGGCCGCCACCGTCGCCGCCGGCCGCTACGGCCTGATCGCCGAGATCAAGAAGGCCTCGCCGTCGAAGGGCCTGATCCGCGCCGACTTCGACCCGGCCGCCCTGGCCCGCGCCTACCAGGCGGGCGGCGCCACCTGCCTGTCGGTCTTGACCGACGAGCCGTATTTCCAGGGCCAGGACGCCTACCTGGTCGACGCCCATGCGGCCTGCGACCTGCCGGTGCTGCGCAAGGACTTCATGCTCGACCCCTATCAGGTGGCCGAGGCCCGCGCGCTCGGCGCCGACTGCATCCTGCTGATCATGGCGGCGCTCGACGACGTCCAGGCCGCCGAGCTCGAATCCGCCGCCGGCGACTGGGGCATGGACGTGCTGGTCGAGGTCCATGACCGCCCCGAGCTCGAGCGCGCGCTGCGCCTCCGGTCGCGCCTGATCGGCGTCAACAACCGCAACCTCAAGACCCTGGCGGTCGACCTGGCGGTGACCGAGGCGCTCGCGCCGCTGGTGCCGACGCAGCGCCTGCTGGTGGCCGAAAGCGGGCTCAACGCCACCGCCGATCTCGAGCGCATGGCCAAGGTCGGCGCAAGCTGCTTCCTGGTCGGCGAGTCGCTCATGCGCCAGGCGGATGTGACGGCGGCGACGCGCAAGCTGCTCGGCAGCCACGCGCCGGAACGGCTGAGCGCGTAGGTCGTGATGTCGACCGTGTCCCCCACCCCCACCCTCTCCCGCCATGCGGGAGAGGGGGCAATCGAGCCGGAACGCCGCTACCGCGTCCTCTCTCCCGCCTTCGTGGGAGAGCGACAGGGTGAGGGTGCTTCCGTTGGCCGTACCTCCCCATGACCGGCAAGCTCACCCATTTCGACGAGCAGGGCCGCGCGGTCATGGTCGACGTCTCCGCCAAGGACGAGACCGAGCGCATGGCGAGCGCGGCCGGCAGCGTGCTGATGCAGCCGGAGACCCTGGCCCTCATCGCCGCCGGCGGGGTCAAGAAGGGCGACGTGCTGTCGGTGGCGCGGCTGGCCGGCATCATGGCCGCCAAGCGCACGCCGGACCTCATCCCGCTCTGCCATCCCCTGGCCCTCAGCTCGGTCAAGGTCGAGCTGACCGTCGACGCCGCGCGCAACGCCGTCGACATCACCGCGACCTGCAAGCTCAACGGCCGGACCGGCGTGGAAATGGAAGCGCTGACCGCGGTTTCGGTGGCGGCGCTCACGGTCTACGACATGTGCAAGGCGGTCGACCGCGCGATGCGCATCACCGAGATCCGCCTGATCCACAAGAGCGGCGGGAAATCTGGAATCTACGAGGCACCTTGATGCATTCGGTTGAAGAAGCCCGGACACGCATCGTCGCGGCGTTCGCGGCCATCGGGGTCGAGCAGGTCGCGCTCGCCGACGGGCTCGGCCGGGTGCTGGCAGAGGATCTGGCGGCGCGGGTCGACCAGCCGCCGGTCGCGGTCTCCGCCATGGACGGCTACGCGGTCCGGGCCGCCGACGTCGCCGGCCTGCCCGCGACCCTCGCGGTCGTCGGCATGTCGGCCGCCGGCGGCGGGTATCGGGGCACGCTCGGTGCCGGCCAGGCGGTGCGCATCTTCACCGGCGCGCCGGTGCCTGATGGCGCCGACGCCATCGTCATGCAGGAGAACACCCGCGCCGACGGCGACCGGGTGACGGTGCGCGAGGGCAGCGCGCCGGCCGGCCGCTTCATCCGTCCGGCCGGCCTCGACTTCAGGTCCGGCCAGATCGGCTTGCGCAGCGGCCGGCGCCTGACCGCCCGCGACCTCGGCCTCGCCGCCGCCATGAACTGGCCCTGGCTCAAGGTCCGGCGCCGGCCCCGGGTCGCGATCCTGGCGACCGGCGACGAAGTGGTGATGCCGGGCGAGCCCATGGGGCCGAGCCAGATCGCCAGCTCCAATTCCCTGGCGCTCGGCGCCTTCGTGACCGCCTGCGGCGGCGAGCCGGTCCAGCTCGGCATCGCGCCGGACGACCGCGCGGCGCTCGGCCGCATGGCGGCCGGCGCGATCGGCATGGACCTGCTGCTCACGACCGGCGGCGCCTCGGTCGGCGACCACGATTTGATCCAGGAGGTGCTGGGCGCCCAGGGCTTCGCCCTCGACTTCTGGAAGATCGCCATGCGGCCGGGCAAGCCGCTGATCTTCGGCCGGATCGGCCCGACCCCGGTGCTCGGCCTGCCCGGCAACCCGGTCTCCGGCCTGGTCTGCGCCACCCTGTTCCTGCGCCCCGCCATGGCGGCGATGCTGGGCGAGGTTTCGGCGCCGGAGCCGGCGGAGACCGCGCTGCTGGCCGCCGGCCTGCCTGCCAACGACGAGCGCCAGGACTACCTGCGCGCCACCCTCGCCCGCGATGCCCAGGGCCGCGCAACGGCGCGCGCCTTCGAGCGCCAGGACAGTTCGATGCTGGCCAATCTCGCCCATGCCGACTGCCTGATCGTGCGCCCGCCCCGGGCGCCCGCCGCCAAGGCCGGCGAGCCGGTCGAGATCCTGCGCCTCGCGGGCGGCCATATCAGCATCTGAGGCCCCGAGCTCCTGAGAGCCGGACCAGCTGCACATTCCCTAGGCAATTCCCGCAGCGGCCTCTTGACGTTCGCGGGGAACCAAACTAGAACATGTGCGCGTGTTTTTGATTTGTTCCAGATCTTGTGGGGCCCATCCGGCGCTCGCGGCCGGCCCGGTCCCGAGGCAGTGACGCCATGCTCACCCGCAAGCAGCACGAACTTCTCCTGTTCATCAACGACCGGCTCGGCCAGAGCGGGGTGTCGCCCTCGTTCGACGAGATGAAGGACGCCCTCGGCCTGAAGTCCAAGTCCGGCATCCACCGCCTGATCTCGGGGCTGGAGGAGCGCGGCTTCATCCGGCGCCTGCCGCACCGGGCCCGGGCGCTCGAGGTGACCCGGCTGCCCGACGCGCTCAGCCAGCCGATGCCGGCCGCCGCGGCGCCGGCCGAGCCGGCGCGCGGCGGCTTCGCGCCGAACGTCATTCGCGGCAGCTTCGGCACCGCCCTGCCGGGCGCCCAGGTGGCACCGGAGGCCGAGACCGTGCAGCTTCCGCTCTATGGCCGGATCGCCGCCGGCACTCCGATCGAGGCGCTGCGCGACAACGCCAACAGCATCGACGTGCCGGCCAGCCTGCTCGGCCGCGGCGACCACTACTGCCTCGAGGTCGACGGCGATTCGATGATCAACGCCGGCATCCTCGACGGCGATACCGTGGTGGTGCAGCGCTGCGACAGCGCCGACAACGGCGCCATCGTGGTGGCGCTGGTCGATGACAACGAGGTGACCCTGAAGCGGCTGCGCCGGCGCGCCAACTCGGTGGCGCTGGAGCCGGCCAACCCGTCCTTCGAGACCCGCATCTTCGGCCCCGACCGGGTGCGCGTGCAGGGCCGCCTGATCGGCCTGATGCGGCGCTACACCTGACCGGCGCGGCCTAACCACCGTCGGCGCCATCGGGACGAACCACCCACGGCCTGAGCCCGCGCGTCTCGCCGACCGATCGCACCTCGACCGATCCGGGGGCCAGCCACAGCGCGTGCGCACCTTCGCGCCAGAGGTCGAAGCGGTCGATGACGGTCGCGGCCGAGGGGCAGGTCCGGCGCACCGGCACCAGGGCGACCACCACGTCGGCGACCGCACAGTCGTCCTGCAGGGCCGCCACGTCGCGCGCCAGCGCCACCACGTGGCCGTTCCGCCGGTAGATGCAGCCGACAACATCGCAGACCAGCAGCCCGTCGGCGGTCGCGCCCGACTGCGGCCAGGCATCCGCGCTGTCGTCGGCGACGCGGCGCAGCCAGCCCTCGGCGGTGAAGGACTCGGCCCGGCGGCTCGACAGCAGGAGCTCGCCGGCGGCGTCGCGCACCCCGATCAGGCGCCCGTTGCCGGAAACCAGCACGTCGGGCGGCGCCAGCAGGGCGACCGAGGCCAGCCCGGCCAGCACCGGCACGGCGCCGAGCAGCCGCCAGCGCTGCTGCCAGATGCACAGCCACAACCCGCCCAGGGTCGCCAGCGCCAGGCCCCAGAGCGGCATCTCCGGAATCAGCGCGGCGGCGCCGGGCCAGGCGGCGACGGTGCGCGCGACCCAGATGATCGCGTCGACACCCCAGCCCATCGGCACCAGCGCCAGGGATTCGAGGCCGAACGGCATCAGCAGGATGGCGGCGACCGCCCACGGCATGATCCACAGGCCGGTGATCGGCACCGCCAGCATGTTGGCGACGACGCCGTAATTGGCCATACGGCCGAAATGGAACACCGCGTAGGGCGCGGTCGCCGCGCCGGCGATCAGGCTGGTGAAGGCGAGTCCGCCGGCGTAGCGCGCCAGCAACTGCGGCCAGCCGGCCTCGCCGCGCCGGCGGCGGCGCCAGTCGCGGCTGGCCTCATAGGCGGCGATCAGCGCCACCACCGCGGCGAACGACATCTGAAAGCTCGGCCCGGTCATGACTTCCGGCGTCAGCAGCAGGATCGCCGCAGCGGCCCAGGCGACCGCGCGCATGCTGAACGGGTTGCGGTCGACCAGCACCGCCAGCAGCACGAGGCCGGTCATCAGGAAGGCGCGCTGGGTCGGCACCGGCGCGCCGGCCAGCAGGGTGTAGAACAGGGTCGCGACGATGGCCGCCCCAGCCGCCCATTTCTTGATCGGCCGGCGCAGCGCCAGGGACGGAATCAATGCCAGCGCGGACCGGAGCCCGATGAACACGATGCCGGCGACCAGGCCGACATGGAGGCCCGAGATCGACAGCAGGTGGGCGAGGCCGGAATCGCGCATGGCCACGATGACGTCCTCGGGAATCGCGGACTGCGATCCCGTCATCAGCGCCGCGGCGACCGCGCCGCCGCCGCCCGGCAGGACGGCCAGCACCCGCTCGGTCACGTGCTGGCGCAGATCGGCGAACCACAGCCGTGCCTCCAGGATCGGATCGATCCCGGTCGCCTTGTCGATCCGGCGCGGCGCGCCGTAGGAGAAGCCGTTGGCGCCGATCCGATCGAAGAAGGCGCGGCGCTGGAAGTCGAAGGCACCGGGTGCGATCGGCGGCGACGGCGGAATCAGCCCGGCGAGCAGCGTGACGCGGTCGCCGGGCCGCAGCTCGTCGCCGCCCGTCCTGATGGAGACCCGGATGCGCGCGGGCGTCGCCGCCGGCGCCAGGCGCTCGATCGCGAGGCGGTCGAGCAGCACGCGCCGTCCATCGGGCAGAGCCTCGACCGCGATCACCCGCCCGGAAACCTCCACCGGGTCGAGTTCGCTTGCCAGCATCGGTGCCGCCACAAGGACGGTGCGCAGCTCGGCGGCGCCGAAGCCGACCGCTGCCGCCAGCAGCAGCGCGACAGCCAGCACCGCCAGCGGCCGGCGCCGCAGCAGCAGAACCAGGGCCAGACAGAAGAGCGGCGCGGCGGCCCCGGCCCAGGCCGGCGGCTCGACCGGCAGGCCGAAATAGCCGGCGACACCAATGCCGCCGGCGACCGGAAGCCAGAGCGCCCAGCGGTCGCGCTCGCCCTGGAACGCGCGGCCGAGCCAGCCTGCGGCCCGCTGCAGCAGCCCGACGGGAGTGTCCTCGATCGCGCCTGTCGCCATGCGTCGGTCCGTTGCGGATCCGCGCTCGCCCCGGTGGTGGTGCGGCGCGGTCGGTCGCGCAGTATCCCACCGGCCGGCGGCGAGTGGAATCGCCGCCAGTGGCCGGCGCGACCCGCCCACCGAGGCGTCGCCCGGCTGTAGGCGCCCGCATGGGCGATGTGGTAAAGAGCGGCGGCCCGATCGGTCGCACCCAGCAGTCCCAGTCTCGGAGTCCCATGACCGTCGTCACCCGATTTGCCCCCTCGCCCACCGGGTTCCTCCATATCGGCAGCGCCCGCACGGCGCTGTTCAACTGGCTGTTCGCCCGCCACCATGGCGGCAGCTTCCTGCTGCGCATCGAGGATACCGACCGGGCGCGCTCGACCGAGGCGGCGGTCGCCGCGATCATCGACGGGATGCAATGGCTCGAGCTCGCCTGGGACGGCGAGATCGTCCATCAGTTCGCCCGCGCCGGCCGCCACGCCGAGGTGGCGCGCCAGCTCCTCGATCAGGGCAAGGCCTATCGCTGCTACGCGACCCCGGCCGAGCTGCAGGACATGCGCGACGCCCAGAAGGCGGCCGGCAAGCCGGTGCGCTATGACGGCCGCTGGCGCGACCGCGACCCGGCGGAGGCGCCGGCGGGTATTGCGCCGGTGGTCCGCCTCAGGGTGCCCCAGAGCGGCGAGACCACGGTCGCGGATCTGGTGCAGGGCGAGGTCAAGGTCGCCAACGAGCAGCTCGACGACATGGTGCTGCTGCGCGGCGACGGCACGCCGACCTACATGCTCTCGGTGGTGGTCGACGACCACGACATGAACATCAGCCACGTGATCCGCGGCGACGACCACCTGACCAACACCTTTCGCCAGTACCAGCTCTATCAGGCGATGGGCTGGGCGGTGCCGCGCTTCGCCCATATTCCGCTGATCCACGGGCCGGACGGTGCCAAGCTGTCGAAGCGTCACGGCGCGCTCGGCGTCGATGCCTATCGCGAGATGGGCTACCTGCCGGAGGCGCTCCGGAACTATCTCCTGCGCCTCGGCTGGGGCCATGGCGACGACGAGATCATCGCCACCGCGCAGGCGGTGGAATGGTTCGACCTCGATGGGGTCGGCCGCTCGCCCTCGCGCTTCGACTTCGCCAAGCTCGACAACCTGAACGGTCACTATCTCCGCGAGTCCGACGACGGGAGGCTGGCCACGCTGATCGAGCCGCGGCTCGCGGAGGCGCTCGGGCACGGGCTGGACCCGTCGGCGCGCGAGCGCCTGCGCCACGGCATGGCCGGGCTCAAGCAGCGGGCGAAGACCCTGAAGGAGCTGGCCGAGAGCGCACGCTTCTATGTGGCGGTGCGTCCGCTCGCCCTCGACGCCAAGGCCGCCGGCCAACTCGGCCCCGAGCCGCGCCAGCGCCTCGGCCGCCTGGCGGCCGTGCTGGCGCCGGCCGCCGATTGGACGGCGGAGGGGCTGGAGGCCCTGGTCCGGAGCTTCGCCGAGGCCGAGGGCATCAAGCTCGGCCAGGCGGCGCAGCCGCTCCGGGCGGCGCTCACCGGCAGCACCACGTCGCCGCCGATTTTCGAGGTGATGGCGGTGTTGGGCCGTGCCGAAACCCTCGGCCGCCTCGCCGATGTGGCGGATTCCGGCGGCTCCAGCGCCTCCGGCGAACATATTGCATCGCAGCAGATCGTTAATTGAATCGGTAGATCATCGGTCTTATTGTCGGCCCCAGGCGCCGGACTCTGCTGCCGGCCCGCATTCTCTGAAGGACACCCGAGCATGAGCAAGACCGCCGCTGCCAAGGCCGCTGGTGCCCCGCACGACAGCGTAACGGTAACCGACAACCGGACCGGCAAGTCGTTCGACCTGCCGATTCTGCCGGGGACGATGGGGCCAGAGGTCATCGACGTCCGCAAGCTCTACGGCGACCAGGGCTTCTTCACCTACGATCCCGGCTTCACCTCGACCGGGAGCTGCGAATCCAAGATCTCCTTCATCGACGGCGAAGAAGGCGTGCTGCTGCACCGCGGCTACCCGATCCAGGAGCTGGCCGAGCACGCCGACTTCATGGAGGTGTGCTACTTGCTGCTCGAGGGCGAGCTGCCGACCGCCACCGAGAAGAAAAAATTCGTCAGCAACATCACCTACCACACGATGCTGCACGAGCAGATCCACACCTTCTATCGCGGCTTCCGGCGCGACGCGCATCCGATGGCGGTGCTGATCGGCGTGGTCGGCGCGATGTCCGCCTTCTATCACGACAGCACCGACATCAGCGATCCCAGGCAGCGCGAGATCGCCTCGCACCGGCTGATCGCCAAGGTCCCGACGATCGCCGCCATGGCCTACAAGTACTCGATCGGCCAGCCCTTCATCCATCCGCGCAACAACCTGAGCTACGCCGAGAACTTCCTGCACATGACGTTCGCCGTGCCGGCGGAGGAGTACAAGGTCAATCCGGTGGTCGCGCGCGCGATGGACCGGATCTTCATCCTGCACGCCGACCACGAGCAGAACGCGTCGACATCGACGGTCAGGATCGCCGGGTCGAGCGGCGCCAACCCGTTCGCCTGCATCGCCGCCGGCATCGCTTCGCTGTGGGGCCCCGCCCATGGCGGCGCCAACGAGGCGGTGCTCAACATGCTGCACGAGATCGGCGACAAGAAGCGCATCCCCGAGTTCATCAAGAAGGCGAAGGACAAGGAAGATTCGTTCCGACTGATGGGCTTCGGACACCGGGTCTACAAGAACTACGATCCGCGCGCCGCGATCATGCGCCAGAGCTGTCACGAGGTGCTCGATGCGCTGGGCATACGCGACCAGCCGCTGCTCGATCTCGCAATGGAGCTCGAGCGCATCGCGCTGGAAGACGAGTATTTCGTGGACCGCAAGCTGTTCCCGAACGTCGATTTCTACTCGGGTATCATCCTGCAGGCGGTCGGCTTCCCGACCTCCATGTTCACCGTCCTGTTCACGGTCGCCCGCACGGTCGGCTGGGTCGCCCAGTGGAACGAGATGATCGAGGACCCGCAGCAGCGCATCGGCCGGCCGCGCCAGCTCTATGTCGGCCACACCCAGCGTCACTACGTGCCCGTCGCCAAGCGTCGCTAGCCAAGCCACCGCGCCGGCGGTGGCAGATTTGTGGCATGCTGCCGGGGCTAGCGCGAATTCCCCCAACGGGCTTAAGGGGTTGATTGACTTGGCCGTCCCCACCGGTATCCTCGCAGTGGGAGTCGTCCCCTTCCGGCGGGCCGCCACCCATAGATCTGTACAGGTGGCCTGTCTCCCTGCTGGATCGAGAAGGGGATCGATCGTAAGTGACTCACTCAATTCGTACCGCGGTCATCGGCGTCGGTCATTTCGGTCAGTACCACGCTGAGAAATTGTCGCGCCTGCCCGGCTCGACCCTGACCGCCGTGGTCGATATCGACGCCGGCCGGGCCGAGGAGATCGGCACCCGCCACGGCGTCGCGGCGCTGGCGGATTATCGCGACATGCTCGACAAGGTCGACGCGGTCAGCATCGCCACCCCGCCGAAGACGCATTACGAGATCGCCCGCGCCTGTCTCGAGGCCGGACTGCATGTCCTGGTCGAGAAACCGATCACCGACCAGCTCGAGCAGGCCAGCGCGCTGATCCGGATCGCCCGCGAGCGCGGCCGCATCCTCCAGGTCGGCCATCTCGAGCGCTTCTCCGCCGCCGGCCGGGTGATCCGGGATATCGTCAAGCGCCCGCTCTATGTCGAGGCCAGCCGGATCGGCAAGTTCCGTCCGCAGGCCAACAACGACGTGAACGCCGTGCTCGATCTGATGATCCATGATCTGGACCTGATCCTGGACTTCGTATGCTCGCCGATCGAGTGGGTTCACGCCGTGGGCGCGCCGGTGTTCTCGTCGGCCGAGGATATCGCCAGCTCGCGGATCCAGTTCGCCAATGGCTGCGTCGCCAACGTCACCGCCAGCCGGGCCAGCTTGCGCACCGAACGCCGCATGCGGGTGTTCCAGGACAACTCCTATACCTCGATCGATTTCCTCAACAAGAAGCTGCGCATCGTGCGCCGGGTGCCCGGCGCGACGATGAACGGGATGCCGGCGCTCGAGATCGAGGAAACCAGCTACGGCGACGTCGACACGCTCGAGGAAGAGATCTCGGCATTCCTCGCCTCGGTGCGAACCGGCCGGCCGCCGGTGGTGACCGGCGAGGATGGCTGGCGGGCGCTCGAGGCGGCGCTGATGATCACCCGCTCCCTGCGCAGCCACTGGCAGATGATCGGCGAGCAGAGCTTCCACCCGCGCGGCGCGGTGGTGGGACGCGCGGCGGGCGAGTAGCCGCCGCAATCGTTCATCCGCCGGCGCGCGATCCGGCCCGATTCTCGATAGCAATGTCGGCGACGATCGCGGCGGCCCGCGCGCTCGGCGCGCGGTCGCGCCCGAGCCGCGCGGCAAGTTCGCCGAACGCCTCGCGCTGCCAGTTCGCCGCCGCGGGATCGGCAAGCAGCAGCTCGAGCTCCGCCGCCAGCAGTTCCGGGCGGCAGCGCTGCTGCAGCAGTTCGGGCACCGCCGGGCGATCGAGGATCAGGTTGACCAGGGTGACGTAGGGCACGCGAATGAGCCGGCGGATCACGGCGGCCGTCAGCGGATTGGCGCGGTAGGCGGCGACGAACGGAGTCCCGAGCACGGCAAGTTCGAGGGTCACGGTACCCGAGGCGGCCAACGCCACATCCGCAGCGGCCATCGCCGCCAGTCCGGCGCGGCGATCGACGATGATCTCGGGCGGCGCCGCCCAATCCCGCACGGCGTCGCGGATCCGCTGGCCGACCGCCGGAACGGTGGGAATCTGCACCGACAGGTCGGGGTAGCGCCGGCGCAGGATGTCGAGCGCGGCGCCGAACACCGGCAGCAGGCGCCGGATCTCGCCCGCCCGGCTGCCGGGCAGCAGGCAGATGCGCGGCCGGCCGACGTGCCGGGACGGCTGCGCGTGAGCGGCGCCGGCGAGTTCCTCCAGCACGGGATGCCCGACATAGGTGGTGGCCAGGCCCCAGCGCTCGAACCAGGGCGGCTCGAACGGCAGCACCGCAAGCAGGTGGCGGAACAGCGGGGCGATCTGCCGGGCCCGGCCGGGCCGCCAGGCCCAGACCGTCGGCGCGACGTAGTGGACGATCGGCACGCCGCTGCCGGCGAGCCGCTTCGCCAGCCGAAAGTTGAATCCGGGAGCGTCTACCGTGACGACCACGTCAGGCCGCCCGCGGCGGATCGCCTCCTCGGTCTCGCGCAGGCGCCGCCACAGCCGGGGCAGATGCGGCAGCACCTCGACCAGCCCCATCAGCGACAGCTCGCTCATCGGGAACATCGACTGCAGGCCCTGCGCCGCCATGCGCGCACCCCCGACCCCGGCAAAGCGCAGGCCGGCGCCGAGGCGTTGCGACAACGCCGCCATCAGGGCCGCGGCAAGCGCGTCGCCCGACGGCTCGCCGGCCACCAGGAAGACCCGCAGCGCGTCCCCGCCGGCGGCGTCGCGCGGGCCGGGCGCGTCGACCGTGCTCATTGACCGGATCGGCGTACGGCGACGCCGACCAGGAACAGCCCGGCCGTGTCCGCCAGTCGGATCGTCTCCGCCCGATCGAGCAGCAGGGTGCCGCCGGCCTCGACCGCAATTCCGCCGAGTCCGGCCGCTGCCGCCTGGTGGATGGTCTGCGGGCCGATCACCGGCGGATCGCTGCGGCTGTCCTGTTGCGGCTTCCGGATCTTCACCAGGATGCCGGGGCGTCCGGAAAGCTGCAGCGCCCCGGCCCGCGCGATCAGCGCGTCGGTGCCTTCGGCATCCTCGAGACCGAGCACCCGGCCCTGCTGGACCACCACGGCCTGGCCGACGTCGCGCGCGCCGAGGCGCACGGCTGCCGCCATCCCGAGGTCGATGTCGGCCTCGTCGGCTGCGTCCGGCCGGCAGCGCCCGAGCACCCCGACCGGCGCGGGCAACTCGTCCAGCACCGCCTCCGGGGCGATCACCCGGATGCCTTCTTCCCGCTCGATCGAGTCAACGATCGCGGCCAGCAGGTCGTCGTCCCCGCCGAGCCGGCCGCCGCGGCGGGCCAGGAACCTGACCGCCCGCCAGTCGGGCCGGAGTTCGGCCAGGGTGGGGCGTTCCACCTTGCCGGCCATCACCAGTTCCTCCACGCGCGCCGCCCGCAGCAGGGCGATGATGCGTCCGGCGGCACCGACGCGGGCCCAGGCGTGCGGCGTGCCGGCATCGACCAGGGTGGCGGCGGCCTGCCCTTCGAGCGCGATGACGAAGACCTCGCGCCCGGCGGCGCGGCAGGCATCCAGCAATCTGAGCGGCAGGTCCCCGCGGCCGGCGATGAGGCCGAGTCTACCCGCCATGGGACGGCTTGGGGCGGCACAATCCGCGCTTCGACGCGCCACGCATGAACGCGACGATCTTCATCACGCGGGCATTGTCGCCGGACGCCGCGGCCACCTCATCGAGACGATCGGCGAACCGGCCGTCCTCGGCGAACAGCCGCCGGAAGGCGGCGCGCATGGCATGGATTTCCGGGCGCGGAACCCCTTTGCGCTTCAACCCGACGATGTTGAGGCCTTTCAGGGTGGCGCGATTGCCCACCGCCAGGCCGAACGGGATCACGTCCTCGGCGATCGCAGACATGCCGCCGATCATCGCCTGCTCGCCGATCCGCGTGAACTGATGGACGGCGGTCAGTCCGCCGATGATCGCACCGTCGGCGATCGTGACATGCCCGGCCAGAGTCGCCTGATTGGCCATCACGACGTCGTTGCCGACCTGGCAGTCGTGGGCGACATGCGACGCGATCATGAGAAAGCAGCCATCCCCGACCCGGGTACCGTGCGGCTCGGTTCCGGCGTTGATCGTCACGTACTCGCGGATCACGTTGCCGGCGCCGATCTCCAGCGTCGAGGGCGCGCCGCGGTGCCCGCGGTGCTGTGCCGGCTGGCCGATGCTGGCAAACGGGTGCAGGACGCTGCCGGCGCCGATCCGGGTGCGTCCGGTGACGACGACATGGGCGTGCATCCGGACACCGGCGCCGAGTTCGACTTCGTCACCGATGCAGCAGAACGGCCCGACCGAAACGCCTTCGCCCAGCCGGGCGCCAGGCTCGACCAGGGCCGTCGGGTGGATCTGGCAGGTCATTCGTCGCGAATCATCGCCGCGAAGGTCGCCTCGGCGACCAAGCCACCCTCGACCTTCGCTTCACCCCTGAACTTCCAAACCGCGCCGCGATTGCGTTCCTTGGTCACGTGGATCCGCAGCTGATCGCCCGGGAACACCGGCTTGCGGAAGCGGGCGTTGTCGACCGACATGAAGTAGACCAGCTTGCCCTCGCTGGCCGGTCCCAGGGTGGCGACCACGAGAACCGCGGCGGTCTGGGCCATCGCCTCGATGATGAGCACGCCGGGCATGACCGGCTGGCGCGGGAAGTGACCCTGGAAGAAGCCTTCGTTGATCGACACGTTCTTGACGCCGACGGCGCCGACGTCCGGCTGGAGCTCGACCACCCGGTCGATCAGAAGGAAGGGATAGCGATGCGGGATCATCTCCATGATCCGCATGACGTCTACCGAGGTCGCTGACTTCGCTTCGTTCATCGTCGATCGCGTCGCCATTGCCATGTCCGGCGGGCACCGGCGCCCGGCGGCGACCCCATTCAGTTGGCCAGAGTCACGCTGGGCAGTTTCGCGTTCAGGCGCTTCAGCGCCTCTGCCGTGATGTCGAACTCGTCCGGATAGAGCGCCAGGCTGGCCTTGCTCAGAACCACCGTGATGCCCTTTTCCTTGGCAATCTCGGCGACGATCTGGACCAGCGCCTTGCGAATCTCGGCTTCGCCCTTTCGCGCCATCTCGGCGATCATGCCTTGCTGGGTCTGTGCGTACTTGCGCACTTCCACCGCCTGCTGGGCGAGTTCGTTGCGCTTCTTCACGAAGTCGTCCTGCGACAGGCTGCTGCGTTGCTGCGCAAGCTGCTGATCGGCGGCAAGCAAGGCATTCTCCCGCTTCTCCACTTCGGCCCGGCGCGCCGCCTCGCGCTTCTGAGCCTCGGCCTGCACCCCCTGCGAGGCCGCCGAATCCCGCATGATCTCCTGGATCCCCAGGACGGCGATGACGATCGGCGGCTGCTGCGCGCGGACCGGCAACGCCGGCAACACCATCAGGCAAGCCAACAGCAAACCGACGAGCCGGGACGGCCCGAAGCGACCGTCCTGCCGCCGGCTACCGTGCAGAGATCGTGCCGTATTCATCTCGTGTCAGAACCTCGTGCCAACGCTCAAGCGGAAGAATTCCGTCTCGTCATACGACTCCCGCACAACCGGGACCGCCAGATCCACCGCGAGCGGGCCGAACGGCGATCTCCAGGTGATGCCGCCACCCACAGACATGCGCAGCGACGTCTCGTCGACGATGCTTGGGCCCTTCAGATCGGAATTGTACAGCGTCCCGAAGTCGGAAAATATCCGCCCGCGAATCTGATACTCTTCGGGCAGGCCGAGGGGGAAGGAAAGCTCGGTCGAACCCACCGCGAAAATGTTTCCGCCCACCGCGTCCTCGGTCACGAGGTCGCGCGGGCCGATGCCCGCGGTCTTGAATCCGCGCAGATTCGCACCGCCGACGGCAAAGTTGTCGATGATGCGGATATCTTCGCTGAAGCCGAAGACATAGCCTGCCTCACCGGAGAAACCCAGCGTGACGTTGTCGTCGAGCGGCAGATAGTAGCCGCCGCCGCCACGCGTGCGGAGATAGTGAACGTCGCCGCCGAATCCGGCGAGGTCGTTGGAGAATGTCAGGAAATAACCCTCGCGCGGATCGAACCGGCTGTCGCGCCGGTCATAGCTGAGGGTATGGCCGACGACCGATGAAATCGTCGTGCCGCGCTGCTGCTGGATCGCGCTCGAGGCGTCGGAATCGATGTCGAAGATCTTGTCCTGGCTCAGGCCGTAGCGCACGGTATGGCGGAGATACTCGGTGATGTCATAGCCGGCGCGCAGCCCGAATCCGAGGCTCTTCTGGTCGAAAGAGCTCTCGTCCCGGTTGGTCTCGGTGCGAAACAGATCGAAGCCCGCAGCCACGCTGCGATCCAGAAAATAGGGATCGGTGAAGCTCAGGTCGAACTGGGAGCGGCGGCCGGACAAGGTGAAGCCGACCCGCAGGTCCTGACCGCTGCCGAGCAGATTGCGTTCGCGGATCGAGACGTCGCCGAGCGGGCCTTCGGCGGTCGAGAAGCCGAAGCCGAAGGTCAGCTCGCCGGTCGACTGCTCCTCGACATTGACCTGGATGGCGACCTTGTCGGGTGAATCCGATGGCACCGGCTGCAGATCGACGCGACTGAAGAAGCCGAGATTCTGGATGCGCTGACGGGTTCGCCTGAGCTTGGAGGTGTTGAAGGCGTCGCCCTCGACCAGGCGGAACTCGCGCCGGATCACCTTGTCGAGGGTGCGGACATTGCCGGAGATGTCGATGCGCTCGACGAAGACCCGCGGCCCCTCCTGAATGTCGTAGGTCAGGCTGATCAGCAGGTTCTCGCGGTCGCGCTGGATCTGCGGGCGGACGTCGACGAAGGCGTAGCCGAGATTGCCCAGCGAGTCCGTGATGTTGCCGACGCTCTTGTCGACGGCGCTGGCGTCGTACCAGTCGCCTTCGACGGTGGCGAGCTGCTCGCGCAGGGACTCGGGGTCGAGGTCGCGCAGCGTCGTGCGGATGTCGACCGCCCCGAACTTGTAGCGCTCGCCCTCCTCCACCGTGAAGGTGATGAAGAACGCCTCGCGGTCGGGCGACAGCTCGGCGACCGCCGACATCACCCGGAAGTCGGCGTAGCCTTCCTTCAGGTAGAAGTCTCGGAGCGCTTCGCGGTCCACGGTGAGCCGGTCCGGATCATAAGTATCGGTGCTCGACAGGAACCGGTACCAGGCGCTCTCGGTGGTCAGGATCTCGTCGCGCAGCTCGCCGTCGCTGAACGCCCTGTTGCCGACGAAGTCGATCCGGCGCACCTCGGTGATCGGACCCTCGTTGATCTCGAACACCAGATCGACGCGGTTCTGGTCGAGCGGGATGACCTTGGGCTCGACGGTCGCGGCAAAGCGACCGCTGCGCCGGTAGATGTCGAGAATGCGCTTGGCGTCGCCCTGGACCCGGGTCTGGGTATAGACGACCCGGGGCCGAAGCTGCACCTCGTTCTGCAGCGCTTCGTCGTCGATGTGGTCGTTGCCCTCGAAGGCGATGCGATTGATGATCGGGTTCTCGACGACCTGAACCACCAGAGTGTTGATATCGCGCCGCAGGCGGACATCGGCGAACAGGCCGGTCGCGAACAGGCTCTTGAGGGCCCGGTCGATGCGCTCGGGCTCGAACGGATCGCCGGGCGAGAGCTGCATGTAGGAGCGGATGGTCTCCGCCTCGATTCGCTGGTTGCCCTCGACCTGGATCTCGGCGATCGCCCCGCCCCCGACGATGCCCTGGGCGAAGACCGGTCCCGGTGCCAAAGCGAACGTCCCGGCCAAGCACAGAATCGCCGCCAGCGCTGTCAACCACCCCTTCACGCATTCCCCCTTCGCGGCGTCTTCAGGTAATCAGTCGCTCGATGAACTGCGCCACCGCCGGGAACGACATCAAGTCGTTGCGCGTCGCGAAGACGAACAGTGCGAAGACGAGCACCAATCCGATGCGAAAGCCCCACTCCTGTGTCCGCGGATCGAGCGGGCGACCGCGCAGTGCCTCCAAGGCATAGAACGCCAGATGCCCGCCGTCCAGCATCGGAACCGGGAACAGGTTGATCAGGCCGAGATTGATCGACAGCAGGGCGGTGAAGCCGATCGCCGAAACCAGGCCGATCTGGGCGACGTCGCCCGACATCTTCGCGATTCTGAGCACGCCGCCGAGCTCCTCGCTCGAGCGCACGCCGGTGACCATCTGCCAGACCGCCTTGAGCGTGCT
Source organism: uncultured Rhodospirillaceae bacterium (assembly GCA_964372215.1). Lineage (GTDB taxonomy): Bacteria > Pseudomonadota > Alphaproteobacteria > Dongiales > Dongiaceae > DAIMFL01. The sequence continues at coordinate 34,154 of CAYJQC010000031.1, forward strand.
CGCCGACAGCCCGTAGGTCTGCTTGGTCGCCTGCCAGACCGCGGTCAGCGGGTCATATCGCACGACCTCGCCCGGGCCGGAGCTGGTGATGCCGAGGCGGCCGATCCGGTGCTTGTTGCCGAAGGCGTCGGTTTCCTCGACGATGCCCGGGTTGGCGTACAGCGACAGGGTCTTGCCGTCGCGCTCGACAACCATGTCCAGCGCCTCGCCAAGCCCGAACTGGACGATGTTCGCCACTTCCTCGAAGCGGTGGATCGCGGTGCCGTTCAGGCTGACGATCTTGTCGCCGGGCATCAGCCCGGCCTTGGCCGCGGCCCCGCCTTTGATCACGCTGCCGATCACCGTCGACGAATACTGCTGCCCGTACAGCGAGAACAGGGCGGTCAGCACGAGAATGGCGAACAGGAAGTTCGCGAGCGGCCCGGCGAGCACGATCAGGGAGCGCTGCAGCAGCGGCTTGTGGTGAAACGCGACCTGCTGCTCGTCGAGGGTCATCGGCCGCTCGCGGCCGTCCGGCTCGCTCACCGTCTCGGTGTGGCCGAACATCTTGACGTAGCCGCCGAGCGGCAGGGCGCTGAACTTCCAGCGCGTGCCGAGCCGGTCGCTCCAGCCGAACAACTCGGGGCCGAAGCCGATCGAGAACACTTCGACCCGCACGCCGCAGCGTCGGGCCACCCAGAAATGGCCGAGTTCGTGAACGAACACCAGAACCGTCAGGATGACCAGGAAGCTGATCAGGTAGTGCGGCAGTCCGCCAAGAAATTCCATAGGTTATGACCTATCAGCCGTCGTCAGCGAGGGTGCCGCCCGACCGGCCACGGCAGGATTACCACAGTCGCACGATGCTGCCTACGGCAACGGCATTGCCAGCGTGCCGGTGGCCGTGCGGGCCTCAGCGGCGCTGCCGGGCGGAAACAGCGGCACTGGCCAGCCGCCGTGCTTCGGCGTCGATCGCCCGCACGTCGTCGATGCCGGTGGGCGCCGGCGGCGACAGCTTTCCAAGGGTCGCTTCGACCACCGGCACGATGTCGAGAAAGCCGAGCCCGCCGGCCAGAAACGCAGGCACGGCGACTTCGTTCGCCGCATTGAGAATGGTAGGCGCGGCGCCCCCGATTTGCAAGGCCCGCCGAGCCAGCCCCAGAGCAGGAAATTTCTCTATATCAGGTAGTTCAAAGGTCAGGCTCGCAATCTGCGCTAACTCGAGCCGAGGCGCCGGGGCGGGCATGCGGTGCGGCCAGGCCAGGGCGTAGGCGATCGGCGTCCGCATGTCCGGGCTGCCGAGCTGGGCGAGCACCGAGCCGTCGACATAGGCGACCAGGCTGTGCACCACCGACTGCGGATGCACCAGGATATCGATGCGCGCCTCGGGCATGGCGAACAAATGATGCGCTTCGATCAGCTCCAGCCCCTTGTTCATCATGGTGGCGGAATCCACCGATATCTTGGCGCCCATGTCCCAGTTCGGATGGGCGACCGCCTGGGCCGGAGTCGCCGCCGCCATGGTCTCCCGGCTGGCGCTGCGGAACGGGCCGCCCGACGCCGTCAGGATGATTCGGTCGACGGCGGCGCGCTGACGCGATTCGAAGACCTGGAAGATCGCGCTGTGCTCCGAGTCGACCGGCAGCAGCGTGGCGCCGCCGCGCTCGACCTCGGCCATCATCAGGGCGCCGGCGCAGACCAGGCACTCCTTGTTGGCCAGGGCGACGATGGCGCCCCGGCGGACCGCGGCCAGGGTCGGCTCCAGCCCGGCGGCGCCGACGATCGCCGCCATCACCCGGTCGGCAGGCCGGCTCGCCGCTTCGACCACCGCCTCGGGACCGGCGGCGGCCTCGACGCCGGTGCCGGCGAGCGCATCCTTGAGGGCGCGGTAGTGGATGGGGTCGGCGATCACCGCCAGGCGCGGCCGCAGGCGGCACGCCTGCTCGACGAGGGCGGCGACCCGGGAGTGCGCGGTCAGGGCCTCGACCTGGAAGGCGTCTGGGTTGCGCAACACCAGGTCGACCGTGTTGGCGCCGACCGAACCGGTCGAGCCGAGAATGGTCAGCCGACAGGGCGCCGCGGCCGGCACGACGCCGGCCGACTGATCGAACGGGCGAAGGCTCACCGCCACGCGACGACACTTTCGCCGGACACCGCCGAGACCGCGGCGACCAGCAGTATGACGGTCACCAGCCCGTCGACCCGATCGAGTACGCCACCATGCCCGGGGATCAAGCCGCTGCTGTCCTTGGCGCCGAAATGCCGCTTCAGCGCCGACTCGCCGAGATCGCCGGCCTGCGCGACCAGGGCAAGCACGGCGCTCCCTAAACCGAGCACGACCAGCGAGGCGCCCTCGATCAGCAAGGCGGCGGTGACGCCGACCGCGGCTGCCGCGGCCACGCCGCCGGCCAGCCCCGACCAGGTCTTCTTCGGGCTGATCCGCGGCGCCAGCAGGGGACCACCGAGGGCGCGACCGACCAGGTACGCGCCGGTGTCGATGGCCCAGACCAGGACGAGCAGCCAGAGCAGGGTTTCGAGCCCCGCCGCCGGCTCCGCCCGCAGCCACAGAATGGCGACGCAGGGCAGTCCCGCGTAGAGCGTGCCCAGGCCGAGCCACAGCGGCGAACCGCCGGAAAGCGCCGCCACCGCGGCGACCAGCGCGGCGCCCGCGGTGGCCACCATGACGGCCTGCGCGGGGGAAAGGATCGAGACCGCGAGCGCCGCGGCGGCCACCGCGACGACCGCGACGGCGCCGGCGACGGTCAGCCGTCCACCGCCGCACAGCCGCATCCATTCCCAGGCCATCAGCGCGCCCACCAGCACCACCAAGGCGTCGAAATAGGGCGAGCCGATGACCACTGCCGCCAGCGCGAGCGGAATCAACACCAGCGCCGAGATCAGGCGGACTCGAAATCCGCTGCGACCGCCGGTGTCAGGCTTCGTGGGCGTGTGATTCATGGACTGCTCTGCTGATGCGGCCAGCGTTGCCACAGGATTCCCGGAGAACGGCCGCCGCCAGCGCACATCGGCGGTGACGGAAGCGCGATCCAGCCAACCGCGTTGGAGAATGCTAGGCGCTCGCACCATAGCGGCGATTGCGTCGGCTGAACTCGCGAACGGCATCCTCGAGATCGTCCTTGGTGAAATCCGGCCACAAGCGATCGAGAAACAGAAGCTCGGAATAGGCCAACTGCCAGAGCAGAAAGTTGCTGATGCGTTGCTCGCCGCTGGTGCGGATCAGCAGATCGGGGTCGGGAATCCCGCTGGTCAGCAGGTAACGCGAAAACAGGTCCTCGTCGACGTCCTCGGGAGAGAGCTCGCCGGCCTTGACGGCACCGGCGATCAGCCTGGCCGCGCGGGCGATCTCGGCCCGGCCGCCATAGCTGAGCGCCACCGTCAGATTGAGCCGCGAGTTGGCGCTGGTGTGCGCCTCGGCCTCGGAGATCAGCTTGACGATGTCGCGACCCAGGCGCTCGCGGTCGCCGATCACCCGCAGGCGCACGCCATTGCGGTCGAGATCGGCGATCTCGTTGCGCAGATACAGCCGCAGCAGGCCCATGAGATCGTCGATCTCGGTGACCGGCCGCTTCCAGTTCTCCGACGAGAATCCGAACAGGGTGAGGTAGGAGATGCCGAGCTCGGCCGCGCCGCGCACGGTACGTCGCACCGCTTCCGCGCCGCGCTGGTGGCCGACCGTGCGCGGCAAGCCGCGCGCCTTCGCCCACCGCCCGTTGCCGTCCATGATGATGGCGACATGCACGGGCGCGATGATGTCGGCGGTTGACGGCAGGGCTTCCATCGGCTTCAGACCTGTAGAATTTCCTTCTCCTTCTGGGCGAGCGCCTCGTCGATCCGCTTGATGTGATCGTCGGTGAGCTTCTGGACCTTGTCCGACCAGCCGCGATGCTCGTCCTGGGAGATCTTGCCGTCCTTCTCCATCTTCTTGAGCTGGTCCATGCCATCGCGCCGGACGTTGCGCACGGCGACGCGCGCCTGCTCGGCATATTTGTGGGCGACCTTGGTCAGCTCCTGTCGGCGTTCCTGGCTCAGTTCCGGGATCGGAACGCGGACCAGCTGCCCATCGCTCGCCGGGTTCAGACCCAGCCCGGCGTCGCGAATCCCCTTCTCCACCGCCGAGACCAGGCTGCGATCCCATACCTGCACGGTGATCATTCGCGGCTCCGGTACGCTGATCGTACCGACCTGGGTGATCGGCATGTCGCTGCCATAGGCCCGCACCGAGATCGGCTCCAACAGATGGGCCGACGCCCGGCCGGTGCGCAAGCCGGCGAACTCGCGACGGAGCGCTTCCAGCGCGCCGTCCATTCGCCGACCCAGTTCGTCGATTCCCTGTTGCGGCACGGCTTCAGTCCTTGTCGGTGATGATCGTGTACCTGCCCCGTCCCGCAAGGACGTCGGCGAAGGCGCCGTGCTGCTGGATCGAGAACACCAGAATCGGAATGTGGTTTTCCCGCGCCAGCGAGATCGCGGAAGCGTCCATGACCTTTAGATCCTGCGCCAGCACCTCGAGATAGCTCAAGCGGTCGTAGCGCTTGGCGCCGGCCACCTTGTGCGGATCGGCGTCGTACACGCCGTCCACCTTGGTGCCCTTGAGCAGCGCCTTGCAACCCATTTCCGAGGCCCGCAACGCCGCCGCCGTGTCGGTGGTGAAGAACGGATTGCCGGTGCCGGCGGCAAAGATCACCACCCGCCCCTTCTCCATGTGGCGCTGCGCCCGGCGCGGGATATAGGGTTCGCAGACCGTCGGCATCGGGATGGCCGACTGAACGCGGGTGTGGACCGCAAGCTGTTCCAGGGCGTTCTGCAGGGCGAGCGCGTTGATCACCGTGGCCAGCATGCCCATGTAGTCGGCCGAGGCCCGCTGCATGCCCTGGGCGGCGCCGGCGACGCCGCGGAAGATGTTGCCGCCGCCGATCACCAGGCAGACCTCGACGCCCAGCGCATTGACCACCTGGACCTCGTTCGCGATCCGCTCGACAGTCTTCGGATCGAGGCCGAACTCGCGATCACCCATCAGGGCCTCGCCAGAAATCTTCAGGAGGACCCGGCGATACCGGGAAATGGCGGGGGCGAGCGGCGCCGGTTTGGCGAAAGGATCCGGCATCGTGACGAGTTGCACCTCCAGGCGGAAGCGCCGACCTTCCGGCTGGCGCGCCGGCGCGAATCCGGCTCGAATAATACACGCTTCGCGGGGCAGGGACACAGCGGCCCGCCGACCGCGTGCCCCGTCGGCCGCCCCGGCCGCGCGGCCGGCGCCCCGAACTCAGGCGCCGAGCTGGGCGGCGACCTCGGCGGCGAAGTCCTTCTGCTCGCGCTCGATGCCCTCGCCGAGCGCCATGCGCGCGATGGCGGCGAGCTTGACCGGCGCGCCGACGTCCTTGGCCGCCTGCTCGATCACCTGCTTGACCCGCCGTTCGCCGTCGACGACGAAGACCTGCTCAAGCAGAACCACTTCCTCGTAGAACTTGCGCAGGCGGCCCTCGACCATCTTCTCGATGATATCGGCCGGCTTGCCGGAGGCCTTGGCCTGCTCGGCCAGCACGCTGCGCTCGCGCTCCAGTGCCGAGGCATCGACCCCGTCGATATCGACCGACATCGGGTTGGTGGCGGCCACGTGCATGGCGATCTGGCGGCCGACGGCGGCGAGCTTCTCCGCGTCGCCGGTCGACTCCAGCGCGACCAGCACGCCGATCTTGCCGAGGCCCGGAACCACCGCGTTGTGCATGTAGCTGGCGACGACGCCCGGGCTGACCGAGATCGCAGTCATGCGCCGCAGGCTCATGTTCTCGCCGACGGTGGCGACCAGCTGGGTCAGCTTGTCCTGGACCGTGCCACCGCCGCCGGGGAACGACTTGGCGGCGAGTTCCTCGACGCTGGCGCAGCCCATCGCCAGCTTCGTCACCGAGGTGACGAAGCCCTGGAAGGTCTCGTTGCGGCCGACGAAATCGGTCTCGGCATTGACCTCGACCAGGGCGCCCGAGCCGCCATCGGCGACCACGCCCACCAAGCCTTCGGCGGCGAGCCGGCCGGCCTTCTTGGCGGCGGCGGCGAGACCCTTCTTGCGCAGCCAGTCGACCGCACCGTCGAGCTCGCCCGCGGATTCGCCGAGCGCCTTCTTGCAGTCCATCATGCCGGCGCCGGTCATGTCGCGGAGCTGCTTGACCAGTGCAGCAGTAATCTCAGCCATTCCTCGAGTCCTCGCTGTGTCGTCCGTGACGCGTTGCGCCGCGCCCGGCGGTGTTGCCCGCCGGGCCTGGCGCGCCCCTGGCGTTCAGGCCGGCGTCGCCGCCGGCGCGGCCTCCGCGACCGCGGCAGCGGGCTCGGCCGGCTCCTCGGCCGGCAGATGCTCTACCGGCCCCTCGGCCGCTTCGCCGATGTCGCGGCCATGCGCCATGGCTTCCTGCTGCAGACCGTCGAGCACGGCGTCGCTCGCCAGGTCGCAATAGGTCGCGATCGCGCGGATGGCGTCGTCGTTGCCGGGGATCGGATAGTTGATGCCGCTCGGATCGGAATTGCTGTCGACCACCGCCACCACGGGAATGCCGAGCTTGTGGGCCTCGGAGATCGCGATGCCTTCCTTGTTGGTGTCGATCACGAAGATCAGGTCGGGCTGGCCGCCCATCTCCTTGATGCCGCCCAGCGCGCGCTCCAGCTTGTCGCGCGTGCGCGTCATCTGAAGCTGCTCCTTCTTGGTCAGGCCCTGGATCCCGCCGGCAAGCTGGTCGTCGAGCTCGCGCAGGCGCTTGATCGAGTGCGAGATGGTCTTCCAATTGGTCAGCATGCCGCCGAGCCAGCGGTGATTGACGTAGTACTGGCCGCAGCGCTTGGCGGCCTCGGCCACCTTGTCCTGGGCCGGCCGCTTGGTGCCGACGAACAGCACGCGACCGCCATTGGAGGCGACGCCGCGCACCGCCTCGAGGGCGGCGTACAGCATCGGAACGGTCTGGCCGAGATCGATGATGTGGACGCCGTTGCGCACGCCGAAGATGTACGGGGCCATCTTCGGGTTCCAGCGGCGGGTGTGATGGCCGAAATGCACGCCAGCCTCGAGCAGCTGGCGCATGGTGAACGTTGGCAGAGCCATGCGTCGGATCCTTTTCCGGTTAGGCCTCCGCGGGCGATGAGTCCGGGCCGTCGAGGACGGCCGCGAACACCGGACCGAGCCGCCGGGATGTCTCCCCGGCTGCCCGAAAGCCCGCGTGCGGGATTTAGGTCGCGCGTTGATAGCCGGCCCCGGCCCGAAAGGCAAGGACTTTCAGCGGCGAAACCCCGGCGATATCCGGGGGTTACGCGCAGGTCAGAGATCCTGGACCTCGACGATCCCGGGAACCGCCTTGATGGCCGCCCGGGTCGGGGCGGAAACCGCGTAGGTCTCCTTCAAGGCGACCTCGACCTCGCGCCCGTCCTCCAGGTCGAGCACGAAGGTGATCTTGCCCTTGCCGCGCCGTTCCCGCTGGATCAGGGCCTTGAGGCTGGCCACCGGCTCGGGATCGCGCAGGTAGATCCGGAGACCCGCCCCGGACTGGGCGACCGCGTCGTCGAGCGGCTGGACCTGCTGGACGGTCAGGCGAAAGCTGTCCTCCTCGGCCCGGACATCGGCGGCCAGCAGGACGATGCGGCCGGGTTCCAGCAGGTCGCGCGCCGCCGCCAGGGTATCGGCGAAGACCAGGGCCTCGAACATGCCGCTGGTATCGGAAAGCTGGACGAAGGCGAACCGGTTGCCCTTGGCCGAAGTGCGCTCCTGGCGGCTGATCACGATGCCGGCAAGCTTCGCCCGGCTCCCGGTCCGTCCGGCGAACCAGCGCGCCAGGTCGCCATAGCGCACGACGTCGAGGCGCCGCAGGCTCTGGCCATAGGCGTCGAGCGGATGGGCCGAGAGATAGAAGCCGATCGCCTCGAACTCCTTGTGCAGCCGTTCCATGATCGGCCAGTCGCCGATCGCCGGCAGGCTGATCGAGGGTCCGCCGCCCTGATCGAGCGCGCCGAACAGGTTGACCTGGGCGCTGTCGCGCTCGCTGGCCGCCGCGTTGGCCTGGCGCAGGATCGATTCGATCGCCTCGAAGGTCTGCCGCCGGTTCCGGTTCAGTCCGTCGAGGGCGCCGGCGCAAACCAGGTTCTCGAGCTGCCGCTTGTTGAGGGCGCGGCCGTCGAGCCGGCCCGCCAGGTCGGAAAGGCTGCCGAACCGGCCGCGCGCGTCGCGCTCGCGCACCAGGGTCTCGACCGCGCCCTGCCCGACATTGCGCACGGCGGCGAGCGCGTAGCGGATGGCGCCGCTGCCGTCCTCGAGAGTCTCGACGCTGAAGGTGGCACGGGAGCAGTTGACGTCCGGCGCCAGCAGCTTGATGCCGAGCCGCCCGAGCTCCTGGCGGAACACGTTGAGCTTGTCGGTGTTGCCGAGGTCGAGGGTCATCGAGGCGGCGAAGAATTCGACCGGGTAGTTCGCCTTGAGCCAGGCGGTCTGATAGGCGACCACCGCATAGGCGGCGGCATGGCTCTTGTTGAAGCCGTAGCCGGCGAACTTCGCGACCTGCTCGAAGATTTGCGAGGCCTTGGCGCGCGCCACCCCGCGCGCCTCGGCGCCCTCGACGAACGCGGCCTGCTGGGCGTCCATTTCCGACTTGATCTTCTTGCCCATGGCGCGCCGCAGCAGATCGGCGCCGCCCAGGCTGTAGCCCGACAGCTCCTGGGCGATCTGCATCACCTGCTCCTGGTAGATCATGATCCCGAAGGTTTCCTTGAGGATCCCTTCGAGCGCCGGGTGCAGGTAGTCGGGCGCCTCCTGGCCGTGCTTGCAGGCAATATAGCGCGGGATGTTGTCCATCGGACCGGGGCGATACAGCGCCACCAGCGCGATGATGTCCTCGAAGCGGTTGGGCTTGAGCTTCCGAAGCACGTCGCGCATGCCGGAGCTTTCAAGCTGGAACACGCCGGTCGACTCGCCGCGGCCGAGCATGTCGTAGGTCTTGCGGTCGTCGAGCGGCAAGTTGGACAGGTCTATGGTGTCGCCGCGCTCGCGGATCAGCTCCTCGGCCCGCGCCAGGACGGTCAGGGTCTTCAAGCCCAGGAAGTCGAACTTCACCAAGCCGGCCTGCTCGACATACTTCATGTTGAACTGGGTGACCGGCATGTCCGAGCGCGGATCGCGGTAGAGCGGCACCAGCTCGTCGAGCGGACGGTCGCCGATCACCACGCCGGCGGCGTGGGTCGAGGCGTGGCGGTAGAGCCCTTCGAGCTTCATCGCCACGTCGATCAGCCGGGCCACGGTCGGATCCTGGTCGCGCTGCTGCTGCAGGACCGGCTCGTCGTCGACCGCCTGCTTCAGGGTCACGGGATTGGCGGGATTGTTCGGCACCAGCTTGCACAGGCGGTCGACCTGGCCGTAGGGCAGTTCGAGCACCCGGCCGACGTCGCGCAGCGCAGCGCGCGCCTGCAGCTTGCCGAAGGTGATGATCTGCGCCACCCGGTCACGGCCGTACTTGCCCTGGACGTAGCGGATCACCTCGTCGCGGCGGTCCTGGCAGAAGTCGACGTCGAAATCAGGCATCGACACCCGCTCGGGGTTGAGGAAGCGTTCGAACAGCAGGCCCCAGCGCAGCGGATCGAGATCGGTGATGGTGAGCGACCAGGCGACCACCGAGCCGGCGCCGGAGCCGCGCCCCGGTCCGACCGGGATGCCCTGGCCCTTCGCCCACTGGATGAAGTCGGCAACGATCAGGAAATACCCGGGAAAGCCCATCTGGGTGATCACGCCGAGCTCGAACTCGAGCCGCTGCCGATAGGGCCTGGCGGCTGCCGCGCGCGCCTCCGGATCCATCTCGGACGTGTGGAACTGCGCGTCGAGCCGGCGCTCCAGCCCGGCCTCGGCGCGCAGCCGCAGCTCCTCGGCCTCGCTGCGGCCCTGGCTGGCGGCGTCCGGGAACGCCGGCAGGATCGGCTTGCGGGGTTCCGGCATGACCGCGCAGCGCCGGGCGATGACCAGGGTGTTGTCGATCGCTTCCGGCAGGTCGGCGAACAGGGCGCGCATCTCGGCGGCGCTCTTGAAGCGGTGCTCGGGCGTGACGCGGCGCCGGTTGTCCTGGCTCACATAGGCGCCCTCGGCGATGCACAGCAGCGCGTCATGGGCGGCGAACATGCGCTCGTCGGCGAAGAACACCTCGTTGGTGGCGACCAGCGGCAGATCGAAGGCATAGGCGAGATCGACCAGCCGGCTCTCGATCCGCTGCTCGGATTCGAGGCCGTGGCGCTGCAGCTCGATGTAGAATCGTCCCGGAAACAACCGCACCAGATGGCGCAGCGTGGTCTCGGCGGGATCGTCCTGGCCCTCGAGCAGCAGCCGGCCGACCGTGCCGGCGGGGCCGCCGCTCAGGGCGATCAGCCCGTCGGTGTGGCCCTCCAGCGCCGCCAGCAGGAGCTGCGGCTGGCTGCCCGGCTCGCCGTCGAGGAACGACTTGCTGACCAGCCTGAGCAGGTCGCGATAGCCGGCCTCGTTCTGGGCCAGCACCACGAGCTGGTCGGGATGGCGGCGCGCCACCGGCGCCATTCCGGCGATCCCGGCATGGGCGCCGGAACCCTCGTCGCGCGCGATGGCGAGCTGGCAGCCGATGATCGGCTGGATCCCGGCCTCGCTCGCCGCCAGGGCGATTTCCAGGGCGCCGAACAGGTTCCCGGTATCGGCGACGGCAACCGCCGGCATGCGGTGGCGCTGGCACAGCGACACCAGCTCCTTGGTCTTGATCGCGCCCTCGGACAGGGAGTACGCGGAATGGACCCGGAGATGGACGAACTCGGCGTGGGACATGGGCGGAGACGCAGCCCTGGACTGGAGATTCAGTGCCGGACGAGCCGGAGGTTCAGGTTTGATTAACTATACCATCGCGGTGCCGCGGTCGACGCCCCTCCGGCCGAAGTCTCCGAGTTAAGGCATTGGTTGCATTTTAGGGATCAGACTACCCATTCCTGCCCAGGAAGGGCGGGTGCGCCTGTCGTCGGCGCATTGCCGAGGTATGTGGCCTGCATGGGTCTCACGGCAAATTTCAACGCGGCCGCCTCGGTCGCGAATCGGTTCCTGGCCGACAACGACTCCAGGGTGACCCGCTCGCTGGCCAAGCTGTCAGCGGGAAGCCGGGTGGTTTCCGCGCGTGACGACGCCGCGTCCTTGGCGATCGGCTCGCGCCTGCGCAGCGCCGTCGCCAGCCTGAGCCAGGCCCGGGTGAATGCCGGCCAAGCCGTCTCCATGCTGCAGATCGCCGACGGCGCCGCCGCCAAGATGGGCGACATCCTGGTGCGGATGAAGACGCTGGCGGTGCAGTCCGGCTCCGGCCAGCTCTCGGTCAACGAGCGCCACATGCTGAACGGCGAATTCCTGCAGCTCAAGTCGGAGCTCGACCGGATCGGCAACGCGACCGAATTCAACGGCCAGAAGCTGCTCAAGGGCGACGGCGAGAACATCGTCTATACCGTGCGCAGCCTGCCGACCGAGGGCAGCCTGACGCTCGACGGCACGGCGCTCGTCCTCGGCCAGAGCTTCACCCAGGCCGACGTCGATTCCGGCCGGGTCCTGTACCTGAACAACGGCTCCGTCGCCACCATGGACCGCCTGATCGTCTCGATCAGCGACGCCGACGGCAATGCGCTCGGCACGGTGCTCGGCGAAGGCGACAAGTCGCTGTTCGAGACCGCCGAGTATCTCGCCTCGACCGGCCTCGACAACATCAAGGCCTCGACCGCCTATGCCCGCGGCGGCACCGGCGCCGGCGCCATCGTCGCGGTGATCGACAGCGGCATCCTGCTCAATCACGCCGATCTCGACTCCCATGTGAACGACGGGCTGAGCGTCGATATCCTGGACGGTGGCCTGGACGGCGGCGCCGTGACCACGCCCGACGGCAACGACGATGCCGACCCCACGCCGTCGGCCGGCCACGGCACCCATGTCGCCGGCATCATCGGCGCCCTGAAAAACGACACCGGCGTCCACGGCGTCGCCTACGAGGCCAGCCTGTTCGCGGTGAAGGTCACCAACACCGCCACCGGCCTGATCGACTTCAACGACCTTGCCGACGCCATCGACTACGCCACCGACAACGGCGCCCATGTCATCAACATGAGCCTCGGGACCGACGCGATGGTGCCGGTGCCGAACCAAGTGACCGCGGCGATCTCGCGCGCGGTCAATGCCGGCGTGGTGGTGGTGGCGGCGACCGGCAACAGCTCGATGAACTATCCCGGCTTCCCCGCGCGCTTCTCCATCGACCCGACCGCCAAGGGCATGCTGATTGCCGTCGCCGCGGTCGACGACAGCGACGTCCTCGCCGGCTTCAGCAATCACCCGGGCGGCGCGGCCGACTATTCGGTGGTGGCGCCGGGTGTCGCCATCCTGTCGACCACCAATGACGGCCTGACCGGCACCAAGAGCGGCACCTCGATGGCGACCCCGTTCGTGGCCGGCAGCATCGCCGTGCTGCGCGACCTGTTCCCGGACCTGTCGGGGGCCGAGCTGGCCAACCTGCTGATCACCTCGGCGCGGGATCTCGGCGACGACGGTATCGACGTGCTCTACGGCCGCGGCATCGTCGATCTCGATCGCGCGAGCCTGCCGCAATACAGCTTGAGCATCCAGATCGGCGGCATCGGAACCGGGTTCGTGGTGGCCTCGGGACAGAGCAAGGCGATCGGGTCCGGCAGCATCCAGGTGTCCGCCGGCTATTCCGGCGAGATCGACCCCGGCGATGCCAGCTTCGTGTTCAAGGTCGGCGCCGGCACCGCCAGCCAGGACAAGATCGAAGTCGGGCTCGGCGCCCTGACGCTGGCCAGCCTCGGCCTCGCCAGCACGGCCATCAGCTCGGCGGCCGACGCCGACACGGCAAGCGCGCTGATCGACGCCGCCATGCAGCGCCTGGTCACGACCCGGGCCGGAATCGGCGCATCCCAGAACCGGCTCGAATTCTCCGAATCGAACCTGACCACGGTGATCGAGAACACCGAGAGCGCGCGCAGCATCCTGCTCGACCTCGACATCGCCGCGGAAATGGCGCAGTTCACCAGCCTGCAGGTCCTGACCCAGGCCAATGTCAGCATGAGCGCCCAGGCCAACCAGTCGCTGCAGAACCTGATGCGCCTGATGCAGTAGCGCCGGCGTTCGGCTCGCGGCTCAGCCGCAATCCGCCTGGGCGCGGTCGGTGGTGAAGCCGCCCTTGCCGTCGCGGTAGTGGATGACCGCCGGCACCATCTTCGTGCGCGAGAACATTGTGAACCGCTCGCAGCCATCGGCATCGCGGCCGACCGGCACCATGTAAAGGTCGTCCCCGACCCGGACCGCGCCGGCCGGGATGTCGCCGTCCGCCTCGCCCATCGGCTCCGTTCCTCCCGCCACTGCCGGCTCGAGCCGGTATGCGATCCCGCCGTGCCACCCCAGCGCCAGGACAGCGGCGAAGACGGCGCTCCGTACGGTCCGTCGCATCAGCCCGCCCGCACCGCGCCGTCATCGAGCATGAGGGTGCGGTCCATGCGGGCCGCCAGCTCGAGATTGTGGGTGGCGATCAGTGCGCCCACCCCGGCCTCGTGGACCAGCTTCAGCAGCTGGGCGAACACGTCCTCGGCGGTGTGATGGTCGAGATTGCCGGTCGGCTCGTCGGCCAGCAGCAGCCGCGGCTCGTTGGCGAGCGCCCGCGCGATGGCGACGCGCTGCTGCTCGCCGCCAGAAAGCTGCGCCGGGCGATGGCTCGCCCGCGGCATGAGGCCGACCTTGGCCAGCAACGCCTCGGCCCGCACCGCCGCCTTGCGCCGGGGCACGCCGGCGATCATCTGCGGCACCACCACGTTCTCCAGCGCCGAGAACTCCGGCAGCAGATGGTGGTACTGGTAGACGAACCCGATGGTGCTGCGGCGCAGCGCGGTGCGGCGATCGTCGTTCAGCTTGTTGGTGGCCTGGCCGGCGACCCGCATCTCGCCGCTGTCGGGCCGCTCCAGCAACCCCGCGATATGCAGCAGCGTCGACTTGCCGGAGCCGGACGGCCCGACCAGCGCCACCATCTCGCCGGGCGCCACCGCCAGGCTGACGCCGCGCAGAACCTCCAGGCGCTCGTTCGCCTGCACGAAGGTGCGGCTGACATTGGCCAGGTCGAGGATCGGCGCCGACTCATTCATAGCGCAGCGCCTCGACCGGATCGAGCCGCGCAGCCCGCCAGGACGGGTAGAGCGTCGCGAGCAGCGACAGCGCGAGCGCCATGACGGTGACGACGGCGACCTCGACGGGGTCGACGATGGCCGGCAGCTTCGACAGGAAGTAGATCTCGGCGGGGAACAGCTGCGTGTTGGTGAGATGCTGGATGCCCTGCCGGATGCTTTCGATGTTCAGGCAGAAGGTGAGGCCCAGAATGAACCCGGCGATGGTGCCGATGACGCCGATGCTGAAGCCCGACAGCAGGAAGATCCGCATGATCATGCCGCGGGTGGCGCCCATGGTGCGCAGGATGGCGATGTCCCGGCCCTTCACCTTCACCATCATGATCTGGCCGGAAATGATGTTGAAGGCCGCCACCACGATGATCAGCGTCAGGATCAGGAACATGACGTTTCTTTCGACCTGGATCGCCCCGAAGAAGCTCGCATTGGCTTCCTGCCAGTCGACCAGCCGGTAGCCGGGGCCGACGCGGGCGGAGATCTGGTAATGCAGCGCCGGCACGTCGTCGGGATTCTCGACCATGATCTCGAGATTGCTCGCCGCGTGGGGCAGCTTGAAATAGAGCTGCGCGGCCTCGAGCGGCATGAACGCGAAGGCGTTGTCGTACTCGTACATGCCCACTTCGAAGATCGCCACGATCCGGTAGGACTTGATCCGCGGTACCGAGCCGATGAGCGTCGCAGTGGTCTGCGGCGAGATCAGGGTGATCTCGCTGCCGATGCCGAGGCCCATGCGCTGGGCCATGCGAATGCCGATGGCGATCACGTCATCGCCGACAAACTCGTCGAGACTACCCTGCTTGATGTTGCCGGCGATGGTGGCGCGGTTCCGCAGGTCCTCGGGCTTGACCCCGCGCACCACGGCGCCGGAGGCGACGTTGTTGGCGCTCGCCATCACCTGGCCCTCGGCGATCGGCGTCACCAGCACCACGCCGGGAATCCCGCGGATCTGTGCGGCGAGCCCGTCAAAGTCGAGCATCGGTCCGGCATCCGCATAGAGACTCATGTGGCCATTGAGGCCGAGGATCCGGGTCAACAGCTCCTGGCGGAAGCCGTTCATGACGGACATGACGATGATCAGCGTGGCGACGCCGAGCCCGATGCCGAGCAGGGCGAACCAGGCGATGACCGAGATGAACCCCTCCTGGCGGCGGGCCCGGAGATAGCGCATCGCCACCAGCCGTTCGAAGGCGGAAAACATCAACTGGCCCCGATCCAGTCCGTCAGCCGATCAGCTTCGACAGGGCGGAGTCGAGCGACAGCTCCTGCTTCTCGCCACTCGCGCGGCGCTTCAGCTCGACCTTTCCCGCAGCTAGGCCGCGCGGCCCGATCACCAGCTGCCAGGGCAGCCCGATCAGGTCCATGGTGGCGAACTTGGCGCCTGGCCGCTCGTCGCGGTCGTCATAGAGCACCTCGACGCCGGCGGACCGGAGCTTGCCGTAGATGTCGTCGCAGGCCTTGGTGCAGGCGGCATCGTCGACCTTCAGGTTGACCAGGCCGACATGGAACGGTGCCACCGCGTCCGGCCAGATGATGCCGGAATCGTCATGGCTGGCCTCGATGATGCCGCCGACCAGCCGGGACACGCCGATGCCGTAGGAACCCATCTGCACCGGCACCTGCTCGCCGTCCGGCGTCGTCACCATGGCGCCCAGCGGCTCGGAGTACTTGGCGCCGAAATGGAAGATGTGGCCGACCTCGATGCCGCGCGCCTCGAGCAGGTCGCTCTTGGCCACCGGGCATTTGGCGGCGTCGTGCTTCTCGTCGGTGGCGGCGTAGAGCTTGGTCCATTCGCCGACGATCGGCTCCAGATCCGCCTCGTAGTCGATCTCGCGGTCGAGCATGTCGAACTCGACGAAGCGCTTGTCGCAATAGACCGCGCTCTCGCCGGTTTCGGCCAGGATGACGAACTCGTGGCTGAGGTCGCCGCCGATCGGGCCGGTGTCGGCCGCCATCGGGATCGCCTTCAGCCCCATGCGCGCGAAGGTGCGGAGGTAGGACACGAACATCTTGTTGTAGGCGCGCTTCGCGCCGGCGAAGTCGATGTCGAAGGAATAGCCGTCCTTCATCAGGAACTCGCGCCCGCGCATGACGCCGAAGCGCGG
>CAYJQC010000032.1:0-26721 GCA_964372215.1 uncultured Rhodospirillaceae bacterium
GCCGCCGACGTGGCGGCGGCCACGCACGCCGCGGCGCGGCAGTGCGCCGGGTCGCGTGGTTCCGGATCCTGTGTCATCCGGCTGGGACGCGGCGTTCGACCGCGCCCGAAGGGGCAAAAGATTCATTGGCTCAATCTCCGTTCTCTCAGTCCGGCTGGCCGCCGGATCCTGTCAGGCAATCTGGGGCGGGAACGTGGCAGCTTGCGGGCCGCGTCGCCCGACTGTCCCAGCGCGTTGCCGATAGATTGGCGCGATTATCCGACAAACAACTGAACCGCCGATGAATTCGGCGAAAGGTATGATGGCGAAATTGTGGCAGGCGCGGCGCACCGCCGTGGCGCGGGCGAGGACGCCCCGACGAAAAACGGCGACCCCTGCGGGCCGCCGTTCGACGTCGCGTGCCAGCCCGCCGATCGGCGGGTCGCGTCGTTCTTCAATCCAGCGAGATGTCGCCGGCGGCGGGCTTGCCGCGCTCGTTCACCACCTCGAAGGTCACCTTCTGGCCTTCGTTGAGCCCGGTGAGACCGGCGCGCTGCACGGCGGTGATGTGGACGAACACGTCCTTGCCGCCGTCGCTCGGCGTGATGAAGCCGTAGCCGCGCTGGGTGTTGAAGAACTTCACTGTACCTGTCGCCAAGATCGGCCTCCTCTGCGGTATCGAGTCAGGGGGCATGCCGCGCGCGTGTCGCACGACACGAGACAATCGAGGCTGTCGGGGAAAGGCTTGGGCGTAAGGCCGGGACTCCGGCACGGCGGAGGCCCGCAGGCAAAACGTCAAGTCACGCCGATAGTCCAGACTGCTCGGCGTCAGGATGAGACGGAACGTCGCGGATTGCAAGCTGGCGGCCGTGACGGTTTCGGGCGCGGCGACGTCGCGCCCGCCGCGGTTTTCCGCCGAAAATCGGCGATGCGGCGGGCCCGCCGCCGGGACTCCATACGCAGGTATGAGCGGCGATGCGGCGGGCCTTCGTCGACCCGCGGATCCGGGCTTGCCTCGGACGCGGATCGGACCGACCTTCGGGTCGGTCCGATGTTCGGGATGAAACAGTTTTCCAACGCGACGTCGCTCCGCCGGCGGTCGCTGGCGGCCGAGGAGGCGGCGAACGCCGTCACCCACGGGGTCGGCGCCGCGCTCGGCGCCGCCGCGCTGGTCTTCCTGGTGCTGGCGGCGCGCCCGGCCGGCGCGGTCGCGATCGGCGCCACGGCGGTGTTCGGCGCGATGCTGCTGCTGGTGTATCTCAGCTCGGCGCTGCATCACGGGCTGCGCCATCCCCCGGCCAAGCGGCTGTTCCTGCTGCTCGACCGCTGTGCGATCTATCTGCTGATCGCCGGCACCTACACGCCGCTCAGCCTGCTGGCCCTGCCGTTGCCGCTGGGCCCGCGGCTGCTGGCGGCGATCTGGCTGCTTGCGGCGTTCGGCGTGGCGATCGAACTGGTCGGCCATCGGCGCGCGGGACGGCGGCGCGGCTTGGCGTGGTTCGACTGGCTGCCGGTCGTGCTCTATCTCGTCATGGGCTGGCTCGGCCTGATCGTCGCCGGCGGCACCATCGCGACGGCATTGCGCCCGGCGGCGCTCGACTGGCTGATCGCCGGCGGGGTGATCTACACGATCGGCGTGGCGTTCTATCTGTGGCGCCGGTTGCCCTACGGGCACGCGGTCTGGCACGTCTTCGCGGTGGCCGGCAGCGCCTGCCACGTCTGGATGATCCTCGGCCACGTGCTGCCGGCGGCGTGAGCCGAGGCCCCGCCGCCGGCGTCCACGTCGTCAGCCGGGCTGGTTCTGGTCGACATCGCGCCGCTCATGATTCCCCCTGCCGCCCTGGGACATCTTGTCGGACGTGCACAGCTTCGGCCCGACCACGCGCAGCGCCGCCAGATGGCCGTGCGCCGCCTCGCGCATCAGGTCGCGCTGCTCCTGCTGCATGGCCTGCTTGCACACGTAGTCGCTCGCCGCCGGGGCGCCGGTCGCCGGCGCGTTGGCGAAGGCGGAAGCGCTGAGCGCCAGCAGGCCGGCTGTCGCGATCAGGATCGGAATCGAGCGCATGTGGGGACACTCCATGTTGGTTGGCCGGATGCTCCGGCGATGCCTCCACAGATATGCTGTCCGGATGGCCGGCGACTGGCCGGACGGTGAATTCCGCGACAGGCACCGTGGCGGAATCGTGGCGCGCGATGCCCCGCGCGCGCCGTGCTCGGGTAATGTGCCGGGGCGCGCATCATCAGGACGCCTGCCATGTCGGACGTGACTGACCCCGCTGCCGCGGCCCCGGCCGCGCCGCAGATCTATGTCGACGGCGACGCTTGCCCGGTGAAGGACGAGGTGGTGCGGGTCGCCGAACGGCATGGCTTGGTCGTCCATCTCGTCAGCAACCAGTGGCTGCGCGGCACCGACAGCGCGCTGGTCCGCCGCGTGGTGGTGACGACCGTGGGACTCGACGCCGCCGACGACTGGATCGTGGCCCATGCCGGCAGCCGGGACATCGTGGTGACCGCCGACATCCCGCTCGCCGCGCGCTGCCTGGCGAACGGCGCGCGGGTCCTGGGGCCGACCGGAAAGCCCTTTACCGACAACGGCATCGGCATGGCGCTTGCGATGCGCGACCTGATGTCCACCCTGCGCGACAGCGGCGAGGTCCGGGGCGGCGGGCCGGCGTTCTCCAGGCAGGACCGGTCGCGTTTCCTGCAGGCCCTGGAGCAGGCGGTCCAGGACGTGCGGCGCGGCCGGCGCTGAGCCGCCGGTCGCCGGGCAGCGGGGAATCCCTTGCAATTCGCCCGCGATCGACTACTTTCTTGGCGCAACTCGTCTTGGGTCGGCCTCGTCATTCGCTCGCTCCGAGCGCCAGACCCGGTCCTCTCCCAAACGTAGCGTGACTTGCCGCGCATCGCGCGCGGCCATCGGCATTTCTCATGGAGGGACGCATGCCCGCGGGCGCAGTGAAGTGGTTCAACCCCACCAAGGGTTTCGGGTTCATTCAGCCGGATGACGGCTCGAAGGACGTTTTCGTGCACATCTCGGCGGTGGAGCGCGCCGGCCTCAGCACCTTGCGCGAGGGCCAGAAGGTGAGCTTCGAGCTCGAGCGCGGCCAGCAGGGCAAGGTTTCGGCCGTCAACCTGAAGGTCGAGTAGCCGTCCAAGGCCGGCCGGCGGTTCCCGCCGGCCGGTTTGCTTCCCGCGGATCCCGTTCGATTGGATCCGCGCGTTTCCGGCCCATGGCGTCAGCGCCGATGCCGGGAACGTTGCGGCCGGCCGGGCAGCCCCCGCCGGCGCGCCAACATCGCTCACTTGTCTATAACTACTGAGGAGGTCCCATGCCGAAAGAGGACCTGATCGAATTCGACGGCGTGGTCATGGAGATGCTGCCGGACTCGCGTTTCCTGGTGAAGCTCGACAACGGCCACGAGACCCTCGCCTACACCGCCGGCAAGATGCGCAAGCATCGCATCCGGATCCTGGCGGGCGACCGGGTCACGGTCGAGATGACGCCCTATGACCTGACCAAGAGCCGCATCACCTTCCGCCACAAGGAAGAGCGCTCGGCCACGCCGACCCGCCGCCCGACCCAGTTCCGGCGCCGCTAGGCACCGCGCTCCCGGCGGCAGCGATGCCGTCCGCGCCGCCGGCCGGGCCTGCCCGCGGCGGCCCGGGAATGCTAGGACTTCCCTCCATGCCGCGCCGCATGGCCCTGACCCCCGATCTCGTTGCCCGCGTCCATCGCGACGTCGCCGACGGCGGCTTGGCCGCGCTCGGCGGCGGCGTCATCCCCTTGAGCGAAGCCGACTACGACGCGCTCGCCGCCCGGCTGTTGGCGGAACACGAGGCCCATCGCCGCGATCCCGCCTATGCCGCCGATCATCGCTTCTGGGTGTTCGCCTATGGCTCGCTGATCTGGCGCCCGGCCTGCGCCACCGAGGCGCAGGTCCACGCAAGGCTGCGCGGCTGGCACCGCCGCTTCTGCATGCGCCTGACCCGCTGGCGCGGCACGGCGGACTGTCCCGGGCTGATGATGGCGCTGGAACGCGGCGGCTCCTGCCACGGCGTGATCCAGCGCCTGCCGGCCGATGGGCTGGACGACGCGCTCGGCGCGCTGGTCCGGCGCGAGACCTCGGTGCGGCCGATGACCAACAGCCCGCGCTGGGTGTTCGTCGATGCCGCCGGGCGCCGGATCCCGGCGCTCGCCTTCACCGTCGACCGCAGCGGCGCGTTCTATGCCGGCCGGGTCGATCTCGACGCCACCGCCGACATCCTGGCCCAGGCCTGCGGCCATTGGGGATCGGGCGCGGAGTACCTCATGAACACCGTGTCCCATCTCGAGGCGCTCGGGATCCACGACCGCTATCTCTGGCGGCTGCAGGAGATGGTGGCGGCGCGGATCGCCGCCCAGGCTTCGGAAGGCGTGGCACCGGAAGACGCGGCACCGGAAGACGCGGCGGTCCCGGACTGACGCCGCCATGGCTCCGCGATCACCACCAACACCGCCGATCGCCCTGACCCGCGCCGCGATCGCCCGCGCCTTTCCCGGCCCGCCGCCGCGGGACGACGCGGCGGCGATTCCCTTGCGCAGCGACGCCGAACTGGCCGACAGCCTCGCCGCCCAGCTCGCCGCGGCGCCGCCCGGCGCCGGCGATCTCTGGCTGTTCGCCTACGGCTCGCTGATGTGGCAGCCGGAACCCGAGATCGCCGATGCCGAGCGCCGGCTGGCGGTCGCCGGCGGCTGGCATCGTCGCTTCTGCCTGTGGCAGTGGCGCTATCGCGGCACGCGCGACAAGCCCGGACTGATGCTGGCGCTCGACCGCGGCGGCACCTGCCGCGGCGTGGCGCTGCGGATTCCCGGGCCCGATGCCGGCGCCCGGATCGCCGGCGTGTGGCGCCGCGAGATGATCGCCAACGGCTACCGGGCGCGCTGGATCTCGCTGCGGCTGGAGAATCCGGCCGAGCCGGTGCGGGCGCTGACCTTCGTGGTCAACCGCGAGGGCGGGCGCTATGCCGGCCGGCTCGACGACGCGGCCGTGGCCGCCCATATCGCCGGCGCCTGCGGCCAGCGCGGGCCGAGTGCGGAATACCTGCTGGAGACGGTGGCGCATTGCGCCGCGCTCGGCATCCACGACCGCCATCTCTGGCGCATCCAGGAACTGGTGGCACAGCGCCTCGCCGTTCCCTGAACGTGGCAAGGCGGCGCTGGCGTCCCCGGCGGGATTCGAACCCACGACCCCAGGATTAGGAATCCTGTGCTCTATCCGGCTGAGCTACGGGGACGCGACGCGGCCGGCATAGTAGCCGCCGTCGCGGCCGGATGTCACACGCGTCGGAGGCCGGTTGCGCCGTCCGGCGCAAACCAGCCGGTGCAACCACCCGCCAATTTCGGCAGCATCGGCCGTGCCGGCGACGCGTCGTGCCGTCGCGATCTCTGGCTCCCGGACGGGTCGCCGCGCCGCCGGACCGCCGGCGTCTTCCGCAGCGCAGCATTCTCATGGAGGGAGTCCTTGAAGCAGCCTTGCGCCATGCCCATTATGAGTGTGCTTATGAAATCGTTTCCCTAGATTAACTCACTGATTTTGCTGGGTTCCATGATGTACGATCCCGACCGCAGCTTCGGATTCCTGCTGCATGACTGCGCCCGCCTGGTGCGGCGCGATTTCGACCGGCGGGCCCGGGCCATCGGCCTGACCCGCGCGCAATGGGCGGCGATCGCCCATCTGCGGCGCCACGAGGGCTGCAACCAGTCGACTCTCGCCGATCTGCTGGAGGTCGAGCCGATCACCCTGGCGCGCCTGCTCGACCGCATGGAAACCAATGGCTGGGTGATCCGGCACCCCGATCCGCGCGATCGCCGGGCCCGCCTGGTCTTCCTGACCGAGAAGGCCAAGCCGCTGATCGATCAGCTCACCGACTTCTCGACCGAGACCCGCGCCGCGGCGCTCGCCGGCATGAGCGTCGAGCAACAGGAGTCGGTGATCGACACCCTGCTGCGGGTGCGCGCCAACCTGTCGCAGCGCGACGCCACCCGGGCCGGCCTCGCGCCGGCCGTCGCCGAGCGTCCCCGCGCAGCCGCCGCGCCCGCCATGGCGGCGCCCGATCCGCGACGGGTCGGCCGTGGCTGACGACGCGCGCACGGTGCCGGAGTCGGCGCCGTTGGCGTCGTCGCCGGACGGTGCGGCGCCGGCCCCCCAGCCTCGCCGGCGACGTCTGCTGCGTCCGCTGCTCCTGTTGCTCGGGCCGCTGCTGGTGCTGGCGGTCGGCGGCTATGTCTACGTCACGGGCGGCCGCTATGTCGGCACCGACAACGCCTATCTGAAGGCGCACATGGTCTCGGTCTCCGCCGACATCGCGGGCCGCGTCGTCGAGGTGATGGTGCAGGAGAACGAGACGGTGACGCCGGGCCGGGCGCTGTTCCGCCTGGACGAGGAGCCGCTGCGGATCGCCGTCGCCGAGGCCGCGGCCAATCTCGACGTGGTGAAGAACGACATCGAGGCCGAGAAGGCGGCCTATCACCAGGCCGAGGAACGGCTCGAGATCGCCGAGTCCAACGTCGCCTTCGCCAAGCGCGAATACGACCGCCGCGAAAAGCTGGTGGCGCAGCACATCGTCTCGGAATCGGAATTCGACGAGGCCCGCAACACCTACCAGGTGGCGTTGCGCGAGGCGGCGTCGGTGCGTCAGGACATGCAGCGCATCCTCTCCGAGCTGGCCGGCAATCCCGAGATCGCGCCGGCGGATCACCCGCGCACCCGCGAGGCGGCGGCCCAGGTCGACCAGGCGGCCCTCGCCCTGCGTCGCGCCGTGGTGTACGCGCCCACTGCCGGCATCGTCAGCAGGATCGACGGCCTGCGCCCCGGCGACTACGTGACCGCCGGCCAGCCCGCCTTCAGCATCGTCGCGGACACCGGCATCTGGGTCGAGGCGAACCTCAAGGAAACCGACCTCGCCCAGGTGCGCCCGGGCCAGCGCGCGACCGTCGAGATCGACACCTATCCGGGCAAGACCTGGACCGCGCTGGTCGAGAGCGTCGGCGCCGCCACCGGCGCGGAGTTCAGCCTGCTGCCGCCGCAGAACGCCACCGGCAACTGGGTCAAGGTGGTGCAGCGCGTGCCGGTGCGACTGATTTTCGACGGCGGCGTTCCCGATGCGACCCTGCGCGCCGGCATGAGCGCGGTGGTCGAGATCGACACCGGCCATGTCCGCGAGCTGCCGTCGGTGGTGCGCTCGGCGCTCGCCTGGGTGCGCGGCGGATAGCGCCGTGAGCGCGACGGCCGCCATGCCGGGTGCCGCCGGGGCCGGCGCACAGCGCGGCTTCATCGTCGTCTCGATCATGCTGGCGACGATCATGCAGGCGCTCGACACCACGATCGCCAACGTCGCCCTGCCCAACATGCGCGGCAGCCTGTCGGCGACCCAGGACCAGATCACCTGGGTGCTCACCTCCTACATCGTCGCCGCGGCGATCATGACGCCGCCGGCCGGGTTCCTGGCGGCGCGCTTCGGCCGCAAGCGGCTGTTCGCGTGGTCGGTGGCCGGCTTCACCGTCGCCTCGATGCTGTGCGGCATCGCCACCTCGCTGCCCGAGATGGTGGCCTTCCGCCTGGTGCAGGGGGTGTTCGGCGCCGCGCTGGTGCCGCTCTCCCAGGCGGTGCTGCTCGACAGCTTTCCCAAGGAGAAGCACGGATCGGCGATGGCCATGTGGGGCGTCGGCGTGATGATCGGCCCGATCCTCGGGCCGACCCTCGGCGGCTATCTCACCGACTACTACGACTGGCGCTGGGTGTTCCTGATCAACCTGCCGTTCGGCATTCTGGCGCTCGCCGGCATCCTCGCCTTCGTGCCGGAGACCGCGAAGGACCGCAGCCGGCCGTTCGACGCCTTCGGCTTCGCGTTCCTGAGCCTCGCCATCGGCTCCCTGCAGCTCATGCTCGACCGCGGCGAGGGCGAGGGCTGGTTCGGCTCGACCGAGATCATCGTCGAGGCGGCGCTCGCCGGGCTCGGGCTCTACGTGTTCCTGGTGCACATGTTCACGCACCGGCGGCCGTTCCTCGAGCCGGCGCTGTTCCGCGACCGCAACTTCACCGCCGGGCTGACGCTGATGTTCATGGTCGGCGTCATCCTGTTCGCCACCATGACGCTGCTGCCGCCGTTCCTGCAGAACCTGAAGGGCTATCCGGTGGTCGACAGCGGCCTGCTGCTGGCGCCGCGCGGCATCGGGGTCATGGTGATGATGGCGATCGTCGGCCGCCTGGTCGGGCGGATCGATCCGCGGCTGCTGGTGGGCGGCGGCTTCCTGCTCGCCGCCGCGTCGCTCTGGGAGATGTCGCTGTTCTCGCTCGACGTGACGCCCTGGCTGATCGTCAAGACCGGGGTGATCCAGGGCTTCGGCCTCGGCCTGATCTTCGTGCCGCTGTCGGCCATCACCTTCGCGACCCTGGCGCCCCAGCTTCGCAACGAGGCGACGGCGCTGTTCAGCCTGGTGCGCAACATCGGCAGCTCGATCGGCATCTCGATCGTGATCGCACTCTTGACCCGCAACACCCAGGTCAACCACGCGGTGCTGGCCGAGCAGGTCTCGCCCTACAATCCGCTGATGCACGCGCCCTGGCTGCCCGATGCCTGGTCGACGGCGACCGCCGCCGGGCTGGCCGCACTGAACGCCGAGCTCACCCGCCAGGCGGCGGCGATCGCCTATCTCGACGACTTCGTGCTGATGATGTTCGTGACCCTGGCGGCGGTGCCGCTGGTGCTGCTGCTGCGCCCGCCCCGGCGCAAGCCGGGCGCGGCGCAGGTCGAACAGGCCGAGATCGCGGCGCTGGAATAGCCGAAAACACTCGCTGCCGCCTCAGGCCGAGCCGCCCGCGATGGACGCCAGCGCGCAAGCGAACGCCCGTCAGAACCCGCAGGCATTCACTCCCGGCGCGGGAATCGGCGTGATCAGAGTCCCGGTTACCGCTTCTGCCGCACCGTTGCAGAACGAGTATGTACTGTTGTTCGCACCGGCCGTGCCGCTGTTGAGCGAGACGGAGTGGCAATAGGTTCCGCCGGGGCCGTAATTGTAGCAGACCATCTCGACGGCGCCGGTGGTGGTATCGACGCTCCAGGTGCCGACCTGCTCGGAATGATCGACGGGATCTGTCGGACCCTTGGCGCGCTCCCACAGCACGCTGCCGGTGACCCGATGTTCTTCCTGATAGTGATCCCCGCTGCCGGTACTCGTCCCGCAGATGAGCTTGTCGCCAAACAGCGTCGCGAGGCCGGTCAAGGGCGTGCCCGGACATGCGGCTGACGCCGCGCCGACGCTGGCCACGAGCAGACATCCGCCCAAGAAAACGCTCTTCAACATTGCCCCGTCTCCCTGTCGATTGCCCTGTCGGCGTCCGCGAATTCTAGGCCATTCCCGTGCCGCGGGCATCCGCTTCTTGATGAGCGAAAATTAACCATAACCTCGCACGGCGCTCCCCGCCGTCGCGATGCGGGCGTGGCCAGCCGCGGCAGAGGCGGCGCCGGCGCCCGGACGTCGCGCCGGCCCGTCGTCACCTCACGCCAGCTTCTTGAAGCGCTCCATGGCGCCGACCAGCTGGGCGCGGATGCCGGGCTCCATGGCGGAATGGCCGGCGTCGGGCACCACCACGTACTCGGCCTCCGGCCAGGCGCGGTGCAGTTCGTCGGCGGTCTCCACCGGGCAGACCAGGTCGTAGCGGCCCTGCACGATGAAGCTCGGGATCTTGCGGATGCGGTCGAGATTGGCGAGCAGCGCGTTGTCCGGCAGGAAGATGCCGTTGATGAAGTAGTGCGCCTCCATGCGGGCGAGGCCGAGCGCGGTCACGTCCTGGCCGAATGACTCCACCGTCTCGGGGCTCGGCAGCAGGGTGCAGCAGGTGCCTTCGTAGACGCTCCAGTGCCGGGCCGCCGGCATGTGCACCTCGGGATCGGGGTCGATCAGGCGCTTGTGGTAGTTGCCGAGCAGGTCGCCGCGCTCGTCCGCCGGCAGATACTCGACGAAGCTGCGCCAGGCTTCCGGCGCCAGCGTCTTCATGCCGTACAGGAACCAGTCGATCTCGCTCTTCCGGCACAGGAAGATGCCGCGCAGGATCAGCGCGCGCACCCGCGCCGGATGGGCCTGGGCATAGGCCAGCGCCAGGGTCGAGCCCCAGGAGCCGCCGAACACCATCCAGCGCTCGATGCCGAGCTTCTGCCGCAGCGCCTCGATGTCGGCGACCAGATGCCCGGTGGTGTTGTCGGCGAGCTCGCCGAGCGGCTTGGAGCGGCCGGCGCCGCGCTGGTCGAAGATCACCGCCCGGTAATGGGCGGGATCGAAGAAGCGGCGATGGGTCGGGCTCGCCCCGGCCCCCGGTCCGCCATGCAGGAACACCACCGGCGCGCCCTGCGGGTTGCCGCTCTGCTCCCAGTAGATCTGATGCGGCCCGCCGACCGACAGGTAGCCTTTCTCGAAGGGCTCGATCTCCGGGTACAGCTCGGTGCGCGCCATGATGGTCCTGTTCGAGTGGAGGAGTGGATTAGCGGGGCGCCGCCGGCGGATCGCCAGCGGGCCGGTCGGGCCGCCTATACTAGCGACCATGACGGCCTTGGCCAGTCCCTGCCGCGCCGGCCCGCGCCGGGCGCTCCTGCTGCTGCCGTGGCTGGCGGCGCTGTCGCTCGCGCCGGCCGCGCTGCCGGGACCGGCGCTGGCGGCGCCGGTGCTGCCGGCGGCGCTGCAGCCGGCCGGCAGCGCCGAGGTCGCCGACATCGTCGACGGCGACACCCTGGTGCTGGCGGATGGCCGCCAGGTCCGCCTGGTCGGCATCCAGGCGCCCAAGGCGGCGCTCGGCCGCGCCGGGTTCGAGCCCTGGCCGTTGGCCGACGAGGCCGGCGCGGCCCTGGCCGAGCTGGCGCTCGGGCGCAGCGTCAGCCTGGGCGTCGGCGGCGCCGGCACCGACCGCCATGGCCGCGTGCTGGCCCAGCTCTATCGCGACGACGGGCTGTGGCTGCAGGGCGAGCTGCTGGCCCGCGGCCTGGCGCGGGTCTACAGCTTCGCCGACAACCGCGCGCTGGTCGCCGAGATGCTCGCCCTGGAGCGCCACGCGCGCGCGGCGGGGCGCGGCATCTGGGCCGACCCGTGGTATCGGATCCGCGCTCCCGACGAGCTCGGCGGCCTGCTCGACAGCTTCCAGATCGTCGAGGGACGGGTGCTCGATGTTGCCGTGGTGAGGAATCGTGGCTATCTCAACTTCGGCGACGACTGGAAGACCGATTTCACGGTCGCCATCGACCCGGCGGCGCTGCGCCGCTTCGCGGCCGATGAATTCGACATCGAATCGCTCGCCGGGCTTCGCATCCGGGTGCGCGGCTGGATAAAATCGTTCAACGGACCGATGATCGACGCCACCCATCCAGAACAGATCGAGGTGCTCGGGAAATGACCATCCTGACCCAACGCCGCGCCGCGCCGCGCATCGGCTTGCTGTTCGCGGCCCTGCTCGTCTTCGGCCCGGCGCTCGCGGGCTGCTCGACCAACCCGGCCACCGGCCAGTCCAGCTTCACCGCCTTCATGTCCGAGGAGGACGAGCTCAGGGTGGGTCGCGAGGAGCACCCGAAGATCATCGAGGAGTTCGGCGGCGCCTACGACAACCCCGAGGTCACGAAGTATGTCGATTCGATCGGCCAGTTCCTGGCCTCGACCTCGGAGCGGCCGGATCTCGAGTTCACCTTCACGGTGCTCGACTCGCCGGTGGTGAACGCCTTCGCGCTGCCCGGCGGCTATGTCTACATCACCCGCGGCCTGCTCGCGCTCGCCAACAGCGAGGCCGAGGTGGCCGGCGTGCTCGGCCACGAGATCGGCCACGTCACCGCCCGGCACACCGCGCAGCGCTACAGCCAGTCGGTGCTCGCCAATATCGGGCTGATCGCGCTGGCCATCGGCACCGGCAGCGAGGCGCTCGCCAACCTCGCCGGCTCCGGCGCCGCGGCCTATCTGCAGTCCTATTCGCGCGATCAGGAGTACGAGGCCGATCTGCTCGGCGTGCGCTACATCTCGCGCGCGACCTACGAACCGCAGGCGATGGCGACGTTCCTCAGCAGCCTGGCCGCCGACAGCCGGCTGGACGCCGAGCTCGCCGGCAGGCCCGGCCCCGCCGACGACTACAACATCATGTCGACCCACCCGCGCACCGCCGACCGGGTCCAGCGCGCGATCGCCGCCGCCGGCGAAACCGTGGTTGGCAATCCCATGGTCGAGCGCGACATCTATCTCGCCAAGATCGACGGCATGCTCTACGGCGACGATCCCGACGAAGGCTTCATCCGCGGCCGCCGCTTCGCCCATCCGAAGCTGAAGTTCGAGTTCACGGTGCCTGAGGGCTTCCGCCTGTACAACAGCTCCGCCGCCGTCGTCGCCCGCGGGCCCGACGGCGCCGGCATCCAGTTCGATCGCGCGTCCCAGGCGCCGAGCGGCGACCTCGTCGACTATCTCGCCTACGACTGGGGCAAGAACGTCAGCCTGAAGAATCTCGAGCGCATCACCGTGAACGGCATGGATGGCGCGACCGGCACCACGCGGGTCAACACCCAGGGCGGCGCGGTCGACCTGCGCCTCGCCGCGATCCGCTACGATTCCGGCACGGTCTACCGTTTCCTGTTCATCACCGCGCCGAATCAGACCGCCGGGCTGTCGGACGCCCTGCGGCGCACCACCTACAGCTTCAAGAAGCTGAGCGCGGCCGAGGCGGCGGCGCTGAAGCCCCAACGCATCCGCGTCGTCACCGTCCAGCCGGGCGACAGCGTCGCGACGCTCGCCGCCCGCATGGCGTATGGCGACCATCAGGTCGAGCGCTTCCGGGTGCTGAACGGGCTGGCCGACGGCGCCACGCTGACGCCCGGGCAGAAGGTCAAGCTGGTCACCGAGTGAGCGAACCGCAGGACACGCCGGCGGCGCCGGCCGGCGGGCCTCCCGGCGCCGTTGACGGACGCGGCGGGCGCCGGAGCCTGCCGATCGCCGCGGTACTCGCCATCGGCTTCGGCGGGCTGGTCGCCATCGCGGTCGGCGCCGTGCTGTGGCTTTCGCTCGACGTCGCCGAGGAGAGCACCAACGAGCTGCTGCGACGGGTTGCCGAGGATCAGATCGATAGCGTCGCCGAAAACCTGGACCGTCATCTGGTGCCGTCCCGCGGCCAGGTGGAGTTCGTCACGGCGGAAATCGAAAGCGGCGCCTTCGCCGTCGACGACACGGCCCGGCTCCAGGACCTGCTGCTCGGCAGCCTGGCGGCGACGCCGCACGTGACCGGTATCGCCTTCATCCGCGACGATCTCTATGCCGTGCGCGCCGGGCTGGAGAATGGCGGCTACGTGGCCGACGCGGGAAGCTGGGTCGACCGTGCCGCGCCGCGGCTGGCGCTGCGCGAGGCGGAGACGCTCGAGGGCTTCACCTGGGGCACGCCGATCTTCATCGAGACCTCGAACGCGACCTTCCTGGCGCCGCGCCGGCCGGTCCGTATCGACGGCGAGCTGCGCGGCGTGGTGACGGCGATCGTCTCCACCACCGAGATGTCGGAGTACCTGAGCCGCTCCACCGACTCGCTGGGTGGTGTGACCTTCGTCCTGTTCGGCCGCGACCTGGTGTTCGCCCACCCGTTGCTCGCCGGCGGCGGGGCGACCCGCGATCTGACGCTGGGTCCGGATCATCCTCTGCCGGCAATCTCCGAGATCGGCGACCACGTGCTCGCCGCGATGTGGAGCACGCCGGAAGATCCGCTCACCGACATCCTCGCCGGAACCTCCATCAAGGGCGGCGTGATCGGCGTCGACGGTACGCTCCATGTCGTGCTGTGGCGCGAGCTGACCGGGTACGGCGACACGCCGTGGATTGTCGGCGTGCATTTCCCGGTGGATGCCGTGAACGCACCGCTGCGCCGGCTGATACTGGCGTCGGCGATCGGCATCGGCATCCTGGTGGTCGCGGTCATCGCCGCGTTGCTGCTCGGGCGCGCCATCGCCCGGCCGGTCCGCCGCTTGGCGGCGGCGGCCGAGGCGATCCGCGCCCTCGATCCCGGAAGCGTCGAGGTGTTGCCGCACAGCTTCCTGCGCGAAATCGACTCGGCGGCGATCGCGTTCAACGCCATGGTGACCGGGCTCAAGTGGTTCGCGACCTATGTGCCGCGCTCGCTGGTGCTGCTGCTGATGCGCCGCGGCGCGGCCGAGCTGGTGTCGGAGGAGCGCGCCCTCACCGTGCTGTTCACCGACATGATCGGCTTCAGCGCGGTCGCGCAGCGCCTCACCCCGCCGCAGCTCGCCGATTTCCTCAACCGGCACTTCGCGCTGCTCGGCGCCGGCATCGAGGCCGAGGGCGGTACGGTCGACAAGTATATCGGCGATTCCGTGATGGCGTTCTGGGGCGCGCCGGAGCCGCAGTCCGATCACGCGGCGCGCGCCTGCCGCGCGGCCCGCAACATTGCCGCGGCGCTGCGCGAGGACAACGCCCGGCGGGCGGCCAAGGGGCAGCGGCCGATCCGGGTCAGGATCGGGATCCACAGCGGACCGGCGATCGCCGGCAACATCGGCGCGCCGGGCCGGGTCAACTACACGCTGATCGGCGACACCGTGAACACCGCGCAGCGGCTCGAGCAGCTCGGCAAGACCGTCGACGACGGCGCGGCCGATGCGGTGGTGCTGATTTCCGGCGCGACCGCCGCGCAGGCGCCGCAGGACGAGGTCCGGCCGATCGGCGTCCACGTGCTGCGCGGCCGCGCCGACGAGATCGAGGTCTATCGGCTGAGCTGAAGCGTCACGCCTCGATCGCGTCGACCACCTGGCCCTGGGGATCGAGGCAGACCGCGACCAGGGGCCCGTCGAAGCCGCAGCCGGCGTCGACGGTCATGCTGTAGGGGCCGACCTCGATGCCGGGATGGGCCCGATCGAAGCCGCGCACCACCTTGGCGAACTCGCCATAGGGATGGTCGAGCGCGGCGAAGCCGCCGGTGCCCCACCACAGCGAATCGCTCTGCGCCGAGAGTGGCCGGTTGGGATCGAGCCCGGCATGGACGAACAGCAGCCGGCCGTCATCGGTATAGGCGGCCTGCTTCAGGGCGCTCATCAGCAGGTAGTGGCCGGCATGGGCCTGCATCGCCGCCCGCAGGGTGCTGGTCCACTTGGTGAGCGCGAGCGCGCCCTCGCGGGCGCAGGCCGCGCCCTGAAGCGCGTCGCCGCCATAGGCGGCCAGGGTGGCGCCGACGCCCTGCGCCAGCATCCAGTCGAGCACTTCGCGGGGATTGGGCGCGAACTGGAGCTGCAGCAGTTTCTGCCACATCTCCTCCTGGCTGCCGCGCAGATAGACCACGTCGGCGGCGAACATGCCGGGCCGGGCGATCAGCGCGCGGCGGAACGCCAGCAGCAGATCGACGGTCTCGACCACGCTGCCGCTGCGCCCGAGATAGTTGCCGAGATAGACCAGGCGGTCGCCGGCCGCGAAGCGGGGCTCGAGCGCGCGCTGCAGCGCATCGAGCCGGCCGGCCTCGCCATGGATCGCGGCGACCGCCCAGATCCGGCGACACCGGCGCAGCACGGCGAACTTTTCGCGATCCGACATGATGCCGGCGATGGCCCTCTCGACTTGGCGGCGTCGCGGATATCGATGCGCCGTCCCGAAAAACACGGCGCGCCCGATCGGCCCTGCCGACCGGGCGCGGGATGCGGGGACGACGCTGTTCTAGGCGGCCTGCAGCACTTGCTCGAGGCGGCGTGCGGCGGCGATCTCGTCGATGCTCTCCACCGCCGCCAGCTCGCGCGCCAGCCGGTCGAGCGCCGCCTGATAGATCTGGCGCTCGCTGTAGGACTGGTCGGGCTGATCGGCATTGCGGTGCAGGTCGCGCACCACCTCGGCGATCGACACGGGATCGCCGGAGTTGATCTTGGCCTCGTATTCCTGGGCCCGCCGGCTCCACATGGCCCGCTTCACCCGCGACCGCCCCTTGAGCGTGGTGAGGGCGGCATCCATGACCTTGCGCGAGCTGAGCTTGCGCAGGCCCGAGTTCTTCGCCTTGGCGACCGGGACGCGCAGGGTCATCCGGTCCTTGTCGAAATGGATGATGATCACCTGCAGGCTGTGGCCCGCGATCTCCTGGCTTTCGACGCCGAGAACCTTGCCGACCCCGTGGGTCGGATAGACCACGAAATCGCCCTTCCTGAACGCGTTTTCTTTCGACATTCCTGCTCTCTTGCTCGTTTGCACGCCCGCGTCCCCATAGCCGCGACGCTCGGTTGCTACGGATCTGGCCACACCCAACCGCTGACGGCCGGCCCCACTCTCGCCGCGCCGCCGCTGGTTCTGTCATGGCCGAAGCTCGGGTGCACGTTCACCCGGACAATCGCAAAACGGGCGGCCTGAGGGCCGCCCCGCCGATTAATTAAAGCATAGCAAAATCGGCCGGTTTCAGCAACCTGCGGAAGTCGGAATCGAGCTGTTCCGGTGAAGATTCAGCCGCCTTGCCCGAGTCGTTTACGGAACATTCCGTGAACATCGCTGGCCGACCACTGCCCGACCACTGGCCGACCACAGGGCGCCGACTTGGCGGGGCGCCGCGACTTGGTTAACGCGGCACCAGAACTCAAAGGCAAATCTTGAGAATACTGTCGCGAATCAGCCTTCGCCCGGTTTCGGGCTGAAGAATTTCTCGAACTTCCCGGCGACGCCCTTCCACTCGTCGGCATCGGCCGGCGCCTCGCCCTT
This sequence comes from uncultured Rhodospirillaceae bacterium, assembly GCA_964372215.1. Classification (GTDB taxonomy): domain Bacteria; phylum Pseudomonadota; class Alphaproteobacteria; order Dongiales; family Dongiaceae; genus DAIMFL01. Next base: position 16,697 of record CAYJQC010000032.1, read on the forward strand.
GCGGGTGATGTTCGGCCATTGCTGGGCATACTCGCGGTTCATCTCGACCCAGCGCTCGGTCCCCGGCTCGGTGTCCGGCACGATCGCCTCCGGCGGGCATTCCGGCTCGCAGACTCCGCAATCGATGCACTCGTCGGGATGGATGACCAGCATGTTGTCGCCGACATAGAAGCAATCCACCGGGCAGACTTCGACGCAGTCCATGTACTTGCACTTGATGCAGGCCTCGGTCACGACGTAGGTCATCGAGTTTCTCCGCTCATCCTCGTGAGCACATATCGGTCCATCGCGGCGACGTTTCCATGGCGTCGTCGCGCATCTCAGCCTTCGATCCCGAGCCGTGCCAGCACGCGCTTGCGCGCCGTGCCGCTCACGGGGTCGGGAACATGGATCAAGCCGGCCACCCGGCGCAACAGGTTCGCTTCGTAGTCGTGCAGCGTGCCGTCGGCATAGACGACCTCCCAGAGCATCTCGATCATCGCGATCCGCTCTTCCGGCGCATAGCCGTTCTTCACCGTCTCGGTGAAGGCGAACAGCTGGGTCGAGCGCATCGCCGCCGCCTCGGCCATGTCCAGCAGCGCGCCGGCCGACGCCGGGTCGAGCCCGAGCCGGTGTTGCAGGAGGCCGAGCACCACGGCGCGTTCGGCGGCGTCGAAGCTGCCATCCATGCGCGCCGCCACCACCAGCAGGGTCGCCGCCGCGAGCCGAAGCTCGTCCGCCGCCCGCCGGCCCGGGGCCGGCCCGCTTGCGGCCAGCAGCGCGCGGATCCGACTGATCATGGCGGCTGCCTTACACGCCGCCGCGGGCACACGCAACCCTTGGCGGGGTGCGGTTTTTGGCGATTGCCGCGGCCGGCCGACGCGGTCGCGCCGCGGCGCGACGATGGGTCGCAGAAGGCGACCGGGCGGCGGCGGCTCAGGGGCCGTCGCGCAGCCGCTCGAGCGCACGCCGGTCGGCCTTGGTCGGCCGCCCGGCACCGGGATCGCGCTGGCCGTCGACCGGCTCCGCCGGCGCCGCGCCGGCCGCGCGCGGCACGATCGGCGCCAGGTCCTCGTACAGCGTCCGGGCCTCGCTGGCCGGACCGCGCCGGGTGCCGAGCGCGGCGACCCGCACCACCCGGATATGCGGCCCCTGGGGAAAGGTCAGGACGTCGTCGATCCTGACAAGGTGATGCGCCTTGGAGACCAGGGTGCCGCTGACCCTGACCCGGCCGGCCGCGCAGAGCCGGCTGGCGATCGCCCGGCTCTTGCAGAACCGCGCCTGCCACAGCCATTTGTCGATCCGCAGGCTGAGCGCGGCGCCGGCCGGCGGGGGGTCCACCCCCGCCCCCCCACGCCGCCGCGCGCGCCCACCGGCGAAGCGGCGGGGGGGGCCGGCGCGGCGCGCGGCCCGCGCCGGCGGAGCCCGGCCGCGCGCCGGCGCGCGACGAAGCTCTCGTCCGCGCCGCCCCCGGCCGGGCCGTGCCGGCGGGCATAGCCGAGGGCGCCGAGCAGTTCGGGCAGCGCCGCCATCGGACAATCGACGATGGCACGCAGCGCCTCGGTGGCGGCGAACGGGCCCTGGGCGGCGAGCTGGCGGGCGGCGCGGGCCAGGCGCTCCAGGGCGTCGGCGCGCAGCGCCAGCCGGTCCAGCAGGCGGTAGCCGGCGACCGCATACAGCCGCGCCGGCACCGCCGGGTCGATCGCCAGGCTGGCCGGCCGGCAGGCCGGCACGGCGCGGCTGCCCGGGTCGTGGCCGCCCGCGACCGCCGCCAGCAGCCGGAGCAGGGACATGGCCGGCTTGGCGGCCAGGGCCGGCAGCCAGACCGTCTCCAGTCCGATGCGCACGCCGAGCCGGCCGAGCGCCCGGCGGTCTTCGGGGGCGAGCGCGCCGAGCTGGGGATCGGCTTGGCGCCGCGGCAACAGGCCGCCGGCCTCGACCAGCTGGAAGGCGAGGCCGCGGGCGGCGCCGGTCAGGGGCGCCGCGGCGAGCGCGGTGAGCGCGCCCAGCCGGCGGCCGATCTCGGCCGCCAGCCAGTCGGCGAGCCGGCGCCGCAGCCGCTCGCGCCCGATGCCGTCGAGCAGGTCGCTGACCAGCGGCTCGACCTTCGGCTGGAGCAGCGTCTCGCCGCGCTTGAGCCGGGCGACCGCGATGCCGTCCCACAGCAGCTGGCCGCTTGCGTCGAGCCGGAATTCGCCGTGACCGGCGCGCTCGACCCGCTCGAGCCGGCGCGGGATCTCCTGCCCGAGCGCCCGTCTCGCGCCGGCCAGCAGCGGGCGCGCCTCGGCGCCGGTGGCGTCGCCGTCGGCGGCGAAGCGGAAGCCGTCGAGCCGGCCGACCAGATGGCCCTCGACGATGACGTCGCCGCCGCCGGTCACCGCGCCCAGCGGCGCCGCGCCATCCTTCATGCGGCGGTACAGGGTGGCGCTGCGGCGGTCGACGAAGCGCTGGGTCAGGCGCTCGTGCAGGGCATCCGACAGCTTGTCCTCGATCGCCCGGGTGCGGCCCTGCCAATGGCCGGCATCCGCCAGCCAGTCGCCGCGATGGGTGAGATAGGTCCAGGTCCGGACATGGGCGATGCGGCCGGTCAGGGTCTCGATGTCGCCGTCGACGCGGTCGAGCCGCGCCACCTGCTCGGCGACCCAGTCCTCAGGCAGCCGGCCGTCGCCGGCGGGCGCCGTCAGGTAGCCGAAGATGCGGCCGAGCAGGCGGGTGTGGGCGTCGGTCAGGATCTTGCGGAAATCCGGCACCTGGCAGACCTCCCACAAGAGGCGCAAGGCCGCCGGGTTGTTGGCGCGCCCGGCGATCTCGGCGTCGCGCAACAGGGTGACCAGCGCCTGGTGGTCGTCGGCCTCGCGCATGCGGATCAGGCCGGGCATCGGCGGTGGTCGCTCCAGGCTGCGGATCAGCGTGTCGGTCGAGCGGAATTCCAGGTCCGCGTTGCGCCAGAACACCGCGGCGACCGGATCGAAGCGATGGTTCTCGACCGCGTCGACGATCTCCGGCTCGAGCCCCGGCAGATTGACCGTGGTGCCGAAGCTGCCGTCGTTCATGTGGCGCCCGGCGCGCCCGGCGATCTGTCCCAGCTCGGCCGGGGTCAGCCGGCGCGGGCCGCGGCCGTCGAACTTCGACAGGGCGGCGAAGGCGACATGGTCGAGGTCCATGTTGAGGCCCATGCCGATGGCGTCGGTGGCGACGAGGTAGTCGACCTCGCCGGACTGGAACAGGGCGACCTGGGCGTTGCGGGTGCGGGGCGACAGCGCGCCCATCACCACGGCGGTGCCGCCGCGCTGGCGGCGCACCAGCTCGGCGATGGCGTAGACGTCGGCGGCCGAGAACGCGACCACCGCGCTCCTGGGCGGCAGCCGGGTCAGCTTGCGCGGACCGGCATAGGCCAGGGTCGAAAAGCGCGGCCGGGCCACGTGCTCGGCCTCCGGCACCAGGCGCCGCAGCAGCGGCCGGATGGTGTCGGCGCCGAGGAACATGGTTTCGTCGAGCCCGCGGGCGTGCAGCAGGCGGTGGGTGAAGACATGGCCGCGCTCGGCATCGGCGGCGAGCTGGATCTCGTCGACCGCCAGGAAATCGACCCGGCGGTCGACCGGCATGGATTCGACGGTACAGACGAAGTACCGGGCGCCGGGGGGCACGATCCGTTCCTCGCCGGTCACCAGCGCGACGGCGCCGGCGCCCTTGAGCCGGACCACCCGGTCGTAGTTCTCGCGCGCCAGCAGGCGCAGCGGAAAGCCGATCATGCCGCTGCGATGCCCCAGCATGCGGTCGATGGCGAGGTAGGTCTTGCCCGTATTGGTCGGGCCGAGGACGGCGACGACGCGTCTCTCACCGGGGGCCTGCATGGTCCTGAGAATCGGGTTCCCCGCCGCCCATTGCAAGCGCCGGGACAGGTTTCCCCTTGATGCCGGGCCGGCCACTGCGCATATGACCGCCAGATTACCGATCGGTAACCAGCGGACGGAAAAGAGGATCATGCCGGACGAAGCGGTGATGGAGCGCCATGGCTTTCAGGCCGAGGTGGCGCGCCTGCTCGATATCGTTGCCCACTCGCTGTACAGCGACAAGGCGGTGTTCCTGCGGGAACTCGTCTCGAACGCCTCGGATGCCTGCGACAAGCTGCGCTATCTCGGCCTGACCCAGCCCGAGCTGGCCGCCGACGACCCGGTCTTCCGGGTCACCCTCGCGGTCGATCCCAAGGCGCGCACCCTGACGGTCGCCGACAATGGCGTCGGCATGAACCGCGACGACCTGATCGAGAATCTCGGCACCATCGCCCGATCCGGCACCGCCGCCTTCCTCGACCAGGCCAGCCAGGCGGACAAGGATCTGTCGCTGATCGGCCAGTTCGGCGTCGGCTTCTACTCGGCCTTCATGGTCGCCGACCGGGTCGAGGTGCTGAGCCGGCGCGCCGGCGAGGAGGCCGGCTGGCGCTGGGTCTCCGACGGCAAGGGCGAGTTCACCGTCGCCGCCGCCGAGCTGCCGTCGCGCGGCACCCGCATCGTCCTGCATCTGAAGAAGGGCGAGGACGAGTTCCTCGAGACCCTGCGGCTGCGCCAGATCGTCGGCAAGTATTCCGACCACATCGCGATCCCGATCGTGCTCGTCGACGGCGCCAAGGAGGAGACGCTCAACAGCGCCTCGGCCCTGTGGATGCGCGCCAAGTCCGAGATCACGCCGGAGCAGCACAAGGAGTTCTATCACCACGTCGCCCATGCCTTCGACGAGCCCTGGACAAACGTGCATTTCCGCGCCGAGGGCAAGATCGAGTACTCGGCGCTGCTCTACGTGCCGACCGCCCGGCCGCTCGACCTGTTCAATCCCGAGCGCAAGAACTGCCTGAAGCTCTATGTGAAGCGGGTGTTCATCGCCGAGGCCTGCGAGGAACTGCTGCCCGGCTATCTGCGGTTCCTGCGCGGCGTGGTGGATTCCGAGGACCTGCCGCTCAACATCAGCCGCGAGATGCTGCAGCACAACCCGGTGCTGGCCAAGATCCGCGCCGGCCTCACCAAGCGCGTGCTGGCCGAGCTGAAGAAGAAATCGGAAGGCGACGCCGATTCCTATGCCGGGTTCTGGGACGCCTTCGGCGCGGTGCTCAAGGAAGGGCTGTACGAGGATGCCGAGCAGCGCGACGCCCTGCTGCATCTGGTGCGCTGCCGCAGCACGACCCAGGACGGGCTGATCACCCTCGCCGACTATGTCGGCCGCATGAAGCCGGGGCAGGAGGCGATCTACTACATCACCGCCGACGATCTCGACATGGCCAAGCGCCGGCCGCAGCTCGAAGGCTTCGCGGCCCGCGGGATCGAAGTGCTGCTGCTGACCGATCCCGTCGACGAGTTCTGGGTTCCCGCGGTCGTCGCGTTCGACGGCAAGCCGTTCCTCTCGGCGACCCGCGGCGGCGCCGATCTCGACAAGATCGCCAAGACCGGTGGCGAAGCCGCGCCGGACGCGCCGCTGCCCGCCGGCACCGACGCCCTGGTCGCGCTGCTGCGGCTCGAGCTCAAGGACGCGATCAAGGACGTGCGCGCCTCGCAGCGGCTGACCGACAGCGCGGTCTGCCTGGTCGCCGACGAGGGCGACATCGACATCCACCTCGCGCGGCTGCTGAAGCAGCACAACCAGATCTCCAAGCCCGCCAAGCAGGTGCTGGAGATCAATCCGGGCCATGCCCTGATCGCCAGCCTCGCGGCGCGGGTCGCCAAGGGCGGCAACGGCGCGGAGTTGAGCGACGCGGCCTGGCTGCTGCTCGATCAGGCGCGCGTCCTGCAGGGCGAGCCGGTCGGCGATCCCGTGTCCTTCGCGCGCCGCCTCGCCGGCGTGCTGGAGCGCTCGTTCAACGCCGGCTAGAGCATGGTCGGATCGCACTGAAACGGTGCGATCCGTGAATCGTGCTCTGCTTCAAAAAGGCAGAGCATGATTCACTCCTCGGATTGATTCGATCCGAGGCGATCTTGGTCTAGGCGCGGTCCGGCCCAAAGCCTATTGCGGCAGCGCCATCACCGCGGCGCCGAGCACCGGGCCGGACTCGTCCTGCTGGACGATGACCGCGCAGCCGTCGCGCCCGGCCGTCGCGTCGGGCGCCAGGTCGAGCGGCAGTTCGACGGCGCCGCCGTCCCAGGCACCGAGATCGACGATGCCGCGCACCACGTTGCGGTTCTCGATGGTGCGGCCGGAATTCTCGCCGCGCGCGACCTTGGTCTCGTGGCTGCTGTCGAACAGCACCAGCCACAGCCGGGCCGGCGCCTCGAGGGCGGTCTCGGGCAGGCGGACGCGATAGCCAGAGGCGGCGTCGCCGGCGAACTCGGGCGCCACATGGGCGGCGGCGCCGGCGGCGGCGATCGCCTGCTCGACCGCGCCGCGGTTGGAGCCGACCGCGTCCCAGCGCCCGTCGATCACCATCTGCGGCGTGTAGACGACCCGCAGGCCCAGCGCCCGGCCATAGGCGCGCTGGCGTTGCGTCGCTTCGGCGCTGGAGAACGGATCCTCCCAGCCGATGTAGTTCCAGTAGTCGACATGGAAGGACAGGGCGAGCACGCCGGCCCGCCCCGCCAGCTCGCCCAGGAAATCATCGGCCGGCGGGCAGGAACTGCAGCCCTGGGAGGTGAACAGCTCGACCACCACGGGCGACTCCGCGGAGTCCGCCCGAGCCGGGCCGCACAAAACGGCGGCGGCGAGCAGGAGGGCGGAGAGACGAGGGGCCATCGCCCGATGGTAGCGGCGCCGGTCGATCACGAGCCAATCAACTCGCGGTGAGCCGGCGGCGGCCGACGGTCCGAGGCGGCCCGGCGCCGGACCCGGCCCGGCGCCCGCGGCCATGCGCAAGTCGAACCGGGTGGCCGGACCGCCGGCCACCCGTCGCAGGAATGTTGTCCTCGGCCGCGCCGTCTCAGCCGGCCTTCTTCAGGCTGCGCAGCACGTAGGGCAGGATGCCGCCGTGGCGGAAATACTCGACCTCGTCGAGGGTGTCGATGCGGCACAGCGTCTTCACCTCCTCGGTCGCGCCGTTCGCCCGCTTGATGCGGACCAGCACGTCCATGCCGGGCTTGATCCCGGCGGCGGCGCCGGTGATGTCGAAGGTCTCGCTGCCGTCGAGATTGAGCGTCTTGCGCGACATGCCCTCGGGGAACTGCAGCGGCAGTACCCCCATGCCGACTAGGTTCGAGCGGTGGATGCGCTCGAAGCTTTCGGCGATCACCGCCCGGACGCCGAGCAGCGTGGTGCCCTTGGCCGCCCAGTCGCGCGACGAGCCGGTGCCGTATTCCTTGCCGGCGATCACCACCAGCGGCACGCGGGCCTTCTGGTACTTCATCGAGGCGTCGTAGATCGACATCGGCGTGCCGCCCGGCATGAAGCGCGTGACGCCGCCTTCGGTGCCCGGCGCCATCTCGTTCTTCAGGCGGATATTGGCGAAGGTGCCGCGCATCATGACCTCGTGATTGCCGCGCCGTGCGCCGTAGGAGTTGAAGTCGGCGACGCCGACATCGTGGCCGGTCAGGTATTCGCCCGCCGGACCGTCCGGCTTGATCGCGCCGGCCGGCGAGATGTGGTCGGTGGTGATGGAGTCGCCGAGGATGGCGAGCGGCCGCGCGCCGGCGATGTCGTGGATCGGCTTCGGCTCCGCCGGCATGCTGGTGAAATAGGGCGGCTGCTGCACGTAGGTCGAGCCCTTGTCCCAGCTGTAGGTCAGGCCCTTCGCCGTCTTGATCCGCTTCCACTCGCGGTCGCCGGCGGACACGTCGGCATACTGCTTGCGGAACATGGTCGGCGAGACGCTCTTGCGGATGGTGTCGTGGATCTCCTTGTTGCTCGGCCAGATGTCCTTGAGATAGACCGGGTTGCCCTTCTTGTCGTGGCCCAGCGGATCCTTGGCGACGTCGATCCGCATCGAGCCGGCGAGCGCATAGGCGACCACCAGCATGGGCGAGGCGAGATAGTTCGCCCGGACATACGGATTGACCCGGCCCTCGAAGTTGCGGTTGCCCGACAGCACCGAGCAGGCGACCAGGTCGCCCAGCGTGATGGCGTTGGCGATCGCCTCCGGCAGCGGCCCGGAATTGCCGATGCAGGTGGTGCAGCCATAGCCGACCAGGTTGAAGCCGAGCTTGTCGAGGTCCTTCTGCAGGCCCGACTTGACGAGGTAGTCGGTCACCACTTTGGAGCCCGGCGCCAGCGAGGTCTTGACCCAGGGCTTCACGGTCAGGCCGCGCGCCACCGCATTGCGGGCGACCAGGCCGGCGCCCAGCATCACGCTGGGGTTCGAGGTGTTGGTGCAGCTGGTGATCGCGGCGATCACCACGTCGCCGTCGCCGAGATTGTAGCCGCCGCCGACCACGGTGATGCGCGAGGCGTTGGGCGGCCGCCCGAAGGCGCCGGTGAGCTGGCTCTGGAAATCGGCCGCCGCATTGGTCAGCGGCACCCGGTCCTGCGGCCGCTTCGGCCCGGCCAGGCTCGACTCGACGGTGGTGATGTCGAGCGCCAGGGTGTCGGTGAACACCGGGTCGGGGGACTTAGCCGTGCGCCACATGCCCTGCTTCTTGGCATAAGCCTCGACCAGGGCGATGCGGGTCGGCGTGCGCCCGGTCGCCTTGAGATAGCGGATGGTCTCGGCGTCGATCGGGAAGAAACCGCAGGTGGCGCCGTATTCCGGCGCCATGTTGGCGATGGTGGCGCGGTCGGCGAGCGACAGCTCGTCGAGGCCGGCGCCGTAGAACTCGACGAACTTGCCGACCACGCCCCGCTTGCGCAGCATCTGGGTGATGGTGAGCACCAGGTCGGTCGCGGTGGTGCCTTCCCTGAGCTTGCCGGTCAGCTTGAAGCCGATGACTTCCGGGATCAGCATGGAGATCGGCTGGCCCAGCATGGCGGCCTCGGCCTCGATGCCGCCGACACCCCAGCCCAGCACGGCGAGGCTGTTCACCATGGTGGTGTGGCTGTCGGTGCCGACCAGGCTGTCGGGATAGGCGACCTGGGCCTTGCCGTCCTTGTCGGTCCACACGGTCTGCGCCAGATACTCGAGATTGACCTGGTGGCAGATGCCGGTGCCGGGCGGCACCACGCGGAAATTGTCGAACGCGGTCTGGCCCCAGCGCAGGAAGGCATAGCGTTCGCCGTTGCGCTCGTATTCCAGCTTCACGTTCTCGGCGAAGGAACCGCGCTTGCCGAAGGAGTCGACCATGACCGAGTGGTCGATTACCAGATCGACCGGCGACAGCGGGTTGATCTGCTTGGGATCGCCGCCCATCGCCGCCATCGCGTCGCGCATCGCCGCCAGGTCGACCACCGCCGGTACGCCGGTGAAGTCCTGCATCAGCACCCGGGCCGGGCGGAAGGCGATCTCGCGGTCGGACCGGCGCTTCTTCAGCCAGCCGGCGACCGCCTTGATGTCCTTCTCGGTCACCGTGCGCCCGTCCTCGTGGCGCAGCAGGTTCTCGAGCAGCACCTTGAGCGAATTGGGCAGGCGACTGATGTCGCCGAGCGATTTCTCGGCGGCCTTGAGGCTGAAATAGTCGTAGGCGCGGGCCCCGACCTTCAGGCTGCGACGGGTTTTCAGGCTGTTCAGACCGGCTGACAAGTTCGGTTCTCCTTCCCAGAAGTCGCACCCCGGCGCTGCGGGGACCCCTTTTGGAATGACCATCAGACCGATGCGGGGCCGCGGCGACTCGCGCGCCACTATAATCGAGCCGACGCCGCGATGCGCGCCGCATCTGCGAGAAATCCGGCCGGATCTGTGGAATTTCACGCCGGGCCGGCGTCCGATTCGCGCGGGATCGGCCGAAATGGGCCGGACAGTGCAGTGCAGAAATCACAGTTTCGCCATTATTGCGGCGCACCAGCGCCATAGTGCGACGCGATATTCGGGGGCGTACGGAGACCTTCCCTCTCTGTCCCGAGGCTCCCCAGCCGGCCTCACAAGATGCCCCCTCCAGGCTGGGACAGCGGCGCTCCCCGGACCCGACCCCCGGGTGGCGCCCAACCTCCGATGCGCCGCGGTCCGGGTGCCCCCACCCCCCCGACCCGGCCGCACCTTGTTTACG
>CAYJQC010000032.1:26731-45641 GCA_964372215.1 uncultured Rhodospirillaceae bacterium
GGGGGGGCCCCAAACCGCGTCGGCGCGGGTTCCGGGACCCCCCATCCCCCGGAACGCGGCGCAACTTTCTTTCCGCTCCCCCGATTCGCATGCTCTGGGCTAACGTGCGGCGCAATTCCCCGCCGAGGCAGCCGCGCATCCGCCCATGAGCCCATTTGGCGCCGCCCCCGAAACGCTCCCCGAGCCCGCCGCGTCCGGCGGCCTTGCCGGATCCGATCTCGCCTGCCGGCGCGGCGGGCGGCCGGTGTTCGAAGCGCTGGGCTTCGCCCTGCCGGCCGGCGGCGCGCTGCTGCTGCGCGGCCCGAACGGCAGCGGCAAGTCGACCCTGCTGCGCTGCCTGGCCGGGCTGCTGCGGCCGGAATCCGGCCGGATCCTGTGGCAGGGCGCCGATATCGCCGGCGACCGCGACGACTATCGCCGGCGGCTGCGCTATCTCGGACACCAGGAGGCGGTGAAGCCGCAGCTCAGCGTCGCCGAGAACCTGCGCTTCGGCGCGGCGCTGGCCGGGAAAGGCGGCATCGACCCACAGCCGGCCCTGGCCGCGCTCGGCATCGCCGGGCTGGCCGACCTGCCGGCGCGCGTTCTCTCGGCCGGCCAGCGCCGGCGCCTGGCCCTGGCCCGCCTGGTCGCCGCCCCGGCCCCCCTGTGGTTGCTCGACGAGCCGCTGTCGGGCCTCGACGACGCCGCGGTCGCCGGGTTCGCCGCCCTGGTGGCCGGCCACCGCCGGGCCGGCGGCATGGTCGTGCTGTCGGCCCATGGCGAGGTCGGCCTGCCGGACGCGGCGGCGCTCGATCTCGCCGCCTTCGCGCCGCGCCGGGCGGCGGCATGAAGGTCTTCCTCGCCCTGCTCGGGCGCGACCTGCGCCTGGCGCTGCGTCAGGGCAGCGATGCCGGGCTGGTGCTGGCGTTCTTCGTGCTCGCCGTGCTGCTGTTCCCGTTCGGGGTCGGGCCGTCGCCGGCGACGCTGTCGGCGATCGCCGCCGGCATCATCTGGGCGACCGCGCTGCTTGCCGCGCTGCTCTCGCTCGACCGCCTGTTCCTGGCGGATTTCGAGGATGGCAGCCTCGACCAGATCGCGCTCTCGCCGCTGCCGCTGGAGCTCGCGGTGCTGGCCAAGGCCGCCGCCCACTGGCTGGCCACCGGGCTGCCGCTCACCCTGCTGTCGCCGCTGCTCGCGGTGATGCTGCATCTGCCGGCCGCGGGCCTGCCGGCGCTGGTCGCCACCTTGGCGCTCGGCACCCCGGTCATGAGCCTGGTCGGCGCCATCGGCGCCGCGCTTACTTTAGGTGCCCGCCGTGGCGCCGCCCTGCTGCCGCTGCTGGTGCTGCCGCTCTACATCCCGGTGCTGATCTTCGGCGCGGCGGCGGTCGAGGCGGCGGCCGGCGGCCTCGACCTGCTGCCGCGCCTGGGCTTCCTGGCCGGGTTCCTGCTGGCCGCCCTGGCGCTCGCGCCCTGGGCGGCGGCGGCGGCCCTCAGGCAGGCGCTGGATTAGGCAGGATCGGTGGCGCCTTCCGGCCGGCTGCGGCGCAACGTCACTCCGCCGCCGCCGGCGATTCCCGGCGCATCGCTTGGCATGTCGGGGTGCGGAGAATATATGTTCGCCGTCATGCACCGCTTCGCCAACCCCGCCCGCTTCATGCGCATCGCCACGGCCGTCCTGCCGTGGAGCGCGGTGGCGGCGGCCCTGCTGATCGCCGGCGGGCTGTTCTTCGCCCTGTTCGACTCGCCGCCCGACTACCAGCAGGGCGAGACGGTCCGGATCATGTACGTCCATGTGCCGGCCGCCTGGATGGCGATGTTCGTCTATGCCGGCATGGCGCTGGCCAGCGCCGTCGCGCTGGTCTGGCGCCATGGCCTGGCCGACGTGGTCGCCCGCGCCTCGGCGCCGGTCGGCGCCGCCTTCACCCTGATCGCGCTGGCGACCGGCTCGCTCTGGGGCAAGCCGATGTGGGGCACCTGGTGGGTGTGGGACGCCCGGCTGACCTCGTTCCTGATCCTGTTCTTCCTCTATCTCGGCTACATGGCGCTGGCCAACGCGTTCGACGATCCGGCGCGCGGCGGCCGCGCCGCGGCGATCCTGGCGCTGGTCGGCGCGGTCAACCTGCCGATCATCAAGTTCTCGGTCGACTGGTGGAACACGCTGCACCAGCCGGCCAGCGTCGCGCGCATGGGCGGGCCGTCGATCGATCCCGCCATGCTGGTGCCGCTGCTGCTGATGGCGCTCGGCTTCACCGCCTACTACGTCGCCGTGCTGCTGCTGCGGGTGAAGGCGGAGCTGATCGGGGCGCGGCTGCGGGCGGCGCAGCTCCTGCGCGCGCAAGGCTGAGGGCGGCGTGCCGACCCGCCTGCAGGCGTTTCTCGACATGGGCGGCCATGGCGGCTTCGTGTGGCCGGCCTACGGCCTGACCGCGCTGGTGCTGATCGCGCTGCTGGTGACGAGTCTCCGGGCGCTGCGCCGCCGCCAGGCGGCGCTCGACGCGCTCGAGCGCGACGGCGGCGCAACCGCGCGCCGCCGCGGCCGGCCGGTGTGATCATGGCGGGCCTGAAGCGCAAGCATCGCCGCCTGATCTTCGTCGCCGTCGGCATGGCGCTGCTGGCCGGCGCCGCCGCGCTGATCCTCAATGCCGCGCGCGACACCCTGGTGTTCTTCTACAGCCCGAGCGAGCTGGCCGCCGCGCCGCCGCCGGGCAGCCGGGCCTTTCGCCTCGGCGGGCTGGTCGAGGACGGCAGCCTGGCGCGCGGCGACGACGGCACCATCCGCTTCGAGGTCACCGATCTCAAGACCGCCGTGGCGGTCGCCTATCGCGGCATCCTGCCCGACCTGTTCCGCGAGGGGCAGGGCGTGGTGGCGCTCGGCACGCTCGGCCCCGACGGCGTCTTCGTCGCCACCGAGGTGCTGGCCAAGCACGACGAGAACTACATGCCGCCGGAGGTCGCCGCCGCGCTCAAGCAATCCGGCGAATGGCGCCCCGACGACACGGCGGGCGGCGCGCCCCAGGAGACCACGCAATGATCGTCGAGCTCGGGCATTACGCGCTGATCCTGGCGCTCGGCGTGGCGCTGATCCAGGCGGTGCTGCCGCTGATCGGCGCGGCGCGCCACAGCACGCCGCTGATGGCGGTGGCCGGGCCGGCGGCGCTCGCCCAGCTGCTGCTGATCGGCTTCGCCTTCGCCGCGCTGATGCAGGCCTACATCGTCTCGGATTTCTCGGTGGCGAGCGTCGCCGCGAATTCCCACACCCTGCAGCCGCTGCTCTATCGGATCACCGGGGTCTGGGGCAACCACGAGGGCTCGCTGCTGCTCTGGGTGTTCATCCTGGCGCTGTTCGGCGCCGCGGTCGCCGCCTTCGGCGGCAACCTGCCGCCGACCCTGAAGGCGCGGGTGCTCGGCGTCCAGGCGATGATCGGGGTCGGCTTCCTGGCCTTCACGGTGCTGACCTCGAATCCGTTCGCCCGGCTCGATCCGCCGGCGCTCGAGGGCGCCTCGCTCAATCCGATCCTGCAGGACCCCGGCCTGGCATTCCATCCGCCGATGCTCTATCTCGGCTATGTCGGCTTCTCCATGGCGTTCTCCTTCGCGATCGCCGCCCTGATCGAGGGCCGGGTCGATGCCGCCTGGGCGCGCTGGGTGCGGCCCTGGACGCTGGCCGCCTGGACCGCGCTCACCTGCGGCATCGGACTGGGGAGCTGGTGGGCCTATTACGAGCTCGGCTGGGGCGGCTGGTGGTTCTGGGACCCGGTGGAGAACGCCTCGTTCATGCCGTGGCTGTTCGGCACCGCGCTCTTGCATTCGGCGATCGTGGTGGAGAAGCGCGACGCCCTGAAGAGCTGGACCATCCTGCTCGCCATCATCACCTTCGCCCTGTCGCTGCTCGGCACCTTCCTGGTGCGCTCGGGCGTCATCACCTCGGTCCACGCCTTCGCCACCGACCCGACCCGCGGCCTGTTCATCCTGCTGCTGCTGGCGCTCGCCATCGGCGGCTCGCTGGCGCTGTTCGCGCTGCGCGGCCCGACCCTCAAGCCGGGCGGGCTGTTCGCGCCGGTCAGCCGCGAGGGCGCGCTCATCGTCAACAACCTGCTGCTGTCGGTGGCCGGCGCCATCGTCTTCATGGGCACGCTGTTCCCGCTGTTCGGCGAGGCCTTCGGGGCCAGCGTTTCGGTCGGCTTTCCGTACTACAACAAGACCTTCCTGCCGGTGATGGTGCCGCTGATCGCGCTCGCCGCGGTCGGCCCGCTGCTGCCGTGGAAGCGCGGCGATTTGCTGGGCGCGTTGCAGCGGCTGCAGGCGGCCGGCGCGTTCGCGCTGCTGATGGTCGCGCTGTCCTGGTACCTGCATCGCGACGGACCGGTGCTGGCGCTGCTCGGCATCGGGCTCGGCGCCTGGCTGCTGGCCGGCAGCGCGGTCGAGCTCGCGGAGCGGATCAAGCTGTTCGCCGCGCCGTGGTCCGAAACCCGCCGCCGTGCCGCCGCCCTGCCGCGCGCCGCCTGGGGCATGACCCTGGCCCATGGCGGGATCGCCATCGTCATTCTCGGCATCACCGGCTCGTCGGCCTGGAAGGTCGAGGAGATCCTGGTGATGCACCCGGGCGAGACCGTGCGGGTTGCCGGACTCGACTACCGCTTCGACGGGGTGAGCGAGGTCGCCGGTCCCAACTACAGCGCGACCCGCGGCCAGTTCACCATCACCCGCGACGGCGCGCCGGTCGCCGTGCTGACGCCGGAGAAGCGCGCGTATCCGGCGGCCGGCATGCCGACCACCGAGGCCGGCATCCACACCACGGGGATGGCCGACCTCTACACCGTGCTGGGCGATCCCGACGGCCAGGGCGGCTGGACCGTGAAGCTGTTCTACGAGCCGATGGTGCCGTGGATCTGGGCCGGCGTGCTGATCATGGCGGCCGGCGGCCTGGCCTCGCTCAGCGACCGGCGCCTGCGGATCGGCGCCCCGGCGCGACGCCGGCTGGCGGCCGTGGCGCGCATCTGAACCGGAACCGGGCCCGATGTCCACGCGCCGCCTGCTGTTCCTGGCGCCCGCCCTGCTGTTCGCCGGGCTGGTCGCCTATCTCGCCCATGGGCTGCGTCCGGAGCGCGACCCCAGCGTGGTGCCCTCGGCATTGATCGGCAAGCCGGCGCCGGAATTCGACCTGCCGCC
Source organism: uncultured Rhodospirillaceae bacterium (assembly GCA_964372215.1). Taxonomy (GTDB): domain Bacteria; phylum Pseudomonadota; class Alphaproteobacteria; order Dongiales; family Dongiaceae; genus DAIMFL01. The sequence continues at coordinate 31,882 of CAYJQC010000032.1, forward strand.
GCTCTATGACGGCGAGCCCGGCCTCGCGCGCGCCGATCTGGTCGGTGCGGCGGCGGGCAAGCCGGTGCTGGTAAACTTCTTCGCGTCGTGGTGCGTGCCGTGCCGGGCCGAGCATCCCGTGCTGATGCGGCTGGCGCGCGAGCAGGGCGTGACGCTCTACGGCATCGCCTACAAGAACCAGCCCGAGGACGCCAAGGCGTTTCTCGACGAGCTCGGCAATCCCTTCGCGCGGGTCGCCCAGGACGTGACCGGCCGCACGGCGATCGATTTCGGCCTGTACGGCGTGCCCGAGACCTATGTGATCGACGGCACCGGGCGCATCCGCTTCCGCCAGGTCGGGCCGCTCTACCCGCATGTGCTCGACGAGCAGATCCTGCCGTTGCTGGCGGAGCTGGCGGCGGAATGACGGGCCCGTGCCGCGCCCTGCTGTTCGCCGCGCTGTGCGCCGCGACCCTGGCCGCCGGGACGCCGCCGGCGCCGGCGGTCGAGCCCGGCGAGATGCTGGCCGACCCCGCGCTCGAGGCGCGGGCCCGGGCGATCACCCGCGAGATCCGCTGCCTGGTCTGCCAGAACCAGTCGATCGACGACTCCGATGCCGAGCTGGCGCGCGACCTCAGGGTGATCGTGCGCGAGCGCATCACCGCCGGCGACGGCGACGACCAGGTCCGCCAGTACCTGGTGGCGCGCTACGGCGACTTCGTGCTGCTCGATCCGCCGGTGAAGCCGGCGACCTGGCTGCTGTGGTTCGGCCCGCCGGTCCTGCTGCTCGCCGGCGCGATCGGCGTCGGCCTGCGGCTGCGCCGGCGCGCCGCGCAGCCGCCGGCGCCGCCGCTCTCGGCCGCCGAGCGGGCGCGCCTCGATGCCATTCTCGCCGGCGACGGCGAAGGCCCGGACCGGCCATGAGCGACGATCTTCCGTTCTGGCTCGGCGCCGGGCTGCTGACGGCACTGGTGGTGGTCGCCCTGCTGCGGCCGCTGCTGCGGCCGGCCGCGCCGGCGGCGGGGCGCACGCCCTACGATCTCGCGGTCTATCGCGACCAGCTCGCCGAGATCGCCCGCGACACCGCCCGCGGGGTGCTGGACCCGGCGGAATCCGAGGCCGCCCGGCTGGAGATCGAGCGCCGGATCCTGGCCGCCGCCGAGACCCCGGCGCCTGCTGCCGCCGGCCCCGGCGCGGCGCCGCGCTGGCTGGCGGCGGCGATCGCGATCGGGCTGCCGGCGCTGGCGCTCGCCGGCTATCTCGGGCTCGGCGCGCCCGGCCTGCCGGGGGCACCGGCCGCCGACCAGCCGGTCGCCGCCGCGCCGCCGGAAGCTGACGACATGCAGGCCCTGGTCGAGCAGCTCGCCCAGCGCATGGCGGCCAATCCCGGCGATGCCAAGGGCTGGCTGCTGCTCGGCCGCTCCTACGGTTCGCTCGGCCGCTACCAGGACAGCGCCACCGCCTACGCGGCGGCGATCGCCCACGGCGCCGGCGCCGGCGTCGAGGGCGCGCAGGTCCACGCGGCCTATGGCGAGGCGCTGACCGCGGCGGCCGACGGCCAGATCACCGCCGCCGCCCGGGCCGCCTTCGACGCCGCCGTGGCCAGCGACCCGGCCGAGCCGCGCGCCCGCTTCTATCTCGCCCTCGCCAAGGCCCAGGAGGGCAGGCTCGACGCCGCGCTCGCCGACTGGGTGGCGCTCGAGGCGGAGGCGCCGGCCGACGCGCCCTGGCGCGCCGCCGTCACCGATCAGATCGAGCGCGCCGCCGCCGCGCTCGGCCTCGACCCCGCGACCCTGCCGGGCCGGGCCTCGGCGGCGGCGACCGGCATGCCGAGCCCGGACGAGGGCGATCTCGCGGCGGCCGCGGAGATGACCCCGGAAGAGCGCGACGCCTTCGTCCGCAGCATGGTCGAGCGGCTGGCAGCCCGGCTGGCGAGCGCGCCGGACGACCTCGAGGGCTGGCTGCGCCTGGCGCGCGCCTATGGCGTGCTCGGCGACGCCGAGAAGGCGCAGGACGCCTGGGCCCACGCCGCCGCCCTGGCGCCGACCCGGGTCGACGTGCTGCTCGGCTACGCCCAGGCGATCCGCGACGCCAGCGTCGAGGAGGCGCCGCTGGCGCCGGAATTCGCCGACGCCGTGGCCAGGGCGCGCGCCCTCGATCCGGAGAATCCGCTCGGCCTCTATCTCGGCGGGCTGGCGGAGAGCGCGGCCGGCAACGCGCCGGCGGCCCGGGCGCTGTGGCAGCAATTGCGCGACCGCTTGCCCGAAGGATCGCCCGAGCGGGTCGAGATCGAGGCCCGGCTGGCGACCCTGCCGGACGGCTCCTGAGCCGCCCGCCGGCTTGCCGCCGTGGGCCGGCGCTCGCTACACTCGCCGGCGACGGATCGTGGAGGAGCGGGCGGCGATGAACATGGTTCCCAGCCTGGCGGCCGGGCAATCCGGCGGGGCCGCCGATGCCGGCGCCGGACCGGCGTTCACCATTCCGGCGGGCTGGTACCACGACCCCGAGATCTGGGCGCTGGAGCGGGCGCGGGTGTTCGGCCGCGAATGGCTTCTGATCGGGCATCAGGGCCAGGTCGAGAACCCCGGCGACTACGTCGCCGCCGAGATCGCCGGCTGGCGCATCTTCGCGATCCGTGGCCGCGACGGCACCCTCAAGGGCTTCCACAATGTCTGCAGCCATCGCGCGGCGCCGCTGCTCGACGCCGGCGCCGGCCATTGCGAGGTCCTGCGCTGCCGCTATCACCGCTGGGTCTACGACAGCGACGGCCGGCTCAAGGCGACGCCGGATTTCGGCGCGCAGCCGGGCTTCGACCGTGCCGATCACGGGCTGAAGCCGATCCGGGTCGCGGCCTGGCGCGGCCTGGTCTTCGCCAATCTCGATCCCGCGGCGGGATCGCTCGAGGACGGGCTTGGCGCCCTGGCCGAGATGGTCGCGCCATACCCGATCGAGACCTACCGGTCGGTCCGCCAGGTCAGCTTCGACATCGCCTGCAACTGGAAGACCTATACCGACAACTTCGTCGAGGGCTACCACATCCCGGGGATCCATCCGGGGCTCAACGCGGCGATCGATTTCAAAGGCTTCGCAGTCGAGAACCGCGACCGCATCGTGATCATGTCGGCGCCGCAGCGCGACGGCTCGATCTACGAGGGGGTGTGGCTGTGGCGCTACCCCAACACCACCCTGTCGGTGTTCGCCGGCGGCATGAACACCTCCAGCATCTTCGCGCTCGACCGCGGCCGGACCCGGCTGGTCTATAATTTCTATTTCGCCGATCGATCGGCGGCGGCCCAAGCGGCGATCGAGCGCACCATCGAGGCCAATTGCGCCATCGTGCGCGAGGATTTCGGCATCTGCGAGGCCGCCCAGGGCAATCTCGAGGCCGGAATCTACGAACGCGGCCCGCTCAGCCCGGCCCACGAGGCCGGAGTCGGCCATTTCCACGACATGTTGCGCCGCACGCTCGGGCTGGCCGGATAGCCGCGGCTCCGTCCGCGGCCGCGAGCGGCTGGCCGGCGCCGCGACCCGCGGCCATTTCCCCCTTGGCAAGCTCGCCGCAAGCCGTCTACCTTGGCGCGGCAGGGACAAAGGCCAGAAAAACAAGGCCCTATCAATCAAGGTATGAGGGAGACATGGGGCAATCCGCCCCCGCGCTCGTCGTCGAGGATCTGCACAAGCGGTTCGGTGAACTCGAGGTGCTGAAAGGTGTTTCGCTGGCGGCCAATGATGGCGACGTGATCGCGCTCATCGGCAGCAGCGGATCCGGCAAGAGCACCCTGCTGCGCTGCATCAACCTGCTGGAGACACCCGACGAGGGCCGGGTCTATCTGAGCGGCGAGCTCATCCGCATGCGTGCCGTCCGGGGCGGCCACGCGGTGCCCGAGGACCGCCGGCAGGTCGACCGGATCCGCGCCAGCCTGGGCATGGTGTTCCAGAGCTTCAATCTGTGGTCCCACATGACCGTGCTCGAGAACGTCATCGAGGCGCCGGTGCATGTGCTCAAGCTGTCGAAGGCCGAGGCGGTCGAGCGCGCGCGCGTCCTGCTCGACAAGGTCGGCATCGCCGACAAGCTCGATTCCTATCCCTCGCATCTCTCGGGCGGGCAGCAGCAGCGCGCGGCGATCGCCCGGGCGCTCGCCATGCAGCCCAAGGTGCTGCTGTTCGACGAGCCGACCTCGGCGCTCGACCCCGAGCTGGTCGGCGAGGTGCTGCGGGTCATGCGCCAGCTCGCCGACGAGGGCCGCACCATGCTGATCGTCACCCACGAGATGGCCTTCGCCCGCGAGGTCGCGTCGGAGGTGATCTTCCTGCACCAGGGTCGCGTCGAGGAGCAGGGCGCGCCCGCCCAGGTGTTCGGCGATCCGAAGTCGGAGCGCTGCCGCCAATTCCTGACCGGCAATTTGTAGGCCGCTGTCCGCGCCGCCCCGGACGGGCACCGGGACGGCGGGGGCGCCGGCCTGATGAACGTCAAGCAAGAAGGAGACCGAACGTGAAGCTCAAGAACCTGGCTACCCTGGCGTTTGCCGCCGCCGCCCTGACGCTGGGCGGCATCGGCGCCCAGGCCGAGATGATGAAGATCCGGATTGCGACCGAAGGCGCCTACCCGCCGTTCAACTACGTCGATGCCAATGGCGAGCTGCAGGGCTTCGACGTCGACATCGCCAAGGCGCTGTGCGACCACCTCAAGGCCGACTGCACCATCGTCGCGCAGGACTGGGACGGCATCATCCCCGGGCTGCTCGCCAACAAGTACGACGCCATCATCGCCTCGATGTCGATCACCGAGGAGCGCAAGCAGAAGGTCGACTTCACCCAGAAGTACTACAACACGCCGGCCAAGTTCGTGCACCGCAAGGGCGTCGACATCGACATCTCGCCCGCCGGCCTGGCTGGCAAGGCGATCGGCGTGCAGCGCGCGACCATCCACGAGAACTTCGTGCGCGACAACTTCCCCGAGGCCGACATCCGCAGCTACGACACCCAGGAGAACGCCAATCTCGACATGGCGGCCGGTCGCCTCGACCTGCTGCTGGCCGACAGCGTGGCGCTCGACGAGGGCTTCCTGAAGACCGATGCCGGCAAGGATTTCGAGTTCATCGGCCCTGGCTACAGCGACCCGAAATGGTTCGGCGACGGCGCCGGGATCGCGGTGCGCAAGGGCGATGCCGACCTGCTCGCGGCCCTCAACAAGGCGATCAAGGAGATCCGCGCCGACGGCACCTACAAGGCGATCAACGACAAGTACTTCGCCTACGACGTCTACGGCGCCGAGTAATCGGCGTTACGATGACCGGCGACCGCCGTCCGCCCGATGCGGGCGGCGGTCGCGACCCCGCCGGCGCTTTCAGTTCGGGCCGATCGCCATGAACGCGGCATGATCGATCTCAAGGGTTATGGCTGGATGCTGGTCGACGGGACCGGCATGACGCTGAAGGCCGGGCTGCTGGCGCTCGCCGTCGCCATCCTGCTCGGGCTGGTCGCGGCGATCGCCAAGCTGTCGAAGTCGCGGCTGCTGCGCGGCATCGCCGACACCTACACCACGGTGATCCGCGGCGTGCCTGAGCTGGTGCTGCTGCTGCTGGTGTTCTTCGGCGGCACCATTCTGCTGCAGAAGGCCGCGGCCGGCTTCGGCCATGAAGGTTATGTCGAGGTCAACGCCTTCGGCGCCGGCGTGCTCACCATCGGCTTCGTCTACGGCGCCTTCGCCACCGAGGTGTTCCGCGGCGCCATCCTCGCCGTGCCCAAGGGCCAGATCGAGGCGGCGATGGCGAGCGGCATGAACCGCCGGCTGGTCCTGACCCGCATCCTGCTGCCGCAGGTCTGGCGCTTCGCCCTGCCCGGGCTCGGCAATGTCTGGCTGGTGCTGCTGAAGGCGACCGCGCTGATGTCGGTGGTCGGGCTCGACGAGCTGACCCGCAAGGCCAACATCGCCGCCGGCGCGACGCGCCAGCCCTTCACCTTCTACGTCCTCGCCGCGTTCATCTATGTCGGCCTGACCGCGGTCTCGATGGTCGCCCTGCAGCACATGGAGCGCCGCGCCAATCGCGGCGTGCGGACCGCCTGAGCCATGGACCAGCAGGATCCCTTCATCGCCTATGGCGAGCCGCTGCACGGCATCTTCAGCGCGCTGCAGACACTGTTCGACCTGCGGATCATCCTCGAGAGCCTGCCGCGGCTGATCGCCGGCCTTGGCCTGACCGTCGAGCTGGTGGTCATCTCGCTCGCCGCCGGCATGTGCGTCGCGGTGCCGGTGGCGTTGATGCGGCTGTCGAAGAATCCGCTGCTGTCGATGCCCGCCTACGGTTTCATCTTCTTCTTCCGCGGCTCGCCGCTGCTGGTCCAGATTTTCCTGATCTATTACGGGCTCGGGCAGTTCGACGCGATCAAGGACACCTTCCTGTGGTCGTTCCTGCGGGAAGCCTATTGGTGCGCGCTGATCGCCTTCACGCTCAATACCGCGGCCTACACCGCCGAGATCCTGCGCGGCTCGATCCAGGCGATCCCCCATGGCGAAGTGGAGGCGGCGCGCGCCTGCGGCATGTCCGGCTTCCTGCTGCTGCGCCGCATCATCATGCCGCGCGCCTTCCGGCTGATGCTGCCGGCCTACTCCAACGAGGTGGTGTTGATGCTGCAGGCCACGTCGCTGGCCAGCATCGTCACGCTCGCCGACTTGACCGGCGTCGCCCGGGTGATCATCGCCCGATCCTTCGCCACGTTCGAGCTGTTCATCACCATCGGCGTGATGTACCTGGCGGTCACCTACCTGATCGTCTGGATCTTCCGCACCGTCGAGCACCGGCTGTCCGGCCACCTGCGCGACCGCCCGGACGCGTCGCCGGCCAAGGCCGCCGCGATGCCCGCCGGGCTGCGCTGATCCGCGGCGGCGGCCGGGCCTTCAGTCTTTTCCGAGACAGGCGGCGAGGTTGCGCGCCAGCCCGCGCATCAGCTCGAAATAGAGCTCCGGCCCCTCGGCCAGCGCGGCGCCTTCGGGGTCGAGTTCGCCCTGGCGCGCGCCGCTGCCGTCGATCACCAGCTCGACCAGCGCCGGCTCGACCTGCGGCTCGCGGAACACGCAGGCGGCGCCGCGCGCGACAATCGCCGCGCGGATCTCCGCCAGCCGCCGGGCGCCGGGCGGCTGGTCCGGGCTGACCGTGATCGAGCCGGCCGCGGCCAAACCGTAATGCGCCTCGAAATACTGATAGGCATCGTGGAACACGATGAACGGCCGCGCGCGCACCGGCGCCAGCTCGGCCGCCAGCTCGGCGTCGAGGGTATCGATGCGCCGGGCGAGGTCGGCCGCGTTGGCGCGATAGGCGGCGGCATTGTCCGGGTCGGCCGTGGCCAGGGTCTCGGCCATGGCGGCGGCGATCGCCTTGGCGTTGCCGGGATCGAGCCAGAGATGGGGGTCGACCGTGCCGGCCGCGTGGCCGTGGCGATCCTGGCCCGCGGCCTCCGCGTCCACGCGTTCCTCGTCGACATGCTCCTCGTCCTCATGCGGGTGCGGCGCCCAGACGCCGCCTGCGCGCGGCGGCAGCAGGACGAGGCCCGGGATCTCCTCGATTTCCAGCACCGCCGCGTCGCCGGCCAGGCTGGCGAGCGGCTTGGCCAGGAAAGTCTCAAGCGCCGGGCCGATCCAGAACACCAACTCGGCGGCATCCAGCTTCGCCGCGTCCGACGGGCGCAGGGAATAACTGTGCGGCGAGGCGGCGCCGCCGATCAGCAGACCGGGCGTGGCGACTCCTGCCATGACCGCGGCGGCCAGGGAGTGGATCGGCTTGATGCTGGCGACCGCCGCCGGCGGCCGGGCGGCCGCGAGCCCCGCCGGCAGCGCACCCGCCAGGACGACGGCGAGCAGCAGGCCGGGCAGGGCGGCACGAGCCGACATCGTAGAGTCCTCGTTTCCTGGAATTGAAACGTTATAATATTACATATCTCATGCGAGTCAAGCGCTGGCGCGATCATGGCCGTCCTTGCGGCACCGGCCCGTCGGCCGCTGCGCATGTCTCGGGAGTCTGGTCGGTCAGTCCGGCGGGGAATTGGTGGAGCCGAGGGGAATCGAACCCCTGACCTCCTCATTGCGAACGAGGCGCTCTCCCATCTGAGCTACGGCCCCACCGGTTCGGTGGCGGACTATTGGTCGAGGCTCGCGCCGCTGTCAAGCGGCCAAGGCCGTCCCGCCCGAGCCCGGCCGCCGGCCGCGGCCGGCGCCGTCCCGCTCGCGTTCTTGCCAGTGCGGGGCGGGAACGCTAGGTTCCCCCGCGAACCCATAACGCGCCCGCGAGTCTGGTCGCGCTGTCCGGAGACGCTTCCGCCGATGTACGCTTTGACGTCACTGATCAAGACCGTCATCAGCATCTACATCATGCTGCTCATCGCCCAGGCGGTGCTGAGCTGGCTGGTGGTGTTCAACGTGGTCAACACCCGCAACCGCTTCGTCTACCTGGTCGGCGACTTCCTGTACAAGATCACCGAGCCGCTGCTGCGGCCGATCCGGCGGGTGCTGCCCAGCTTCGGCGGCATCGACGTCTCGCCGGTGGTGTTGATCCTGCTGCTCATCTTCCTCCAGAACCTGATCCGCGAATACGTCGGCTGAGCCGCGCCGTGGCCACGCCGCCACCGGCCGCGATTCCGTTCACGGCCGCCGCCGGTGGCGTGAGGCTGCGTCTCAAGGTGACGCCGCGGGCGCGCCGCGACCGGGTCGAGGGCCTGGCGCCGGAGGCCGATGGCGGGGTGGCGCTCAAGGTCTCGGTGACCGCGGCGCCCGAGGACGGCAAGGCCAACGCCGCCGTCATCAAGCTGCTGGCCGCCGAATGGGGGGTGGCGAAATCGACGATCGAGGTCGTTCTCGGCGCGGCCGACCGGCGCAAGCTGCTCCATGTTGCCGGCGACGCTGCGGCGCTCGGTCGCCTGTTGACCGCCTGGCTGGCGCGGCAGGATTGGGCGGCAACCGCCGGATCGGCGGACCAGCGGACGGATTGAAGACCGAGCGGGAGGACTATCGGGCATGAGCGACAGCAAGATCATCGACGGCAAGGCCTTCGCCGCCGACCTGCGCGTCAAGCTGGCGGCGCAGATCGCGGCCTTGAAACAGGCGCACGGGCTGACCCCGGGCCTGGCCGTCGTGCTGGTGGGCGACGATCCGGCGAGCCGGGTCTATGTCGGCAGCAAGGCCAAGCAGACCAAGGAGGTCGGCATGGCTTCGTTCGAGCACCGGCTGCCCGATACCACCGGCCAGGCCGAGCTGCTGGCGCTGATCGACAAGCTCAACCGCGACGCGGGCGTCAACGGCATCCTGGTGCAGCTGCCGCTGCCCAAGCAGATCGACCCCCAGGCGGTGATCGACGCGATCGACCCGGACAAGGACGTCGACGGCTTCCACGTGGTCAATGCCGGGCGGCTCGCCACCGGCGGTGCCGGACTGGTGCCGTGCACGCCCCTGGGCTCGATGATGCTGATCAAGTCGCGGCTCGCCGATCTCGCCGGCAAGCGCGCGGTCGTCGTCGGGCGCTCCAACATCGTCGGCAAGCCGATGGCGAGCCTGCTGCTGGCCGAAAGCTGCACCGTCACCATCGCCCATTCCAGGACTCGCGACCTGCCGGGCGAATGCGCCCGCGCCGACATCCTGGTGGCCGCGGTCGGCCGGCCGGAGATGATCCGCGGCGACTGGGTGAAGCCCGGCGCTGTGGTGATCGATGTCGGCATCAACCGGATCGAGGGACCGGACGGCAAGGGCCGGCTGGTCGGCGACGTGAACTACGCCGAGGCCTTCCCGAAGGCCGGCGCGATCACCCCGGTGCCCGGCGGCGTCGGCCCGATGACCATCGCCTGCCTGCTGCAGAACACCCTGACCGCGACCTGCCGCCAGCGCGGCATCAGCCTCGCGGCGTGATTGGCGGCGCGGTTCCCTATCGACCTCATCCTTCGACAGGCTCAGGATGAGGATTGAGAGATAGGCCTCGTCCTGAGCCTGTCGAAGGGCGAGGCCGAGCTCGGAAAGTGGTCATGGGCGGACTGGGCGAGCTGATCCTGGCGGCGGCGCTGTTCGTCGGCGGGCATTTCGTGGTCTCGGCGGCGCCGCTGCGCACGCCGCTGGTGGCGAGGCTCGGCGAGCGCGGCTTCAGCGGCCTGTATTCCGCCGGCTCGCTGGCGCTGCTGATCTGGATGATCTCGGCCTATGGCGCCGCGCCGGTCGTGCCGTTGTGGGAGGCGCCGCGCTGGTGCTACTGGCTGCCGTCGATCTTCATGGCGCCGGCCTGCCTGCTGCTGGTCGCCGGGGTCAGCGGCGACAACCCGACCGCGGTGATGGCGCATCTCAAGGCCGGCACCCGGCCGGCGCCCGGCATCCTCGCCGTCACTCGCCATCCCGTGATGTGGGCGATCGGGCTGTGGGCGCTCTCCCATATCCCGGCCAACGGCACGGCGGCCGACCTCATCCTGTTCGGATCGATGGCGCTGCTGGCGCTCGCCGGCACCCTCGCCATCGACGCCAAGAAGCGCCGGCTGTGGGGCGCTGTCGAGTGGGCGCGCCTCGCCGGCCAGACCTCGAACCTGCCCTTGGCCGCGATCCTGTCGGGCCGCGCCCGCCTGCGCCCGGCCGAGATCGGCGGCCTGCGCCTGCTCGGCGCCGCCGCGCTCTATGTGCTGCTGGTGTTCGGCCACCCCTGGATCGCCGGGGTGCCCGCCGTCGCGCCTTAGGCGCGAAGAGAAAAGAAGGGGGCGCAGTTGATCTGGCCCGGCCCTATCAAACTAGCCTAACATATTGTTATTACTTCATAAATCGCAGGTATGTAAGATAAGCTCAATGTCTTGATCTTAGCATTCTGCCCGGTTACAATAACTAAGATCAGCGCGATGATCTTAGTTGGGACGCATGCTTCAAATCCCTGAAACAGAGATCAAAAACCGCCTCAGCTTCGACAATCCATGGTGGGCCGAGGACGCGGTGCCCCAACGCTTTCGAGATTGGCCGAAGCGCGCCTATCTGGCCGGATTTTACGATCTGCTCGCGAAATCCAGCGTGCGCCGGGCGGTCGTTTTGCTGGGTCCGCGCCGTGTCGGAAAGACCGTAATCCTGCATCAAGCCATCCAGCATCTGATCGACGACGGCGTGGCGCCGACGGACATTCTCTACGTCTCCGTCGACACTCCGGTCTACAGCGGCCTGCCGCTCGAACGGCTCCTGACGCTGTTCAGGTCGTTGCATGGTCACGACGTCGACAAGCGCCTCTATGTCTTCTACGACGAGATCCAGTACCACCCGGACTGGGAGGTGCATCTCAAGTCGCTGGTCGACTCCTTTGTCCGATATCAGTTCGTCGTGTCCGGATCGGCCGCTGCCGCGCTCCGGATGAAGAGCAACGAATCGGGGGCCGGACGATTCACCGACTTTCTCCTGCCGCCGCTGACATTCTCAGAGTTCTTGGACTTCGCCAATCGCGCGACGCCGAACCTGAATGAACAGCTTTCTGCTCGGGACCTGTCGCTACTCAATGAGAGCTTCATCGACTATCTCAATTATGGCGGGTTTCCAGAGGCCGTTCTCGACGATGCGGTCCGCCAAAATATGGATCGCTACATCGCCAACGACATCATCGACAAGGTGTTGCTCCGCGATTTGCCCAGTCTCTATGGAATAGGTGATACAACAGAACTCAATCGCTTATTCACTGTGATCGCGTACAACACCGGCAACGAGGTCAATATCGAGGAGCTGTCCAAGGCGTCGGGCGTGGCGAAGAACACTCTAAAGAAGTACGTCGAGTATCTGGAGGCGGCCTTCCTCATTCACCGACTATACCGAGTCGATCAAAATGCACGCCATTTCAAGCGTGCGACGTATTTCAAAGTATATCTGACCAACCCTTGCCTCAGATCGGCACTTTTCGGTGCTATTGGGGTGGGCGACGAAGACATGGGACGTCTGGTCGAAACGGCGTACGTCAGCCAAGTCGCTCATTCTCATTTGATAGCCAACTTGCACTATGCACGTTGGCCGAGGGGCGAGGTGGATTTCGTGTTCGTCGATCCTGGCACTCAGAAGCCGACAGTCGTTGTAGAGTCGAAATGGAGTGATCGATCTATCGATCGCCCCGAGAGCGAATTGGCGGCCCTGGCTAGCTTTTGTCAGGCTAACGAGTATCAAGAGCCAATAATTCTGACACGCACCGGCACTGGCATCGTCGAGCGAAACTCGTTAGCTTACAGATACATCCCAGCAGCGCATATGTGCGCGTTCATCGGCCGCAACTGGGTCGAGGGAAGCTTGTCGGATGGGATTCATCCTCGAAGTCTGAAGCGGCTCATTGAAGGTCTGTCGAGGAGTCGTGGTGCGTAGAGATTTCCCCGCCTACTTAGCCTGCTTGTTGAGCAGCCGCAGCCGGAGCGCGTTCAGCTTGATGAAGCCGGCGGCGTCGCGCTGGTCGTAGGCGCCGGCGTCGTCCTCGAAGGTGACGTGCTGCAGGGAATAGAGGCTGTTCGGCGACTTGCGGCCGACCACCGTGGTGTTGCCCTTGTACAGCTTGAGGCGCACCGTGCCGGAGACGTTCTCCTGGCTCTTGTCGATCGCCGCCTGCAGCATCTCGCGCTCGGGCGCAAACCAGAATCCGTTGTAGATGAGCTCGGCATAGCGCGGCATCAGCTCGTCCTTCAGGTGCATGGCGCCACGGTCCAGCGTGATGCTCTCGATGCCGCGATGGGCGGCGATAAGAATCGTGCCGCCCGGCGTCTCGTAGATGCCGCGGCTCTTCATGCCGACGAAGCGGTTCTCCACCAGGTCGAGCCGGCCGATGCCGTTGGCCTTGCCGAGCTCGTTGAGCTTGGTGAGGAGCTCCGCCGGCGTGAGGCGCTTGCCGTCGATGGCGACCGGGTCGCCGCGCTCGAACTCGATCTCCACACGGGTCGCCTGGTCCGGCGCGTCCTCGGGCGCGATCGTGCGCTGATAGACGAACTCCTCCGGCTCGTGCCAGGGGTCCTCGAGCGCCTTGCCCTCGCTGGAGGAGTGCAGGAGGTTGGCGTCGACCGAGAACGGCGCCTCGCCGCGCTTGTCCCGGGCGATCGGGATCTGGTGCTGCTCGGCGAACTCGATCAGCCTGGTGCGGCTGGTCAGGTCCCATTCGCGCCAGGGTGCGATCACCTTGATGCCGGGCTCGAGCGCGTAGTAGCTCAATTCGAAGCGCACCTGGTCGTTGCCCTTGCCGGTGGCGCCGTGGGCGACCGCGTCGGCGCCGACGACCCTTGCGATCTCGATCTGGCGCTTGGCGATCAGCGGCCGGGCGATCGAGGTGCCGAGCAAATACTGGCCCTCGTACAGGGCGTTGGCGCGGAACATCGGGAACACGAAGTCGCGCACGAATTCCTCGCGCAGATCCTCGACGAAGATCTCCTTGATGCCGAACATCTCGGCCTTGCGCCGCGCCGGCTCGAGCTCCTCGCCCTGGCCGAGATCGGCGGTGAAGGTCACCACCTCGCAGTCATAGGTGGCCTGCAGCCATTTCAGAATCACGGAGGTGTCGAGCCCGCCGGAATAGGCCAGCACGACCTTCTTGACGTCACGAGACATGCGTTCGGGTCCCCGGTTTGAAGTGCGGGCGGAGTATAGGGACCGCGACCGGCCTCGCAAGGGGCGCCGTGCCCCGCGCTGTCGTGGCGGATGAGGCGCCGACCCTCACCCTTCCCACGCCCCCTCGCCGAGCTCAGGGGCGCGGGCCCCTTCCCTCTCCCGCGGAGCGGGAGAGCGACTGTGTTGTCGGTCAAGCGATTTGCCAAGGCTTTTGGTCTCG
>CAYJQC010000033.1:0-41760 GCA_964372215.1 uncultured Rhodospirillaceae bacterium
CCGGGGGGGCGCCACCCCCCCCCCCCCCCCCCCCCGGGGCGGGGGGCCGCCCCCGCCCCGCGGCGCCAACGAAGCGGACAACTCACGAGCTACAAAAACCGGTCAACTTGACGAGCTAGCTACAGCGGGTGACAAGCGGCGGCCGATGGGCCAATCTCCCGGCCGATTTTGGCGCCGCCGGGGCGCAACGGGGAGGACCGATGAACAGAGGGACCCGATCAGACCTGGGCTGCGGGCATCACCACCGCGGCGGAGCCGCCGGCATGCGGCCGCTCAGGCTTGCCGAGCTGCCGCAATGGTCGCCCTGGCCGGCCCGTTTGCTCGGCCTGGACGGCTTTCAGGCGCCGCACCGCGACGTCGATAAGATCGAAGCCGAGTACAACCAGGACAAATGGCTGAAATGCCTGCGTGCCTTCGAGGACTCCCGGGGCACGATGGATGCCCGCGCGCTGCGCTTATTCGGGTATGGCGGGAATCCGCGGCAGCTGCGGGCCGGCATCTACCGGGGGCGGCTGGTGAGCGCCAGCGTGGCGACGTTGCTCGACGCCTATGACGACATTCTGGCCGATGCGATGGCTGCCGCGATCGCCGGCAGCCATACGGTGGTCGAGCTCGGGGCCAGCTTCGGGCAGGTCATGGCGGGGCTGGCGCAGCGGTTTCCCGACCGCAAGTACCGGGGCGGGGAGTATTCCGAGAACGCAGTGGCGCTGGCCGCCAAGCTCTATGCCGACGGGCCCGACATCAAGGTCGGGCGCCTGAATTTCTACGACGACGCCTATGACGTGCTGGAGCAGGCCGAGGGACCGGTGACCGTCTTCACCAGCCAGGCGATCGAGCAGATTCCCTCGGCCGCGCATATCGTCGACGTGCTCGCGAAGTATCGCGACAAGATCGTCTCGGTGTTCCATCTCGAGCCGTCCTACGAACTGTATGGCGACTCGCTGATCGGGTTGATGCGCCGGCGCTACATCGAGCTCAACGACTACAATCGCGACCTGGTCGGCGTGCTGCAGGGCCGCGCCGACGTGCGCATCCTGCGGCTCGAGCCGGAGGTGATCGGCTGGAATCCGTTCAACGCGCTGGTGCTCTTGAACTGGACCTTCCGGCGCGATTGAGCCGGCGCGGGCCGCCTCAGCCCGCCGTCACCTCGAAGATGTTTTCGTCGATCTCGCGCGCCCGGGCCCGCGGGAAGCGGCCGAGAATGCCTTTCAGCATCTCGATGCGGCGGGTGACCTCGGGCTCCTCGATGCCCGGGAAACGGTGGCGCGTGTAGTCGATGTTGCTCTTGTGGCCCGGGGTCGTCGCATTGCGCTCCTTGCCCTTGCGTCGGATCAGCGCCGCGGCCTGGCCGGCGACGCGCGTCAGCAGGCGCCGCTGGGGCATCGGGTTGCCGCCCTCGAAGCCGTCGAGCAGATCGACGATGCGTTCGCCGGCGAGCTTGCCGTCGAGCGCGGTGACGTGGCGCGCGGCCAGCGCGTGCCGTCGCTCCCGCTCGGCCGCGCTGATCGCGAGCTCGCCGCGGATCGCGGCACGGACCATTTCGATCAGCGTTTCGCGATCGCCGGCCTGGTGGCTGAGCTCGTTGGGCAGCGCCAGATCGTATTTGTCCGACACCGCCGGCCGGAAGGCGATGACCGGGGCGCCGACGAGATAGGACTCGAATCCGGTGGTGCAACTGTTGTGGATGACGGCATCGGCCGCCAGCAGCCAGGGGATCACGTTGCCTTCGTGCATCACCCGCAGGTTTGCCATGCCCTTGCCGGCGGCGCGCCAGGTGTCGTGGTTCTCCGCCGGGTGCGGGCGCACGACGACCAGGTGGTCGGGAAAGGTCCGGCACAGCTCGGGCACCAGCTTCAGGAAATTCTGGTAGATGCCGTGGCGATGGGCGGCCAGCCCGGACTTGAAGGCGTCGCCGGCATCGGGCGGTGCCCCGCCGGCGAGGTCCGGCGGCAGCAGCGTGCTCAGATTCGGGAAGAAGTGGTTGAGGCTGCCGAAATTGGTGTTGATCAGGATGAAGCGGCCGAGGCGCCGGCGCAGCTCGCCGACGGAGTCGTCGAAGAAGCTGCGCAGCTCCGGGCGCATCATGTCGACGCGCGGGTTGCCGGTCTCGTGGATCGGCGCACCGTGGTAGTAGGCGCAGTGGCGCCAGGCCTCGGCGTTCTCCGGCCCCCAGGCGAACAGCTCCCGGGTCTGGTGCAGCACCGGCTCGCTGACCCGGGCTTGCAGATAGAACTGGGGCGAATAGAAGAACGGCGCCTCCTCGTCGAGGGCGACGATCGGGCAGCCGAGCTTGCCCAGGATCCCGAACATCCGCCGGCTGCTGTAGCGCACGTCCTTGGCGAGATAGATGCCGCGCGGCAGTTCGACGATCCGCAGGTGGATGTCGTTCCGGCAGCCCACGATCGACTCGAATCCGCGCTCGGTCGCCAGGCAGGCGAGCAGCAGCTTGGCGTCGAATTCGCGGGTCTGGACTTCCGAAGGAATGATCAGCGGGGTACGGGCGCGGGACATCTCAACCGATGGATCGGGCCGGCCGATGGCCGGCCAGCGCAGAATGCTTTTCAAGTGGTGCCGCGGGGGCCGCTGTCAATCCGGGGGCGGCGACGCGCGGGGTCGGAGCGCTCAATAGGTCAGGCGCTTGGCATAGGTCAAGGGGGCCGCGGAAATCACCTCGGCGATCCGGGTCCCGGCGTCGCCGGTGCCATAGATCGGGTCCGAGTCCAGGCGGCCGGCCTCGAACTGGCGGCGGATCGCCGCCAGGATCGCCCGCCGGTCGTAATCGACGTCGACCACGTTGCCGCCGCGGTCGCGTCCCGATTGACGGGTGCCGATATTGACCGCGGGCACCCCGAGATAGGCGCATTCGCGGATCGCGACACTCGAGTTCCCGACGATGCCGCGGCTGTTGTAGAGCAGGCGCAGGAAATCCTCGGGCGGCAGGTTCTTGAAGAAATGCACGTTGTCGAGCGTGCGGGTCTCGCGGAACGAGCGGATGCCGCGCGAGGTGTCGTCGGAGCCGGCGTCGACATTGGGCCAGAACCACAGCGCCGGAATGCCGCTCTCGGCGACCGCGTGCAGCGTCTCCTCGACGTCGCGCCGGGCCTCGCTGAACTCGGTGGTGACGGGATGCTGCAGCACGACGATGTAGCCCTTGGACAGGTCGAGCCGGGCACCGACGCCGCCGTAGCGCGCGAACAGGTCGAAATCGAGGGCCGGGCGCACGATCGCCTGCTTTGCCACGTCGATCGACGGGCAGCCGGTGACGTGGACCGCGGCGGGCTGCTCGCCCATGCGAATCACCCGCTCGGCCGCCTGCTCGGAGGCCACCAGATGGATGTCGGCGAGCTTGGTGATGGCGTGGCGCACCTTCTCGTCAATCGAGCCGGTGATCTCGCCGCCCTGCACATGAACCAGCGGCAGATTCATGTAGGCCGCCGCGACCGCGGTCGCCATGGTTTCGAACCGGTCGGCGACGGTCACCACCATGTCCGGCCGCAGATCGTCGAGCACGGTCGCCATCTCCGAGAGTCCGAAGCCCGTCGACTTGGCCGAGGTCACGAGGTTCTCGCCCTCGACGATCATGTAGACCCGGCGATCGATCCTGAAGCCTTCGCTCTCGATCACCTTGATGGCGTTGCCGTAGCGGTCGAGCAGCGCCGACGCGGCGACCACCAGCTGCAGCTCGAGATCGGGATGGGCACGGATCGCCGACAGCGCCGAGCGGATCCGGGAATAGCTCGGGCGCGCGGTGATGGCGACGCAGATCTTGCGGGTCATTCGCCTGACCTGGCCGGAAGCGGCGGCGTCACCGCGCCACCGGTTCGAGATCGTCGTCGGAAATCAGGGTGTCGCGAGTCAGCGGCCGCCGCAGCCGGCGGCCGACGAGCTTCGGCAGCTCGGCGGCCGGAATTCCGGTGCCGGGCTTCTTGGTCGCGAGGTGCTCGGGGCGCAGCACCGTTCCCGCCGTCATGTCGCGGCTCGCCACGACGCTTTTCATGAACACGCTCCGGAGCGCGGCACGGTCGTCCGGCAGCGCCTCCTTGTCGACCGGGCTCGCCTTCATCCGCTCGATGAACCGGACGCCCTGGCACAGTTGTGCGAACTCTCCGGTGGTCAGCGAGGCGACGACGTCGGGCCCGAACATCTCGCGGCTCAAGGTCACGTGGACCTCCAGCACCTCGATGCCGAGCGTCGCCGCGGCCAGTCCGGGAAAAATGGTGGCGGAATGGTCGGACAGGCCGACGGCGGAGTCATAGCGCTCGCGGAACAGCGGCAGGACATTGAGCCCGACCTCCTCGGGCGGGCAGGGATAGCGGGTCACGCATTGCATGATGGCGACCGGTGCGCCGGCGCCACGGATCAGTTCGACCGCGCGGTCGATCTCGGCATACGTGCTCATCCCGGTCGACAGCATCACCGGCTGGCCGGTGGCGGCCATGGTGCCGAGCATCGGCTCGTTGCTGATCTCGCCCGAGGCGACCTTCCAGCCGGCGACGCCGACGCGCTTCAGGAGATCGACCGCCTCTGGCGAGAACGGCGAGGACAGGAAGGCGAGGCCGCGCTCGTCGGCGTGGCGCTTCAGGCCGTGCCACTGCTCCTCGGTGAACTCCATCCGCTTCCAATAGCCGTAGCGGGTGGCGTCCTGCCGGCTGAACGGGGTGCGCCAGGGTTCCGACGGGGTGCTCTCGGCGGCGGCGATATGGGTCTGGAACTTGACCGCGTCGGCCCCGGCGGCGGCGATGGCGTCGATGAAGGCGTGGGCCATGCCCAGGCTGCCGTCATGGGCCTGGGCGACCTCGCCGATCACGGTGCAGGGCCGGCCCGGTGCCGGATCGCTGAGCCAGGTGGCTGGCAGTTTCTTGGGCTCGGTCATGGTTCGAAATCGCGACTCCATGGACGCCCGCGGGACGGGCGGCGCGGGGATTTATAACCCCTGGCCTCGCCCGGCGACAGCGCTTCGGCCGCAGTGCCGGCCGGCCCCCCGCCGGTCACTCCCGCGCCGCCAGCATGCGGGCGATCTCGAGCTCGATCGGTTCGTCGATGTTGACGACGTAGCCGTCGACCGCCACCCCGGCGCAATCCTCCTCGACGATGTGGCCGCGCTCGATCAGGGTGTCGCGGGTGACCGCGTAGCACAGGCCGTTGCGGTACCAGTAGGGCGGAATTTCCTGGCGGGCCGCGACCGCGGCGCCGGCCGGAAGATAGTGGGCGAGGCAGCCCTGCGGATCCATGGTCAGGATCTTGTGCGGGGTGAAATGGCCGGGGACCCGGCTGACCGTCGCCGCCGCCTGGTGGCCGCCTTCGACCACCGCCCGGACGGTGCGCTCCACGTCCGCCGCCGTGCGGAACGGGCTGGTCGGCTGCAGCCAGACCGAAAGTCCGAACCGGCAGCCGAAATGCGCCTCGCTGGCCAGCCAGGCGTGGCGCCAGGCGAGCGCCGCCGCCGCCCGGTCGCCGGCCAGCTCGGCCGGCCGCATGAACGGCACCTCGAGGCCGTGCCGGCGGCCCTCCTCGGCGATCTCGGGATCGTCGGTGGAGAGCACGGCGCGATCGATCCAGGGCAGGGCGAGCGCCACCCGCGCCGCCCGGGCGACCAGGGACAGGCCGCCGACTTCGGCGAGGTTCTTGCGCGGAACCCCCTTGCTGCCGCCGCGGGCGGGGACGACCGCGAGGACGTCGAGTCCGTCCCAGCTCAAGGCGCAGGCCTTTCGGCGGGCGCGCACAGGGCGCAGACGCGCGCGACGGTGCCGGCCAGCTCGTCCGCCGCCAGCCGGGCGGCGTCGGCGCGCGGCCGGGTCTCGGCGCCGTCGAGCGGCAGCGCCAGGCCGCGGGCGATGAGGGCGGCGTGGAACGCCTTCATGTCCCGGGTCGAGGTCAGCAGGCCGAGCGCGACCAGCAGCCGATAGGC
Source organism: uncultured Rhodospirillaceae bacterium (assembly GCA_964372215.1). Classification (GTDB taxonomy): domain Bacteria; phylum Pseudomonadota; class Alphaproteobacteria; order Dongiales; family Dongiaceae; genus DAIMFL01. Next base: position 5,909 of record CAYJQC010000033.1, read on the forward strand.
GGCGCTCAGCTTCCCGCCCTGGCCGGCCAGGCGACGCAGCGCCGTCGCCAGGCGCAGGCGCCAGTCCGGCCGCTCCGGCAGCTCGAAGATCCGGACCGGCGCGCCCCGGGCCGCGCCGGCGGCGCAGGCTTCGGCCAGCATCGAGGCGCTGTCGCCGCTCACCAGGAAGCGGTCGGCCAGGGCCAGGATCGCGGGGTAGGGGTTGTCGGCGCCGGCCTGCCAGCGATGGAACAGATGGGGCGCCGCCAGCGCGCCCTCCAGGGTGTCGGCGGCGGCGGCCGGCGTGCGCGGGCTGGTCGCCACGAGCAGGCTGCCGCCGGCGCCGCCGGCAATCCGGTTGGCCGCCGCTGCGAGCCGTGCCGCGGCGCCGGGGTCGAGCCGGTAGGGGCGCGCCTCGCCGCCGACCAGGATCCCGATCCAGGGCCTCGGCAGGGCCGCGAAGCGCGGTTCCCAGCGCGCCGCCGCTTCGGCCAGCCGGGTCGGATCGAGCGGGCTCAGCGGCAGGGTATTGCGCAGCACGTTGGGCCGCTCCGGCAGCCCGTACTGGGCGGTCGTCGCGACCAGGTCGAACCAGCCGAGCGGGGCCCAGGGACGGCCGACATGGACCAGCCGGGTGCGACCGCCGGATTGGCGGCGGATCCAGCGCGCCGCCGGCACGGTGCGTCGCCCCGCGGCGATCACCAGGTCGGGCCAGGGCGCCGTCAGGCTGCTGGAGGCGTCGCGGTCGACGCTGAGCAGCGTCGAATCGAGCAGCAGGTTCGGAATCCGGAACAGGCCGTTGGCCACGATGCGCTTGGTCTCGCAGGACCAGCCGAGTTCGCGGGCCACGGCGGCGCCGAGCGCCTCGACCTGGGCGCGGTCGCCGGCGCGGGCGCCGAGCAGCAGCCAGATTCGCGCCGGGCCGGCCGATGCCGCCGGCGCGGGTGCGCTTTCCTTGACCATGGCCCGGTGCCCCATGCGGAGCGCACTTTCGGTCATTCCGCCCGCTCCGACAAGTCGGCGTCGCCGGCAAGGGGACGGAACGATGATCTGCAGTTCGGGGATTTCGACATCGCCGACTACTCCGGGACGATCCTCGGACGAGACAAGGTGAACGGCAGATAGGCCAGGCAGCACAGCGCGACGCCGATCGGGATCGCCTCCACGCCCCAACGGTCGACGGCGGCGCCGACCGACGGCGGGCCCGCGACCATGCCGATGCCATGCAGCATTCCCCCGAGGGCATAGGCGGACACCAGATCGCCGCCCCGGAAGCTCTGTCCGAGCAGTACCACGGCAATGGTCCAGATGCTGCCGAGCGCGGCGCCGAGTACCGCCACGACGACGAACAGCGGGTAGGGCCACGGCGCCTGGACGGCAGCGCCCAGGGCCAGACACGCGCTTGCGGCCAGGGCGGTGGCGACAAAGAGGATTTTCTGGGAATCGAACCGATCGGCCATCCAACCGGCCGGATACTGCGCAACCGTGACACCGATCAACAGCGTGGTGAGCAACCCGACGGCAACCGAGGGCGCGAGGCCGTGCGTAAGCCCGTAGAGCGGCAGGAATGAGTCCAGGCTGTAGTCGGCGGCACCGAGCATCGGCGCCGACAGCATTGCCGCCGGCGCCAGCCACAGCAGGTGCCATGCCCCGCGCGTGGAGCGCGCGGTCACCGACGGCGCCAGGCGGTGCACGAAGGGCAGCGGCAGCGCAGCGAGAGCGACCAGGGCGGCGGCGACCAGGAAGGGCGCCAATCCGTGTATGCCGGTGGCGCCAATGATCATCGGGCCGCTGGCGAAGCCGGCCGACCAAAGCAGGCCGAAAAGCCCGATCACTCTGCCGCGCGATCGCTCGGGAGCGATTTGGCTGACCCAGGTTTCAGTGCCGATGAAGAGGGTCATGGTGCTGGCACCCAGTGCCAGTCGAATTGCGAACCATGCCCGCACGTCCGGAAAGATCGGCAGCAGCAACAGAGTCGCCACCGTGACGGCAATGCAGACCAGGATCATCGGCACGAGCCCGAAGCGCACGATGAGCCGCGGTGCCGCCGGCGCAACCAGAAACACCGCCAGCGACTGTGTCGCCGAGCTGAGGCCGATCATGCCGCCAGTCTCGCCCTGGTGTTTCAGGATGAGCGCCAGCAGCGGCCAGGTCAGGCCCATGGCGACGCCCGCAACGGCCGTGCAGCAGGTTGCGGCGGCGAGGCTGAGTCGCCGTTCGCTGGCGGTGAATGCGGGTGCGAGCATGGCGGATTGTGCAGCGGTCGCGGAATCGGGGCAAGACATCGGCCCCTCGGTTGAGCTGCGATGGGCGTTCCGCCCGGCCACTCGCTTCAGGCCGCTCGGGTCGACCCCGGCAGCGGACAGGGTCGAAGGCGGCCGACGCGACGAAATGCGTCAGCCGCCGTTGCACCGCTCCAGAATCGCGCCCTGGCTCATGGCCGCCTCGGCGGCGGTCGCAAGAGCAGCTCCGGCGGTCTCAGCCGTGCCACAGCCCTTCCTTGACCAGGTCGTCCATCACCGCGTTGGTGGCTTGGCGGAGAATCGCGGCCGCCTCGTCGATCTGGGCCGCGGTGATGGTGAGCGGTGGGGACAGCACGACGAGATGCCCCATCGGCCGCACCAGCAGGCCGCGCGGCATGGCCTGCTTGATGATGCGATTGCCGAAGTCCCATTCCGCCGGCATCGGCTCCTTGGTCTTGCGGTCCTTGACGTACTCGACGCAGAGCATCAGCCCCATGCCGCGGACGTCGCCCACGACGGGCATGTCGGCGAGCTCGGCGAACCGCTTTTGGAAATGCGGTCCGATCTGCTTGACGTGGTCGCACAGCTTTTCGCGCTCGATGATGTCGAGGCTGGCGAGGGCGGCGGCGCAGGCCACCGGATGGGCCGAGTAGGTGAAGCCGTTGGTGAAGTACTTGCCCTGGCCCTCCGGCCCGGTCAGCGTGGCGTAGAGCCGGTCGGAGACGAAGAACGCGCCGAGCGGCACGTAGCCCGAGGTCAGGCCCTTCGCCGAGGTGATGATGTCGGGAACGATGTCGAACACCGGCTCGGAGGCGAAGATCTCGCCGAGCCGGCCGAACCCGGTCACCACCTCGTCCGAGATGTAGAGCACGCCGTGCTTGCGGCAGACCTCGAGGGTGCGCCGGTGGTAACCCTCGGGCGGCACGATGACGCCGCCCGAGGCCAGGATCGGCTCGCCGATGAAGCAGGCGACCTTGTCCGGCCCGAGCTCGAGGATCTTGTTCTCGAGATCGGCCACTTTCTGGTCGCAGAATTCCGCGACCGACATGCCGTCCGGTCGCCGATACGGATTGGGCGCGGGCAGGTGGTGGACGGTGTCGGTGACGAAATCGAGATTGCCGCGGTCGCCGGGCTTGCCGGACACCGACGCCGACAGATAGGTGCTGCCGTGATAGGCGGACTCGCGGGTGATGATGTGCTTCTTGGCCGGCTTGCCGATGAAGTTGAAATAGAACTGCACGAAGCGCAGCGCCGAATCGACCGCGGTAGACCCGCCGGTGGTGAAGAACACGTGATTGAGATCACCCGGCGTGTAGGCGGCGAGCCGGGTCCCCAGCTCGATCGAGGGCGGCGTGGAGATCAAGCCGAACGGCGAAAAATACGCCATCCGCATCGCCTGCTCGGCGATCGCGTCGGCGATCTCGCGGCGCGCATAGCCGACCTGGACGCACCACATCCCGCCGATACCGTCGATCATCTTCTGGCCGTCGGAGGTGTAGATGTGGACCCCTTCGGCCTCGGCGATGATCAGCGGCTCGCGGGTGCGGGCGGTGCCGAGGTCGATCCAGGGATGGATGATGTGATCGCGGTCCTGTTCCCAGAGGGCCTGCGTGTCGTACTTGAGATTGCGGGTCATGACGGGTTCTCGATCGGTCGTTTTCGGGGTTGTCGCCTGTCGATGCGCCCGGCGCGCCGTCCCGCGGGGGAACGGCGCGCGGTCGTCAGGCCGGGGCGGCGGCCACCGCCGCCCGATGCAAGTCGCGTCAGATGCCCGCCTTCACGTCCTCGAACATCCGCACGATGTCGTCGAGGCGGCTGTTCTCCTTGCTGAACACGCCGGAGGTGAGCAGCGTCGTCGGATCGCGCGGCAGGCCGAGGCTGGTCAGGGTCGCGTCGTCCACCAGGTCGAACGACTTCCTGTTCGAGTGGCCGTAACCCTGCTGGGTGATCAGCCATTCGCCGGCCTGCGGGCTGATGATGGCGTCGATCAGGTCGTGCGCCTTGTCGACCTGCGGCGCGTCCTTCGACATCACCAGGCCGCAGCACCAAGTGAGGATGCCTTCCTTGGGACTCATGAAGCGCACCGGCAGGCCCTGGTTGCGCAGGGTCAGGACGGAACTGTTCCAGGCCGAGGAGGCGACCAGCTCGCCGGAGGCGAGGGCCTGCTCCATGGTGGTGTTGTCGCCCCAGTAGAAGCGCAGCAGCGGCTTCTGCTTCACCAGCAGGTCCTTGACCTTGGCGATGTCGTCGTCGGTCATGTTGTAGGGGTTGGCGACCCCGGCGATCAGGGCGGCGATGATGGCGGTGTCCGTCACGTCCTCGCCCATCGACAGCTTGCCCGCATAGCGCTCGTCCCACAGCAGGGTCCAGGAGTCCTCCTGGACGTCCACGAGATCGGTGCGATAGACGACCGAGGTATTGCCCCAGTCGACGGCGACGAACCACTGCTGGCCCCCTTCGTCCGCGCCGTTGATCGACTTCAGGGTCGGGAACACGTCACCGAAGTTGGACAGGCGCGAGGCGTCGATCGGTTGCAGGATGCCGGCGTCGCGCCAGCGGCGGATGCGACCGCTGCAGGGGTGCGACACGTCCACCCGATAGCCGGCGCGGAGCTTGGTGAAGCCTTCCTCCTCCTCGGCGAAGATCGGCATGTTCGGAGTCGTGCCGTACTTCTCCACGTAGCCCGGCATGAACTCAGGCACATCATAGCCGCTCCAGGTGAAATAGGTCGCCTGATCCTCGGCGCGCGCCGTGCGCGAGGTCAGCGGCATGGTGACGGCCATCAGGCCCACCGAGGCCAGCGCTTTGTGGAAGTCGCGGCGGGTCAGTGTGCCCTCGCCGATGCGGTCGAGAAACTCGTTCTTGTCCATGTCTTGGCTCCCTGGTTCGTGCTGCGTTTCTGCCGCTTTGGCCGGTTCGACCAAAGCTGTCAAGCCGCCACGTCGCGGTCAATCTGTCCATGCCCAAGCCGTGCTCGCGACCTCCCGCCCGGCGGCGCCCGCGGCCGTGCTTCGACCAAGCCGGCGTACCGGATCGCCCCTTGAACGCTCATTCAACTGGGCCCGGAGAATTCGGCTGGCTCCGGGCGAAAAGGTTAGTGTTTTCAGGACGTGAGATGTATTAAATGACCTTTCGACGTGCCGGCAAAATTGTACCAACCGCCCTGTTGGCACGCAAGTGGGCCGCGCGGCGGGACGAGGCGACCGGGCGTCGTCGGTGAATCGCGCGCAAGAGATTTTGCTTGAGGGCGCGCCGGCTCGGGCTAGAGTTGAGCGCCGCCGATGCCTCGAATGCAGCGCCGGCTAATGAACGGGGGAGACACGCAGCGATGATCCGAATTCGGCCGGGGGCCGACAGCCCCAATGGTTAGCGCTACCGACAAGGCGCTGGGGCGGGCCTCGCAGCCGGGCGTATTTGGGTCCCTGCGGCGATTCTACACGCGATCGGAAGCGGCCCGCGGCTTCATGCTGCTGTCGCCGACCTTGGTGGTCATGCTCGGCCTGATGATCATACCGCTCGGCTCCCTGGTGATGCTGAGCTTCGCGACCCAGAACTACTTCGAAATCGACAACACCTTCACGCTCAACAATTACGCGACCTTCTTCGACTGGGTCGATTCGCCGATCTACATCGTGCTCCTGCTGCGCTCGATCCGCATGTCGCTGACGGCGACGCTCGCGGTCGTGCTGCTGGCCTACCCGATGGCCTATTTCCTGGCTTTCCGGGTCACCCGAAACAAGCTGGTGTGGATCATCCTGATCACGGTGCCGTTCTGGACCAGCTATCTCCTGCGGGTCTTCGCCTGGAAGATCATCCTGGGCTACCAGGGCGTGATCAACTCCGGCCTGATGAATCTCGGCATCATCTCGGAACCGCTCGAGTTCATCCTCTACAATCCGATCGCGGTCACCATCACCCTGGCGCACGCCTGGGCCGCCTTCGCCATCCTGCCGATCTACGTCTCGCTGGAGAAGATCGACCGCTCGCTGCTCGAGGCGGCGACCGACCTCGGTGACAACCCGGTACAGCGCTTCTTCCGCGTGACGCTGCCGCTGTCGATGCCCGGCACCATCGCGGCGACCCTGCTGGTCTTCATCCCGACCGTCGGCGACTACGTGACGCCGAGCCTGGTGGGCGGCACCTCGGGGATCATGATCGGCAATGTCATCCAGTCGCTGTTCGGCAAGGCCAACAACCAGCCGCTCGGCTCCGCCGTATCGATCATCTCGATGATCATCATCACGATCCTGGTCTGCTGCTTCCTGTGGGCGGTGGGCTACGGCCGCATGCGCAAGCGGGGGGCCTGAGCGATGACCCGCCTGCTGCGCCTCGACATGCTGATGGTCTATGCCGTCGTCTACATGTTCTTCATCTATGCGCCGGTGCTGCTGCTGCCGATCTTCTCGTTGAACGACAGCATCTACGTCGCGTTCCCGCTCAAGGGCCTGACCTTCGAATGGTACAGGCAGATGGCGAACAACACGGGCATGATCTCGGCGCTCGAAAACAGCGTGAAGGTCGGCTTCGTCGTCGCGATCATCAGCACGGCGTTCGGGCTGCTGGCGGCGAAGGCGGTGACCCGCTACGAGCTGCCGTGGAAAGGGCCGATCACCGGCCTCATCATGCTGCCGCTGGTGGTGCCCTACATCATCATGGGTATCGCGCTGCTGTCCTTCGTCCGCCGGACCCTGGGCTTGGATCTGTCGCTGTTCACCATCGGCGCGGCCCATGTTCTGGTCTGCGTGCCGTTCTCCATGCTGGTCCTGATCTCGCGTCTCGAGGGGTTCGACAAGAATCTGGAGGAGGCGTCGCTCGACCTCGGCGAGACCGGCTGGTCGACCTTCTGGCGCGTGACCTTTCCGCTCGCGATCCCCGGGGTGGTGGCGAGCCTGCTGCTGTCATTCACCACGTCATTCGACGAGTTCTTGCTCGCCTTCTTCCTCGCCGGCAACGAGACCACGTTGCCGATCTTCATCTTTAGCCAGCTGCGCTTTCCCAACCGGTTGCCGAGCGTGCTCTCGCTCGGCACGTGCATTCTGTTGGTGTCGTTCGTCGTCGTCACCTTCTCGGAGTGGTTGCGCCGCCGGGGCGTGCAGGGCAAGGACTCCGGATTGTAATGACGATGAGCGCCAGCGACAGCATGATCACGATCCGCAACGTGTCGAAGCATTTCGGCGCGGTGCGGGCGGTGGACGATCTCTCGTTCGACATCGGTCGCGGGGAGTTCTTCTCCCTGCTCGGGCCCTCGGGCTGCGGCAAGACCACGCTGCTGCGGATGCTCGCCGGGTTCGAGGTGCCGACGTCAGGCGAGATCCTGATCGACGGCCAGCCGATGTCGGCGGTGCCGCCGAACGAGCGGCCGACCAACATGGTGTTCCAGAACTACGCGATCTTCCCGCATCTGAACGTTCGCCAGAACATCGGCTATGGGCTGCGCCGGCGCAAGATCGACAAGGCCGAGACCAAGCGGATGGTCGACGAAGCGCTGGAAATGATCAAGATGCCCGGCTATGGCGAGCGCGGGGCGGACCAGCTCTCCGGCGGCCAGCGGCAGCGCGTGGCGCTGGCCCGCGCGCTGATCTGCCGGCCCAAGGTGCTGCTGCTGGACGAGCCGCTGGGCGCGCTCGACAAGAAGCTGCGCGAGGAGATGCAGCTCGAGCTCAGGCAGATCCAGCGCAACGTCGGGATCACCTTCGTGTTCGTCACCCACGACCAGGAAGAGGCCCTGACCATGTCGGACCGCATCGCGGTCATGTTCAAAGGCAAGGCGCTGCAGATCGACAATGCGACCCAGCTCTACGAGGCGCCGAACTGCCGCGAAGTCGCCGACTTCATCGGCACCATGAATTTCTTCGAGGGTGTGCTGACGGGGGTCGAGAACGGCGAGGCGGTGGTGCAGTCCGAGACCGTGGGTACCATTCGTGCCCAGCCGGGCGACTTTGCGCCGCAGCAGAAGATGCCGGTGATCGTCGCCATCCGCCCGGAGAAGGTCCAGCTCACCTGGGACAAGCCGACCACGGCCGGTACCGTGATCGAGGGCGTGATCGGCAACGAGGCCTATCTCGGCGACCGCAGCCACTACTATGTTTCGGTCAAGGGCGGCGAGCAGCGGGTTGCGGTCGCCTATCAGAACATGACGCGCAGCCTCGACAACACGGACATGCGCGGACGCACGGTCTGGCTCACTTGGCCGACCGAATCGGCGGTCCTGCTGCCCGGCGCGCCGCCGGCCTGAGCGTGGCGTCGCAAGCGGAAATTGCGGCCGGCCAAGGCGTCTCGCTGGAGTAGCATCCGCGGCCCGGCGAGCGTCACCCGGGCAGCCATGCGGGGGCGCCACAGTGGCCCCCAGGCGCGCGGCAGCGCCGTCCTTTGCCCCGGGACGACGGTCGACCGGCTGTCGCGGGCTCAGACCTTCTTGTGCGGCGGATCGTAGAACGGGCGCGGCACCACGGTGGCCGGCATCATGTTCTTTTCGATCTTGAGCTCCTTGGTGGTCCAGATGTCGGCCTGAAGCCTGGTGCCGAGGGCGGCGTAGTCGGCTTCGACCGTGGCGATGGCGATGTTGCGCTTGCAGATCGGCGACCAGAAGGCGGAGGTGACCCGGCCGACCTCCCGATTGCCGCTGTAGAGGAACGAGTCCTCGGCCGGCTTGTTGCCGGCGATGTCGAGTCCGACGGTGCGCCAGCGCGGCCCGCCGGATTCCTTTTCGCGCAGCAGCGCGCGGCGTCCGACGAAGAACGGCTTGCGGAAATCCACCAGCCAGTCGAAGCCGAGCTCGAACGGCGAGCGGCGCTGCGAGGGGCGTAGCGTCTGCTCGGCGCCGATGAAGTCGGCATTGACCTGCAGGAAGCCGGCCTCGATGCGGGCGTAGTTGAGGGCCTGCGAGCCGATCGGCACCAGCCGGGTCGAAACCTGGGTGCGCCACATGCGGTCCCAGAATTCCTCGGCGCGCTGCGGTGGCATCGCGATCTCGTAGCCGAGGTCGCCGGTGAACCCGGTGCGCGAGACCAGCAGCCTGATGCCGTCGAGCTCGACCTCGACCAGGCGGAAGAACTTGAGCTCGGCGATTCCAGGCACGCCCATTTGCACCAGCAGCTCGCGTGCCAGCGGACCCTGGACGGTGAGCCCGGCATACTCGCGCGAGGCGTCTTCGATCCTGACGTCCATGCGCCAGGCGGTGTCCTGGAACCAGCGCAGGTTGTGCTCCTGGACGTTGATCAGGTAGTCGCGCTCGGCCAGCCGGAACACGGTGCCGTCCTCGATCAGCTTGCCGTTGTCGTCGCACCACAGCGCATAGGCGGCCTGGCCGACCCGGCACTTGGCCATGTCGCGGGTCATCAGCCGGTCCATGAAGGCCGGCGCGTCCGCGCCGGTGACGCGATAGCGGGTCATCGGCGAGATGTCGTAGACCGACACCGCGTTGCGGATCGCGAAGTACTCGCGCACCACGTTGTCGAACACGCCGACGCCGAGGAAGCCTTCCCAGCGTTCCCAGCTGTGATTGAGGTTGAACGGCCGCAGCCGCTCGGTGAACGGGGTGGGCAGCAGATTGACTTCGTTCAGCATGGGTCAGCGCCTCCCGCCGGAGAGAGTCTTGAGCGCCTCGCGCGCCGCATTGGCGCCGGCGGCGCCGGTGACGCCGCCGCCGGGATGGGCGGCGGCGCCGCACAGCAGCAGGCCGGCGACCGGGCCGCGATACTGCTGCAGCCCCGGCATCGGGCGCAGCATCCAGACCTGGTCGAGGGCGATCTCGCCGTGATGCCAATGCCCGCCGGCCGCGCCGAAGCGGGCCTCGATGTCTTCCGGCGTCGACAGCCGCCGTGCCACCACCCGCTCGCGCAGGCCCGGCATCCGCTCGGCCAGCATGTCGACGACCCGGTCGGCGAAGGGCTCGCGTTGCGCCGCCCAGCCGCCGTCGCACGGCTCCCGGGGGGCGTACTGCACGACCACCGACATGACATGCTTGCCGGTGGGCGCCAGGCCCGGATCGGAAAGCGTGGGAATGGTGACCTCGAGGCCGGGCGCCGCCGCGGGCTCGTCGTACTTGACGCAGTCGAAGGCGCGCTCGAGATAGGACAGGGACGGCGCCACCACGAAGCGGGAACGGCGGGCAAGATCGGCCTCGACGCCGAGATCGGGCAGCCCGTCGAGGGCGAGGTCGAGCTTGGCCGTGCTGCCCTTGGCGCGGATGTTGCGCAGGCGCCGCACGAAGTTGGTGTCGAGATGCTCGACGCCCAGCAGGTCGAAATAGGTGCGCTTGGCGTCGGCGTTGGAGAGCACCAGTCCGGCGGCGATCTCGCGCCCGTCGGCCAGCGCCACGCCGGTGACCTTGTCGTCGACGGCGGTGATGCGGGCGACCGGGCTGCCGGTCAGGATCTCGGCGCCGAAGCCGCGCGCCGCCGCCGCCATCGCGGCGGTCGTGCCGCCGATTCCGCCCTTGGCCAGGCCGAGCGCGCCGCGCCGGCCCGCCGCCTCGCCGGCCAGGCGGTAGAGCAGGGTGTAGACGGTGTTGGGCGAGCGCGGGCCCATATGGCAGCCGAGCACGCTGTCGAGCCCGTAGACGCCCTTCAGCGCATCGCTCTCGAAATCGTCGTTCATCAGGTCGGCGGCGTTCATGCCGACGATGCGCAGCAGCTCTCGCATGTCCTTGCGGCCGAGCAGGCGCACCGACAGCCCGAGCCGGCCGAGCTCGATCAAGTTCGACCAGTCGCTGAACTTGAGCCGCGGCGGGGTGCGCAGCAGCATCTTCCGCAGCGCCCCGGCGAGGCGCAGCAGCTTGTCGCGGAACTCCGGCAGCCGCTCGGCATCGCGCCGGGAAAAGCGGCCGAGCGAGGCCGCGGTCTCGGCGGCCGAACCGAGCACCAGGCGGTCGCGGTCCTCGAGCAGCGACACGGTCGCCAGGTCCGCGGCGGCGTAGTCGAGGCCGTGGCGGGCGAGCCCGAGATCGGCGATCACCTGCGGATTCAGCATATGCAGGATGTGGGCGCAGGCGCCGCTCCTGAAACCGGGATGGAACTCGTCCATGCCGGCCATGCCGCCGACCGTGTCGCGGGCCTCGACCACCAGCACGCTGCGCCCGGCCTTCGCCAGGTAGCCGGCGGCGACCAGGCCATTGTGGCCGGCGCCGACGACGATCGCGTCGTAGCGCGACTTGAGGGGCGCGGTCATGCCGCCATCCTCCGGCCGGCGTCGCGCAGCACCTCGCGCGCCGCGTTGTAGCCCGGCGCGCCCATGACGCCGCCGCCGGGATGGGTCGACGAGCCGCACATGTAGAATCCGGGCACCGGCCCACGATACTTGGCGAAGCCGGGGATCGGCCGGTTGAACATGAGCTGGTCGAGGGTCAGCTCGCCCTGGAAGATGTTGCCCTCGGTCAGGCCGACCTCGTTCTCGATGTCCCAGGGCGAGCGCACCTGCTTGTGCAGGATCAGGTTGCGGAAGCCCGGCGCCATCTCCTCGATCAGGCCGATCACGGTCTCGCCGAAGGCGTCGCGTTGCCCCGGCGTCCACGGGCCGTTCGCCAATGCCGGCGGCACGTACTGCACGAACACCGACATGAAGTGCTTGCCGGGCGGGGTCATGGTCGGGTCGATCAGGGTCGGGATCAGGATGTCGAGATAGGGCCGGCGCGACCACATGCCGTATTTCCAGTCGTCGAACGCCTTCTCCAGGTATTCCAGGCTCGGGCAGTAGTGGATGTCGCCGGCGAGCGCGGGATTGTTGCCGCGATCGACGCCGACGAAATTGGGCAGCCCGTCGAGTGCGATGTTGAGCTTGCCGGACGAACCGCGGATCTTGAAGTTCTCGCCCTTGCGGACGATCTCGGGATCGAGCGGCTCGGACCACTTGAGCTTGGTGGTCAGGCGGCGGAAATCGAGATTGGAGATGATGCGCTCGCCATGGACCTCGTCGCCGTTGGCGAGGGCAACGCCGACTGCGCGGCCGTTCTTCATGATGATCTCGGCGACCTCGGCGTCGGTCCGGATCTCGCAGCCCTTCTCCATGGCGGCCGAGGCGAGAGCCTTGCTGATCGCGCCCATGCCGCCCCGGGCGTAGCCCCAGGCGCCGATCGAGCCATCGACCTCGCCCATGTAGTGATGCAGCAGCACATAGGCCGAGCCGGGAGAGTAGGGGCCGAGCGCGGTGCCGATGATCGAGCTGCCAGCCAGGTGGCCCTTGACCACGTCGGTCTCGAAATACTCCTCGAGGAATTCGCCGCAGCTCATGGTCCAGAAGCGGATCGTCTCGTACATCTGCTCCTCGCCCATGTCGGCGAAGGCGCGGCCCATCTTCATCAGGCCCTTGAGGTCGTCGAAGCCGAACGAGGTCGGGTCGGGCGGGGTCATGGTCAGCATCGGCTTGATGAAGCGGCACTGCCGCGACACCGCCAGGGAATAGCGGTCATAGGCTTCGGCGTCGCGCTTGGAGAAGCGCTCGAGCTCGCGGCGCATGCGGTCGTGATTGGCGTAGGAGGCGAGGTAGTCGCCGTTGGTGAGGACGTTGAGCGAGCCCTCGTAGGGGATCACCTGCAGCCCGTGCCGCGGCAGCTCGAGGCCGCGCATGATCTCCGGGCGCAGCAGGCTGCACACGTAGGAGCAGGTCGAGTAGGTGAAGCCGGGAAACAGCTCCTCGCTCATGGCCGCGCCGCCGACCTTCTCGCGCCGCTCGAGCACCACGGTCTTCAGCCCGGCGCGGGCCAGGTAGGCCGCCGCCGTCAAGCCGTTATGGCCACCCCCGATGATGACCGCGTCGTATTTCTGCATGTCTCCGACAGCCCCCGGCTAAGTGCTGGCCCGACCGAAGGCCGGCCCGGCGGCGGGGTCACCGCCACCGGGCCGGTGCCCGGTTGTTCGTCGTCTTCCGCCGCATTATTCGGCCGCGGCGGTTTCCTTGGTCGTGCTCGCCCGATGCGCCGCCCACATCTTCCGCTTGGTGCCCTTGCCGAGCTCCTCCGCGGTGACGTCGACTGCCTCCTCGAAGATACGCAGCGTATCGTCGAGGCAGGACTTGTCATGCGCCGCGCTGATGAACCAGGGCTCGCGCGAGTCCGGTTCGCACATGACGCCCCGCGCAATCAGATGCGCCGCCAGCGCATCGTAGAATGTGTAGTCGCTCTGCTTCCAGTCGCGGTAGTTGTCGGGCGGGATCTCGCTGAAGAACAATCCGCCCATGCTGGGGTGGCCGGTGAAGCTGTGGGCGATGCGGCGGGCGTTGAGAATGGCGCTCATGCCCTTCTGCATCGCCGTGCCGTAGGCCGCGATGTTCTCCAGGGCCGGCGTGTCGCGCAGGATCTTGAGGGTCACTTCCGACGCCGCCAGGCTCATCGCCTGGGCGGTGTAGGTGCCGCCATGGGCGACGCCCTGGCCGAACCGGCGCATCACGTCCTCGCGTCCGCCGATGGCGGCGATCGGGTAGCCGTTGCCCATCGCCTTGGCCATGGTGCAGAGATCGGCCTTGAAGCCGTACAGCTCCTGCGCACCGCCCTTGGCGACGCGGAAGCCGGTCTTGACCTCGTCGACCATCATCAGCACGTCGTACTTGGTGCACAGCTCGCGCACCGCCTTGATGAATTCGGGCTTCGACGGGATGCCGCAGCAATTGCCCAGGATCGGTTCGATCAGCACCGCGGCGATCTTGTCGCTATGGCGCTTCAGCACCGCTTCCAGCCGGTCGGCGTCGTTGTAGGGAACCTGCCAGAACAGCTGGCGCACGAGATCGGGAATTCCCGCGCCATAGGGGATGATCTCGGGATCGCTCGTGGGATCCTTGAGCGCCTCCATGTTCGCCATCCACATCACCGAGTCGAACAGCCCGTGATAGGAGCCCTCGAAGGTGACGAAATGCTGCTTGCCGGTGAAGCCGCGGGCCAGGCGCAGGGCGCCCATCACCGCTTCGGTCCCGGAATTGGAGAAGCGCACCAACTCGGCGGCCGGCACCATTGAATTGATCAGCTCGGCGACGGCGAGCTCGCCCTCGGTGCCCAGCGCGAAGACGGTGCCGACCTTCTGCCCCTCGCGGGCGGCGGTATCCACGTCCTCGTGGCAATGGCCGAGGATCGCCGGGCCGTAGCCCAGGCGGTAATCGATGTAGGGGTTGTCGTCGAGGTCCCATAGCCGGGCACCGCTGCCACGCTTCACATAGATGGTTTCGTCATCGCCCCAGTAGCGGAAGTTCGAGGAGACGCCGAGCGGCATGCGCTGCACCGCCTTGCGGAAGTGGGCGTTGGACTTGGCGAGAGAGCGGGTCATGGAAGGGCTCCAGTTACCTGTAGTCAGCCGCCGGTTCCCAGACGGCGACGGGATTTCGATATCAGTCAGTGGGATCACGGAATCATTGAATGACTGTACAAATTTGCTACCATGTCGGCCGCATATTGTCCAGTTGATTAAATGCTCATTCAATTTCGCATGTGCAAAAAATGATTGAGAATCATGTGCTTATGGTTAGAGTTCGACGTCTTGGCTAAACAATCCAGGATGCTCCGGGTATGAGCAAGAGTCCTGCCCTCAAGACCGCCGCGAGGCGCCGACAGCTGATCGATGCCACCATCACGGCGATCGGCCGGCGGGGCTATGCCAACACCACCCTGACCCACGTGGCGGGTGAGGCGGGGTTGTCGCCGGGCATCGTGAACTTCTACTTCAAGACCAAGGAGCAGCTGCTTCAGGCGACGCTGGAGCAGATCACGGACGAGTATGCCACGTCGCTGCGCGAGGCGCTCGACAAGGCCGGGCCGTCGCCCGCAGCCCAGCTCGACGCCATGATCGACGCCGACTTCGATCCCCGGGTCTTCACCCTGGAGAAGGTGGCGGTCTGGTATGCGTTCTGGGCGGAGGCCCATTCGCAGCCCTCGTACCGCACGCTGGTCTCGCGCATGGAGGCGGAATACTACGACGAGACCACCGCTTTGTGCCGCCAGCTGATCGAGGCCGGCGGCTATGACGGTCTCGATCCCGGCGCCGTCGCCGGCGGCCTGAACGCCATGATCGACGGGTTCTGGTTCGACTTCCTGATCGACCCGCGCGATTTCGACCGCGAGGATGCCAAGCGCACCTGCCGGCTGTTCCTCGCGGGGCTGTTTCCGCGCGAGTTCCGGCCGCGGCTCGAGCCCTCGAATGCCCCGTCCGCCGGGCTCGCGGCACCGGCGCGCGGCGATGCGATGCCGGTCGACGGGCTGCCGGCCGATGCCTACACCGATCCCGCCATGCTGGCCCGCGAGGCGGCGCAGCTGTTTCCGCGCAGCTGGCAGTTCGTGTGCCATGAATCCGAACTGCCGGCGTCGGGCGACTACGTCACGTTCGACCTGCTGCGCGACGGCGCCTTCGTGCTGCGCGGCGAGGACGGCGCGCTCAGGGGCTTCCTCAATGTCTGCCGGCATCGCGCGGCGCGCTTGCTCGACGGCGCGGCGGCGAGCGGGCAGGGCAATTGCGGCCATGCCGTCACCTGCCCCTATCATGGCTGGACCTACGATTTTCTCGGCCACCTCAAGGCCGTGCCGGCGGAGCGCAGCTTTGCCAAGATCGACTGGCAGGGTCACGGCCTGTTGCCGCTCGAGATCGACCTGTTCGAGGGCTTCGTGTTCACCCGGCTTGCCGGCCGCGGGCCCTCGGTGGCGACGCTGCTGGCGCCTTATGGCGACGACTTCGCGGCGTATCGTCTGCCGGAAATGATGCGTCTGGAGGCGGTCGAGAGCGAGCGCCTCGCGGTCAACTGGAAGGTCGCGATCGACGACTTCCGCCAGGGCTACGAGATTGCGCTCGCCCATCCCGGCCTGGCCCGGCTGTTCGGCGGGGCCTATGCGACCGACGTCGCCGCCAACGGCGTCGCGCGCGCCGTCGGCCGACTGCGCGACCGGCCCGCCGGCGGCTGGGCGGAACGGCTGTATCGGTCGCTGCTGCCGGAGATCGCGCATCTGCCGGCCGAGCTTGCCGGAACCTGGCGCTTCTACAGCCTGTTCCCCAACACCTGCATCACGCTGCAGCCGGACCAGGCGATCGTCCTGCAGGTGCTGCCGCTGGCGGCGGAGGAGAGCCTGATCCGCACGCGCTGCTACGGGCTGCCGCAGGCCGACCGCCGCCTGAACGCGGCGCGCTACCTGGCGCGCCGGATCAATCGCGGGGTCGCCGGGGAGAACGCGGAAATTTTCCGCCGCGTGCAGCGCGGCCTGGCATCGGGCCACGCACCGTGCGGGCCGATCGCCGATTCCGAGATCGCCGTGCGCCAGTTCCATGCCAAGCTGCGCAACCTGCTGGCGACGAACGAGCCGGCAGCCGACGGGCGCGCAACAACGTCACCCTGATCGAGACGCCATCATGACCGCCTCTGTCGCGCCGGCCGCGGGCGCCGCATCCGCCGCCGAGCGCCACCGCCTCGCGCCGCTCTTGCGACCCGCCTCGATTGCGATCGTCGGTGCCTCGTCCAAGCCGGACACGGTCGGCTACGGCATGATCCGCTCGACCGCCAAGCTGTCGAGCGGGCACCGGGTCTATCTGGTCAATCCCAAATACGACGAGATCGACGGGGTGCAGTGCTACAGCTCGATCTCCGCGCTGCCCGAGGTGGTCGATCACGTGGTGCTCGGCATCGGCAACGCGCGCATCGAAGGCCAGCTCGCCGAGGCGATCGGGCAGGGCGTGCGCGCCGCCACCATCTTCGGCTCGGGCTATCTGGAGAACGATACGAGCCCGCCGCTGACCCGGCGCATCTCCGCCATGGCCGAAGCCGCCGGCATGGCGCTGTGCGGCGGCAACTGCATGGGATTCTACAATCTCGACCACGACCTCAGGGTATGCGGCTTTCCGCCGCCGGAGTGGCTGGAGCGCGGCGGCGTCGCCTTCATCTCCCATTCCGGATCGGCCTTCACCGCCCTGGTCCACAACGACCGCCGCTTCCGCTTCAACCTCGCGGTGTCGTCGGGGCAGGAGCTGGTCACCACCGCCGCCGACTATCTCGACTATGCGCTCGAGCAGCCGACGACCCGGGCGGTCGGGCTGTTCCTGGAGACCGTGCGCGATCCCGCGCGCTTCGTCGCGGCCCTGGAGAAGGCGGCCGCGCGCGACATTCCGGTGGTCGCTCTCAAGGTCGGGCGCACTGCCGAGAGCGCGGCCCTGGCGGTCAGCCATTCCGGCGCGATCGCCGGCGATCACGGCGCCTACGAGGCGGTGTTCGACCGCTACGGCGTGATCCAGGTCGACGATCTCGACGAGCTCGGCAACGCCCTGCTGCTGATGGAAGGTCCGCGCCGGGTGGCCAAGGGCGGCCTCGCCTCGATGCACGATTCAGGTGGGCTGCGCGAGCTGCTGGTCGACCTCGCCAGCGTCCGGGGGGTGCCGTTCGCCAAGATCGACGGCGACACCACGGCGAAGCTGGCGGCCCGTCTCGACTACGGGCTCGACCCGATCAACCCGCTCGACGCCTGGGGCACCGGCCACGACTACGAGGCGATCTTCACGGACTGCCTGACCGCCCTGGCCGAGGATCCGGATACCGCGCTCGCCGGCTTGTTCGTCGAGCCGCGCGACGGCTACTACCTCAGCGAAGGCTATGGCCGGCTGCTGCTGGCGACCGCGGAACGCACATCCAAGCCGATCATCCTGACCACCAACATGGCGAGCAACGGCGCCGACGGGCTGTGCAATCGCCTGGTGCGCGCCGGGATCCCGGTGCTGCTCGGCGCGGCGCCGGCGCTGCGCGCGATCCGTCTCGCCTTCGAGCGCCGCGACTGGCAGGCGCGCCCGGCGATGCGGCCGTCGGCACCGCGGGCGGGCCTGCGCGCCAAATGGACGGCGCGCCTCGCCACCGGCGCGGCGCTCGACGAGGCGGAAGGCCTGACGCTGTTCGCCGACTATGGAATTCCGGTGCTGCCGCATCGCGTGGTCGAGGACGCCGCCGCGGCGGTCCAGGCGGCGCGCGCGCTCGGCCTGCCGGTCGCCCTGAAGACGGCGATGCCGGGGATCCTGCACAAATCCGACGTCGGCGGCGTGAAGCTCGGGCTTGCCGATGCCGCCGCGGTCGCCGCCGCCTGGGACGATCTGGCGGCGCGGCTGGGCCCCCGGGTCATCGTCATGCCGATGGCGAAGGAGAAGGGCGTCGAGCTGGCCTTCGGCGCCCTGCACGATGCGCAGTTCGGTTCGATCGTCCTGGCCGGCGCCGGCGGCGTCCTGATCGAACTGCTGGGGGATCGCGGCTTCGCCGTGCCGCCGTTCGACGCCGCCTGGGGCCGGCGGGTGATCGATCGCCTGAAGATCAGGCCGCTGCTCGACGGCCGGCGCGGCGCCCCGCCCGCCGACATCGCCGCGCTGGCCGAGGCGTTCGCCCGCTTCTCGGCGATGATCGCCGATCTCGACGGACTGATCGCCGAGGTCGACGTGAACCCGCTGATCGCCGGGCCGCACGGCTGCGTGGCGCTCGACGCGCTGGTGGTGCCGAGGAAACCGACCGAAGCATAGGGCTGCGACGAGATCCAGCTCCGCACGCGCGGGCTCCGGCGTCTACTCCGGCCGATTGCGGAAGGTCAGGAGAACGCCTTGAAGGCGATGAGGGTGAAGGTTTCCTTCACGCCGGCCAGGGTCTGCAGGCGGTCGGTGACGAAACGGCCGATGTCCTGGCCATCCGGCAGATAGCATTTCAACAGGAGATCGTACTGCCCGGAGGTCGAATGCACCTCCGACACCTCGTCGATCGACTGCACCGCCTCGTCGGCCACTTCGTAGGCCCGGCCCAGATCGCATTTCACCATGACGAAGATGGTCTGCATGGCGATCGTCTCCCGGCTGGGCGCTCAGACGGTCTCGGCGAGATCCGCGTTGCGCTCGGCCGGCTGGGTCGCGGCGGGCAGGCGGACCGGACGCAGCAGGAAGTTCGGGGTGTGGTCGCCGAACGCCAGGATGCCCTCGTCCGGCTCTTCGCGCTCGCGGCCGCCGCTTCGCTCCGGCTTGGCGGAGTCGTCGCGGCTTGCGCCGCGCTCGGCCTTGCCGGCGCCGTCGCCGGCTTCACGGCGCGGCTCGCTACGCCGGCGTCCGCGCGGCTGACGCGGTGCCCGCGCCGGAGTCTCTGCCGGCGGCGCCTCGGCTGCTGGCGGCGCCGCTTGTTCCACCGCGACCGCGACCGGAGTCTCGTCGGCCGGGCCCTCCGCCCGCGGCTCGCGGGCCGGGGGCTTGTCGCGGCCGCGCCCGCGTGCCCGCGACGTTTCGCGTCCGCCGCTCTTGGCGGCGGGACGGGCGGTGCGGCGACGGCGGCCACGGCCGGCATCCGGGTCGTACTCGAGCGACGCGATGCCGTCGACCTCGATTTTCGGAATCGCCTTGCCGATCAGCTTCTCGATCGCCTCGGCGAACTTGCCGTCATCGGGCGTCGCCAGGGTGAAGGCGCGGCCTTCGCGCCCGGCCCGGCCGGTGCGGCCGATGCGGTGGACGTAGTCCTCGGGATGGATCGGCACGTCGAAATTGAAGACGTGGGACAGGTTCACCACGTCGAGCCCGCGCGCCGCGACGTCGCTCGCCACCAGCAGCCGGATCTCGTTGGCCTTGAAGCGCTCGAGCGTCTCGGTCCGCTTGGGCTGCGACATGTCGCCGTGCAGGGCGGCGGCGTCGAAGCCGTGCTTGCTGAGCGACTTGAAGAGGATGTCGACGTCCTTCTTGCGGTTGCAGAAGATCAGCGCGTTCTTGACGTCCTCGGCGCGGATCAGGCGCCGCAGCGCCTCGCGCTTGTCCATCTCGTCGACGATCACGATGCCCTGGGTCACGGTCGCCGCGGGCGAGGCCGGCGGCGCCACCGAGATGGTCTTGGGATTCATCAGGAAGGCGTCGGCGAGGCGCCGGATCTCCGGCGGCATGGTGGCCGAGAAGAACAGCGTCTGGCGGATTTTCGGCAGCAGCGACACGATGCGCTCGACATCGGGGATGAAGCCCATGTCGAGCATGCGGTCGGCCTCGTCGATCACCAGGATCTTGGCGTCCGAGAGCAGGATCTTGCCGCGCTCGAACAGGTCGAGCAGGCGGCCCGGCGTGGCGATCAGCACGTCGACGCCGCGGTCGAGCTTCTTCTGCTGGTCGGCGAAGGACTCGCCGCCGATCAACAGCGCCATGCTAAGCTTGTGGTACTTGCCGTAGCGTTCGAAGCTCTCGGAAACCTGGGTCGCCAGCTCGCGGGTCGGCTCGATGATCAGCGACCGCGGCATGCGCGCCCGGGCTCGCCCCGACGCCATGATGTCGATCATCGGCAGGGTGAACCCTGCGGTCTTGCCGGTGCCGGTCTGGGCGCAGCCCAGTACGTCGCGGCCCATGAGGACCACGGGGATTGCCTGTTCCTGGATCGGGGTGGGCGTGGTGTAGCCCGACTCCTCGACCGCGCGCAGGACTTCGGGGCTCAAGCCCAGATCTGAAAAATTCATGCTGTCCGGTGCGGGCATTTCAACGCAATATTCGCGTGCAAAACGAGGCCGGTGCCCGTCGCTACCGGCCTCGAAGTGCTGCATACATGGGCAAAAGCCATTGATTTGTCAATGATTAACTTGTGTAAACCCTTTGGCGTGGCGGCCCGGTCCGGCGCCGCGCCTGGCGCTTGCATCGGCATGGCGAGCCGGCCGGCATGCTGATGGAACGGGCGCGCGCGCTGCTGCTGGTGGTCGATGTCCAGGAACGGCTGGTGCCCGCCATGACCGAGGCGGCGGCGATGCTGGCCAATTCGGCGCTGCTGCTGCGCGGCGCCGGCCGGCTCGGCGTGCCGGTCCTGGCCTCGGAACAGTATCCCCAGGGGCTCGGACCGACGGTGCCGGAGCTGGTGGAGCTGCTGCCCGAGAATGCCCGCCTGGCCAAGACCGATTTCGCCTGCGCCGCGGATCCCGGGATCGCCGGCCGGCTCGCCGCGTCGGGCCGCGACCAGATCGTGATCTGCGGCATCGAGTCACATGTCTGCGTGCTGCAGACCGCGCTCGGCCTGAAGGCGGCCGGCTACCTGCCGTTCGTGGCCGCCGACGCCACCGCATCGCGGCGGGCCGAGAGCAAGGCGGTCGCGCTCGACCGGCTGCGGGCCAACGGGGTCGAGGTGGTGACTGCGGAGATGGTGCTGTTCGAATGGCTCGGCCGCGCCGCCACCGACGAGTTCAGGGAGCTCAGCCGGCTGATCCGCTGACCCGACTCAGCAGGAGCCCCACATGCAGTCGTGGGATTCGAAGATGCCGTCGCGCGGCGGGAACAGCTCGGTGGTCACTTGGCGGATGAAGCTGACGAAGCGCGGGTCGTCCGGGCCGCTGACGCCGTCGACCGAACCGGAGAGATAGGTCGCCGGGCGGTCGCTGCGGCAGAAGGCGGCGATCAGGCGAACCTCGCCGTTCGCCGGGCCGCCGCCCACCAGCGGCGTGCCGTCGCACAGCGCGCTGCCATTGGTGCCGAGCGGGCCGTTCCACAGCATGCGCACGCGATAGACGGTGCGCGCCGAGTCGTCGGGCGCGGTGGTGAAGTTCGTCCGCGGCCCGAAATGGGCGCCCCGCATGGCATCGGTCACCGCCCGGTCGAACGCCGGCTGCGCCAGGTTCGCGAACGGGTTGCCGAGGATCTCGGTGGTCAGGTCGCGCCCGGCGCCGGCATAGGCGAAGTCGGCGCGGCTATAGGCGGTTTCGACCCGCACGAAGTCGATCTTGCCGCCGCCGCCGATGCCCGCGGCGCAGGCGCCGAGCGCCAGCGTTGCCGCCAGGGCCACCGCATGAATCGGACGCACCATGCCAATATCCCCGTCCTGCAGTGCTTGCCAGAGAGATGGATCAGGCGGACCCGCAAATCAAGCCGGTCCTGTCGGGTCCTCGATCACCAGATAGAGCCGCGGCCCGACTTCGGCGAAGCCGCCGCGCAGGTAGAAGTCGAGAGACCTCCGCCAGCGCGGCTGTTCCGGCGCGCTGACCTCGAGGACCGTCCAGCCGCGCGTCGCCGCGAACGCCTTGGCATGGTCCAGCATGCGCTGGCCCAGCCGCGCCGAGCGATGCGCCGGCTCGACATAGAGCTCGGTGATCTCGCCGAAGCGGCCGAGGGCGTAGGCGGCGGCGCATTCGTTGAGCGCGATGGCGCCGGCGGGCTGCCCGGTCTCGTCGCTGGCGATGAAGCCGAAATAGCCCGGCTCGTCGCGCAGCAGGCGCTCGACGACCGGGGCAAGCCTGGCTTCGCCATAGTACTCGGCATAGTCGGGATTGAGCTCGAGCAGCAGCCGCGAGATCAGCCGGCAGAACGGCGCCGCGTCTTCGGGGCCGGCGGGTCGGATCGAATAGGCGTCGGTCGCCGACATGCCCCACGCTACACGTCGATGTCGCGGGCGAAGCGGGCGTTCTCCTGGATGAACTGGAACCTGAGCTCGGGCTTGCGCCCCATCAGGCTCTCGACCCGGTCCTGGGTCTCGCGCGCCGCCTGGCGCTCGTCGTCGTTGAAGCGGTCGGGCAGGTGGACCCGGAGCAGGGTGCGGAGGCCCGGCTTCATGGTGGTGTCGCGCAGCTGCACCGCCGGCATCTCGCCGAGGCCCTTGAAGCGGCTGATCTCGACCTTGCCGCGGCCGTTGAAGGTCGACTTCATCAGCTCGTCCTTGTGGGCGTCGTCGCGGGCATAGGCGGTGGTGCCGCCCTGGCTCAGGCGATAGAGCGGCGGCACCGCGAGATAGAGATGCCCGTTCTCGATCAGCCCGGGCATCTCGCGATAGAAGAAGGTCATCAGCAGCGAGGCGATATGGGCGCCGTCGACATCGGCGTCGGTCATGATGACGATCTTCTCGTAGCGCAGCCGCTTGTCGTCGTACTTGTCGCGGGTGCCGCAGCCGAGCGCCTGGATCAGGTCGATCAGCTCCTGGTTGCCCTTCAGCTTGTCGGCCGAGGCGCTGGCGACGTTCAGGATCTTGCCGCGCAGCGGCAGCACCGCCTGGGTCTCGCGGGCGCGCGCCTGCTTGGCCGAGCCGCCGGCGGAATCGCCCTCGACCAGGAACAGTTCGGTGCCCTCGGGCCCCTCCAGGGTGCAGTCGGTGAGCTTGCCGGGCAGGCGCAGCTTGCGGGTCGCGGTCTTGCGCGCGACCTCCTTGTCCTGGCGCCGGCGCAGGCGATCCTCGGCGCGTTCGATCGCCCAGTCGAGCAGGTCGCGGGCGCGCTCGGTATCGCCCGACAGCCAGTGGTCGAAGTGATCCTTGATCGAGGCCTCGACCAGGCGGGTGGCGTCGGCCGAGGACAGCCTTTCCTTGGTCTGGCCCTGGAACTGCGGATCCCTGATGAACAGCGACAGCATCATCGCGGCGCCGCCCAGGATGTCCTCGGCGGTGACCTGCGCCGCCTTGCGGTTGCCGACCAGCTCGCCATGGGCCTTGAGCGAGCGGGTCAGGCCGCTGCGCAGGCCGGCCTCGTGGGTGCCGCCCTCGGGCGTCGGCACGGTATTGCAGTAGGAATTCAGGAAGCCGTCGCCGTCGACCGGCCAGGCGACCGCCCATTCGACCCGGCCGCGCGCGTCGGGGAAGCTCGCCTCGCCGAAGAACGCCGTCTGGGTCACCGTCTTGCGGCCCTCGAGCGCGGCGTTCAGGTAATCGAGCAGGCCGCCCGGGAAATGGAAGGTCTCCTTGGCCGGGGTCGGGCCGTCCGGGTCGACCAGGGCGGGATCGCAGCTCCAGCGGATCTCGACGCCGCGGAACAGATAGGCC
This sequence comes from uncultured Rhodospirillaceae bacterium, assembly GCA_964372215.1. Classification (GTDB taxonomy): domain Bacteria; phylum Pseudomonadota; class Alphaproteobacteria; order Dongiales; family Dongiaceae; genus DAIMFL01. Next base: position 29,788 of record CAYJQC010000033.1, read on the forward strand.
TTGGAGCGGGCCATGCGGTACATCCGCTCCGGCCTGAACCGGGCGTCGGCCCCGAAGATCTCGGGGTCGGGATGGAAGCGGATGGTGGTGCCGCGCCGGTTCGGTGCCGCCCCGGCCTTTTCCTTGAGCTTGGTCACCGGCTTGCCGCGGGAATACTCCTGGGTGAACAGGTCGCGGTCGCGGGCGACTTCGACGCTGAGCTTGTCCGACAGCGCGTTGACCACGCTGGCGCCGACGCCGTGCAACCCGCCCGAGGTCTGGTAGACCTTGCCGCCGAACTTGCCGCCGGAATGCAGCGTGGTCAGGATCACCTCGAGCGCCGACTTGGTCTTGAACTTCGGATGCGGGTCGGTCGGGATGCCGCGGCCGTTGTCGCGCACGGTGACGAAGCCTTCCGCGTCGAGCTCGAGCTCGATCCGGTTGGCGTGGCCGGCCACCGCCTCGTCCATGGCGTTGTCCAAGACCTCGGCCACCAGGTGATGCAGGGCGCGCTCGTCGGTGCCGCCGATATACATGCCGGGCCGGCGGCGCACCGGCTCCAGCCCCTCCAGGACCTCGATGTCCTTGGCGGTGTAGCCGGTGTCCTTGCGGGCGGTGCTCTGGAACAGGTCGGCCATGCCGGATGCGCTTTGCGTAGGGAACGGGGGGCCGGAATCGGCGCGCCGGATTATACGGACGGCGGTTGCGCCGCAGCAAGCGGCCTCCGCAGCATACTGTAGGCGCCGCCGCAGCATCAGGCTATATGTTGTAGTCGTTCTTTGGCTTTCATCCGGCGGCTGAGGAGGCGCGCATGGCCCGCGAGGACGCTTCGGACCGCCCGCCGGGGGTGCGCGACCCGGCGCTCCGCACCATCGCCATGCCGAAGGACGCCAACCCCAACGGCGACATCTTCGGCGGCTGGATCATGGCCCAGATGGACCTGGCCGGCTCGGTGCAGGCGTTCCAGCGCGCCAAGGGCCGCATCGCCACCGTCGCGGTCGACGCCATGACCTTCCACCGCCCGGTGTTCATCGGCGATCTCGTGAGCTGCTACGCCGAGGTCAAGCGGGTCGGGCGCACTTCGATCACCGTCGAGGTCGAGACCTGGGTCGAGCGCCGCCGCGACGGCGCCCACGAGAAGGTCACCGAAGGCCAGTTCACCTATGTCGCGATCGACGATGCCGGACGGCCGCGGCCGGTGGATACAGCGTAACTCTGCGCGAGCTGCGCATACGCTTCGGAGGGGATCGCGATGGCTGAGCGAAATCGCAGTCACGGCGGGATCTGCAGATATTCCCACTCCGATCCCGACCGCACACGATTCGTGACGGCGCCGTCGCACCGTTCGTGCGGCCTACTCCTCAAAGCGACCCGTGGCGTCGCGATCGCGGTCGTATCGTCTCGCGAGCGGAAACGGCGGCAACCAGGACTCGCGACGGACGATCCAGAGTTCGTAGGTTGGCCTCAGTTGGTCAGGGGCATCCAGGGATCCCAGGTTCACTTCGATTTCGTCTGCGCTGCGCCCGAAAACCGAGGAGCCGCAGCGGGGACAGAAGAACCGCCCGGCGTAGTCGCGTGTTTCGCCATCGATCGTCACCGCATCCCGAGGGAACACCGCGGAAGCGTGAAACAGGGCCCCATGATGCTTGCGGCAGTCGAGACAGTGACAAAGGCCGACCCGGTATGGCAGTCCCGACGCCACGATTCGGACGTTGCCGCACAGGCAACCGCCGGTGAACCGGTCCATGCCGCGTCTCCTCTAACGTCAAAAGTGGGGTCGGCGTAGAACCTTCCGCGCCCGCGCCCGCGCTTGTGCCGAGCACGAGTTCGGCCTGACCGCGGGCTGTGGCCGCCGCCCCCGCAGCCCTATCCGAAATGGAACTCGTTGGCGCCCTTTTCGCGGGCCGCCAGGGTCGCGGCGGTGGCGCAGCGCACCAGGTCGTCGGCGTCGCGGGCACTGGTCGGGAACATGGCGATGCCGACATTGATGGTGACGTCGAACACCCGGCTCTCGGCCTCGTAGCGGCCGGCGGCCGCGGCGATGATCTTCTCGGCGACGATCTGCATGTCCTCGACCCGCGGCATCGATTCCACGAGGATCGCGAGATCGCCGTCGTCGAGCAGGGAGATGGTGTCGCTGGCGCGCAGCGCGCGCACCAGGCGGCGCGAGACCAGCGGCATGACGGTCGCTATCGGATCGACGCCGGGCTTGAAGGACGGCTTCTCCTGGCAGTCGAGATGGAGCATCAGCACGCCGAGGAAGTCCTTGTTGCGCCGGGCCCGGCGCACCGCGAGCGACAGCACCTCCCAGAACAGCGACTGGCGCGCCAGCCCGGTCGTGCCCTCGAACAGCTCGAGCCCCGCCGCCCGGCTGCGCGCCCGGTCGAGCGACAGGGCGTAGCGCAGCGCGCGCTCCAGCACCCCGGCGGTCAGCTCGTCCCTCGGCAGCAGGTCGCTGGCGCCGGCGTCGATGGCGCGCCGGGTGGCGGCCGGATCGGCGCTCGCCGAGAGCAGCAGGAACGGTCCGCTCAGCTGGCCGTCGGCGCGGGCGCGCTCCAGCCAGCGGATCGACTCGTCGAGCGAGCCGACCCGGCCGAGCAGGACCGCGCCGTAGTCGAAATCGGTGGCGAGCAGCAGGGCCTGGCGGTAGTCGCCGGCGGTATCGAGGGACAGCTCGCCGAGCGGCATCCCGGCGCGCCGGGCGTCGTCGACCATGTCGAGGATCAGGGCCCGTTCGTCCGGGTCATCGGACACCAGCAGCAGCCGCGACGGCGCCAGCTCGTGCGGATCCTGGCCTCTGGCACCGCCGGGCTCCGACGTCTTGCTCCCCGTCACCAACCTGTCCTCCGTTCGGCCGGCCATTCTGGGGCCGACTGGGCTGTCTGGCATGCGGAGCGCAGTCTAGGGGAAGTTGCGCGGCGGCGGGCAATCTATTGTCGCCGCCGCCGCCCAGGCCGCTCGTGGAGCCATCGACAGAAGGCCCCCGCCACGTCATGTGGCGGGGGCCTCCGGCGCAGGCTGGAGGCGATCGGTCAGCAGCTGTAGTAGTTCTTGAACTCGATCGGATGCGGCGTCTGCTCGAGCGCGTAGACCTCCTCCCACTTCAGCTCCACGTAGGAATCGATCATGTCGTCGGTGAAGACGTCGCCCTTCTTCAGGAAGGCGCGGTCGGCGTCGAGGCTGTCCAGCGCCTCGCGCAGCGAGCCGCACACGGTCGGGACGTTCTTCAGTTCCTCGGGCGGCAGGTCGTACAGGTTCTTGTCCATGGCGTCGCCGGGATGCAGGCGGTTCTGGATGCCGTCGAGCCCGGCCATCAGCAACGCCGCGTAGCACAGATACGGATTGGCCGAGGGATCGGGGAAGCGCACCTCGACGCGCTTGCCCTTCGGGCTCGCCACGTAGGGAATGCGGCAGGAGGCCGAGCGGTTGCGCGAGGAGTAGGCCAGCAGCACCGGCGCCTCGAAGCCCGGGACCAGGCGCTTGTAGCTGTTGGTCGTCGGGTTGGTGAAGGCGTTCAGCGCCTTGGCGTGCTTGATGATGCCGCCGATGTAGAACAGCGCCATCTCCGAGAGGTCGGCATAGCCGCTGCCGGCGAACAGCGGCTGCCCGCCCTTCCACAGCGACTGGTGGACATGCATGCCCGAGCCGTTGTCGCCATAGACCGGCTTCGGCATGAAGGTCGCGGTCTTGCCGTAGGAATGGGCGACGTTCTTCACCACGTACTTGTAGAGCTGCATGTAGTCGGCGCAGGTCGTCAGGGCGCCGAATTTCATGCCCAGCTCGTGCTGGCTGGGCGCCACCTCGTGATGGTGCTTCTCCATCGGCACGCCCATCTCGGTCAGCACCGTGACCATCTCGGCGCGCAGGTCGCTGGCGGAATCGAGCGGCGCCACCGGGAAATAGCCGCCCTTGACCAGCGGCCGGTGGCCGTGATTGCCCTCGTCGAGCTTGCGCCCCGACATGTACGGGCCTTCCTCGGACTCGAACTCGAAGAAGCTGCGGTTCATCGACACTTCGTAGCGCACGTCGTCGAACACGAAGAACTCGGCCTCGGGGCCGACGAAGACCGTGTCGGCGATGCCGGTGCTCTTGGCATAGGCCTCGGACGCCTTGGCGATCGAGCGCGGGTCGCGCGGATAGTTCTGGCCGGTCAGCGGCTCGAGCACGTCGCAGAACACCACGAGCTGCGGCTGCGCCGAGAACGGATCCATCACCGCGGTCGGGCAATCGGGCTTCAGCAGCATGTCGGACTCGTTGATCGCTTTCCAGCCGGCGATCGACGAGCCGTCGAACATGACGCCCTCGGTCAGGAAATCCTCGTCGACCGTCTCGACGGTCTGCGCGATGTGGTGCCACTTGCCGAGCGGATCGGTGAATCGGAAATCGACGTACTTCACGTCGTTATCCTTGATCAGGGTGAGAACCTTCTTCACGTCGGACATTTTCTCGGTTCCTCAGAATCTCATGCGGTGTTGACGACGCCCGTCGCGCAGCGCTGCCGGGCCGCCCGGGCGACGTGCAAGGGGAGGGCAGGCGCTAGAGGGCTTCGGCCCCGCGCTCGCCGGTGCGGATGCGGATGGCTTCGTCGACGGTGGTGACGAAGATTTTGCCGTCGCCGATGCGGCCGGTGCGCGCCGCCTGCTGGATGGCCTCGATGGCCCGTTCCACCAGGTTGTCCTCCAGCACCACCTCGATCTTCACCTTGGGCAGAAAGTCGACGACGTATTCCGCGCCGCGATAGAGCTCGGTGTGGCCCTTTTGCCGGCCGAAGCCCTTGGCCTCGGTCACGGTGATGCCTTTGATCCCGACCTCGTGGAGTGCGTCCTTCACCTCGTCGAGCTTGAACGGCTTGATGATCGCCTCAATCTTCTTCATGACCTCGCCATGTCGAGTTCGTTGTTCGTTGCCGACGCGCGGGCCGCGCCGTGGCCTTCAGGCTGCAAAGCCCGTGCCAAGCCCGCCCGGCCGCGGAATCCAGGCCGCCAGCGGCGCGCAGCGCCGGACCATGCCGGCTCCGCCCTGTCATATTGCCCACAAAACAGGCAATCCGCCCAACAATTAGGCTTCCCGACGGGCGTCAGCCGGGACGTGGCTCTCGAGCCAGCCGCGGATCCGCCCCAGGGCGGCGCCGATGTTCTCGACGCTGTTGGCGTAGGAGATCCGCAGGAAGCCCTCGCCCTCGGCCCCGAAGCTGGTGCCGGCGACGGTCGCCACCCCGGCCCGCTCGAGCAACTCGGTCTCGATCCGCTTGGCCGGGAGGCCGAGGGCCGAGATGTTGGGGAAGGCGTAGAAGGCGCCGCCCGGCTCGACGCAGCGCAGCCCGGGCAGGGCATTCAGCCCGTCCACCACCACGCGGCGCCGCTCGGCGAAGGCGGCGACCATGCGCTCGACCTCGTCGCGCGGCCCCTGGAGCGCGGCGACCCCGGCCCACTGCGCCGCGGCGTTGACGCAGGAATGGGAATTGATGGCGAGCCGCGTCGCGGGCTCGACCAGCGGCTTGGGCCACACCGCGTAGCCGAGCCGCCAGCCGGTCATCGCGTAGGTCTTGCTGAAGCCGTCGAGCAGGATCAGGCGGTCGCGCAGGCTCTCGTACCTGAGCAGGCTGACATGCTGGCGCCCGTCATAGAGCATCTCGCCATAGATCTCGTCGCTCATGACCGCGACATGGGGATGGGCCGCGAGCCCCTCGACCAGCTTGTCGATCTCGGCCTTGGGCGCGACGCCGCCGGTCGGGTTGGCCGGGCTGTTGAGGATCAGCAGCCGGCTCTTCGGGGTGATCCGGGCCAGCACTTCCTCGGCGCGGAAGGCGAACCCGTCCGTCTCGCGCAGCGGGATCGGCACCGCCTTGGCGCCGGTGAAGTTGATGGCCGAGGCGTAGATCGGAAAGCCCGGGTCCGGATACAGGATCTCGGCGCCCGGCTCGCCGAACATCAGGATCGCGAAGAACATGGTCACCTTGCCGCCCGGCACCGCCACCACCTGGTCCGGATCGACCTCGACGCCGTGGCGGCGATGCAGGTCGGCGGCGATCGCCGCGCGCAGCTCGGGGATGCCGTTGGCCGGGGTGTAGCCGTGATGGCCGTCCCGCAGCGCCTTGCAGGCCGCCTCGACCACATGGGCCGGGGTCTGGAAGTCGGGCTGGCCGATGCCGAGATTGACGATGTCGTGCCCGGCCGCCTCGAGGGCCTTGGCCCGGGCCAGGACCTGGAATGCGGATTCGGTGCCGAGCCGCGACATCGCGGCCGCCATGGTGAGCATGTCGTTGGGTCCCCTGTTGGATTGCGGCGGGCATGTTACGGGTTCGCCGCGCGGGCTGGAAGCCCGCCCGCGCGCGGGTCCGAGGCGCCGCCGCCGGGCCACGGCTGGCAGGGCGGCAATCCTTGACGCCGGCCGGTCCCGCTATTACACAACCGGTCCTGGCGGCGGGTGTAGCTCAGGTGGTTAGAGCGCCAGATTGTGGATCTGGATGTCGCCGGTTCAAGTCCGGTCACTCGCCCCATTCCCCTCGCTCGGCGACCGATCCGACGGCACCGCCCGGGCCGTATCGCGGGCGCGGCCAGGGGTGAGCCCGGTTCAGCGCGGCTGCAGTCCGACCCGCGCGATGCCGAAAGCAGGGGACCATGCCGACCGAGTATCGCCGCATCGTGTTTCCGAACCAGGAGCTGCATGCGGCGCTGAGCGAATACCAGGGCGCCGAGATCCAGGACATGCCGCCCGGCGACATCGTCGCCGTGGCGCTGCTCGACAGCCCGGCCAACACCGTCCGGATGACCCTGGTCAGCACCAGCGAGGGCACCAGCTACACGGCGGACTTCAACGCCGCCCACATCGCCGCCGCCCTGATCAAGTTTTGCATCGATCGCAAGGTGCCGATTCCCAAGCACAGCCGGAAATCGTTGCGCCTGATGGGCGACAACCTGGCGCTCGACATCGTCATCCGCGAAAAGCACCTGTTGGACATCTCCAACGGCTGAGCGGCTGCCTCGGGGCTCCCGGCCGCGGCGGGAGTGGCCTATGCTGCGGTCGGGTCGACGCATCGCAATCGGGGGCAGGAAGCCGGAGGCTGAACAGATGGCCGATGTCGAGGCCGATGTCGTTGCGGCGAACGAATCCTTTTACCGGGCCTTCGCCGCGGCCGACATGGCGGCGATGCAGGATCTCTGGGCCCGCCGCGCGGCGGTCGCCTGCATCCATCCGGGCTGGGGCCTGCTGGCCGGACGCGAGCGGGTGATCGAGAGCTGGCGCCGCATCTTCGGCAACGCGCCGCCGGACATCATCCTGCACGGTCCGCGGGCCTTCGTGTTGGGCGCGACGGCGTTCGTGGTTTGTCTGGAAATCATGCCGGAAGGAGTGCTGATCGCCACCAACGTGTTCGTCCGCGAGGACGAGGAATGGCGGATCGTTCATCACCAGGCCGGGCCGACCTCGGAACGCCCCAATATCGTCGCGCCCGCGAACGCCGGCACAGTGAACTGACCGGTTGCCGGCGCGCCGAGCGACGGCGTGCAGCCCCGCCGTTGCCTCGCGTCGCCCGGCGACGGCATATTTGCCCGGTGTTCGTCCTGTCCCCCTCGCTTCGACGACTGGCCCGGACCCTGCGCAGCGCCGCATGGCTCGCAGGTGCGCTCGTGCTGCTGGCGGCCGCGCCGGCCCGGGCCGACTACGAGGGCGGCCTGACGGCGTTCGAGGGCGGCCAGTACGCCAAGGCGTTCGAGGTGTGGATGCCGCTGGCGGAAGCCGGCGACGCGCGCGCCCAGCACGGCATCGGTCTGCTTTACGAGACCGGCCGAGGGGTGCCCGCCCGCAGCGACAAGGAGGCGGTGAAGTGGTACCGGATGGCGAGCGCCCAGGGCCTTCCGGCGGCCTTGAGCAATCTGGCCCTGATGTACGCCGAGGGCCGCGGCGTGCCGCGCGACCTGACCGAGGCCGCCGCGCTGTGGGAGCGGGCGGGCAAGGCCGGCCACCCGATGGCGCAGTTCAATCTCGGCCTGATGTACTACCGCGGTGACGGGGTGGCCAGGAACTACCGGCTGGCGGCGCAGTGGTTCGCCGAGGCGGCGGCGCAGGGCATCTCGGACGCGCAGTTCGCCATCGCCGAGATGTATCGCCTGGGCCGCGGCGTGAACAAGGACCTGACCGAGGCGCGGCGCTGGTACGCCGTCGCCGCCGACAACGGCAGCGTCGCCGCGGCGAGTCAACTCGCGGCGCTCGGCGGGACACTGGATTCGGAACTCGGACCGTCGTCCTCCGGCGTCGCCGGGACCCAGGCGGGCCTGCCGCCGGTGCCGCCTGCGAAGCCGCTGCCGCCCGCGACGGATGGGGCCGCGCCCGCCGCGGCGCTGGCCGCGAACCCGGCCGCCGAGGCGCCGACCGAGACGTCCGCGCCCGAACCGGCCGAGGCAAGCGCGGCGCCGGTCCAGACCGCCGAGGCGCCGGCGCCGGAGCCATTGCCCGCGGCGGCCGAGCCCGATGTCCCCACCGCCGAGCCGGCACCGCCGCCGCCGGCGGCTGAGCCGGCCGCGCCGGCCGAGCCGGTCGGGTCAGAACGGCCCGAGGAAATCCCGCCACCGATCGAGACCGCCGAAGCGCCGGTGCAGGAGCCGCTGCCTGCGGCGGTCGAGCCGACACCGCCGCCGCCGGCGCCTAAACCCGCCGCCCCGGCCGAGCCGGTCGCGCCCGAACCGGCCGAGGCAAGCGCGACACCGGTCCAGACCGCCGACGCGCTGGCGCCGGAACCATTGCCCGCTGCGGCCGAGCCCGATGTCCCCACGGCCGAGCCGGCACCGCCGCCGCCAACGACTGAGCCAGCCGCGCCAGCCGAGACGGCTGCACTCGAACCGACCGAGGAAAACTCCGCACCGGTTCAGACTGCCGAGACGCCGGTGTCGGAACCGTTGCCTGCGGCGGCTGAGCCCGATGCCACCGCGGCCGAGCCGGAACCATTGTCGCCAACGACTGAGCCAGCCGCGCCGGCCGAGACCGCCGCACCCGAACCGGCCGAGGAGATCCCCGCACCGGTTCAGAGCGCCGAGGCGCCGGTGTCGGAACCGTTGCCTGCGGCGGCCGAGCCGCCACCTCCGCCGCCGCCGGCCGAGGTTTCCGCGCCGGTCGAGCCGGCTGCGCTGGCGGCGCCGGAACCGGCTGGCATGGAACCGGCGCCGGCCGAATCAGTCGTGTCCGAGCCGGTGGAAATCCCCGAAACGCCGTCGCCTGCCGAGGCAGTCGTGGCGCCGACGCAGACCGCCGAGGCGCCCCTGCAAGAACCGCCGCCTCCGGTGGCCGAGACTCCGCAGCCGGCGGAGACGCAAGTCGAGCCCGAACCCGAGACGGCCGCGCCGGACGAAGGCGCATTCGCCGTCGACGAGTCGGCGGTTTCGGCGGCGACGGAAGCGGTGACGGAGACCCCGCCAGCGGCTCCCGAGGAGGTCACGGTCGCCAGCGACGAACCGAACCAGCCGGCGGCAGGCCATGCCGGTGACGCGCCGGCGGCGGAGCCCCATGGCCCTGCGCCGGCTGAGCCCGGTGCGGGTGAGGGGGCCGCGCCGGACGCGCCGCAGGCCATCGCGGAGGCGGCAGCGATCCCGGCGCCGGCGGAACACACGGAAGACGCCGCCACGATCGCGGAACCCGATCCACCGCCGATGCCGGACGGCAATGCCGACATCGCACCCGACACGCCCGACACGCCCGATACACCGAACACTGCCGGCGAGCCCGGCGCAGAAACCGACGTTCAGCCGCCGGCCCCGTCGGCCGAGCCTGAGATGGCGCCGGAACCGGCCGCCGCCGAACCGGCGGCCCAGCCCGACAAGATCTATCGCGTGTGGCTCACGGAGATCGAGAGCGACTCCGAGGCGGCGGCGGAAGCCGAGTGGCAGCGCCTGCGCCGGGCCTTTCCGGATCTGCTCGGCCAGACCTCGCCGCTGCTGCGCCGGGTCGATCTCGGCGGATCGGATGTACGCTACCGCGTCCTGGCCGGCCCGGCGGCGGACCGCCAGGGCGCGGCGGAGCTTTGCGCGGCAATCCAAACCCGCGATGGCGATCAGCACTGCATGGTCGTGCTGAACTGATGACGCCGGACCGTCACCTGGAGCGAGGTACGGCGCCGGCAACTCGAACAGGGGGAGAGCGCATGACGCGACGGGTCGATCTCAAGGGCTGTCTGGTGACGGGCCAGCGGCTGTTCGGCGGTTTCCTCAACGCCGCCAGCCCGGTGACCGCCGAGATCATGGCGCTTGCCGGCTTCGATTGCCTGTTGATCGACCGCGAGCATGGTCCGGGCGATCTGCTCGGCGCGCAGGGCCAGATCGCCGCAATCCGCAGCGCCGATTGCGGCGTGCTCATGCGCGTGCCGGCCAATGACGCGGTGGAACTGAAGCGCGCGCTCGATCTCGGGCTCGACGGGGTGATGGTGCCGTCGGTGAACAGCGTCGGCGACGCCCGCGCCGCGGTGGCGGCCTGCCGCTACCCGCCGGGCGGGGTGCGCGGCGTCGCGCCCGGCATCGTGCGGGCCTCCGGCTATGGCACCGACCTTGCCGGCTATATGGCGAGCTGCGAGCGCGAATTCCTGCTGATGTGCCAGATCGAGACCAAGGCGGGGCTCGAGGCGGTCGAGGCGATCGCCGCGGTCGACGGCGTCGACATGCTGTTCGTCGGCCCCTACGACCTGTCGGCCAATCTCGGCCATCTCGGCCAGCCCGACCACGACGTGGTCGAGACCGCGATGACGCGGATCGAGGCGGCGGCGCGCCAGTCCGGCAAGCTGCTCGGCATCATCCCGACGCCCGGACGCAGTGCCGCCGCGCTGTTCGCCCGCGGCTACCACCTGGTGCTCGGCAGCGCCGACATCGCACTGCTGCGCGATGCGGCGCTGGCCGAGGTCGAGTCGGTGCGCGGCGCTCTGGTGCGGCGCTAGGCGTGGAGATTGCCGCACCCGGTCTGGCGCTGCTGTCGGTCGCCGAAATGGGGCGTGCCGATGCGCTGGCGATCGCGCGCGGCAGCGCCGGCATCGACCTGATGGAAAGCGCCGGCGCCGCGGTCGCCGCCGTGGTGCGGCGGCGGCTCGCCGGCGGGCCGGTGGCCGTGCTGTGCGGCCCCGGCAACAACGGCGGCGAGGGGTGCGGCGCCGCCCGAATCCTGCGTGATGCCGGCGTCGTCGTCCGGCTCGGCTGCCTGGCGCCCCGCGACGCGCTTCGGGGCGACGCCCGCCTGGCCGCCGAGCGCTGGGGCGAGACCCCGGCGCCGCTCGACCCGACCATCCTGGACGGCGCCGCGAGCGTGGTCGACGCGCTGATCGGCGCCGGGCTCGCGCGACCGCTCGACGGCGTGGCGCGCGCCCTGGTCGAAGGCATCAACGAGCGCCGCCTCGACTGCGTGGCGGTCGACATGCCGAGCGGCGTGGACGGCGACAGCGGTGCCATCCGCGGCGCGGCACCGTCCGCCGCCGTCACCGTGACCTTCTTCCGCCGCAAGCCGGGCCACCTGTTGCTGCCCGGACGGCTCGCCTGCGGCGCGGTCGAGATCGCCGATATCGGCATTCCCGAGACCGTGCTCGGCGAACTCGCGCCGCGCTGCTGGGCGAACGCGCCGGCGCTGTGGCAGGCCAGCCTGCGCTGGCCCGCAGCGAGCCAGCACAAATACAGCCGCGGCCACGCGCTGATCTTCGGCGGTGCCGAATTGACCGGGGCGGCGGGGGGGGGGGGGGGGGCGCGGCCGGGCGGGGGGGGGGCGGGGGGGGGGGGGGCTGGGCGTGCGGCATCTGTGCCGCGTGGACTTCCTGCTGGACGCGGCCGGGGAGCCGTGGCTGCTGGAGGTCAATACGATGCCGGGGTTCACCTCGCACTCGCTGCTGCCGATGGCGGCTGGTGCGGCGGGGCGGGATATGGGGGCGTTGTGTGCGCACCTGGTGCGGATGGCGGCTCTGGGATGACTGGATGAGTGGGGGAGGGGGTGAGTGGGTGTGGTGGGGGCATGGAGTGCCCGGCGGCGTGGGGT
>CAYJQC010000034.1:0-1211 GCA_964372215.1 uncultured Rhodospirillaceae bacterium
CCAAATCGATCATCCATGACTACTCACCCCTGTCCAGATACAAGGGTGCCGAGCGACAGCGAGGCGGGTGAGGGTGGGCGCCGATGCCTCAGCGCGCAAAAAAGCAGAAAGGAGTAAGGCGCCGACTCGCTCACTCCACGTCGGCGGCGACCCGCAGGGTGACGATGTGATCCGGGTTGCTCACCACGCCGCCGCCGCCGCTGCCCTTCTTGAGCTTGTCGATCAGTTCCATGCCTTCGACCACCTGGCCCCAGATGGTGTATTGGCCGTCGAGATGCGGCGCCGAGGCGAAGCAGATGAAGAACTGGCTGTCGGCGCTGTTGATGTTCTGGGCCCGCGCCATGGCGACGGTGCCCCGGACGTGATGGGCCTGGGAGAACTCGGCCTTCAGCTTCTGGCCGGAGCCGCCGGTGCCGGTGCCGGTGGGATCGCCGGTCTGCGCCATGAAGCCGTCGATGACGCGGTGGAACACCACGCCGTCGTAGAAGCCTTCGCGCGCCAGTTCCTTGATCCGCGCCACGTGGTTGGGTGCCAGGTCGGGGCGGAGCTGGATCACCACGCGGCCGGTCTCGAGCTCGAGATAGAGGGTGTTCTCCGGGTCGAGCGCGCTGGCCGTGCCGGGGGCGGCGCTCACGAGAAACACCGCGAAGAGGAGATACAGGAACGCGCGCATGAAGCCTCCGTGCGAGCAGGGGGAATGGATGGGTGTGCGAGCCGGTGGGTCATGACGCCATTGCCTTCTTCAAGTTCTCGTCGAGCTTGGCGAGGAATTCCTTGGTGGTCAGCCATTTCTGGTCCGGGCTGATGAGCAGCGCCAGGTCCTTGGTCATGAAGCCGGACTCGACGGTGTCGACGCAGACCTTCTCCAGCGTCTCGGCGAATTTCTGCACCTCGGGGGTGCCGTCGAACTTGCCGCGATACCACAGGCCGCGCGTCCAGGCATAGATCGACGCGACCGGGTTGGTCGAGGTCTCCTTGCCCTTCTGGTGCTCGCGGTAGTGCCGCGTCACCGTGCCGTGGGCCGCCTCGGACTCGACCACGTCGCCATCGGGATTGAGCAGCACCGAGGTCATCATGCCCAGCGAGCCGAAGCCCTGGGCCACGGTATCGGACTGCACGTCGCCGTCGTAGTTCTTGCAGGCCCAGACGAAATTGCCCGACCACTTGAGCGCGCTCGCCACCATGTCGTCGATCAGGCGGTGCTCGTAGAC
>CAYJQC010000034.1:1221-21462 GCA_964372215.1 uncultured Rhodospirillaceae bacterium
GCCTTGAACTGGTCGGCGAACTCCTTGTCGAACACCTCCTGGAAGATGTCCTTGAAGCGGCCGTCATAGACCTTGAGGATGGTGTTCTTGGTCGAGAGGTAGACCGGCCAGCCGAGGTTCAGTCCGTAATTGAAGCAGGCGCGGGCGAAGCCGGTGATCGACTCGTCGAGATTGTACATGCCCATCGCCACGCCGGCGCCGGGGAAGTCGAACACGGTGTACTCGACCGGCTTGCCCCCGTCCTTCGGCTCGAACTTCATGGTGAGCTTGCCCGGGCCCGGCACGATGAAATCGGTGGCGCGGTACTGGTCGCCGAAGGCGTGGCGGCCGATCACGATCGGCTGGGTCCAGCCCGGCACCAGCCGCGGCACGTTGCGGCAGATGATCGGCTGGCGGAACACGGTGCCGTCGAGGATGTTGCGGATCGTCCCGTTGGGCGAGCGCCACATCTTCTTCAGCTTGAACTCCTTCACCCGGCCCTCGTCCGGGGTGATGGTCGCGCACTTGACGCCGACCCGATGCTCGTTGATGGCGTTGGCCGCGTCGATGGTGACCTGGTCGCCGGTGGCGTCGCGGTGCTCGACGCCGAGGTCGTAGTACTTCAGGTCGATGTCGAGATAGGGGAGGATCAGGCGCTCCTTGATGAAGGCCCAGATGATCCGGGTCATCTCGTCGCCGTCGAGTTCGACGACCGGATTGGCGACCTTGATCTTGCTCATCTTGTCTCCTGGAGGCGAAGGCAGGCGGGACGGCGGCGGCGGCTTCGGCCGGTGCGGCGGAATTGGGCGGGCCGAACATACCATCGCGCCTCCCTGAGGCAAGGGGGGCGAAACCGAGAGGAAATCAGGGGCGGGCGCGGCAGCCCCGGCGCCGTGTCTCCGGAATCAGAGCCGCTCGGGCAGGCCCGGCACTAGCGGCGCCGGCGCCTGGCGCAGGGTGGCGATGACCTCGTCGACGCCGCTCACCAGGGTGAACAGGTTCCGGCATTCCGGCTTGGCCAGACCCTGGCCGACCACGTGCTCGACCAGACGCAGGAACGGCTGCCAGTAGCCCTCGACGTCGATCAGGATGATCGGCTTGTCGTGCAGCCGGAGCTGGCGCCAGGTGAGGACCTCGAAGGTTTCGTCCAGCGTGCCGAAGCCGCCGGGCAGCACCGCGAAGGCGTCGGACAACTCGAACATGAGGTTCTTGCGGGTGTGCATGGAATCGACGATGTGCAGCTCGCTGACGCCCTGGTGGCCGACCTCGCGGGTGTCGAGAAAGCGCGGGATCACGCCGGCCGCCGTGCCGCCGGCGGCGATCACCGCGTCGGCCAGCACGCCCATCAGGCCGACCTGGCCGCCGCCGAAGACCAGGCGGATGCCATTCTCGGCCATCAGCCGGCCGAGTCGGACGGCGGCCTCGCGGTAGGCCGGGTCAGCGCCGACCGCCGAACCGCAATACACGCAGAGAGATCTGATCGTTTCCATCGACTCGTCGCTGTTGTGTCATGGCCATCGCCGGCCCGCGCCGTCGGCCAACGCGCCGCCGTGACTTCGGGGCGGCGCCGAGGCAGAGTACCGGCGCATCTTGCCGGTCGGCGGCGCGCTGCCCAGATAGACGGATGTCCGGCGAGGTATGACGCGTCCGGGCGGGCTTGTCACCCCGTCACCGCCGCGGCCGGGCGGCGGTCGCGAAGCCGCAGTTCGAGGGAGCGCAAGCTAGACCATGGGGGTTAACGGGTTGTTCTCCCGGCACCGGGCACCGGGACCGAGCGGTTCCCTGGCCATGGTCGGGCTGTTCCTGGCGGTGCTCGCCGGGCCGGTCGGGGCGCAGGAAACCAGTGCGGCGCCGGCCGCTCCCGAGTTGGCGCGTGGTGCCGCCCTGTTCGCCGCGGCCGGCTGCCAGGGCTGCCACACCGACGTGAAGAACAAGGGGGCACTGCTCGCCGGCGGCCGGGCGCTGGCGACTCCGTTCGGCACCTTCTACACCCCCAACATCACACCCGACGTCGAGACCGGGATCGGCGGCTGGTCGGACGCGGACTTCATCGGCGCGTTGCGCGACGGGCTGTCGCCGAGCGGCGAGCATCTCTATCCCGCGTTCCCCTACACCTCCTACACGCTGATGAGCGACGACGACATGCGCGCGCTCAAGGCCTATGTCTTCTCGCTGCCGCCGGTGCGCCAGGAGAACCGCGCGCACGATCTGAATTTTCCGTTCAGCTGGCGCCCGCTGCTCGGCATCTGGAAATGGATGAACTTCACGGCCGGCGCCTTCGAGCCGAATCCGGCCAAGAGCCCGTCGTGGAACCGCGGTGCCTATCTGGTCGAGGCGCTCGGCCATTGCGGCGAATGCCATACGCCGCGCGGCGCGCTCGGCGGACTCGACCGGTCGCGCTGGCTTGCCGGCACCACTGACGGACCCGACGGCGGCAAGGTGCCGAACATCACGCCGGACGAGGCGACTGGCATCGGCGGATGGTCGGCCAGCCAGGTCACCGGCGCGCTGCGGACCGGGCTACTGCCGGATGGCGACGTCGTCGGCGCCACCATGGGCGAAGTGGTCGAGAACACCACCAGCCGTCTGTCCGACGAGGATCGCGCCGCGATCGCCGAGTATCTGCTGACCCAGACGGCGGTGGCCAACCCCGACGCACGCGCCGCCCGGCCCGACTACTAGCGCGCCATCGAATCGAGCGGCGCCTGGCGCGATCCCGACCGGGATCGGCGCATCCCGCGAAAAAGCCACGCAAATCCGCCCGGTAGCGGTGATTGCTTCCGATACCGGCAGCGTACTAGGTTAGGGCCTCGAGATTTCAGGAATATGGCAGGGCTCGGTGAATCGAATCGTTCTGTTCGGGGTCCTGGGGGTGGCGGTCATCGTCGCGGCCCTGGCTCTCAATTACGCGATTAACAGGGACGAGATCGCCGAAGCTCCGTCCGCTCCATCCGACACCGCGGCGGTCACGCCGGCCCCCGAGGCGACCGCGCCGGCGCAGGATGGCGGCAGCGCCGAGACCGCCGATGCAACCGGCGCGCCAGTTGCAGAATCGTCCACGGCGCCAGACGGAACCGAGATCGCGGCAACGCCGCCCGCTGCGGATGCAGCAGCGCCCGAAACGTCGGCCGCCGACGAACCAGCCGCCGACGAACCGGCCCCCGACGAACCGACAGCTGTCGAGGCAGCCGGTGCGGCAGCGTCGAGCGCCGGCCCGGCGATGCCCGAGGCGACCGAGACCCAGCCGGCTCCCAGCGAGGTTCAGCCAGCCACCGCCGAGTCGCCGGCAACTGAGCCACCGGCCGGCGAATCGGCTGCTCCCGACGAGGCGGCGGCGGATGCGGCTGCGGGCGCTGCGCCCGACTCGGCCGCGGCGGACCAGCTTGCCGCCGCCCCGACGGTGCTGCCCGAGTTCGACATCGTGCGGGTCAATCCGAGCGGCGAAGCGGTGATCGCCGGCCGTGCCAGCCCGGGCAGCGAAGTGACAGTCATGGCCGGCGATGATCCGATCGGCTCGGCGACCGCCGACGCACGCGGCGAATGGGTCGTGCTGCCGGAGCAGAAGCTGCCGCCCGGGGATCACCAGCTCGGCCTGGTGGCGCGCAGCCCGGGGGCAGCGCCGGCCGAGTCGGCGAATGTGGTCGTGGTGGTGGTGCCCGAGCCGCAGCAGGACATCGCCGGCGGCACCGGCGACGCCAGCGGCCAGGCGCTGGCGATGGCGGTCCCGCGCGAAGGCGACGGTGCCACGACCGTGCTGCAGGCGCCGGGAACGCCGGAGGACGGGCTGAACGACGACGCGCTGTATCTCGACTCGGTGGATTATGGCGATCAAGGCGACGTCACCATCGGCGGGCGCGCCGCGCCAGGCGCCGATGTCCAGGTCTATCTCGACAATCGCCTGCTCGGCACTGCCGAGGCGGACGATGCCGGGCGCTGGCATGTCAGCCCCGGCGACGCGGTCTCCGAAGGCCTGCACGATCTGCGGGTCGACCAGGTCGGCGGCGACGGCAAGGTGGTGGCGCGGGTCGAGACGCCGTTCCAGCGCACCCAATTGGCGGACTGGCCGAGTCAGAAGGTGGTGGTGGTGCAGCCGGGGAACAGCCTGTGGCGGATCGCCCGGCGGATGTATGGCGAGGGCGTGCGCTATACGGTGATCTACCGGGCCAATCGCGGCCGCATCGCCGATCCCGACCTGATCTATCCCGGACAGGTTTTCGTGGTGCCCCCGGAGGAGCAGCCGGCGAAGCCGGACAGCACCGATTGAGGGTGCGGCGCCCGGCTCAGCCTGCGGAGGCGGGCCGCGGGCTGGCGCGGGGGACGAAGTCCGACAGCAACATGACCAGCGGCGTCATCCTGAGCACCAGTTCGGCCGCGGCGCTGACCACGTTCACCGGCGTGAACGGCTCGGCCAGCGGCTGTTCGCCGGTCAGGTGAATCTGGCGGTCGCGGGACAGGGCGAGCCGGCCATGCGGCAGCGCCTCGCTGGCCCGCAGGATGGCGAACGCCTCGCGCCGGCGATCGGACGATTCGGCGGTGTAGGGCAATGGTCCGTACGTGGCCGAAAGCTTCAGCCAGACCTTGCCCTGGCGAACCTTGGTCGATGCGGAGAAGGCCAGCCCCAAGGACTCGAACCTGAAGCCGAAGGGGCGTTCGCGCGGGTCGATTCGTGAGAGGTCGCCGTCGGGGCCGACAAACAGGGAGTTCACCTCGAGAGGGAATGCCGTCTCGGCCAGACGGGTGATCCGCAGTCCGGTCACCAGATACCTCACATACAAGCAGCCGCGGTCGGGACAAGTAGCATCGGGGCGCTTAAGGAGCGGTAAAGGTCGATCGCCGCCGAATCCGCCGGCATCCCCGCAAAGCCTTGTAATTTCCGTGTCTTTCGCCATGTTCACGGCAGGCGGCGGGGCCGGCCGCCAGCGCTGACGTCACCGTCGCCGACGACCCGAACGACGAAGCCAGAGGCTGCCCGTGCTCAGATCCGTCCTCGTTCCGATCAACCGTGCCGGCTGGCCGTTCATCGCCGGCTTCGCCGCCGTCGATCTCGGCCTGTGGTTCGCCGCCGACTGGCTCGGCTGGCTGGGGCTGATCGGCGTGGCCTGGTGCACCTATTTCTTTCGCGATCCGCCCCGTGTCACGCCGACCCGCCCCGGGCTGGTGGTGAGCCCGGCCGACGGGGTGGTCCAGGCGATCGAACCGCAGATGCCGCCCGCCGAACTCGGCATGGCGGCGACGCCGCTGACCCGGATCAGCGTCTTCATGAACGTATTCGACGTGCATGTGAACCGGGTGCCGGTCGACGCCGCGGTGGTCGCGACCAGCTATCGGCCCGGGAAGTTCCTCAACGCGTCGCTGGACAAGGCGAGCGAGTTCAACGAACGTCAATCCATCCGTCTGCGGCTGGCGGACGGGCGGGAGCTGGCGGTGGTCCAGATTGCCGGGCTGGTGGCCCGGCGGATTCGCTGCGATCTCGTCCAGGGCCAGTCGGTGCGCGCCGGCGAGCGTTTCGGGCTGATCCGCTTCGGCAGCCGGCTCGACGTCTATCTGCCCGAGGGAGTCGCCGCGCTGGTCGCGGTCGGCCAGCGGGCGGTCGCCGGTGAAACCGTGCTCGCCGATCTCGTCGGCGACGAGGCCCCGCGCCAGGGAGAATCGCGCTGATGTACAGACGTTCCGGCAAACGGCTCCGCGACCAGTCGATCAACCGGCTGATCCCCAACATGCTGACGGTGCTGGCCCTGTGTGCCGGCCTGACCAGCATCCGCTTCGCGCTCGAGCAGCGCTGGGAGATGGCGGTGTTCGCCATCGTCGTCGCCGCGGTGCTCGACGGACTCGACGGGCGCATCGCCCGGCTGCTCGACAGCACGAGCAAGTTCGGCGCCGAGCTCGACTCGCTGTCGGATTTCGTCAGCTTCGGCGTCGCGCCGGCGATCCTGCTGTACTACTGGACCCTGCAGTCGGCCGGCGGACTCGGCTGGGTGATCGCGCTGCTGTTTGGGGTCTGCGTCGCGCTGCGCCTGGCGCGCTTCAACACCCGCATCGACAACGACGACCTGCCGGCCTGGACCAGCCGCTTCTTCGTCGGCGTGCCGGCGCCGGCGGGCGCCGGGCTGTCGCTGATGCCGGTGTTCGCCACGCTGCTGTTCGGCCCCGGGTTCTTCGACACGCCGCCCTTCACCGGCGCGGTGACCATCGCCGTCGCGCTGCTGATGGTGAGCCGGCTGCCGACCTATTCGATGAAACGGGTGCGGGTGCCGCATCAGCTGGTGGTCCCCACCTTGCTCGGCGTCGGCGTGACCGCCGCCGTGCTGATCACCATGCCGTGGCTGACGCTGCTTGCACTCGGCCTCGTCTATTCCGCGTCAATTCCGGTGAGCTACCTGAGCTTCCGCCGGCTCGAGCGGCTGCGCGGCGACGTCGCCAGCGAGACCGTCCGCGAGCAATCCAAGTCCGGAGACACGCCGGCGGTGTGACGCCGGCGGCGCGGATTCGCCGGGCACGCCATGCTCGATGCCGCGCTGCGCCGGCTGATCGATCCGCCGCTCGATCGCGCCGGACGAACCTTGGCGGGCGCCGGAATCGGCGCCGACGCGGTCACGCTGTGCGGCTTCGCGATCGGGCTCGCGGCGGTGCCGATGATCGCCGGCGGATACTACGCCGCTGGGCTGGTCGCGTTCCTGCTGAATCGCCTGGCGGACGGACTCGACGGCGCGGTGGCGCGGCATCGCGGGCCGACCGATTTCGGCGGCTATCTCGACATCGTCGGCGATTTCCTGATCTACGCGGCGCTGCCGTTCGCCTTCGCCCTGGCGCAGCCCGAGAACGCGCTGGCGGCGGCCTTTCTCGTGCTCTCCTTCGTCGGCACCGGCTCGACCTTCCTGGCCTACGCGATCATCGCCGCCAAGCGCGGCGTGCAGACCAGCCGACGCGGGACCAAGGCATTCTATTATCTGGGCGGTCTCACCGAGGGCAGCGAGACGATCGCGGTGTTCGCGCTCGCCTGCCTGTTTCCGGCGAGCTTTCCCTGGCTCGCCTGGGGCTTCGGCGCGCTGTGCTGGGTGACCACGGCCTCGCGCATCGCTGCCGCGCGGCGCGACTTCGGCGCCGCGTCCTGAGGCCGCCGGCGCGCGCTACTCAGCCGCCTCGGACGGCAACGGGTGCACCAGCCTGGCGCTGCGCAGCTCGCGGCGGCGGTCGCGCCAGACCCGCAGGTTCTCGCGGATCATCAGTGCGCTCGGCGTGATCACCAGGGTCAGCACGGTGGCGAAGGCAAGGCCGAAGACGATCGAAGTCGAGAGCTGGGTCCACCACTGAGTCGACGGCGCGCCGACCGAGACCTGGCGCGACAGGAAGTCGATGTTGACGCTTAGAACCATCGGCACCAGGCCGAGGATCGTGGTGATGGTGGTGAGCATCACCGGGCGCAGGCGCTGGGCCCCGGTGCGCAGGATCGCCTCGAGCGGCGTCGCCTCGGTCTGGCGCAGCTGGTCGAACGTGTCGATCAGGATGATGTTGTTGTTCACCACGATTCCGGCGAGCGCGATGACGCCGATGCCGTTCATCACGATGCCGAACGGCTGGTCGGTCACCAGCAGCCCGATGAACACCCCGACCGTGGACATGATGATGGCCGAGAGGATCAGCACGCTGCCGTAGAAGCTGTTGAACTGCGTCACCAGAATGATCGCAATCAGGAACAGCGCCACGCCGAACGCCTTCATCAGGAAATCGCTGGCCCGCTGCTGTTCCTGGTCCTGGCCCTTGAACGTGACGTCGATGCGCGGATCGAGGCCGGCCCCGTCGATCCAGGCGCGGATCTCCTTGACCTTGTCGTCCGGCAGCACGTCCGGCAGCACGTCGGCCTTCACGGTCAGGACCCGGCCGCCGTCGACGCGGTTGATGATGCCGACCTTGGGCGTGGCGCTGCGCTCGACGAAGTTGCTGATCGGCGCGAATCCGTCGCCGGCAGGCACGCGGATCTGGTCGAGCTCGTTGATGGTGCGCGCGTCGCTCGGATAGCGCGCGACGATGTCGATTTCGTCGTCGGCATCGTCGGGTCGGAAGTCGCCGAACTTGAGCCCCTTGGTGACGAGCTGGACGGCGCTGCCCACCGTGGTCACGTCGACGCCGTACTTGGCGGCCTCGCCGCGGTCGACGGCGAGCTGCCACTCGATGCCCGGGACCGGTCGGGTGTCCTCGACATCGATCAGCCCGGGCAACGATTCCATGAAGCCGCGCAGCCGCACGACCGCCGGCTCGAGCAGTTCGGGGAAGCGCGAGTCGAACTGCACCTGGATCGGCTTGCCGACCGGCGGGCCGGCCTCCTGCTCGCGCGGCTCGACCGAGATGCCGGCGAGCCCGGCGGTGCGCTCGCGCAGTTCGGCCAGGATCTGGCTTGCCGGGCGCCGGGTGTCCCAGTCCGCGAACTCGAGCTGGATCGTGCCGATCACGTCTTCCGCCAGCTCGCTGTCGTTGCCGGCGCTGGCCAGCGTGACGCCGTACACCGCCTTGAACTCGTTGGCCTCGTCGTCCAGGGCGAGGACCCGGGCCTCGACCTCGCGCACCAGGGCGTCGCGCTCGTCGATCGACAGGTTGCCGCGGCCGTGGATGTGCAGCACAGCGACCTCGGGCTCGACCGACGGGAAGAACTCGACGCCGCGGCCGAAGCTGCCATAGGCGACCCACACCCCGACCAGCGCCAGCGTCGCGGCGAGCACCACCTTGGCGGGATGGCGCAACGCCGCCGCCAGGATCCGGACATAGACGCCGGTGAAGCCGGTGAGCTCGCGCAGGTCCTGTCCCTCGCCGCGGGCGAGCGACTTCATCCGCGCGGAGTCGGCGGTCCCGCCGCGGCGGCCGAAGGCGGCGCCCAGGGTCGGCACGAAGATCAGCGCCATGAGCAGCGAGGCGGCGAGCACGGCGCTCACGGTGATCGGCAGGAACTTCATGAACTCGCCGACCACGTCGGGCCAGAAGACCAGCGGCATGAAGGCGGCGAGGGTGGTCGCCGTCGAGGCGATGATCGGCCAGGCCATGCGCTTGGCCGCGAGCCCATAGGCCTGCTGCGGCGCCAGCCCCTCCGCCATCTTGCGGTCGGCGAACTCGGTCATCACGATGGCGCCATCGACCAGCATGCCGACGGCCAGGATCAGGCTGAACAGCACCACGATGTTGATGGTGAGCCCGGCGAGCGCCAGGGCCAGAATGCCGATCAGGAACGAGCCGGGAATCGCGACGCCGACCAGGATCGCGCTGCGCACGCCGAGCGCGGCGACGATCACCACCATGATCAGCAACACGGCGCTGATCAGGTTGTTCTCGAGATCGCGCAGCATGGTGCGGATGTCGGACGAGCGGTCCTGGGAATAGGTGACCTCGATCTGCGGCGGCCAGGTCTGCCGCTCCGCCTCGACCACCGCCTTCACCCGCTCGATGGTGTCGATGATGTTCTGGCCGGTGCGCTTCGACACCTCGAGCGCGACCGCCGGCCGGCCGTCGATCCGGGCATAGGACTCGGCGTCCTTGTAGGTCCGCCGGAGCGAGGCGATGTCGCGCACCCGGACCACCGCGTCGCCGCTCACCTTGAGCGGCATGTCCAGGATGTCCTTCGCGGTCTCGAACAGGCCGGGCACCTTGATCGCGAAGCGGCCCTGGCCGGTATCGAGATTGCCGGCGGCGACCAGCCGGTTGCTGCGGCCGATCAGCTCGGCGATGTCGTTGGCGTCGAGGCCGTAGCTTTCGAGCAGCAGCGGGTCGATCACCATCTCGACCAGCTCCTCGCGGTCGCCGGCCAGCTTCGCCTCGAGCACGCTGTCGATGGCCTGGAGCTTGTCCTGCAGGCGGTCCGCGAGCGTGTAGAGCGTGCGCTGCGGGACGTTGCCCGACAGGCTGACGACCAGTACCGGAAACAGGCTCAGATTGACCTCGTGGACGGTCGGCTCGTCGGCGTCCTCGGGAAGCTCGGCCTTGGCCTGATCGACCTTGTCGCGCACGTCGCGCATGGCCTTGTCGATGTCGGCGCCGGCGACGAACTCCAGCAGCACCGAGCCGCCGCCCTGATAGGCGGTCGCGCGCATTTCCTTGACGCCCTCGACGGTCCGGAGCTCCTGCTCGACCGGGCGCAGCAACAGGCGCTCGGCGTCCTCGGGCGAGATCCCCTCCAGGCTGAGCAGGGTGTAGACGATGGGAATGTTGATGTCCGGATCGGCTTCCTTCGGCATGCCCTGATACGCGACGAAGCCGGCGATCAGCAGCAGGACCAGCGACAGGACGACGGTGCGGGCGTGGCCGAGCGCGGCGTCGATGATGGCGTTCATGGGCGGGTGACCGTCACGAGGCCGGCACCAGCGGTTCCGGAATCGCCTCGACCTTCTGGCCGGCGGCGACGAATTCCTGGCCGACGGTGATGAAGGTGGCGCGTTCCGGCAGCCCCGCGAGCCAGACCCCCTGGGGGCCGTCCTCGACGATCGAGACCGGGTGGAATTCGACCACGCCCTGGTCGTTCACCAGTTTCACGCCGAGCGTGCCGTCGTCGGCCAGGGTGAGGATCGCCGGCGACACCAGATGGGCGGAGCGCGGCGCCAGCGGCAGTCGCATTTCGGCCGAGAGGCCCTGGACCACGCGGCGCTCGGGATTGGCGATCTCCAGCTCGACCCGGAAGGTGCGGGTGGCTTCGTCGGCGACCGAGGAGATGTAGCGAACCGTGCCGCGCAACACCTCGCCGCTGATGGTGCGGGCCGCGCCGGCATCGGCGAGCTTGATCTGCCCGACATCGCGCTCCGACACCTGGCCGATCACCAGGATCGGGTCGAGATCGACGACGGTCGCGATCGGGTCGCCGACATCGAGGAAGTCGCCGATTTCCACCGGGCGGGCGTCGACCACGCCGTCGAACGGCGCGCGGACGGTGGTGTAGCCGATGTCGATCTCCATGACGGCGACCGCCGCCTTGGCCTCCTCGAGCCGGGCCCGCGCCTCGGCGACGGCGGTGTCGGAGCGATAGCCCTTTTCCGACAGCTCGCTCGCCGCCTTGAACTCGATCTGGCGCTGCTCGAGCAGCGCCTTGGCCTGGTTGAGGCGGGCCAGCCGGTCGTCCTGCGACATGCGGATCAAGACGTCGCCGGCGGCCACGGTGGCGCCTTTCTCGACCGCGATCTCCTTGACCGTGCCGCGGGTCTCGGCCCGCAGTTCGACGGCGCGCACCGCCTCGGTGCGGCCGCGCAGGACGATCTCCGCGGCGCGCGGCTGGGCGGTCTGGAAGCGCACCCGGACCTGGGGCAGCCGGGCCGCGGCTGCCGGATCGGCTGCGGGTGCCGTGTCGACCGTTGCCGGCGGCGTGGCCAGGAGCGAGCCGTCGTCGCCGATCAACCGGCCCGAGGCGATCCAGCCGACCGCCGCAACGGCGATGACGGCCGCCACGATATAGGACGATCTCATTCGTTCACTCCGCGACCAGGCTGTGCGTCGGCAACCGGTCGTCGTCGATGACGTGCTTGTTCTCGTCGAGGAACTGGGCGGCGGCGCGATAGACCGCCAGGCCGAGGCCGTTCACCAGCTGCGCCGAAGGCGGCCGGTCGGCCAGCGCGCAACCTTCCATGTGCTGAATGCAGTCGCGGTACCACGCGATGCGCTGGTCGATCAAGCGACGAAGATGTGACGGCGGCAGCAGGTGGCCCAGCACCAGGGCGAACAGGAAGTCGGACCGCATCTTGTCGGGGGCCGGCGCTGCGTTGGTCAGCGTCTCGACCAGCGCCGCGCGTCCCTTGTCCGTCAGGCGATAGACCTTCTTGTCCGGGCGCTTGTCCTGGGCCATGGCGGTGGCGGTGGCCAGGCCGTCCTCCTCCAGCCGGGTCAGCGCCGGATAGATCGAACCGAAGCTGGCTTCGTGCAGGTGGCTGAGCAGGCCGTCCTCGAACATCTTCTTGATCTCGTAGCCGCTGGCGTCGCCAAACTGCAGGGCGCCGAGGCACAGGGTCTTTGCATCCATCGTGGAGGCCTGCCATTCTATTGTTAACCAATATACTGCAGCCAATAATATATCGAACGATCATAATGGCTGCAAGGGGCGGCCTGCGCCGGAACCTGGCCGAATCTGCTAGTCTGGCGGTTTGGTGGCCAAGGGGCGCCGGCACCGGGCAGATGAGAATTTCGCGGCGACAGGGCAGGGGGCAGCGGGCTTGACCAGCGAATCCAACAGCGGCGTGCGGGCCGGCGCCGCCGTGCCGGCAGCGCCGGACGTCGTGCTGCGCCAGTTCCGGACCAGCCTGCGGGACGTCGCCTGGCCGGCCCTGCCGGGCGTCGACGCCGCCCGCCTGATGGCCCTGCAGTACCAGTTCGACGTGAGCCAGTGGCGTCCGGCCGAGATACTGCGCCGCAACCAGTTCGCCCAGGCCCGTCTGCTGCTCGATCACGCCGGGGCGCAGGTGCCATTCTACCGCGAGCGGCTGGCCGCGGCGGGCGTGGCGCCCGGCGGGCCGCTCGACGCGGCCGCCTGGTCGCGCCTGCCGGTGCTCGAACGCAAGGAGCTGCAGGCGGCCGGCGCCGCGGTGGACGCCGCGAAGATTCCGGACGGGCATGGCGGCGTCACGGAGACCCGCAGCTCGGGCTCGACCGGCATGCCGGTGCGGGTGAAAAAGACCGCGCTGGCGCTGCTGTTCTGGCAGGCGGTGACGCTGCGCGACTATCTCTGGCACCGCCGCGACTTCCTCGGCAAGCTGTGCGCGGTTCGCGATACCGAAGCCATTCTCGGGCTCGGCGAGGGCCATCGCGCCGCCTATCCCCACGGCATCAACTGGAAGAACTGGGGCGGCAGCGCGGCGACCGTGTTCCGCACAGGCCCGTCGGCGGCACTCCACATCCACACTGGAATCGAGGAGCAGATCGAGTGGCTGCAGCGCCAGGCGCCGACGGTGCTGATCACCTTCCCGTCCAACCTGCGCCTGCTGCTGCGTCACTGCGAGGAGCATGCGACGACCCTGCCGAGCCTGGTCGGGCTGTCGACCCTGGGCGAGGTGATGACCGACGACATTCGCGCCGCCGCGCGCCGCGTCTGGGGCGTCGAGGTCAAGGACATCTACAGTTCCGCCGAGGTCGGCTACATCGCCCTGCAATGCCCCGAGCACGACCACTATCACGTTCAGTCGGAGACCATGCTGGTCGAGGTCCTCGATGCCGGCGGCAAACCCTGCGGCCCGGGCGAGGTCGGCCGCGTGGTGGTGACGCCGCTGCACAACTTCGCGACGCCGCTGATCCGCTACGCGGTCGGCGACTATGCCGAGGTCGGCGGTCCCTGCGCCTGCGGGCGCGGCCTGCCGGTGCTGAACCGGGTGATGGGACGGACGCGCAACATGCTGCTGCTGCCCTCGGGCCGGCAGGTCTGGCCCGAGCTCGAGGGCGGCACCTTCACCGACGTGGCGCCGGTCAGCCAGTTTCAGATCGTGCAGACCGCGCTCGAGCGGCTCGAGGTCAAGCTGGTGGTCGAACGGCCGATGAGCGTCGCCGAAGAGGACAAGCTGCGCGCCCTGATCCGCCATCATCTCGGCCATCCATTCGAGATCGAGTTCTCGTACCATGACGCGATTCCCCGCAGCCGCGCCGGCAAGTACGAGGACTTCCGCTCTGAGATCGCCTGACACGACGGCGAGGCAGGTGCGATGCGGTTGATCCTCGAGCTGACGGCGGCGATCGTCGATCTCCGGCACGGCACGCGCTGGAGCGCGGCCGAGCTGGCGGCCGAGGCGCACCGGCGCGCCGCGCTGCTGCGCCGGCACGGTGCCGCGCCGCGGCGCCACGTGGTGATCGCCCATGGCGGGACGCCGGCGTTCTTCGCCGATCTGCTGGCGGTATGGCAGACCGGGGCCTGCGCCGTCTGTCTCAATCCCGGGCTCACCGCGGGCGAGTTCGAGACGGTGATCGGCTTCGTCGCGCCGGTCGCGGTCCTGGCCGACGGCGCGGCCGGTCCGGCGCTGAACATCGCGGCGCCGATCCTCGCGCTTGCCGATGCGCCGGTGGCCGACGACGCGCCCGCGGAGTCCGGCGCCGGCCTCGACGACCCCGCGCTGGTGCTGTTCACCTCCGGCACCACCGGCGATCCCAAGGGTGTGGTGCACAGCTTCCGCGCGCTGCTCGCGCGCACCGCGCTCAACTCCGCGCGCATCGGAGCAGCCGCGCTCGCCCGCACGCTCTGCGTGCTGCCGACCCATTTCGGCCACGGGCTGATCGGCAACTGCCTGACGCCGCTGGTTGCCGGCGGCACGCTGTTCCTGTATCCTGAGCCCGGGGTCAAGGGCGCCGCCGCGCTCGGTTCGGTGCTCGCCGACCACCACATCAGTTTCATGAGCTCGGTGCCGTCGCTCTGGCGGGTGGCGCTCAAGGCCGGCCGGCCGCCGGCGCGCGCCACGCTGCGACAGGTGAATATCGGTTCGGCGCCGCTTTCCGCCGGGCTGTGGCGCGAGGTCGCCGCCTGGACCGGCACCGACCATGTGGTCAATGCCTACGGCATCACCGAAACGGCGAACTGGGCGGCCGGCGCCTCGGCGCGCGACCATGCGCCCGAAGACGGGCTGATCGGCCGCATGTGGGGCGGCAGCGCCGCGGTGTGCGACGCGGCCGGGAACCTGCACGCCACCGGCGACGGCGAATTGTTGCTGCAGACCCCGGCACTGATGCAGGGTTATCTGCGGCGCGCCGACCTGACGGCCGCGGTGCTGCGCGACGGCTGGTTCCATACCGGCGACTACGGCCGGATCGAAGACGACGGCACCATGCGCCTGACCGGCCGCCTGAAGCACGAGATCAACCGCGCCGGAATCAAGATTCATCCGGAGGAGATCGACCTGTTGCTCGAGCGTCATCCCGACATCGTCGAAGCCTGCACCTTCGGCCTGCCCGATCCGGTGAGCGGCGAACTCGTCGCCGTCGCATTGCGCCTGGCCGAAGGCGCGCCGGGCGAGGTCGACGGCGTGCGGGCATGGTGCCGCGAGCGGATCAAGCGCGAGAGCGTGCCGGAGCGCTGGTTCGTCCTGACCGAGATCGCCAAGACCGATCGCGGCAAGGTCGACCGGCGGGCGGTGATGGACGCCTGCCTGGAGCAGGGCAGCGCGCGATGAGCTGGAAGCCGCGCACGCCGCTGTGGCTGGAGACGCCGAACTATCGCGTTCGCTCGATGAGCGAGAGCGATGTCAGCGCCGACATGGTGCGCTGGTTCGCCGACCCCGAGGTCATGGAGTTCGTGGCGTTGCCGCTGAACATGAAACGCGAGGGCATCGTCAAGCTGCTGCGGAGCGCCGACAACGCCGGCTTCTTCATGCTGGCGATCGAGGCGCGCGAGGCCGGGCCGCTGATCGGATTCTACCGGGTCTGGCGCTTTCCCGCCTATCAGTATGCCAAGTCCGCGGTGCTGATCGGCGATCGCGACTACTGGGGCAGCA
Organism: uncultured Rhodospirillaceae bacterium; assembly: GCA_964372215.1. Taxonomy (GTDB): domain Bacteria; phylum Pseudomonadota; class Alphaproteobacteria; order Dongiales; family Dongiaceae; genus DAIMFL01. Next base: position 16,626 of record CAYJQC010000034.1, read on the forward strand.
AGGCGGTGCTCGAGACCCGTGCCGCGCTGCTCGACTTCCTGTTCGAGGAGGCCAACCTGCACAAGGTCACCGGCGCCGTCTATACCCGCAACGTCGCCGCCGCGTTCAACTACAAGGCCCAGGGCTTCGCCTGCGAAGGCGTGCTGCGCCAGCAGGAGCCGGACCGCCGGGGCGGCTGGCGCGACGTCTATCTGTTCGGCCTGCTGCGCGACGAGTGGCGGGCCCGCAAGGCGGGGGCCGGCCGATGAGCGCGACGCGTGCCGAGGCGCGCCGGCTGCTGGCCGAGGCGCTGGACACGACTCCGGAGCGGATCGCCGATGGCGCGTCGATCCACAATGTCGAAGCCTGGGACAGCCTGTCCCATCTGCGCCTGATCCAGGCGATCGAGCGCCGGCTCGGCCACGAATTGTCGCCCGAGGCGCTGATCGCCGTCGAGAGCCTGGAAGACGTGGCGAAGCTGCTCGAACCCGCCGGCTGACTGCAGTCCTGACGGCTGGCACGGCGGCGGTGCGCAGGGTTTCGAAAGTCGCTATGTCTTGGCGACCGCCAATCCCGGCGGTGGCTGCGACCGGGCCGCCCGTTCGATCCCGGAGCAGATGCAGGCATCTGGCATCGTGAAATCCATTGAGGTCGAGAATGGCCGTGGGGCCGGCAACCCAGGTTGATCGATGGAGAAACTGGCCCGCTCGCGGCACGCCGCGCGGATTGCGGCAATCGCGCAGGCGGAACGATTAGTACTCCGAATAATCAATACTCATAACCGATGGCTGAGTCTTGTCGATGGGCCGGAGAAGTGCCGCAGGCAAAGGTTTGTTAGGGAAGATGGACAACAATTGACGGAATTCTCCTTCTATCGATCTCGTGTCTGGAGTCCAACGCATGGCGGCGACCAAGGGCCGAACGATCCTCCTGGTCGAGGACGATCCCCGCATGCTGCGCATCTACAGCGATGCGCTGGGCGCGCGCGGACACACCGTCATTTCGATCAGCGACCCGCGCGAGGTCGGCGGCTTTCTCTCGGTCGCCACGCCGGCCCTCATCCTGCTCGACATCATGATGCCGGAGATCGATGGCATCGAATTGTGCCGGCGCGCCCGCGGCATCGTCGGGCCGCGCCCGCCGATCATCTTCCTGACCGCGCTAAACGACGTCGAAACCATCCGCAAGGCCCTGGCGGCCGGCGGCAACGACTATGTCCTCAAGGGCGGATCGCTGGTCGGCGCGATCGAACGCGTCGAATCCTGGCTTGCGCGGTCGCGCGCGGTGGATGACGGCGACAAGAAGCGCCAAGTATTGCGCAGCCTGGACGACTTGGCCGCCGAAACCCAGAACTAGACCACCGCGTCGAACAAGTTCGCGTTGACGCAGCACAGACGCTCGCGCGTCGACCCGGGGCCCATTCGGCCGGCCAGACAATTCGCGAGCCGGAGGCGCGTCACCTCGGGACCGGAGTTTCTGCGGCCCTGACTCAATCGGCTACTGGTTCGGCGAGCGCTTGATCGCCTTGATCGGCCCGCGCGGGCGGCCCGACATCTCGGCGATCTTGCGGTCCTGCTGCTCGACGATGGTGCGCGCCGGGGTGTCGCCGTCGAGACCGCCGAGCGCCTCGCTCGGGACCCGGCGGTTCGAGGTCTGGGTACCGTCCTCGTAGGTGACGTCGAACAGCACGAAGGCGCTCTCCGTGGACTTCTTGATCTTGCGGGCCATGAGTTCGCTCTCCAGAGGTCGTCAGGCGCGGGTCGAGAGGCGCGAGCGCCCGGGGCCTGCCCGATCGACCCCGTATGGTTCTGTGATGGAATGGTCGTGCCGGCCGGTGCTCGCCGCGGCCCAGTTCGGCGGCCGCGCTGCGGATCAACGTTCGGAAATCGACGCCGAGCTACCCGAAGTTCTTTTGCAAGGCTGTCATCGCGGCGCGCGGATCCTCGACAGGGTCACGCCGACGTGTCGCCTTCGGCGACCGCGGCGGTCTCTTCGTCGGTCTTGCGCAGGTCCGCCTGTTCCTGGCGCAGCCTCAGCTTTTCCTGCTTCTTCGCCTGCTTGGCCCGATCGCGCTCCGCGCGCTGATGCTTGTAGTTCGGCTTGAACGCCATTGGTCCTCCTTTGTCGGCCCGCACCCTAACATGACGCGCAGGAGAAAGCGCATCGCCTTGTGGTCGCATCTGCCTTGCACAGGGGCGGGCGCTGTCGCTGCGGGGCGCGCCGCAGGCTGTTCCCGGCCAAGAGGAAAACGATTGCAGCCGGCCCTGCATTGCGCGTAAACTGGCTCCAAAGCAATGGTCGGTACCCGCACGCGTCTGATCGCTACGGCGAAGCGTCTGGGCAATGCCGGCCTCCAAGGGAGGAATGGGCCATCCGTCGATTTGCGGGAACCTCTGGTTGTGCCTGGGCCGCGCCGTGAACCGTCGCGGCGCAACGCGACCGTTCCCGGGCCGCACCCAGCGCGTGCGCATCGACGATGTCGCCCGCGAGGCCGGCGTGTCGATCTCCACCGTTTCGCGGGTGGTGAACGGCGTCGCCAAGAAGGTGTCCGGCGAGACCCTGGAGCGGGTTCGCGCGGTGATCGCCGACCTCGACTATCGGCCGGCGCGGATCGGCCGTGCGCTCCGGACATCTCAGACCCAGCTCGTCGCGCTGCTGGTGCCCGACACCACCAACGCCTTTTACGCCGCCATCGCCAACTCGATCGAGGCGTCGATGTCCGGCACCGGGCACTCGATGATCCTGTGCAACACCGGCGAGGACCCGGCGGTGCAGGATCACTATCTCGACGAGATGGAAGCGCATCTGGTGCGGGGCATCGCGCTGCTTGGCGCGGTCGACAGCCCCGGGCTGCGCAAGATGGCGCAGCGCAACATTCCGATCGTCTTCGTCAACCGCAAGCCGCCCAACGGAATCCACGGCCCGTTCATCGGAATCGACAACCGCCGCGCCGGGCGCGACGTCGCCAGGCATTTCGTCGAGCGCGGATTCAGCCCGTGCGCGGCGATCCACGGGCCGCTGTCCTCCTCGGCAAGCCGCGAACGCTTCGAAGGCTATTGCGACGCGCTGACCGAGGCGGGATCGCCGCTCGATCCGGGCTTCGTCCGCGGCGCCGAACTCAGCATGCAGTCCGGCTATGCGGCCGCCGCCGAGCTGCTCGGCGAGCGCCGGCGGCCGCGCGCCATCTTCTGCGGCAACGATCTCATCGCCTACGGGGCGTTCCGGCGCTGCGGCGAGCTGGCGCTCCGGGTGCCCGACGACGTCGCCCTGTTCGGCTTCGACGACAATCCGCTCAACGAATGGATCGCGCCTTGGCTCAGCACGATCCACGTGCCGTACGACCAGATCGGCTCGCGGGTCTCGACCGAGCTGCAGCGGCTGTGGGACGGCGAGGCGCCGGCCCGCCGGACCGAGCAGCGCCTGCTGCCCTATCAGATCCAGCTCCGCAGCTCGACCTGAGGCCGGCTGTGAACGCGAAGGAAAACGTTTCACTCATGGCGCCGGGCCGCGGCCAGGCGTCACGGGATCCCGCCGGGACCGCGATCCGGCGGAGCCGAGGGCGTCGCAAACCGGGCGCCAGCAAGCAAAGCCGGAGGCGCAGCGACGCCTGCGGCACAATCAGGATCAAGGAGAGGAAGCGATGAAAGGGGTAGCGACAAGACTGGCGCTCGCCGGCGGAATCTGCGCCGCGCTTGCCGTCGGTGCGGTCACCACGACGACGGCCGCCGCCGCCGAGAAGTTCAAGATCTATCTGAGCATGAGCTATATCGGCAACGACTGGCAGGCCGAGGCGGCGAACATGGTCAAGGCCATGGCCAGCCACAAGAACTTCCGGGACAAGGTCGATCTCAACATCCAGGTCGCCGGACCCAACGCCCAGAAGCAGATCCAGCAGATCAACTCGATGGTGCAGGCCGGCGCCGACGCGATCGTGATCTTCCCGATCTCGCCGACCGCGCTCAACCAGGTGGTCAAGAACGCCTGCGACAAGGGCGTGCTGATCTTCGCCTACGATGCCGAGATCACCGAGCCCTGCGCCTACAACATCCACATCGACCAGGAAGAGGCCGGCCGGGTGACCGCCCAGTGGCTGGCCGACAAGCTCGGCGGCAAGGGCAACATCGTGGTGCTGACCGGCGTGCCCGGCACCTCGGTCGACACCCAGCGCACCGAGGCGGCGAAGGCGGTGTTCTCGAAGTATCCGGACATCAAGATCGTGGCCGAAGGCGTCGGCATGTGGAGCCAGGCGGTCAGCCGCACCGAGCTCTCCAAGATCCTGGCGACCCAGTCCTGGGACGACATCGACGGGCTGTGGCTGCAGGTCGGCTGCTTCACCGCCAACGCCATGCAGCTCGAGGCTGGCAAGAAGACGGAGGAGCTGATCCCCTGTTCCGGGGAAGGCGCCAATGGCGGACGCATCCAGATGCTCCCCGTCGGCACCGAGGTCGAGGGCGCGGCCATGCCCTATGCGCCGATGGGCGCTCCGCGCATCTCCTACGCCTCGCCGCCCTACTCCGGGGCGCTGGCGCTGAAGCTCGCGGTGAAGAAGCTGGAGGGTGGCGACGTTCCGCAGCTCACCATCCTGCCGCTGCCGGTCGTCACCAGCGACACCATCAAGTACTGCAAGGAAGGCACCTGGCAGGAAATGGCGGATGGCTGCAACGCCTTCCCGCCGGCGCTGGTCAGCAACCCCGGCTGGTTCGCCTCGATCTACTCGCCGGAGACCCCGGAAGTCGGTCTGCAGGCGGCCCTGGTCGGGCAGCCGGAAGATTGATGCCACGAAGGGGCGCCCCCCGGGTGGGGGGGGCCCCCCGGTTTTGAGGCCCGGCGCCCCGGCCCCCACCCCCGCCCCCCGACC
>CAYJQC010000034.1:21472-41252 GCA_964372215.1 uncultured Rhodospirillaceae bacterium
CCCCCGCATGGGGGCGGGCCGGCGGCCGGGGGGGGCCAGCGGTATTTTTTATGCCCCGACGGGGCGCCCCCATGGGGGGGGCGCCCCGCATTTTTCCAGACCGGCCGACATGACCGACAGCGCAGCAGCGATCGCCGTCTCGCAGGTGACCAAGGCGTTCGGCGCCACCGTGGCGCTCGACGGCGCATCGTTCACCGCGCGCCGGGGCGAGGTGCACGCGCTGCTCGGCGAGAACGGCGCCGGCAAGTCGACGATGGTGAAGCTGCTGTCGGGCCTGCTGCAGCCCGATTCCGGCACCATCAAGATCGATGGCACGGCGGCCGAGCTCAAGTCGCCGCGCGACTCCCATCGCCTCGGCATCCAGACGGCGTTCCAGGAGATGACCCTGGTCAAGAGCCTGACCGTCGCCGACAACATGCTGCTGCCCTATGCGCCGACCACGGCGCTCGGCCAGCTCAAGGGGCGAGCCGGGCTGAACCGGGTGGCGGCCCATCTGGAACGCCTCGGCCTCGGCCATATCAATCCGCGCGTCGAGGTCGGCAGTCTCGACCTGTCGGTGCGCCAGAAGATCGAGATCGCCCGCGCCATCTTCCGCGCGCCGCGGGTGCTGCTGCTCGACGAGCCGACCTCGTCGCTGTCCGGCGGCGACATCGACTGGCTCGGCGGCCTGATCGCCGAGCTGAAGGCGAGCGGGGTCACCATCGTCTTCATCTCGCACCGCATGCCGGAGGTGCGGCGCTTCTGCGATTCCCTGACCGTGCTCAGGAACGGCAAGGACATCGGCAGCTCGGCGGTCGACGCGGTGAGCGACGAGGAGGTGATCCGCATGATCATCGGCCGTTCGCTGGCGGCGACCTTTCCGGCCAAGCGCAGCGCCGCGTCGCGCGGCTCCGGCCCGCCGGCCCTCGCGGTCCAGCGCCTGACCACGGCCGGTCGGCTGCGCGATGCCGGCTTCGCCTTGTTCCATGGCGAGGTGCTCGGCATCGCCGGACTGCAGGGCATGGGCCAGCTCGACCTGTTCCGCGCCTGCTTCGGCATGCAGGCGATCACCGCCGGCACGGTCCAGGTCGACGGCAAGACCGTTACCCTGGCCTCGCCGCGCGACGCCGTGCGCGCCAATATCGGCATCAGCCTGGTGCCCGAGGACCGCAAGAGCGAAGGGCTGTTCCTGCGCCTCGACGGCCGGGCAAACACCTCGATGCCGGTGCTCGAGCGGTTTTCGCGCTTCGGCGTCATCGATCGGGCCGCCGAGACCCGGGCGGTCGCCGAGGTGCTCGATCATGTCCAGGTGCATCCGCGCGCGCTCTACACCCGGGTCGGCGCCTTCAGCGGCGGCAACCAGCAGAAGATCGCCATCGGCAAGTGGCTGTTGGCGGAAAGCCGCATCCTGCTGATGTTCGATCCGACCCGCGGCGTCGACGTCGGCACCAAGCACGAGCTGTACCTGCTGATCCGCGACTTCGCCGAGGCCGGCGGCGCGGTGCTGTTCTACTCGACCGAGATCGCCGAGCTGGTGAACCTGTGCGACCGCGTGCTGGTGATGTATGGCGGACGCATGGTGAAGGAGCTGGGCGGCGGCGACATCACCGAAGAGAACATCATGCGGGCGGCGCTCGGCGAGTCCGCCCCGGGGCTGGCCGCGCAATGAGCACGACGACCATGCCGGGCCGCCAGCCGACACCGCTGCAACTATCGCTCAGCCGCCATCGCGGCATGCTGATCGCGCTCGCCGTGTTCGTGGCGCTGTTTGCGGCGGTGAACGCGATCACGCCCGGCTCGTTCAGCTATTTCGAGTTCAGCTTCATGTCGAGCGGCGCGGCGACGCTGGCGCTCGCCGCGGTCGGCCAGACCCTGGTGATCCTGACCGGGGGCTTCGACCTGTCGGCGGGCGCCGTCGTGTCGCTGGTCAACGTCGTGCTCGGCACCAACATGCAGGACACGATCTCCTCGCAGGTTCTGTTCGGCCTCGTGGCGCTGCTGATCGGCGGCGCGGTCGGCGCCGTGAACGGCTTCTTCGTCGCCTTCATGCGGCTGCAGCCGATCGTCGTCACCCTGTCGAGCATGTTCATCGTCCAGGGCATCACGTTGCTGGTACTCGACAAGCCCGGCGGCATGATCCCCTATCAGTTCTCGGCCTTCCTGGCCGGCGATGCGATCCCCGGCGTGCTGCCGGCCCCGGTGCTGGTGATCGCCGCCGCCATCGCGGTCTGGCTGCTGATCAAGAACTCGCGCTTCGGGGTGGCGATCTATGCGGTCGGCGGCGACGAGGAGGCGGCGCGCGCCGCCGGCATCCGGGTCGCCTGGGTCAAGTTCTTCACCTATGTCGCGGCCGGCGTGTTCTACGGCGCCGCCGGCGCATTCATCACCGCGCAGACCGGATCGGCCGACCCGCTGGTCGGCAAGCCGATGCTGCTGCAGGTGTTCACCGCCGTGGTGATCGGCGGCACCGTGCTGGGCGGCGGGCGCGGCGGCTGCGTCGGTTCGATCATCGGCGCCTACATCCTGCTGATCGTCGTCAACATCCTGCTGGTGCTGAACGTCTCGGCCTACTACAGCAGCGTCGCCGAAGGCGTCATCCTGGTACTGGCGGTGCTGACCGCCTCGCTCAACCGCAACTCGCCGATCGCCGACACCCTGCGCCTGGTCCGGCTGCGCTTCGATGCCTGGCGCGGCGGCACGCTGCCGCACGCCCATGGCGGGCCGCCGCACCGCGTCGCGGTACAGCGCGGCGGCGCCCGTACTGGCGCCGGTATCGACGGCGGGCCGGTTCCGTCCTGGATCGCGCGCAACCGCGAGCTGCTGCGCTACATCGTCCCGGCCTATGTCGGGCTGGCCATCGTGCTCGCGGCGACCGGGCTGGTGTACAGCAGCAATGCGCTGCTGGGTTTCAACTACTACAACTCGCTGATCGTGCTCTCGTCGTTCCTGGTGATCCTGGCCCTGGGGCAGGGCGCGGTGATTCTGACCGGCGGGCTCGACCTGTCGATCCCCTGGACCATCGGCTTCTGCGGCATCGTGGTCGCCGGGCTGGTGCGCGGCTCCGACGAGGTGGCGCTGTGGGCGATCCCGCTCGGGCTGCTGATCGGGGTGGTGATCGGGGCGGTGAACGGTATCGGGGTGGTGCTGCTGGGCCTGCCGCCGATCGTCATCACCCTGGCCACCAACGGCGTGCTGCAGGGCCTGGCGCTGGTCTACAGCAACGGCACGCCGGACGGGTTCTCCTCATCCGGCATGCGCTGGTTCATGACCGGCAAGTGGCTGGGCGCCGCACCGGCGGTATGGTTCACCGTGGCGTTCGCGGTGCTCGCCTGGTTCGTGCTGTCGCGCACCACCTTCGGACGGCGCATCTACGCCGTCGGCAACAGCCCGACCGTGGCCAGGCTGTCCGGCGTCGGGGTCGGCGGAACGCTGATGGGGGTGTATATTCTCAGCGGCTTCTGCTCGGCCCTGGTCGGCATCCTGCTGGCCGGATTCAGCGGCCAGGCCAGCCTGGGCATGGGCGACGAATACCTGCTGCCGTCGATCGCGGTGGTGGTGGTCGGCGGCACGCTGATCACCGGCGGGCGCGGCCACTATGTCGGCATGCTCGGCGGCGTCCTGCTGCTGACCGCGCTGTCGACTCTGCTGGCCGGCACGACGCTGCCGCCGGCAGTGCGCGACATCATCTTCGGCCTGGTGGTGCTCGGCGCGGTGCTGGCGCTCCGGGAACGCACGTAGTAGACGATCGGGGAACGGGAATGGCGCGCAAACCGACGAGCCTTGGCGATCTCAACAAGGGCCTGCGGGTGCTGGTGACGGCCGGCGGCGGCGGCATCGGCCGGGCGATCGCCGAAGCCATGTCCAGCGCCGGCGCCCGGGTCCATGTCTGCGACGTCTCCAAGGAGATCCTGGCCAAGCTGGCCAAGGCGCAACCCGCGATTTCCGGCTCGCTCGCCGATGTCTCGCGCGAAGCCGATGTCGACGCCTTGTTCGTCGAGGTGAAGCGCCGCCTGGGCGGGCTCGACGTGCTCGTGAACAACGCCGGCATCGCCGGCCCGACCGGCCCGATCGAGGAGATGTCGCCCGAGGAGTGGCGCCGCACCATCGACGTCGACCTGGTCGGCCAGTTCCTGTGCGCCCGGCGCGCCGTGCCGCTGCTGAAGCAGTCGAAGAACGCCTTCATGGTAAATGTCTCCTCGGCGGCGGGCCGCTTCGGCTATGCCTTCCGCACGCCCTACTCGGCGGCGAAATGGGGCGTGGTCGGCCTGACCCACAGCTTGGCCAAGGAGCTCGGCCCCGACGGCATCCGGGTCAATGCGATCCTGCCTGGCATTGTTGCCGGACCGCGCATCGAGAAGGTGATCGCCGCCCGGGCCGAGACCCTGGGCATCAGCTACAAGGACATGGAGAAGCAGTATCTCGACAAGGTGTCGCTGCGGCGCATGGTGACCGCCGGCGATGTCGCCAATACCGTGATGTTCCTGTGCTCCCCGCTGGGTCACAATATCTCCGGCCAGGCGATCGGGGTATGCGGCAATGTCGAGGCGCTGTGAACGATGCGGCTTGGATTACGGTGAGGATGCATGGCGATGAATGAACCGGTTGCGGTCGTCGGCTGCGGGCTGGTCGGGCGGGCCTGGGCGATTGCCTTCGCGCGCGGCGGCTGCCGCGTGCGGCTGTTCGATCCGACCTCGGGCAGCGCCGAGAAGGCGGTGGCGTTCGCGCAGTCCGTACTGCCCGACCTCGAGCGCAACGATCTCCTGAACGGCCATTCCGGCGCCGAGGTGGCGGCCCGGCTCGAGATCGTGCCCAGCCTGGCGGCGGCGCTGGACGGTGCGGTCTATCTGCAGGAGAGCGCGTTCGAGGATCTCGAGGTCAAGAAGAAGCTGTTCGCCGAGCTCGACGCGGCGGCGGCGCCGGGAACCATCCTGGCCAGCTCGACCTCGGCCATCCTGCCGTCGAAATTCACCGAGCATGTCAAGGGGCGGCAGCGCTGCATCGTCGTGCATCCGATCAATCCGCCCTACCTGGTGCCGGCCGTCGAAGTCGTGCCGGCGCCGTGGACCGCGCCGGAGGTGGTGAAGCGCACCCGCGACTTCATCGTGGCGGTCGGCCAGTCGCCGATCGTGATGAAGCGCGAGATCGACGGCTTCGTCATGAACCGCATGCAGGGCGCCTTGCTGCAGGAGGCGTTCCGCTTGGTCGCCGAGGGTTACGCCAGTGCCGAGGACATCGATATCGGCATCCGCGACGGGCTCGGCCTGCGCTGGGCCTTCATGGGGCCGTACGAGACCATCGATCTCAACGCGCCGGGCGGCGTGCGCGACTACGTGGCACGCTATGAAGGCATCTACACGCGGATCGCGCCGAGCCAGCAGCATGTCGTGCCGTGGGGCGGAGCGACGATCGACGGGATCGAGGCCCAGCGCAAGGCCAGGCTGCCGCGCGACCAGCTGGCCGAGCGGGCGCGCTGGCGCGACCAGCGGCTGATGGCGCTGGTCGCCCACAAGCGGCGCGCCGCCAAGGACATCGGCAACTAGGCCGACGGGAAGCGAGAAGGAACGAGGCATCATGGCTGCGAAACGCAAGGTCATCATCACCTGCGCCGTCACCGGCGCGATCCACACGCCGTCGATGTCGCCGCATCTGCCGGTGACGCCGGAGGAGATCACCGAGGCGGCGGTCGGCGCGGCCGAGGCCGGGGCGGCGATCATCCACCTGCACGCCCGCGATCCCGAGACCGGCAAGCCCGACCAGTCGCCGGAAGCCTTCGCCCGCTTCCTGCCGCAGATCAAGCAGCGCAGCAATGCGGTGGTCAACCTGACCACCGGCGGCTCGCCCTACATGACGATCGAGGAACGGGTGAAGCCGGCGGCGACGTTCAAGCCCGAGGTCGCGTCGCTCAACATGGGTTCGATGAATTTCGGCCTGTTCCCGATGCTGAACCGCTTCAAGGAGTTCAAGCACGACTGGGAGCGCCAGGCGCTGGAGAACAGCCGCAACCTGGTGTTCAAGAACACCTACCAGGACATCGAGTACGTGCTTCGGACCTGCATGGACAACAGCACGCGCTTCGAGTTCGAGTGCTACGACGTCAGCCACCTCTACAACCTCGCGCATTTCCTCGAGCGCGGGCTGGTGAAGCCGCCGCTGTTCGTGCAGACCGTGTTCGGCATTCTCGGCGGCATCGGTCCGCATCCCGAGGACGTGCTGCACATGAAGCGCACCGCCGACCGGCTGTTTGGCGACCATTACCGCTGGTCGGTACTGGGCGCCGGGCGCAACCAGATGCCGGTGGCCGCGATCGCCGCGGCGATCGGCGCCAACGTCCGGGTCGGGCTCGAGGACAGCCTGTGGGACGGGCCGGGCACGCTCGCCGCCTCCAACGCGGCCCAGGTCCGGCGCGCGCGCATGATCCTCGAGGGCCTGTCGCTCGAGGTGGCGACGCCGGACGAGGCGCGCGAGATTCTCGAGCTCAAGGGCGGCGACAAGGTGGCGTTCTGACGGCGGCGGCCGTTACGGTAAGCTTCAGCGGGAGAAGGCAGATGGTGGACATCAGGGTGCTGGTCGACGTCAAGACGATCCTGGGCGAGGGCCCGCTCTGGGACGTCGACGAGCAGCGTCTCTATTGGATCGACAGCTTCGGCAAGAACGTGTTCCGCTGCACTCCCGAGGGCAGCGAGATCCGGGCCTGGGACGTGCCGGAGAAGATCGGCTCGATGGCGCTCCGCAAGCAGGGCGGCGCCGTGGTGTCACTGAAGAACGGCTTCCACTTCCTCGACTTCAAGACCGGCGATTGCACGCTGGTCGTCGATCCCGAGCCGGACAAGCCGACCACCCGCATCAATGACGGCAAGGTCGACAAGCGCGGTCGCTTCGTCGCCGGCTCGATGGACATGATGGAGGACGGCGCGAACGGCTCGCTCTACCGCCTCGATCCCGACCTCAAGGTCACCAAGCTCGAGAGCAATATCATCGTCTCCAACGGCCCGTGCTTCAGCCCGGACGGGAACACCTTCTATTTCGCCGATTCCTGGTCGGAGGAAATCTCGGCCTACGACTACGACCAGGAGACCGGAACGCCCAGCAACAAGCGGACCTTCGCCTCGGTGAAGGGCAGCGGCGGGGCGCCGGGCGGCGCCACGGTCGACGCCGAAGGCTGCGTCTGGAGCGCCATCGTCTATGCCGGCTACCTGGCGCGCTACACCCCCGACGGCAAGCTCGAGCGCAAGATCGAGATGCCCGTGAAGAAGGTGACCAGCGTGATGTTCGGCGGCCCGAACCTGGACATTCTCTACGTCACCTCGATGGCCAAGCCGCCCTTGCCGCGCTTTCCCGGCGACGGCGTGCTGCGCGGCAGCCTGTTCGCGATCCACGGCCTCGGCATCAAGGGCGTGCCCGAGCCGCGCTTCGCCGGCTGACCGGGCGACGGGATCAGTTGAAGAACAGCCAGATGACGAACAGGATCGGCAGGGGAACGCCGATCAGCCACAGCAACAGGTAGCGCATCGGAGTTCTCCCGCGCGGTTGTCGAAGGCACCAGCTTTCGGACATCGAAAGCGGCACGTTCCAACAACGCCGAAGCGTGGCCGGGGTTCCCGGTGCTGGCCGGGTTCACCGACGCGCTGGGGGCGGCAGTGGGGTCGCCGCCAGTCTGCGCCCAATTGCCGCGGCTGCCAGCGACCCGACCAACGGGCAGGTTGAACCGTCGGGGCGCGGCCCTAAGATTGATGGCGACGAGTCGAGGCGCTGCCCCAGGGACTGAAGTCTCCGGGCTGAACCCGGCGGGCGCGCCAATCTCGGTCGGCCAAGGGCACCGCCGGTGGCAAATGAAGCCGCGCTAGCGAAGGGAACCGTCGTCGCCGTCCGCGGCGCGGTGGTCGATGTCGGCTTCGCCGAGGGGGCGCTGCCGGCGATCGACCAGGCCCTGGCGGTCGAGTGGGACGCGCCGGGCGCCCTGGTGGTCGAGGTGCAGAGCCATCTCGACGCCCGCACGGTGCGTGGCATCGCCTTGCAGAACACGGCGGGATTGCGCCGCGGCACGGCGGTCCGGGCGACTGGCGGGCCGGTCGAGGTCCCGGTCGGCGACGCCGTGCTCGGCCGATTGCTCGACGTGACCGGCGCGGTACGGGACAACGGGCCGGCCCTGCCGCCCGATACGCCGCGCTGGCCGATCCACCGGCTGCCGCCGCCGCTTGCCGCGCAAAGCGCCGCAACCAGCGTGTTCGCCACCGGGATCAAGGTCATCGACCTCCTGTCGCCGATCGCCCAGGGCGGCAAGGCGGCGGTTTTCGGCGGCGCCGGCGTCGGCAAGACCGTGCTGGTGATGGAGCTGATCCACGCCATGGTCGAGGGCTATCAGGGCATCTCGGTCTTCGCCGGAGTCGGCGAGCGCTCGCGCGAGGGCCACGAGCTGCTGCTCGACATGCGCGAATCCGGCGTGCTCGAGCGCACCGTGCTGGTCTACGGGCAGATGAACGAGCCGCCGGGCGCGCGCTGGCGGGTCGGCCTCACCGCCCTTACCATCGCCGAGTATTTCCGCGACGAGCGGCAGCGCAACGTGCTGTTCCTGATGGATAACGTGTTCCGCTTCGTGCAGGCGGGCAGCGAGGTCTCGGGGCTGCTCGGCCGGCTGCCATCGCGGGTCGGCTATCAGCCGACCCTGGCCACCGAGGTGGCGGCGCTGCAGGAGCGCATCGCCTCGGTCGCCGGCGCCTCGGTCACCGCCATCGAGGCGGTCTACGTCCCGGCCGACGATTTCACCGATCCGGCAGTAACCGCGATCTCCAGCCATCTCGACAGCGTCATGATGCTGTCGCGCGACATGGCCGCGGAGGGCATGTACCCGGCGGTCGATCCGCTGGGCTCGTCCTCGGTGCTGCTCGACCCGCTGGTGGTCGGCGACACCCATTACCGGCTGGCCGAGGAGGTGCGCGAGGCGATCGCCCACTATCGCGAGCTGCAGGATATCATCGCGCTGCTGGGCATCGAGGAACTCGGAGCGCATGACCGCCTGATCGTGCGCCGCGCCCGCCGGCTGCAGCGCTTCCTCACCCAGCCCTTCAGTGTCACCGAGGCCTTCACCGGCAAGCCCGGGCGCTCGGTGCCGCTGGCGGAAACCTTGAAGGGCTGCCGGGTGATCCTCGACGGCGAGGCGGACGACTGGCCCGAGAGCGCGATCTACATGGTGGGCGGCATCGACGAGGCGCGGGCGAAGGCGGCGGAGGACAAGACGACGGGCGCCGGCGGCCCGAAGGCGGCGGCGTGAGGCTGCTCATCACCACCCCCACGGCGGTGGTCGTCGATCACCGCGACGTGGTGGCGCTGCGTGCCGAGGACGAAAGCGGCGGATTTGGCATCCTGGGCGGCCATGCCGACTTCCTGACCGCGCTGCGCGCCTCGGTGCTGACCTGGCGGCACGAGGACGGCCGATCCGGCTGTTGCGCGGTCCGTCGCGGCGTACTGACCGTTACCGGCGGCACGGAAGTTGCCGTGGCGACGCGCGAGGCCCGGCTCGGCGAGGATCTCGAAGAGCTCGAACAGGTGGTGATAGACGATTTCCACGCCGCGGCCGAGACCGAGCGGGCCGCGCGGGTCGAGAGCATGCGGCTCCACATGAAGGCGGTCCGGCAGATCCTGCGCTATTTGCGCCCGAGCGAACCGGCGGGTCCCGGGGGCGGGTCGTGAACGATCCGCTGCCGACACCCGAGCCGGGTCCCGAGCCGCAGCCCGGGCGTACGCCGGACGAGTTGCTCGGCACGGTCCGCCGGCGGCAATCGCGGGAGCGGCGCAGCCGGGCCGAGGGCGAGCCGTCGCTCGGCCGGCAGCTCGGCCAGATCGGGGTGCTCGGCTGGATCGTCGTGACGCCGACCCTGATCGGGCTGTTCGTCGGCCGCTGGCTCGACGGCCTGTTCGGCACCGGCATCTTCTTCGCCGCGCCGCTGCTGCTGCTCGGCGTGGCGCTCGGCTGCTGGTCGGCGTGGCGCTGGATGCATTCGACCTGAGGAAACGGAGAGGCTGATGGCGCATGACATGACATTGCTGATGCCGCCACTCTTGGTCGTGGCGCTGGCCTTTGCGCTTGGCGCCGGCGCTGGCGGCGCCTTCTACGCGGCCCTGTGGTGGAACACCCGGCTGTTCCTGTCGCCGCGCCATCCGGCCTGGGCCTTCGGGCTCCAGCTCCTGAGGCTTGCCGGGCTCGGCGGCGTGCTGGCGCTGATCGCGATGCAGGGCAGTCTGGCGCTGCTGGCTTCCGCCCTCGGCGTCCTCGCCGCCCGCGCGGTGACGCTGCGCCGGTTCGGGGCGCGGGCATGATCGCCTCGCCGTTGGCCAGCGAGCCGCTGTTCACGGTCGGTCCGGTGCCGATCATGCCGGCAGTGGTCGTCACCTGGGGCATCATGGCGCTGCTGACGCTGGTCAGCTGGCTGGTGACCCGGCGCCTTTCGGTTTCCCCGACGCGCGGCCAGGCGACGCTGGAACTCTTCGTCGGCGTCCTCGATGAGCAGATCCGGGCCACCATGCGGGTCGATCCGGCACCCTATCTGCCACTCATCGGCACGCTGTTCCTGTTCATCCTCACCGCCAACTGGGCGGCGCTGGTGCCGGGGCTCGAGCCGCCGACGGCGCGGCTCGAGACCGACGCGGCGCTCGGCCTCATCGTGTTCGTAGCGGTGATCTATTTCGGAGTCCGGGCGCTCGGGCCGGTCGGCTACCTCAAGACCTTCCTGGAACCGACCTGGGTGATGCTGCCGCTCAACCTGGTGGAAACGCTGACCCGGACCTTCTCGCTGGTGGTGCGGCTGTTCGGCAACATCATGAGCGGCGTGTTCGTGGTCGGCATCGTGCTGTCGCTGGCCGGGCTCCTGGTTCCCATCCCGCTGATGGCGCTGGATCTGCTGACCGGCGCGGTTCAGGCCTACATCTTCGCCGTGCTCGCCATGGTGTTCATCGCCGGCGCCGTCGCCGATTCGCCGCGCTCGGCGCCGCAGGAAAGGAAGAAAGCATGAATCTGATCGAAATCGTCAGCATCTTCGCCGCAGCCATGGCGGTCTCCTTCGGCGCGATCGGCCCGGCGCTCGGCGAGGGCCGGGCGGTCGCGGCGGCAATGGATGCGATCGCTCGCCAGCCGGAGGCGGCCAACACCCTGTCCCGCACCCTGTTCGTCGGTCTCGCCATGATCGAGACCATGGCGATCTATTGTCTTGTGATCGCGCTGCTCGTGCTGTTCGCCAACCCGTTCGTCCATTGAGCCGATGCACATAGACTGGTGGACGCTGGCGCTTCAGACCGCCAACGTCCTTGTCCTCGTTTGGCTGCTCCGCCGGTTCCTCTACCAGCCGGTGATGGCGATCATCGCCCGCCGCCAGGCCGAGGCACAGAAGCTGCTGGACGACGCGGCGGCCGGCCTGCGAGACGCCGAGGCGGCGCGGGCGGAGACGGAGCAGGCGCGCGCCGGCATCGCGGCCGAACGCGACAAGGCCCTGGCGGCAGCGCAGGCCGAGACTGCCGCCGAGCGCGAGCAGGCCCTGGCTCGCCTCAACGAGGAGACCGCCCGGATGCGCGCCGAGGCCCGGGCCGCGCTCGAACGCGAACGGGCGGCGGCGTCGGATGGGCTTGCCGAGCGGGCCAGCCTTCTCGCCATCGACATCGCGCGGCGGCTGCTGGAGCGCTTGCCGTCCGCGGTGGTGTTCGAGGGATTCCTCGCCGCGCTCTGCGCAAAGATCCACGACCTGCCGCCGGAGCTGCGCACCGCGCTGGCGTCGTCCGAGCCAGGTGAAGGTGAGGGCGGAATCGAAATCGTAACAGCCTCGACCCTCGACCCCGTGGCAATCGCCCATTGCCGCGACACCGTGGCCGGCGTGTTGGGCGACGGCCAGCAGATCAGTTTCCGTAGCGATCCGTCGCTGATCGCCGGGATCGAGCTGCATGGCCGGCACGCCGTCCTGCGCAACAGCTGGAAGGCCGATCTCGAGGCGATCCGCGACGATCTGCGGCAGGACGCGGAGCGGCCTGCGTGAGCGAATTCGACGACACGCTCGACAGCTGGCTGAATCGGGCCCAGGCAAGGGTCGCCGGGCTGCATCCGGCGCCGATCACCGAGGAGATCGGCCGGGTCGTGTCGGTGGGCGATGGCATCGCCATGGTCTCGGGCCTGCCCGGGGCGCGGCTCGACGAGCTGCTGCGCTTCGAGCGCGGCCAGTTCGGCTTCGCGCTCACCCTCGATCGCGACGCGATCGGCTGCGTGCTGCTCGACGAGGGCGAGGGCGTGGAGGCCGGCGACCGGGTGCGCGGCACCGGCGAGGTGGTGCGCACGCCGGTCGGTCCGGGCCTGCTCGGGCGGATCGTCGACCCGCTTGGCCGGCCGCTCGACGAGGCCGGTCCGGTCGCCGCCGAGTCCCACGAGCCGGTCGAGCGCGAGGCCCCGTCGATCATCGACCGCGACCTGGTGACCCAGCCCGTGCAAACCGGGCTCCTGGTGGTGGACGCGATGTTCGCGCTCGGCCGCGGCCAGCGCGAGCTGATCATCGGCGACCGCGCCATCGGCAAGACTACGGTCGCCGTCGACACCATCGTCAGCCAGCGTAGCAGCGACATGATCTGCGTCTACGTGGCGATCGGCCAGAAATCCTCGGCGATTCGGCGGGTCGTCGACGCCGTTCAGGCGCATGGTGCCGCCGAGCGCTGCATCTTCGTCGCCGCCGGCGCCTCGGCGCCCTCCGGCCTGCAATGGATCGCGCCCTTCGCCGGCGTCACCATGGCCGAATACTTCCGCGACCGCGGCCAGCATGCGCTGGTTGTCATCGACGACTTGAGCAAGCACGCGGCGACCCATCGCGAGCTGGCGCTGCTGACCCGCCAATCGCCCGGCCGCGAGGCCTATCCCGGCGACGTGTTCTACGTCCATGCGCGGCTGCTGGAACGGGCGGCGAAGCTGTCCCGGGCGCGCGGCGGCGGGTCGCTGACGGCGCTGCCGATCGCCGAGACCGATGCCGGCAACCTGAGCGCCTACATCCCGACCAACCTGATCTCGATCACTGACGGACAGATCGTCCTCGACGCCAAGCTGTTTCACGGCGGCCACAAGCCCGCAGTCGATGTCGGCAAGAGCGTCAGCCGGGTCGGCGGCAAGACCCAGGCGCCGGCGCTGCGCCGGGTGGCGGAGACCCTGCGCCTCGACTACGCGCAGTTCCTGGAGCTCGAGATGTTCACCCGGTTCGGCGGACTGACCGATGCTCGGGTGAAGCGTCAGATCACCCGGGGGCAGCGCATCCGCGCGCTGCTCGGCCAGGTGCAGTATCTCCCGCTGCGTCTTGCCGACGAGGTGGCGCTGGTGCTGGCGCTGCAGGACGGCCTGCTCGACCAGCTTGCCGTCGAGCGCGTCGCCGCCTTCCGGGCCGCGCTGCCGGACTGGCTGGATGCCTCGGTCGGACCGGTCGTGGCCGCGATCCAGGACAGCGATGCGCTCGACGACCCCAGGCACGACGCGCTGCGGCAGGCGCTGTCTCGTCTGTGCAAGCGGATCTCCGACGGTGGCGATCCCCGGGATGGCGATGGATGACCGAACGGCTGGCAGACGTCTCCGCCCGGCTCTCCAGCGTCCATCAGCTCAACGTGGTGGTCACCGCCATGCAGCAGATCGCCGCGGCCCGGGCCCAGCAGAGCCGCGGCCTGCTGGCCGGGGTCGAGGCCTATTCCGGTACGGTGGCGCAGGCGATCGGCGAAGCGCTGCGCCTGCTGCCGGTCGACGGCGCGCCGCCCGGCGCCGGCCGCCGCGGCGCGGCCGGACTCATCCTGTTCGGCGCCGAGCAAGGCTTTGTCGGCCCGTTCAACGACCGGCTTCTCGACGCGGTCGGGCAGGACCTGCGCCTCGCGACGCTGCTGATCGTCGGCACGCGGGCCACGGCGCTTGCCGAGGAACGCGGCCTGCAGCCCGATTGGAGCGCGGCGATGGCGAGCCAGATCGGCGCCGTGCCGGAGACCGCCGACCTGGTGGCCGACGCTCTGTACGACCGCATCGAGTCCGTCGGGCTGACCCATGTCGACATGATCTATTCGCGGCCGGCGACCGGCGGCAATGTGACGGTCGAACGGCGGTCGCTGCTGCCGCTCGATCTCGACAGCTTTCGTGCGGCGCTTGTCGGGGCGCCGCCGCTGGTCACCCTGCCGCCGCAGCGATTGCTCGAACGTCTGGCGCGGGAATATGTCTACGCGCAGCTCTGCGCGGCGGCGATGCACGCCTTTGCGGCCGAGAACGAGGCGCGCATGACGGCGATGGCGGCGGCGCGCGACAACATCGAGGATACGATCGAGCGTTTGTCGGCCAGCGAGCGCATGGTGCGGCAGGAAGAAATCACCGCGGAGATCATCGAGCTGGCGGCCGGCGCCGAAGCGTTGTCGAGCGTGCGCCGTTAGTGAAAGGCCCGCGGAACGCCACCCTGGCCCGGCCGCGTCGGAGACGACGTGCCGGATCGGACGGCGTGGCCTGGGTTGCGCTCGGCCCGCGGGCGCCGGCGGGATCAGGCGGCCGAGGCGATGTCCGCCCGCGACGCCAGCGCGTCCTCGCCGTCGAGGATCGAGGCGATGGCATGCACCACCGCCTCGATCCCGACCTCAAGGTCACCAAGCTCGAGAGCAATATCATCGTCTCCAACGGCCCGTGCTTCAGCCCGGACGGGAACACCTTCTATTTCGCCGATTCCTGGTCGGAGGAAATCTCGGCCTACGACTACGACCAGGAGACCGGAACGCCCAGCAACAAGCGGACCTTCGCCTCGGTGAAGGGCAGCGGCGGGGCGCCGGGCGGCGCCACGGTCGACGCCGAAGGCTGCGTCTGGAGCGCCATCGTCTATGCCGGCTACCTGGCGCGCTACACCCCCGACGGCAAGCTCGAGCGCAAGATCGAGATGCCCGTGAAGAAGGTGACCAGCGTGATGTTCGGCGGGCCGAACCTCGACATTCTCTATGTCACCTCGATGGCCAAGCCGCCCTTGCCGCGCTTTCCCGGCGACGGCGTGCCGTGCGGCAGCCTGTTCGCGATCGACGGCCTCGGCATCAAGGGCGTGCCCGAGCCGCGCTTCGCCGGCTGACCGGGCGGAGACGGCGGGCGCGCGGCGCCGCCTTGAATTTTGCCGGCGCGCGTCGGTATCGCCCGCCGGGCGTGGTTCCGGCGGGCGTTTTTTTGAGAGGTCACGCCGCTGAGGCGATCGCCCACTACGAAAAAAGCCCGGGAATTCGTGTACTGAAAGTGCGAGGCGTCGATGGGGCATGTGAGATACCATCGCGGGCTAAGTTGGCTCGGAAGGTCATGCTTCCGATTGAGGAGGGCCGAGTTCATCATGAGGCGGATTCCGTTTTTCCTGCTCGGATCTGCCGCCGTACTTCTGACGCTCGGCGGCTATTTCTTTTTTGGGTCCGAGGTGCCTTCGAATGACCAGATCCGACAGACGGGATCGCCTGCAGCCTCGCCGGTTCCCGTGGTCGTCGCGACGGCAAGAAAGCAGCCCGTGCCCGTCACAATACGCGCCGTCGGAAGTGCGCAGGCCCATGCCACGGTCTCGATCGAATCGCGGGTCGATGGCGAGCTCATGCAGGTTCATTTCGAAGATGGGCAGACCATCAAGCAGGGCGACCTCCTTTACACAATCGACCCAAGGCAGTTTCAAGCGCAGTTGGATCAGGCAAACGCCGGTCTCGCCCGCGACCAAGCCCAGCTCGAGAACGCTCGCATCGATCTTGCCAGGACCGAGGACCTAAATCGAAAGGGGTACGCAACTCAACAGCAGCTCGATCTCGCGCGCACGGCGGTCGCCGCCCTGGAAGGGACGGTCAAGGCCGACCAAGCGGCGATTGACGGGGCGCGTCTTCAGCTCGGCTACACCGAAATCCGCGCGCCGTTCGACGGCAGGGCGGCGGACACGCAGGCCGACGTGGGCAATCTGGTAAAGGCCAACGACGTGCCTCTCTTGGTGATAAATCAGACGAAACCTATCAATGTCGCGTTCTCCGTGCCCGAGCAATATGCCTTCGAAATTCGTCGGCGCATGGCTCGAGAAAAACTCGAGGTCGACGTATCGGTTCCAAACGCCGACGGCGCTCCACTGAGCGGCATCGTCACCTTCATCAACAATGCGATCGACAGCACGACGGGAACCGTGCTGGTGAAGGCCACGCTCGCCAACGACGACGAATCGCTGCTGCCGGGCCAATTCGTGACCGTGGTCTTGCTGTTGGCGACGATACCCGACGCGATTGTTGTTCCGTCTCAGGCCGTTCAGACCGGACAGACCGGAGAGTATGTATTCGTAGTGAAGCCCGACATGACCGTCGACTTGAGGGCGGTCGTCATCGGCGAGACTTCGGGATCCGACATCGTTATCCGTACCGGCCTGGATGCCGGCGAGCAGGTCGTCACCGACGGTCAGCTCCGTCTTCGCGCCGGCGTCCGCGCCGCTCCGACGGAAGCGGTCGCGGAGACGGAGAAGGAGAAGGAGGCACCCAAGTGAATCTGCCTGAACTCTGCATCCGTCGTCCGGTGATGACCACGCTGTTGGTCTCGGCTCTCGTCTTCTTTGGCATGGCCGCCTACGGATCGCTTCCGGTCAGCGAGCTCCCGAAGGTGGATTTCCCGACCATCCAGGTGACGGCCAGTCTCCCGGGCGCCGATCCGGAAACGATGGCTTCCTCTGTTGCGCTACCGCTCGAACGCCAGTTCTCGACAATTGCCGGGGTCATTTCCATGACGTCGAGTAGCGCCCAGGGTGCGTCGCAGATCGTTCTGCAGTTCGACTTGGAACGCAACATCGATGCCGCTGCACAGGATGTACAGGCGGCAATTGCGGCCGCGCTTCGCGACTTGCCGGATACGATGACGACGCCGCCGACGTTCCGCAAGGTCAATCCGGCGGAGTCGCCGATCCTCTTTCTCGCCCTCAGTTCGCCCAACTTGCCACTTTGGGTCGTCGACGAATATGCGGAGAACATGCTGGCGCAGCGCCTCTCGACGATTGCCGGGGTGGCACAGGTCCAGGTGTACGGATCTCAGAAGTTTGCCGTCCGCATACAGCTCGATCCCGATGCCTTGGCCGCCCACAAGATCGGCCTCGATGATGTCGCCGACGCGATCCGGGCGTCCAACGTGAACCTTCCGACAGGTATCCTTCAGGGCGTGAATCAAGCGTTCACCGTGCGAGCGACGGGCCAGCTTACGGACGTGGCGGCCTACCTTTCGCAGATCGTGACATTTCGCAATGGGGCGCCCCTGTATCTCAGTGCGCTCGGTCGCGTCGTCAACGGGGTCGAGAGCGAGAACGTGGCCACATGGTTCAACAGCGACCGTGCAGTGGTGCTAGCGATCCAACGGCAGCCGGGTAGCAATACGGTCAATATCGTCAATGCGATCAACGAAATACTGCCGACATTCCGGTCGCAGCTTCCAGCGTCGGTCCAGCTCACGCAACTCTATGATCGTAGCGCGTCGATTCGCGCCTCCATTTCCGATGTACAGTTCACGCTGCTGCTCGCGGGGTTTCTCGTCATCCTCGTCATCTTCCTGTTCCTGCGCCGGGTGGCCGCCACCGTGATCGCCGGGTTGGCGTTGCCGATTTCCGCGTTTGGTGCGTTCGGCGGAATGTTTCTGCTTGGGTTCAGCCTCGACAACATGTCGTTGCTGGCCCTGACGCTGTCGGTAGGCTTCGTGGTCGACGATGCGATCGTGATGCTGGAGAACATCGTTCGTCATAGCGAAGGCGGTAAAACGCCGATGGCGGCGGCACTCAGCGGATCGAGGGAAATCGGCTTCACCATTCTGTCGATGACCGCTTCGCTCGTCGCGGTGTTCATTCCGGTGCTGTTCATGAGCGGGATCGTCGGCCGGCTGCTCAACGAATTCGCGGTCACCGTGGTTTTGGCGATAGCGGTTTCCGGCTTCGTATCGCTGACCTTGACGCCCATGATGTGCAGCCGGTTCCTGAAGAGCGGGGGAGAAGGAAAGGATAGCGTTCTCCTGCGGGTCAGCGACCGGGGCTTTCGTGGCCTGCTTTCCGGATATGAACGCAGCCTGGACTGGAGCCTTTTGCACCGCCGGACCGCCCTCGGCATCTTCATTCTCACAGTCTTGGCGAGCGGTTACCTGTTCGTCCGAATTCCGAAGGATTTTCTGCCGAGCCAGGACATCGATCAGATCACGGCCTCGACCGAGGGCGGCCAGGACGTTTCGTTCGCGTATATGGTCCGCCATCAACAAGAGGTGGTGGAGATTCTGCGCGACGATCCAAACGTCGCGGCCTTCATGTCGTCGGTTGGCGCGAGCGGGTCCCGTCTCACGTCCAACTCGGGCTTCATGGTCATACGGCTGAAACCCCGCAGCGAGCGCACCTCGAGTGCGGATCAGATAATCCAATCGCTGCGGCTGAAATTTTCGAGGATTCCCGGCATCAATGTCTACCTGCAGAACCCGCCATCGATCCGGGTCGGCGGCGTTCAGAGCAAGGCGCAGTATCAATACGCGATGCAGGATCTGGACCTGGAGCGGTTGTACGCCTCGGCCACCTCGTTCAGCCGGGCGCTTTCCGGATTGGCCGGATTTCAGGATGTCACCACCGACATGAATCTCTCTAGCCCGACCGTGGAGGTCAAGGTCGACCGTGACAAGGCGGCACGGCTGGGGGTCAGCGCATCTCAGATCGAAGCGACGCTGGCGAGCGCCTATGGTACGCAGCAAATCTCGACGATCTACACGCCTGTTGATCAGTATCAGGTCATCCTGGAGGTTGCTCCGGAGTACCGCGGCGACCCGTCGGCGCTGGACAAGCTGTACATCCATGCCGGCGGGGGGCAACTCGTTCCGCTGAGCGCTCTTGCGACCATCGAACGTAGTGTCGGGCCATTGACGGTCAGCCATTTGGGGCAACTCCCGGCCGTGACGGTATCGTTCAATCTTGCGCCCGGGATGTCTCTCGGGACGGCCGCTGCCGCCATCGAGCAGCTGAAGCAAGACCTGAAGCTGCCCACGACACTCAGCACTGGCTTTCAAGGCACCGCGCAGGCGTTTCAGGCCTCCCTGCAGGGGCTCGGGTTACTGCTGGCCATGGCGATCTTGGTGGTCTACGTCGTGCTGGGGGTGCTGTACGAGAGCTTCATCCATCCGTTGACCATATTGTCCGGCCTCCCCTCGGCCGGATTGGGCGCCTTGCTGGCTCTGTCGTTGTTTGGCGTGCCGTTGAGTCTCTACGCATTCGTAGGGATCATCATGCTGGTCGGCATCGTGAAGAAGAATGCGATCATGATGATCGATTTCGCACTCAAGGCGGAGCGCGTCGACGGAAAGACGGCGGAGGAGGCGATTCGTGAAGCCTGCGTCATCCGCTTCCGCCCGATCATGATGACCACGATGGCCGCTCTGGCCGGAACCCTGCCCATTGCGCTCGGCGTCGGGACCGGCTCCGAGGCGCGCCAGCCGCTTGGCATTGCAGTCGTCGGCGGTCTCACGCTTTCGCAGGTCTTGACGCTCTATCTTACGCCGGTCATCTACTTGTATCTTGACCGACTGGAGCGAATCCGCATTCGTCCGCGTGTGACGGCCAACTGAGGACGTGCCGCTGTGCGGCAGTGAGAATCGTGCGGCTGCCCGGCAGAACTTTTCCTCGCCTGTCCGAGAATCGGACCCGAAACAGGCCCCTGCCTGCTTGTTTGGCGCGGAGATTCAGTCGCCGGACGGCCATGTACTAAGAGGCTGTCTTGAAACTCGGTTTTTTTTGGGTGGATGGCCGGGTTCAGATGTGATTCCAAACGGTTGTCAAAGCCT
>CAYJQC010000035.1:0-40706 GCA_964372215.1 uncultured Rhodospirillaceae bacterium
TGAAGGCGCAGATGGTGAAGAACGCCGTCATCGTGCCGGTCGGCTCGAAGGGCGGCTTCGTGCCGAAGCGGCTGCCGACCTCGGGCGGGCGCGACGCGCTGATGGCCGAGGTGATCGACTGCTACAAGACCATGATGAGCGGCCTGCTCGACCTCACCGACAACGCGGTCGGCGGCGAAACCGTGCCGCCGCCCGACGTGGTGCGGCGCGACGAAGACGATCCCTACCTGGTGGTCGCCGCCGACAAGGGCACCGCCACGTTCTCCGACATCGCCAATGGCGTCTCGGCCCAATACGGCTTCTGGCTCGACGACGCCTTCGCCTCGGGCGGCTCGGCCGGCTACGACCACAAGAAAATGGCGATCACCGCCCGTGGCGGCTGGGAATCGGTGAAGCGGCATTTCCGTGAGCTCGGCCGCGACATCCAGAACGAGGCCTTCACGGTGGTCGGCGTCGGCGACATGGCCGGCGACGTGTTCGGCAACGGCATGCTGCTGTCGAAGCACATCCGGCTCACCGCCGCCTTCAACCACCTGCACATCTTCATCGACCCCGATCCCGACCCGGCCACGAGCTGGACCGAGCGCCAGCGCCTGTTCGACCTGCCGCGCTCGGCCTGGACCGACTACGACGCGGCGCAGATCTCGACCGGCGGCGGGGTGTTCGACCGCAAGGCGAAGTCGATCAAGCTGACGCCCGAGATCAAACGCTGCTTCGGCATCGCCGAGGACCAGTTGACCCCGCACGAGCTGATCCGCCGCCTGCTCACCGCCGAGATCGATCTGCTGTGGTTCGGCGGCATCGGCACCTTCGTCAAGGCCTCGCACGAATCCCATGTCGAGGTCGGCGACCGCAGCAACGACGCGCTGCGCGTCGACGGGCGCGATCTCAAGGCCAAGGTGCTGGGCGAGGGCGCCAATCTCGGCGTCACCCAGCGCGGCCGCATCGAGTACGCGCTGCGCGGCGGACGGCTCAACACCGATGCCCTCGACAATTCGGCCGGCGTCGACTGCTCGGACCACGAGGTCAACATCAAGATCCTGCTGAACGGCGTCGTCGCGGGCGGCGACCTGACCCGCAAGCAGCGGGACCTGCTGCTGGTCGAGATGACCGATGAAGTCGCCGAGCTGGTGCTGCGGCACAACTATCTGCAGGGCCAGTCGCTCTCGGTCACCCAGGCCGAAGGCTGGCAGATGCTCGACCGCCAGGGCAGCTTCATGCGCGTGCTGGAGCGCGCCGGCAAGCTCGATCGGATGATCGAGTTCCTGCCCGACGACGAGGAGCTGTCCCAGCGCGTCGCCAGGCGCCAGGGCTTGACCCGGCCCGAGCTCGCGGTGCTGCTGGCCTATGCCAAGATGTCGCTCTACGGCGACCTCCTGCTCTCCGACCTGCCGGACGATCCGCAGCTGGTCGACGACCTCATGCAATATTTTCCGACGCCGCTGCGCACGCGCTATGCGGCTGAGATCACCGCGCATCGGCTGCGTCGCGAGATCATCGCCACGGTGGTCACCAACAGCCTGGTGAACCGCATGGGCCCGACCTTCGCCCATACGATGCGCGACAAGACCGGCATGTCCGGCCCCGACATCACCCGCGCCTATGCCATCACCCGCGGCGTGTTCGAGCTGCGGCAGCTCTGGAGCGGCATCGAGGCGCTCGACACCAAGGTCCCGGCGACCGCCCAGGTCGCGATGCTCGCCGCCATCAACCGCCTGGCGGAGCGCGGCACGCTGTGGTTCCTGACCAGCGGGATCAGCCCGCTCGACATCGCCGCCACCATCGACAGCTTCGCGCCCGGCATCGACAGCCTGGCCAAGGAGCTCGACAGCCTGGTGGGCGACGACGACCGCGCGACCATCGCCGCCGCAGCGGAGCGCCTGACCGGCGTCGGCGTGCCCGACGACCTGGCGCGGCGGATCGCCAGTCTCGAATTCCTCGGTCCCGGCCTCGACATCGTGCGCATGGCCCGGGCCGGCGACGCCGCCGTGGACCGGGTGGCGCGGACCTATTTCGCGATCGGCGACCGCTTCGACATCGACTGGCTGCGCGATGCCGCCGCGACGGTGCCCGAGGACTCGCTGTGGAGCCGGCTCGCGGTCACCGCCATCGTCGACGATCTCTACAGCCACCAGCGCGACCTGACCGCGCGGGTGCTGGCGGCGGCGAACGGCTCGGGCGGCGGCACCCCGGAGATGATCGCGTCGTGGATCGAGCGGCGCGGCCCGGCATTGGCCCAGACCGATTCGCTGCTCGCCGACCTGCGGAAGGCCGGCAGCGTCGATCTCGCCATGCTGGCGGTGGCGAACCGCCAGCTGCGCAGCCTGATCGGCGGGTGAGCCGTCTACTCCAGCCGGACCGCGGTTCCGTTGGCGCTCACCATCAGCATCGTGTCACCCACCGTCTCATAGTCGAGGTCGATGCCGACGATTGCGTTGGCGCCGAGCTGCTGCGCCTGCGCGACCATGTCCTCGATCGCCGCCTGCTTGGCGCCCTGCAGCGCGTTCTCGTAGCCGCCGACGCGCCCGCCGACGACGTCGCGTATCTTGGCGAAGAAATCGCGGAACATGTTGGCGCCGACGATGGCGTCGCCGGAGACGATGCCGAAATACTGCGCGATGCGCCTGCCTTCGACGGAATCGGTGGTGACCAGCAGCACGGGAACCCTCCGCGGATGAGACAAGGATGCGCCGATGCTGGCAGGTGGCATCGCGCCTGTCACGCCTCCGCGCGCCGGGCCGTGCCGCGGCGGTCGCCGGCCCGGGGCGCGTGGTGACCGCGGCGCCCGCATCGCGCCGCGCGGTGTTCGCCTGGTGCCTGTACGACTGGGGCAACTCGGCCTTTCCCACGGTCATCGGCACCTTCCTGTTCGGCGCCTATTTCTCCCAGGCGGTGGCGCCGAACCCGGAGCTCGGGACCGCGCTGTGGGGCCAGGCGACCGCGCTCTCCGGCCTCGCGGTCGCGCTGGTCAGCCCGGCGCTCGGCGCCATCGCCGACCAGGGCGGCCGGCGCAAGCCCTGGCTGGCGGCGCTCTCGGCGCTCTCGATCGTGGCCACCGCGCTGCTGTGGTTCGTGACGCCCGAGCCCTCGGCGGTGCTGCTCGCCCTGCTGCTGTACGGCACGGCGAGCTTCGGCTTCGAGCTCGCGGTGGTGTTCTACAACGCCATGCTGCCGGACCTCGCCCGGGAGAGCCATCTCGGCCGGGTCTCGGGCTGGGGCTGGGGACTCGGCTATTTCGGCGGCCTCGCCTGCCTGGCGCTCGGCCTGGCGGTGGTGCAGCCGGATCCGCCGCCCTTCGGCCTCGACAAGGGCGCGGCCGAGCATGTCCGCTTCGTCGCCGTCATCGTCGCCCTGTGGTTCGCGCTGTTCATCCTGCCGCTGTTCGCCTTCACGCCGGACCGGCCGCGCGCCGATTTGCCGCTGCGCCGCGCGGTCCGCAACGGCCTGGCGGCCCTGGTCGCCACCCTGAAAAAGCTGCGCCGGCATCGCAACGTGCTGCGCTTCCTGGTCGCCAAGATGATCTATGTCGACGGCCTCAACACCCTGTTCGTGTTCGGCGGCATCTATGCCGCCGGCAGCTTCGGCATGGGCTTCGACGAGATCCTGCTGTTCGGCGTGATCGTCAACGTCGCCTCGGGTCTGGGCGCTTTCGCCTTCGCCTGGGTCGACGACTGGATCGGCGCCCGGCGGACCATCGCCATCGCCCTGGTCGCGCTGATCCTGTGCTCCGGCGGCATCCTGCTGGTCGAGGACAAGACCTGGTTCTACCTGCTCGCCGGCGGCATCGGCGCGTTCCTGGGCCCGGCCCAGGCGGCCAGCCGCTCGCTGATGGCGCGGCTGGCGCCGCGCGAGCTGATGACCGAGTTCTTCGGGCTCTATGCCCTGGCCGGCAAGGCCACCGCCTTCGTCGGCCCGGCGCTGGTCGGCTGGGTCACCTATGCCGCCGGCAGCCAGCGGGTCGGCATGGCGACGATCCTGCCGTTCTTCGTGGTCGGGCTGTGGCTGCTGTGGGGCGTGCGCGAGCCGGCGCGCGGATCCCGGGATTGACACGGGCGCCGGCCGGGCCGGGGCGGGCTTCGGACTCGCCGCCGCCGCCCGGCTGGTCCTACACTGATCGCGCAACGCACGCAGAATCGCGCAGTCAGTTCGAGAGGAAGGGAACATGTCGAAGGTCGCCATGAAGACCACGATCGACGCGCCGGTCGCCAAGGTGTGGCAGGCGGTGGGCGGATTCAACGCGCTGCCCGACTGGCACCCGGCGGTCGAGGACAGCGAGCTCGAAGGCGGCGGCAAGCGCCGGCGGCTCAAGCTCGCCGGCGGCGGCGAGATCGTCGAGGAGCAGCTCGCCCGCGACGAGGGCCGGCGCACCTACAGCTACTCGATCCTGTCCGGCCCGCTGCCGGTCGCCAACTACCGCTCCACCATCACGGTGAAGGAAGAAAAGGACGGCAGCGCGACCGTCGAGTGGTCGGGCGACTTCGAGCCGGTGGGGCCGGAAACCGACGCGGTCGAAACCATCCAGCAGGTCTACCGCAGCGGCCTCGACAATCTCAGGAAGATGTTCGGCGGGTAAGGCCGGGCCGCTGCTTCCGCCTCAGTGCCGGAAGTGGCGCAGCCCGGTGAACACCATGGCGAGGCCGGCCTGGTCGGCGGCGGCGATCACCTCGTCGTCGCGCATCGAGCCGCCGGGCTGGATCACCGCGGTCGCGCCGGCCTCGGCGGCGGCCAGCAATCCGTCGGCGAACGGGAAGAACGCGTCGGAGGCGACCACCGAGCCGCGCGCGCGGCTCTCGGGCTCGCCGGCGGCCTCGGCCGCCTCGCGCGCCTTCCAGGCGGCGATGCGCGCGGAATCGACCCGGCTCATCTGCCCGGCGCCGATGCCGACGGTGGCGCCGTTGCGGGCGTAGACGATGGCGTTCGACTTCACGTGCTTGGCGACGCCGAAGGCGAACAGCAGGTCGGCGAGCTCGGCCGCTGACGGCGGCCGCTTCGTCACCACCTCGAGATCGGCGGCGGCGACGCGGCCGCCGTCGCGGGTCTGCACCAGATAGCCGCCGGCGACCGAGCGGATGGCGAGGCCCGGCGCCGCCGGGTCGGGCATCGCGCCGGCGACCAGCAGGCGCAGGTTCTTCTTGGCGGCGAAGGCGGCGCGTGCGGCGTCGTCGGCCGCCGGCGCGATCACCACCTCGGTGAACAGCCTGGCGATCTCCTGCGCGGTCGCGCCGTCGAGCGGCCGGTTCAGCGCGACGATGCCGCCGAAGGCGGAGACCGGATCGCAGGCCAGCGCCCGCAGGTATGCGCTTCGCAGGTCGGTGGCGACGGCGACGCCGCAGGGATTGGCGTGCTTGATGATGGCGACCGCTGGGGCATCGAACTCGGCGACGCATTCGAAGGCGGCGTCGGTGTCGTTCAGGTTGTTGAAGCTGAGTTCCTTGCCCTGGAGCTGGCTGGCGGTGGCGATGCCCGAGCGGTTGGCGCCGCCGGCGTAGAACGCCGCCTGCTGATGGGGGTTCTCGCCGTAGCGCAGGGTTTGGCGCAGGCTGCCGCCGAAGGCTAGGCGGCGCGGGAAGGTCTCGCCGTTGGCGCCGGCGAACCAGGCGCTGATCGCGGCGTCGTAGCTCGCGGTGCGGGCCAGCGCGGTGGCGGCCAGGCGCCGGCGCAGGCTTAGCGTGGTGGCGCCGCCGCTCGCCGCCATCTCGGCGATCACCGCGGCATAGTCGGCGGGATCGGTGACGACGGCGACATCGGCGTGGTTCTTCGCCGCCGAGCGCAGCAGCGCCGGGCCGCCGATGTCGATGTTCTCGATGCAGGCGGCGAAGCCGGCGCCGCCAGCGACCGTCGCCTCGAACGGGTAGAGGTTCACCACCACCAGGTCGATCGGCGGAATCCGGTGATCGCGCATCGCCGCCGCATGGGCCGCGTCGTCGCGCACCGCCAGGATGCCGCCATGGATCGTCGGGTGCAGGGTCTTGACCCGGCCGTCCATCATCTCGGGGAAGCCGGTGTGGTCGGCGACCTCGGTCACGGCGATGCCGGCATCGCGCAGCGTCTTGGCCGAGCCGCCGGTGGACAGCAGCTCGACCCCGTGGGCGGCCAGGGCGCGGGCCAGCTCGACCAGGCCCGACTTGTCGGACACCGAGAGCAGGGCGCGGGTCACGCGGATCGGGCGATCGCTGGCGGCGGGGAAATCTGTCATGGCGCTGGCGTGTGGACTCGCGGTTCAGGAAGTTGACGCGGCGACGTTCAGGCCGGCCGCGCGCGTGGCGGCGTCGGGTCCGGCCGCCGGGGCACGGTATTCCGGCACCAGCCGCGCCAGCAGCGCGATGGTCGCCGCGGCGTTGCCGGCGCGCGCGGTCTGCGCCAGCTCGTCGAGCGCGCTGTCGAGGATCGGCAGGTCGGCGCGGCGCGGGCCGGCGACCAGCACGCCGGCGATGCCGGTCGGCGCCAGGTTCTCGCCGGGATGGGACAGCTCCTCGTGCAGCTTCTCGCCCGGCCGCATGCCGGTGAAGACGATCGCCACGTCCTCGTCCGGGCGCTGTCCCGACAGCCGGATGATCTGGCGCGCCAGGTCGAGGATCCTGACCGGGCTGCCCATGTCCAGAACGAATACCTTGCCGCGCCCGGCGCCGTCGGTCCCGGCGCCGAGGGCGGTCGCCTCGAGCACCAGCTCGACCGCCTCGCCGATGGTCATGAAATAGCGGGTGACCCCGGGGTCGGTCACGGTCAAGGGCCCGCCGGCGGCGAGCTGCGCCTGGAACAGCGGCACCACCGAGCCGGTGGAGCCGAGCACGTTGCCGAACCGTACCGTCAGAAAGCGGGTGGCGGCGCCGGGATCGGCCAGGTCGAGCGCCTGGCAATAGGCCTCGGCGAGCCGCTTGCTGGCGCCCAGCACGCTGACCGGGTTGACCGCCTTGTCGGTCGAGATCAGCACCATGGCGCGGGCCCCGGCGGCGCGCGCCGCCTCGGCCACGTTGCGGGTGCCCATGACGTTGGTCAGCACCGCCTCGGTCGGGTCGGCTTCGGCCATCGGCACGTGCTTCAGCGCGGCGGCGTGGAACACCAGGTCGGGGTGCTCCTCCGCCATCAGCCGGCGCAGGCGCTGCGCGTCGCGCACGTCGGCCAGCACCGCGCGGCGCGACATCTGCGGCGCCCGCTCGGCCATCTCGCGCTCGATGCCGTAGAGCAGGAACTCGCCGTGGTCGAGCAGGGTCAGATGGGCCGGCGCGAAGTCCGCGGCCTGGCGCGCCAGCTCGCCGCCGATCGAGCCGCCGGCGCCGGTGATCAGCACCCGGCGGCCGGCAATCAGGCGGCGCATGGCGGCGCGGTCGAGCACGGTCTTGGGCCGGCCGAGCAGGTCCTCGGGCGCCAGCGGCCGCACCCGCGTCGCCGGCGCGGCCTCGCTTTCGAGCTCGGCCAGCCGCGGCAGCCGCGCCAGGGCGAGCCCGTGGGCTTCGGCCAGCTCGAGCAGCCGCGCCATCGCCTCGCGCTCGACCTGGTCCTGGGTAACGATCAGGCGCTGCGGCGCATTCTCGCGCCGCGCCAGCCGGTCGAGGATCGCCGGCAGCTCGGCCAGGGTGCCGAGCACGGGGACGCCGTGGATGCGCTGGCCGACCCGGGCGTCGGCATTGCCGCCGCCCGCGCCGGCAGCGACGATGCCGACCACGCGATAGGGCGCCTGCCGGCTGCGCGCCATCTCGCGGGTGAACAGCTCGGCGGCATCGCCGGCGCCGATCAGCAGCACTGCGGCGCGCAAGGGATCGCCGCGCTCCAGCAGATGCACCAGCCCGCCGTCCTTGACGATCCGGTAGGCGAAGCGCGGCGCCCCCAGCAGGAACATCAGCACGAACCAGTTGATGACCAGGGTCGAGCGCGGCATGCCGTCGAGCCGGGTCACCAGGAACATGATCGGCAGGAATACCAGGATGGCGAGGGTCACCGCCCGGGTGATCGCCACCAGGTCGTTCATCGAGGCGTAGCGCCACACTCCGCGATAGAGCCCGAGCCACCAGAACACCACAGCGGCGACCGCGGTGAAGATCAGCGTCGCCGGCAGCAGGAAGCCGCTGGAATAGTCGATCAGCTGGCTGCCGAGCCGCAGGTTGAGCGACAGCGGCAGCGACACCGCCGCCATCGCCACGTCGTGCAGGAAGGCGATGGCGGCCCGGCTCGGCTGCAGGGAGAGCCCGCGGGGCGCCTCCCGGGGCTGGTCGGGCGTCGGTTTCGGGTCGCTGCTCACGGTGTGGTCTATTAGCACGCAGCGCGCGGGCGCGCATGCGGCAAAGCCCCGCGCGCCGCCGCCTTCAGGGCGCGCGATCCCGGGTCCGGAACCAGCGCGCGGTCTCGGCCAGGCCGTCCTCGACGGGCTCGGCCGGCCGCCAGCCGAGCCGGGCGCGGATCGCGCCGGAATCGAGGGCGAGATCGCCGGTCAGCCGGTCGATCTCGGCGCCGCGGCCGGCGAGGCGCCACAGCGCCCGCAGCAGATCCGGCGGCACCGGCAGCAGGCGGGCCGGGCGGCCGAGCGCCCGGGCGATCCGGCGGATCAGCTCCGGCGTCGACAGGTCCTCGCCGTCGGCCACCAGGAAGGTGGCGCCGGCCGCCTCGGGATGGTCGAGGCAGAGCCGCAGCGCCGCGGTCAGGCTGCGCAGTCCGATCAGGCTGCGGCGGTTGGCGACGGCGCCGAACGGCAGCGGCAGGCCGCGGTCCACCAGCCGCATCAGCCGCAG
This sequence comes from uncultured Rhodospirillaceae bacterium, assembly GCA_964372215.1. Classification (GTDB taxonomy): domain Bacteria; phylum Pseudomonadota; class Alphaproteobacteria; order Dongiales; family Dongiaceae; genus DAIMFL01. Next base: position 8,724 of record CAYJQC010000035.1, read on the forward strand.
GAAGTTGCCCTTGACCCCCGGGCCATAGACCAGCGGCGCGCGCAGCACCACCGGCTCCAGGCCGCTCGCCGCGGCGATCTCGGCCAGCGCGATCTCGCCCTCGCGCTTGGAGATGCCGTAGGCGTCCTCGGGCGCCGGCGGGTCGGCCTCGCCGAGCGCGCGGCCGGGCGGGCTGCGCTCGGCCATCGCCTTGGCCGAGCTCAGCAGCACGAAGCGGCGCACGCCGACGGCGGCCGCCGCCTCGGCCAGCCGGCGGGTGCCCAGGCTGTTGACCTCGCGGAACCGGGTCAGCGCGTCGGCCTGGGGGTCGCCGACATGGGCGCGCGCCGCCAGATGCACCACCGCGCCGACGCCGAGCAGGGCCGGGCGCCAGTCGGTCTGCGGCCCGACCCGGCCGGTCATGGTGTACTCGACGCCCGGCAGCGGCGACACGTCGCGCCGCAGCGCCACCCGCACCTTGTGGCCGGCGCGCAGCAGCTCCTCGACCAGGGCCGGGCCGACGAAGCCGGTGGCGCCGGTGACCAGGACCCGGGTCATGTCGGCCGGCGCGCCGGCCGCATCACCCGGCGCGCCAGCAGCACGACGACCAGCACCGCGCCGGCCAGGGCGAGCGCCCGCTCGCCCTGGCGCTCGGCGGCGATCGCCAGCACGACGAGCCCCAGATTGGCGGCGGCGACCGCCAGCACGACCTGGCCGTGGCTGCGCCCGGCCTGGCGCACCGCGCGCTGGTAGAAATGTTCGGCATGGGCCTGCATCGGGTTGTCACCGCGCAGGGCGCGCGCGACCAGGGTCCAGGTGGCGTCGGCCAGGAACACCGCCGGCAGGATCAGCGCCGCCGCCCAGGCGCCGCCGCGCGCCGCCTCGATCAGCAGCCAGCCGAGCAGATAGCCGAGCGGGATGCTGCCGACATCGCCCAGGAACAGCTTGGCGGGCGGCCGGTTCCACAGCAGGAAGCCGCCGGCCGCCGCGGCCAGGCTGAACCCCAGCAGCGCATGGGGCAGGGCGGCGCCGGGCGGCCAGGCGGCCAGCAGGACCAGGGCCAGGCCGCCGCCGACCGCGACCGCCTCGCCGCCGGCGATCCCGTCGATCCCGTCCATGAAGTTGAACAGGTTGAGGAACCACAGCCACATCAGGCCGGTGGCGAGGGCGTCGAGCCAGGGCGGCAGCAGCCCCTGGAACACCGGCGGCGCATCGCCGGCGACCGCCACCGACAGGCCGATCGCGACCGCCAGGACATGGACCGGCAGCCGGATCGTGGGCTTCAGGCCGCGGAGATCGTCGAGCCACGACACCGCCGCCAGCAGCCCCGCCGCGCCCAGCACCGGCCACAGCCGGTCGGTCGCCCCGCCGGCATGGACGCCCCACAGCCAGGCCGGACAGAGCGCGATCAGCACCGCAATGCCGCCGCCGCGCGGGGTCGGGACCGCATGGGCGCTGCGCGGCCCGGGACGGTCGAGCACGGCGTGCCGGCGCAGCAGCCGCAGCACGATTCCGGTCAGCACGGCGCTCAGCCCGAACACCGCCGGGATCGTGACGACAAGGGTAAGCCAAGGTGACGCGGTGAGAAGGGTCATCCGGTGCTAGTGCGCCCGCGATTGCTGGTCCGGCGGCATGACGAGGGTGCGTCCTTCGACAGGCTCAGGATGAGGAAGACCCGTATTGGCCCCAAGCCCGATCCTCATGCTGAGCCTGTCGAAGCATGGGCCTGTCGAAGCATGGGCCTGTCGAAGCATGAGCCTGTCGAAGCTCGACACCGACGCGCCCGGACTTATCGCCCGGCGGCGGCGGTTTGGCAAAGCCCCGGCTCATGACCCCGGCTCTCGCTAGGCTTCGCGCCGGGTCATCAGATGGTGGCGCAGCAGCACCAGCCGGTCGTTGCCCCAGAACATGCGGTCGCCGACGAAGAAGGTCGGCACCCCGAAGGCGCCGCGGCGGTGGGCCTCACGCACGCTGTCGAGATGAGCGGCGACGGTCGCCGGATCGCCGCGCAGGGCGCGGAACTCGACCGGGTCGAGGCCGATCTCGCCGGCGATCTCCTCCAGCGCGGCGGAATCGACCTGCCGGCCATCGACGAAGATCGCGGCGAACAGCCGGCGGCTGTACGGCACCAGATGGTTCATCCGGCCGGCGGCGATGCAGGCCTCGGCGAGATGGCGGGGATCGACGCGAAAGCCCAGCGGCTCGCGATACGGCACGCCATAGTACCCGGCCCAGGCTTCGGCATCGCGCTGGCGATAGGTCCAGTCGTACTGGCCGGAACCGGGCTCGCCGTGGAACGGGTTGTGGCCGCGCGCCGCCATCAGGTCGCCGCTCGACAGCGGCCGCCACGCGACCTGGCAGCCGGTCTCGGCCTCGAGCGCGCCGATCTGGGTCGCGGCCAGGTAGGAGTAGCGGCTGCCCAGCCCGTAATAGAAGTCGACCACCGTCTCTGCCATGGCGCGGGCTCCGGGTTGCTCCGGGCCAAGGTTGACATCCCCTGGGCGCTGGTGGAAAGAGGGCGTCCGTCCGAGCCCTCCGGTCCCCGCAGCATCCGAGTCCGAGCGCCCGATGTCCCTGGATACCGCCGTTTCGAGCCAGCCCGAGCCGCGCCGCGCCGTCCCCGGCGATCCGGCGGTCGCCGTCATCGGCCTCGGCTATGTCGGCCTGCCGCTGGCGGTGGCGCTGGCGCGGACCCATGGTGCGCCGGTGATCGGCTTCGACGTGAACAAGGCGCGGATCGCCGAGCTGAAGTCCGGCAGCGACCGGACCGGCGAGATCGACCGGACGACCCTCAAGGCGAGCTCGCTGACGGTCAGCGACGATCCGGCGGTGCTCGGCAATGTGGGCATCTACATCGTCACCGTGCCGACCCCGGTGGATTCCGGCAACCAGCCGGACCTGACGCCGGTGCGCGCCGCCTGCGACACGGTCGCCAAGGCGCTGAAGCGCCGCGCCGCGGCCGGCGAGACGCGGCCGGCGATCGTGGTGTTCGAAAGCACGGTCTATCCCGGCGTCACCGAGGACATCTGCGGCCCGGCGATCGAGCAGGTCTCCGGCCTCGCCTGCGGCCGCGACTTCTTCCTCGGCTATTCGCCCGAGCGCATCAATCCCGGCGACAAGGTGCACACCGTCGACCGCATCACCAAGGTGGTGGCGGGCCAGACCCCGGAGGTGGCGGCGTTGTTGGGCGAGCTCTACGGCCGCATCACCTCGGGCGGCGTGTTCCTGGCGCGCGACATCAAGACCGCCGAGGCGGCGAAGGTGATCGAGAACGCCCAGCGCGACATCAACATCGCCTTCATCAACGAAGTGACCATGATCTTCCAGCGCCTCGGCATGTCGGTGCACGACGTGCTGGCGGCGGCGCGCACCAAGTGGAACTTCCTCGACTTCAAGCCGGGGCTGGTGGGCGGCCACTGCATCGGCGTCGATCCGTTCTACCTCGCCCATTGCGCCCAGGCGATGGGCCACGATCCCGAGATCATCCTGGCCGGGCGGCGCATCAACGACGGCATGGGCGACTGGGTGGCGGGCCGCGTCCACGACCAGGCCCAGGCGCTCGGCCACGCCCGCGCCCGCATCCTGGTGCTCGGCCTGACCTTCAAGGAAAACGTGCCCGACCTCAGGAACAGCAAGGTGATCGACCTGATCCGCGGGCTCGAATCCCGCGGCCACGCGGTCGAAGTGCACGACGCCTGCGCCGACCCGCACGAGGCGCAGGAGGAATACGGGGTGACGCTGCGCGCCGACCTCGCCGCCGGCGGCTACGACGTGGTGGTCGGCGCGGTGCCGCACCGGATCTATTGCGGCTTCACCGGCGACGACGTGGCGCGCCTGGTCAAGCCCGGCGGCCTGCTGGCCGACGTCAAGGGCCTGTGGCGCGAACTCGAGCTGCCCGCCGGCCGGCACAGGTGGGAGCTGTAGGGAGCCGCATCGTCGCGCCCTCGCCCTTCGACGGGCTCAGGGTGAGGGCGCTCGCGGAGAACGAGCGCTCATGCTGGACGCCCGTACCGGGGTGACAGCGTTTAAACAGCGCGCCCTCATCCTGAGCCTGCCGACGGGCGAGGGCTCACGCTCCGGGCTGTCAGGGCCTCCGCGAAGCTGACAGCAAGCTTAAATCCGACTTCAGCGCCGTGTCAGGTCGCACGGCGTAGGGTCGCTCCCATCACCGGATCGGAGGACCCTCGGATGAACCGTTTCCCCTGTTACTTCGCTGCCACCGCGCTTGCGACGATGCTCGGCGCGACCGCCGCCATCGCTGACGAGGACCGCGGCCCCGTCGACGGGATGAGCGAGCAGGCGATCTCCCAGATCGTCACCTATGCCGGCTACGACGTGGTCGACATCGACCTGGACGGCGACGTTTACCGCGTCGAGGCCTACGAGCCGGCCGGCGCCCGGGTCGAGCTGCAGCTCCAGGCGGCAGACGGCACCATGCTGCCGCCGCAGGACGCCGAGCGGCGCGCCCGCCTCGACGCCTCGCGGGACTGAGACGCCGGACGGCGGGCGGCCCGTGCCGCCCGCCGCACCGTGCGGCAAGCCCCGAACGGATCGGAGGACGCATCATGCTCTTGAAGATGGTGGGGCAGGGCCTGGCGATGGCCGTGATCGTCGCCGCCTTGGCCTACGGCTATCAGACCTATCGCGCGGACCGGCTCGATACCTCCTTTCTCTCTGTCAAGGAGAGCGACGAATGACCGGCGCTTCCAGCCCTCGCAAGCCTGGCCGCTTTCAGATCGCGTTTCTTTTCGGTTTTCACGCGGCGATCTCCGGCGCCTTTCTGGTCTCCTATCTCACCGGAGACAGCGACGACGCCTATTTCATGCATGTCTTCGCGGGGTACACGGTGCTCGCCGCGCTGGCGGCCCGCGTGGCGGCAGGGCTTCTCGCCGGTCCGGGCAACATGCTGCGGCTGCCGCGGCCGGATTGGCCGGCGATCGGGCGCTACGTCGCGCGGATCGCCGCATTCGACGGCAGCGTCTTCCTTGGCCGAAGCCCGCTACACGGTCTGCTGGCCGTGCTGCTGCTGCTGGGCGTCGGCGTTGCCGCCGCGTCCGGCGCCGTCGCCGACTTCGTGACGAAGGTCGAGGACCTCCATGAGGCGCTCGGCGAGGCCGCCCTCTACATCGTCATCGGCCATATCGCGCTGGTTCTCGCGCTGCACGGCCTCAAGCGCCTGAACGCGCCGGCGCCGCTTGGTGCAAAAGCACCCGTTCCATCCGTCGCCAGTCGAGCCGGAGCCTCCAAATGAACGGATTCGCCAAGTTGTTTCTCGTCGGCGCCGCGATCGCCGTGACGCCGGTACTGGCTGTCGCCGGCGACGCCGCACGCGATGCCATCCTGCAGAGCTATGCCGAGCAGGCGGCTGGGGAGGACCCGGGCTTCGCCGGCTTCTCGGCCGATCGCGGCCAGGCGCTCTACATGGGGCCGCATCAGGGCGGAAACCCGGAGACGACGGCTTGCGCCGCATGCCACACCGCCGATCCGGCGGCCGAGGGGCGCCATCGCAAGACCGGGCGCGCCATCGAGCCGATGGCGGTGTCGGTCAATCCCGGGCGTTTCACCGATCCCGAGGAGGTCGAGAAGCAGTTCGGCCGCGACTGCAAGAACGTCCTCGGCCGCGCCTGCACGGCGCAGGAGAAGGGCGACTTCATCGCCTTCCTGATGGGCAAGTGAGGCATTGCAGATGATCGATGACACGATGGCGCGCGATCTCCGGCAGGCCCTCGCGCGCTTCGTGACGGGCGTCGCCGTGGTCACCGCGACGGATCCGCGAGGCGCCCCGCTTGGCCTCACGGTCAATTCCTTCAGCTCCGCCTCGCTGGAGCCGCCACTCGTCCTGTGGGGCCTGTCCAGCCGCTCGTCACGGCAAGCGGGATTCCTGGCGGCGCGCCACTTCGCCATCAACGTCCTCGGCGCGGCGCAGCAGGAACTGTCGGCGCGCTTCGCCGGGCCGGCCGAGGACCGTTTTGGCGGGATCGAGTGGCGGGCCGGGCTCGGCGGCGCGCCGCTTCTCGCCGGCTGCATCGCCACCTTCGAGTGCGCGGCGGCGGGGCAGATGCCGGCCGGCGATCACATCATCCTGTTCGGCCGGGTGGAGCGCTTCCAGCACCGCCCGGGAACGCCGCTGGTGTTTTTCGCCAGCCGCTACGGCCTGCCGCGCGAGGCGGCGTGAGGAGGACGTCTTGAAGCAGACGATTGCCGCCATTGCGGCGTTCGCCGCACTCGTTGCCGGTGCGCAGGCACCGCGCGCGGACGAGTTCGAGTCCGTGCCGCCGGTGACCCATCAGGCGACCCTCGAGGAATGCGGCGAGTGCCACATGGCCTATCAGCCGGCACTGCTGCCCCGCGAAAGCTGGGCCGCCATCATGGACGACCTGGCGAATCACTTCGGCGAGGACGCGTCGCTGCCCGCGGCGCTGACCGCCGACATCAAGGCCTATCTGGTCGGCGCCTCGGTGCCGGCGCGGCGCGAGCTCGCGCAGCCGGAACTCGGCATCACCGGGCAGCGCTGGTGGCTGCACGAGCACGACGACATGAGGGCTTCGACATGGCAGGACCCGAAGGTCGTCTCCAAGGCCAACTGCGTCGCCTGTCACAAGGGCGCCGAGCGCGGGATCTACGAGGACGAAGACGAGGGCTGGGACTGGAATTAGCCGATCCCACGCGCAGAAAAACCCGCTCTGGCCCGCGATTTCCGGAACCACCCATCCGCCGCCGGCTACGACGTGGTGGCCGGCGCGGTGGGAGGCCTGTAGGGAGCCGCATCGTCGCGCCCTCGTCCTTCGATAGGCTCAGGGTGAGGGCGCTCGCGGAGAACAAGCGTTCATGCTGGGCGCCCGAATCGGGGTGCGAGCGTTCCAGCCGCAGGAGTCCTCATCCTTCGACAGGCTCAGGATGAGGATCGCAGGTCGGCATCACCCTACCGCCGCTTGGTCTCGCGGCCGATCGCCCACTTGACCACGGTCTCGGCGCCGGCGGTCGCGGCGGGGATCACCACCTGCTGGGTCTTGCGGATCTCGCCGCGGCGGCCGAGATAGACGCTCTCCTCGAGCGTCACCGCATGGTCGGTCGAGCGCAGGCGCCAGCCATTGCCCGAGGGCAGGCGCAGGATCGCCGCCATGCCGTTCTGCGCCGGAATCGCCTGCACCGCCGGGTGCAGGTGAAAGCGGATCGCGAAGCCGCGCCCGTCGCGCGCGCGCACGCCGTCGGCGGCCAGCCGGTCCTCGCCCCTGAGCTCGTCGCCGTTGCCGGCCAGGAACAGGCGGCGGCGATGGACGACGCCGAAGTCCGGGCCATAGCCGTCATGGCTGAGGTCGAGCCAGACATTGCCCTCCGATTCCTCGCGCCGGCAGCCGACCGCGGCCGGGCCGCGCAGCACGCCGCCCGCGGGCAGCAGGATGCTGGAGTTGGTGTCGGCCAAGGTCAGGGTCGAATGGGCCGCGGTCATGCGCTGGGCGCGGCGCCAGCCGGGATCGCCGGGATGGGCGCCGCAGTTCACGATCAGCCGCTCGCGCCCGACGCTCATCTCGAAGGCCAGGGTGCCGGCATGGGCGTGCTCGTCCTGGCCCGGCGGCGACGGCGCGCCGCTGTCGACGATGACCGCGACCCGGCCGGCGGTCAGGCGCTGGAACCCGCTCTGCGGTGCCTGGGCGTGCGGCTTGGTCTTGGCGTCGGCGCGCGACAGCGCCATGTCGACCAGCCAGCCTTCCTCCTCGTTGCTGTCGTTGAACAGCGCCAACCCGCCGTCGCCGTGCTGGAACAGCCGCAGGGCCGTCGCCATGCCGTCGATGGCGGGCTGCAGCCCGGGCGGCCCGGCCCGTTCGGCGGCGGCCAAGGCGGCGCGCATGTCGATCAGGTGCTTCAGCACCGCGAGATGGGTCGAGGGGCTGCGGCTGGCATGGCCGCCATCGGCCAGCACCTGCAGCTTCAGCTCGCGCTCCAGCAAATGATGGGCGCGGGCCAGCCAGGGCTCGGCCTTGGGCAGGAACAGCCCGGCATAGACCAGGCCCTTGATCGCCAGCAGCAGGCGGTCGCCGGTCAGCCCGCCCGGCAGCACCCGCGCCAGATGGGCCGCCTGGCGGCCGGCGCTCGCCAGCAGGCGGCTCTTGAACAGCACGTCGCCGCTGGCGGCGTAGAAATCATGCTGGCCGATCCAGCTCGCCAGGCGCTGGCCGACCAGCTCGGGGCGCCAGCCGACCTCGTGCCAATGGCCGCACTCGGCGATCCAGCGGGCGACCAGGTCGCGCGCCGTGCGCCGCCCGGTGTCGCCGCCGACCGCGCGCAGGTCGCGGAGCCAGGCGAAGCCGTGCAGCTCGGCGGTCCAGGCCGCGCTGGCGCCGGCCGGCTGCCACGGCGGCGCCGGGTTCTGGATCGCCTGGCCTGCCAGGGTGAACTCGCCGGCCACCAGGGCCGCGCCGCGCGCCGCGTCGCCGGGCCACGGGTCGGGCGGCGTCGTCACGATCGCGCCGGCGCCGCGGCTCGGCAGGGTCATGCGATAGAGCGCGCTGGCATAGAGCGGGCGCTTCAGGCGGTACAGCGCGCGCTGCAGCAGCAGCTCGCGCGGCAGGCGCGAAAGTGCCCGCAGCCGCAGCCCGAAGGGCTCGCCGGTCACGGCTGGCGCCCGGCCGGTGTCCGGCCCCCGTGCTTCGTCAAGCTCAGCATGAGGGCCTCACCCTGAGCCTGTCGAAGGGGAGGCCCGTCGCGCATCATGGCCGCTACCCGGCGCCGCGCAGGCGCCGGATGTTGTCGGCGTAGGCGGCAGGCCCGCCGGTGAAGCTGGCGGTGCCGGCGACCAGAACGTCGGCGCCGGCGGCGATGGCGAGCGGCGCGGTCTCGGCGGTGATGCCGCCGTCGACCTCGAGGTCGATCGCCCGGTTGGCCCCGGCGGCGGCGCAGACCTGGTCGATCATGGCGCGCAGGGTGGCGATCTTCTCGAGCTGGCTCGCGATGAATTTCTGCCCGCCGAAGCCGGGATTGACCGACATCACCAGCACCAGGTCGAGATCGCCAAGCACATGGGCGAGCACCGACACCGGGGTCGCCGGATTGAGCGACACTCCGGCCCGCTTGCCGAGCGACTTGATGAGCTGGATCGAGCGGTGCAGATGGGGCCCCGCCTCCGGATGCACGGTGATGATGTCCGATCCGGCCGCCGCAAAATCGGGCAGGAAGGGGTCGGCGGGCGAGATCATCAGGTGGGTGTCGAACGGCAGGGCGCTGTGGCCGCGCAGCGCCTTCACCACGGCCGGCCCGATGGTGATGTTGGGCACGAAATGCCCGTCCATCACGTCGATATGGACGTAGTCGGCCCCGGCAGCGGTGATCGCCGCCAGCTCGTCGCCGAGCCGCGCGAAATCAGCCGAGAGGATGGAAGGGGCGACTCGGACGGGCTGTCGCATGTCTTTAACTAGCAGGGCGGATTCCCGTTGGGAAGACTCGCCCGATGATCGTCACGAGAGTGAGGCCGGCCCTCGTGCTTCGACAGGCTCGGCAAGAGGGCCTCACCTCGAGCCTGTCGAAGGGCGAGGCCGGCAATCTCGCTCGTCACATCCGCCGCAGGCGGCAGGCGTAGAAGCCGTCGAGCCCGCCCTCGTCGGCCAAGTGGCAGGGCAGGCTGCGCAGATCGCCCACGGGCGTAATGAGCTCGGGCAGGCCGCCGACCTCCTCGGGCCGGATCGCCACGCGCTCGACGGCCGCGCCGCCGGCGAGCAGCGCGGCGATGCGCTCCGGCCCTTCCTCGGGCTGCAGCGAGCAGGTGCAATAGACCAGAGTGCCGCCGGGCGCCGTCATCGCGACCGCCGCGGCCAGCAGCCGGTCCTGCAGGATCGTGAGCTTGGCGACGTCGTCCGGCTCCTTCAGCCAGGGGATGTCGGGGTGGCGCCGCACCGTGCCGGTGGCGGTGCAGGGCGCGTCCAGCAGCACCGCCTCGGCCTTGACCGGCGGCTGCCACTGGGTGACATCGGCCGCCACCGTGGCGGCGCCGAGGCCGAGCCGCGCCAGGTTGTCGGTGACCCGCTTCAGACGCGCCGCGGCGCGGTCGACCGCGACCACCTCGGCGCCGGCGGCGGCGAGCTGGGCGGTCTTGCCGCCGGGCGCGGCGCAGAGATCGAACACCCGGCGCCCGCCGAGCGGCCCGAACAGCCGGGCCGGCAGGGCGGCCGCCGCGTCCTGCACCCACCACTGGCCGGCGGCGTAACCCGGCAGCTCCTCGATCTGGGCGGCGGAGTCGAGGCGCACGCTGCCGGTCGGCAGCAGCCGGCCGCCGAGCCGCGTCGCCCAGGTCTCCGGGTCCTCGCGCACCGTCAGGTCGAGCGGCGGATCGGCGCGGTGGGCGGTCGCGATCGCCGCCGCGGTCGGCGCGCCATAGGCGGCGACCCACGACGCCCACAGCCATTCCGGGGTGTCGGCGTCGGGCTCGTCGACCTGGGCCAGCAGCGCTTCGCCGTCGCGCGCGATCCGCCGCAGCACCGCGTTCGACAGGCCCTTCAATCCGGCATCGCCGCGCCGGCCGACCAGCGCCACCGTGGAATCGACCGCGGCATGGGCGGCGGTGCGCAGGAACAGGAGCTGGCAGACGCCGAGCCGCAGCAGGTCGGAGACGGTCGCCGCGCGCGCCGGCAGCGGCCGCTCGATCAGCAGCGCCAGCAGGCGGTCGATGGTGCCGATCCGGCGCAGGGTGGTGGCGACCAGGGCGCGCGCGAAGGCGCGGTCGCGCAACGGCAGCGCGGCGAGCCCGGCATCGTCGGCGATGGCCTGATCGAGCGGCCGGCGCCGCCGCAGCACGGCCTGCAGCAGGTCGAGCGCGACGATGCGGCTGACCTCGCCGACCGCGCCGCCGATATCGGGGGCGAGCGACATGGCCCGGTTATGACCCAGAACGCGCCATCCGTCCTGCGGAAAGTTGCCGCCGCCCCCTGCGCGACGGCGCGGCGGCCGCGCCGCCGCTCAGCGCCAGGGGCCGCGCCGCCGCGGTCCGGACTCCGGCACCGAGCCGCCGCGGCGGGGAGTCGCGAAATCCTCGTCGGCGCTGTCGGGCATCATGCTGCGCGCCGCGGATCGCGCGGTGCCCGCAACACCGGCGCCCGCCACGCCGACGCCCGCCACGCCGACGCCCATGGCGCCGGCGATCTCCTGCAGCCGGCGGATGCGGTTCGCGGTCTTCGGGTGGGTCGAGAACAGCCCGTCGACCGCGTGGGCGTGCAGCGGGTTGATGATGAACATGTGCGCGGTCGCCGGGTTCGCCTCGGCCCGGTGGTTGTCGATGCCGCGCGCGGCGCGCTCGATCTTGGCGAGCGCCGAGGCCAGGGCCTGCGGATCGCCGGAGATCTCGGCGCCGCCCTGGTCGGCGGCATATTCGCGGGTGCGGCTGATGGCGAACTGCACGATCATCGCCGCCATCGGCGCCAGGATGGCCATCAGCAGCACGCCGACGAAGCCCAGCGGATTGTTGTTGCTGCGGCCGCCGAAGAACAGCGCGAAATTGGCGAGCATGCCGATGGCGCCGGCGATGGTGGCGGTGACCGTCATGGTCAGGGTGTCGCGGTTCCTGACATGGGCGAGCTCGTGCGCCATCACCCCGGCGACCTCGTCGGCCGACAGCAGGCGCAGCAGGCCGGTGGTCGCCGCGACCGCCGCGTGTTCCGGGTTGCGCCCGGTGGCGAAGGCGTTGGGCTGGTCGTTCTCGATCAGATAGACCCTGGGCATCGGCAGGCCGGCATTGGCCGCCAGCCGCGCGACGATGCCGTGGAATTCCGGCGCGCTCGCGGCGTCGACCGGCTTCGCCCGGTACATCGCCAGCACCATCTTGTCGGAATTCCAGTAGGCGAAGGCATTGGTGGCGACGGCGACGCCGAACGCCATCAGCATGCCGGCCTCGCCGCCGATCATGTAGCCGACCGCCAGGAACAGGGCGGTCATGCCGGCCAGCAGCATGCCGGTACGGACGTAGTTCATCGCGCGCATCTCCATCGGCGTCTTCGCCGCGGCGCCCCGGTGCCGTCTTCGCCGCGGCGCCCCGGTGCCGGCAACGCCGCCCGCGAAACCAGGCTGTTAGATGGTCGCGGGCGCGCCCGCGATCAAGATCCGGGCTTGGCAGCGGGCGGCTTCCGCGCCTATCTATGCGCCATGAGCAAGCCCGAAGAGTCCCCGAAGCCGGCCGCGACGCCGGCACAGGAAGCCGATCCGGCGGAACCCGCCGCCAAGAAGCCTGCCCAGAAGAATGAAAAGGGCGGCCCGGCCTGGCCCGAGCCCACCCGCTACGGCGACTGGGAGCGGAATGGCCGGGTCAGCGATTTCTAGGTGGCGCCGGCCGCTGTCGTCACGCGCGGGACGCAAGGCCGGAGCGGTGCCTCGTCAACACGACGTCAAGCGGTGATATAGGAATATTGTCATCGCCGGGCTTGACCCGGCGATCCATCCATCCGCCGACGTGAACGGCACGATGGATGCGCGGATCGATTCCGCGCATGACAATAGATGAACCGAGAATGCGACTCTGCCCTCAGCCCGGCTTCCGGCCGCTGAAGATCGCGTGGCCCGCCACCAGCCAGTGGACCTCGATCTTCGTGAGGCCCGCCGCCTCGAACCATTTCAACTGGTCGAACAGCGGGTCGGGCTTGTCGACGGGATCGGGCGCCTTCATCGCATAGAAGTTCCAGTCGTCTTCGCGGAAGCGGTCGAAGGCGCGCAAGGTTCCGTCGAGCTCGACCGCGGCGCGGCGCACCGCGTCGTCCCAGGCGGCGGCGTAGAGCCGGCGGCCCTCCGGCGTGTGCGCCTCCACCAGGTCGCAGACCACCAGCGCGCCGCCCGGCGCCAGACACTGCGCCATGTCGGCATAGAGCCGGCGCTTCTCGGCCGCGTTCAGGTGATGGATCGCGAGCGACGACACGATGGCGTGGACCGGCCAGTCAAAGCGCCGCCAGTCGGCGGACGGCAGATCGAACCGGGCGCACTCGAAGCGGCCCTTGTGGGGCGCGAGCTGCCTGGCCGTCGCCGCCAGCATGGCGTCGGAGCCGTCGAGCGCATGGACGGTGGCGGTCGGGAAATGCTCGAGCAGCGCCTGGCTCAAGAGCCCCTCGCCACAGCACAGCTCGACCATGTGGACCGGCGTTTCCGGCACCGGAATCGCGCCGCAGATGGTGGCGATCTGGGTTGCGCGCTGGGGCACGTAATAGCGCCCGAGATCGAGGAAGGTCGCGGAGTCCGTCTCCGACCAGTTGTCCTTCGGTGCCTGTTCGCTCATCCCGGTTCGCTCACTCCTGCTCCCGGCCGGCGGCGTAGCGCGACAGCAGCGCGTCGAGCGGCACGCCGTCGCCGAAGTCCCCGAGATGCTGCGGCCAGGGCGTGCCGGGCGCAAGCCGGGTGTCGGGCTCGGCTGCGCCGATGACCTGGCGCACCGGGATGGCGCCGGCCCAGACCGGCAGGGCGTAGTCCTCCTCGTCATCGCCCGGGCCGCCGGTGCGGATCTTGGCCGAGGCCTCAGCGATCTCCATGGCGATCACCTTGGTGGACTTGATCTCCTGTGCCGTCGGCGCCCGCAGCTCGGCCCGGCGCCCGGGATACACCCGATCGACGAAGGCATCGAGGGCGGCCAGCTTCGCGGCCGGGTCGTCGATCAGGCGCGCGATGCCGAAGGCCATCACCGAGCGGTAGTTGAGCGAGTGGTGGAAGCCCGAGCGCGCCATGACGAAGCCGTCGAGATGGCTGACCGCGAGACAGGCCGGCATGCCCTCGGCCAGGTGCCGCAGCATGCGGCTCGCCGACGAGCCGTGCCAGTACAGCCGGGTGCCCTCGCGCCAATAGGCGGTCGGGGTGACGAACGGCTGGCCATCGATGGCATAGCCGACATGGCCGATCACCCCGGCGTCGAGCACGGCGTGGACCGTGGCGTGGTCGTAATGGGCGCGCTTGGCCAGGCGCTTGACCTTCGAGCGGCCGGTCGGGCGATAGGCGGGGTTCGCGGGCGTCGCGGCATCCATGGCTGATGTCCCGGTTGGAGTGGCGCAAGCCTGTTGATTAGCCCTAAAGTGGCCTCATGAAAAGCGCCGCTTCCATGAAAGAAAAGGGGCCGGTCCGGTCGCAGCGGCTCGATCGCGGGCCGTTGCTTGCGCTCGACCTCGATGCCGCGCCAGGCGCCGGGCCGCCGGTCCCCCTGCATCGCCAGCTCTACGACGCGCTGCGCCGGGCGATCCTGGACCGCCGGCTCGGCGCCGGCGCCCGCCTGCCGTCGAGCCGGGCGCTGGCGGCCGAGCTCGGCCTGTCGCGCAACACCGTGCTGGCGGCGCTCGACCAGCTCCTGAGCGAAGGCTATGTCGAGGGCCGCAGCGGCAGCGGCACCTTCGTCGTGCCGGAACTGCCGGACCGGGCGCCCGATGGACCGGCGCCGGCGCCGCCTGCCAGCGCACCGGCGCGGCCGCCCTGTCGCGGCGCGGCGCCGGCCTCGCCGGCCGGTCCAGGTTCGCGCACCCGCCGCGGCCGGACGCGCCGGAGCTGGCGACCGCGCCGTTCGCGCCCGGCCTGCCGGAGCTGGACGGCTTTCCCTTCGATGTCTGGGCCCGGCTGCTGGCGCGGCACTGGCGCCATCCGGCGGCCGGTCTGGCGCTCGGCGGCGATCCGGCCGGCTACCCGCCGCTGCGCGCGGCGATCGCCGATCACCTGCGCCGGGTGCGCGCGGTCGACTGCAGTGCCGAGCAGGTGATCGTGCTGTCGGGCATCCGCCAGGCGGTCGACCTGACCGTGCGGCTGCTGCTCGATCCCGGCGATGCCGCATGGATGGAGGAGCCGGGCTTCGCCGGCATCCGCGCCGTGCTCGCCGCCGCCGATCTCGAGGTGATCCCGGTGCCGGTCGACGACCAGGGGCTGGACGTCGCCGCCGGCATGGCGGCGGCGCCCGCCGCCAGGCTCGCCGTGGTGGCGCCATCCCATCAGTACCCGCTCGGGCTGGTGATGAGCCTGAAGCGCCGGCTCGACCTGCTGGCCTGGGCCAAGGCTGCGGGCGCCTGGGTGATCGAGGACGATTACCACAGCGAGTACCGCTATGCCGGCCGCCCGCTCGCCGCCATGCAGGGGCTCGACCGCGACGGCCGCGTGATCTATGTCGGGACCTTCTCCAAGGTGATGTTCCCGGGCCTGCGGATCGGCTATCTCGTCGCGCCGCCTTCCCTGGTCGAGGCGTTCAAGGCGGCGCGCGGCACCCTCGACGACCATGCGCCGATGACGCCGCAGCCGGCGCTCGCCGACTTCATCGCCGAGGGCCATTACGCGGCGCATCTCAGGCGCATGCGCCGGCTCTACGCGGCGCGCCAGCTTGCGCTGCTCGACGCCGCGTCGCGCCATCTCGGCGGGCTGCTGGAGCTGGCGCCCGACCAGGCCGGCATGCATCTGGTGGCGGCCTTGTCCCCGGCGCTGGCTGCGCGCATGGACGACACGACAGCCGCGGCCCGCGCCGCCGGCGCGGGCGTCGCGGTCATGGCGCTGTCGCGCTTCTATGCCGGGCGACCGCAGCGCCGGGGATTGCACAGGCAGGGATTGCTGCTCGGCTACGCCGCCTTCGACGAGGCGGCGATCGAGGCCGCGGCCGAACGCCTGGCGCGGGCGCTGGCGGCATAGGCCCCTGTTCGCCGGCCCGGCGGATGACCATATTGCGCGGGACAAGGGATCGAGGAGGGCTCGCCATGACCGCAGCGACCACGACTGCGACCGCGACCGCGACCGGCACGACCGCCCGGCTTCGCCGGGTGGAGCGCGTGTTCTCCGCGATGCCCGCCAGCGACGGCGACGGCGTCAAGCTCAACCGCATCATCGGCCGGCCGGGTCTCAGCGAACTCGACCCCTTCCTGCTGCTCGACGAGTTCCGCTCCGACGCGGCGGCGGACTATATCGGCGGCTTCCCCGACCATCCCCATCGCGGTTTCGAGACCGTGACCTACATGCTGGCCGGGCGCATGCGCCACGGCGACAACCAGGGCAATGTCGGGCTGCTCCGGCCCGGCAGCGTGCAGTGGATGACCGCCGGGCGCGGCATCGTCCATTCGGAAATGCCGGAGCAGGAGGACGGGCTGCTCTGGGGATTCCAGCTCTGGGTCAACCTGCCGGCCGCCGACAAGATGACCGCGCCGCGCTACCAGGACATCGAGCCCGAGGCGATTCCGCAGGTCGACATGGGGCGCGGCGTCACCGTCAAGGTGATCGCCGGCAAGGTCGGTGCGGTGAAGGGCGCCGTCGACACCGGCGCCACCGAGCCGACCTATCTCGACGTGCATCTGCCGGCCGGGGCCGCGTTCGTGCAGCCGGTGCCGCGCGGCCACAACGCCTTCGTGTACGTCTATGACGGCGGCGCGACGGTGGGCGAGGGCGGTGACGGCCAGGCGCTCCGCCGCGGCGAGATCGGCATATTGAGCGCGGGCGCCGAGATCATGGTGACCGCCGGCGCCGCGCCGACCCGCCTCCTCGTCGTCGCCGGCAAGCCGCTCGGCGAACCCATCGCCCGCCACGGCCCGTTCGTGATGAACACCATGGCCGAGATCCGCCAGGCGGTGGAGGACTTCACCAGCGGCCGGTTCTGAGAGCGCGGCGCGCCTCGCCCTTCGCCCCTCGACAAGCTCGGGAGGCTCAGGGTGAGGCGCGGGAGAGTCGAAGCCTCAAAGAGACGCCCTCATGCTGAGCCTGTCGAAGCACGAGGGCGTCTCGCCAAGTGACGCGGACCGTCTTCACCCCAGCCATTTCGGATCGTCCGGATCGACCTCCGTCAGCCGTCCACGCTCGATGGCGACGAACCGGGTGCCGACCGCGCGGGCGAACTGCCGGTCGTGGGTGACCAGGATGGCGCTCGCCTCGTGGGCCAGGATCTCCGTCTCGAGCTGCTCCTGGCCGGGAATGTCCAGGTGGTTGGTCGGCTCGTCCAGCAGATAGAGGTTGGGTTCGGTCAGGCGCAACGCCAGCAGGCCGAGCCGCGAGCGCTCCCCCGGTGACATGTCGCCGATCGGCCGGCGCTGCCGGTCCGGCGGGAAGCCGGCGCCGGCCAGCAGGCTGGTCGTGCGCGCGTCGCCCAGACGAAACCCGGCGATGAAGCCGTGCGGCGTGTCGCCGGCCGGCAGATGCGCCATCTGCTGGTCGAGATGGCCCATCACCACGCTCGGGCTGCTGCGGATGCCGGTGACGCCGCCGGGATCGGTCAGCGCCCGGTGCAGCAGGCGCACGAGCTGCGACTTGCCGGCGCCGTTGGCGCCCAGCAGCAGCAGGCGGTCGCCGCGCTTCACCTCCAGCTTGGCGATGCGGAACAAGGCAACGCCATCCGGCCGGCGCACGGTCACGTCGTCGATCCCGATCAGCACCCGCGCATGGGTGCCGCTGCTGGCGAGCCGCACCGCCGCCGATCTTTCCCGATGCAGCGGCTGGATCGCTTCCTCCAGCGCCGCCGCGCGTTTCTTCAACTGCATCGACTTCTTCTGCAATAGGTCGCTGCCGCTGTTGACGCCGACATTGCGCAACTCGGCGGCGTTGCGGCGCAGGCGCCGGACTTCGCGCCCGTCGCGCGCCGCCTTCACCTGATCGGCCGCGTCGTCCTGCTCCAGCAGCGGCCGTGCCGCGCTGTAGGGATGGGCGTAGAGCCGCGAGCGCTCGGGGCGCAGGAACAAAGTGCGGTTGCTGCAGCCGTCGAGGAACGCGCGGTCGTGGCTAGCGATCACCATCGGCATGCGCGCCCCCTGGTCGCGAACCCACGCCTCCAGCAGGCGGATCTTCTCGAGGTCGAGATGGTTGGTCGGCTCGTCGAGCAGCAGGGCGTCGGGCTCGGCGACCCAGGCGCGGGCGATCAGCGCCAGCCGCTGCCAGCCGCCGCTCAATGCACGCAGCGGCCGCTCGTGCATGTCGGCGGCGGCGCCGAAATCGTCGAGCACCACCTCGACGCGCCAGGACTGGCTATCGCGCTCGGCCGGCGGGATCGCGCGCCGCAGCGCCTCGGCGAGCGGCAGGTCGAGCAGCTTGTCCGGCACGTCCTGCTCGACCAGCGCCACGCGAAGGCCGCGGCTGGTGGTGATGTTGCCTTCGCTCGGCTCGGCGCGTCCCGCCAGGCAGCGCAGCAGGGTGGACTTGCCGCCGCCATTGCCGGCGACCAGTCCGAGCCGGTCGCCGTCGGCGAGGGTGAAGGAAAGGTCCTGGAACAGCGGCTTCGCAACGACGACGCCGACATTGGAGAGAGTGATCGAGCCCATGGGATTCTCACAACCTGGAAGACGAGAAGGGTGAGAAGCGGAGGGCTCGCGAGATCGCCAAGCCGACAGCGCCTAGCGCGCGGTCAAGGCCGACCGGGAGACGGGACGCAAGAGACGCGCCGGGTTCGCCTCAGGCCAGCCCCGCAACGACGCGCTGCGGGGCGGCGACAGGCCCACGGGTGTGGTACCGGATGTCTGCGGTCATGCGGCCCCCCCCTGTGGGCTGCGCGTGGCGATGGGGTGGAAGGTAGCGGCGGGACGGACCCGAAGCAAGGGGCCGTTACCTTTATGCCGTCTTTACGCCACCGCCCCGCATTCCGCATTGATTTCCTGTGGGCCGGCATCCCATCTTTCCGCCCAGGCGTCGTTTCCCGGCGCGGCTGACGGAGTCTGGATCATGTGGGATCTCCTGCTGCTTGGTGGCGGCGTGGCTGCCTTCGCCGTCCTGGCGCTCTACGCGCTGGCTTGCGAGCGGCTCTGAGGGCTCCGATGTTCGACCTCATCCTCGGCGGCGCGGTCGCCCTCCTTCTCCTCGTCTATCTCGTCTACGCGCTGTTGCGGCCTGAGCGCCTTTGAACGGCGGCCCGGTCCGACGCATCGCCCATCGCTTCCTTGGAGTCCTCACCCATGACCACGACCGGCTGGCTGCAGATCCTGCTGCTGCTGGGGCTGGTGACGGCGGCGGCCGTCCCGCTCGGCAGCTTCATGGCACGCGTGTTCGGTGGCGAGCGGCACATGCTGCTGCCGCCCCTGGCCTGGGCGGAACGCGGCCTGTACGGCGCCGCCGGAATCGACCGGGCGCGCGGCCAGACCTGGCTCGGCTACACCCTGGCGATGCTCGCCTTCAACGCCGGCGGTTTCGTCCTGCTCTACGCGATCCTGCGGCTGCAGCATCTGCTGCCGTTCAATCCGCAGGGGTTCGGGCCGCTGTCGCCCGATCTCGCCTTCAACACCGCGGTGAGCTTCGTCAGCAACACCAACTGGCAGAGCTATGGCGGCGAAACGACGATGAGTCATTTCTCGGCAATGGCCGGGCTCACGGTGCAGAACTTCCTGTCAGCGGCGACCGGCCTCGCCGTCGCCGTCGCCGTGGCCCGCGGCTTTGCCCGCTCGGGCGTCAGCGACCTCGGCAATTTCTGGGTCGATTTGACCCGGGCGGTGCTCTACGTGCTGCTGCCGCTGTCGATCGTCGCCGCGCTCGTCTTGATGGCGCTCGGCGTGCCGCAGACCCTGGATGCGGCGGCGACGGCAGCAACGCTGGAGGGTGGAAGCCAGACCATCGCACTCGGGCCCGTCGCCTCGCAGCTCGCCATCAAGCAGTTCGGCACCAACGGCGGCGGCTTCTTCAACGTCAACAGCGCCCATCCCCTGGAGAACCCGAGCGCCTGGACCAACCTCATCGAATCCTGGGCGATCATTATCCTGCCCTTCGCACTGGCGCTCACCTTCGGACGCATGATCGGCGACCGGCGCCAGGGTTGGTCCCTGTTCGCCGTGATGGGCCTGCTGCTCCTGGCCGGCGTCGCCGCCTGCTATTGGGCGGAGGCCGCCGGCAACCCGATCCTCGCCGCCCACGGCGTCGCCGCGGCCGACGGCAACATGGAGGGCAAGGAGGTCCGCTTCGGTGTCGCCCAGAGCGTCCTGTGGGCGACGCTCACTACCGGCGCCTCCAACGGCTCGGTCAATGCCATGCACGACAGCTTCACGCCGCTCGGCGGGCTGGTGCCGATGTTCCTGATCCAGCTCGGCGAGATCCTGCCGGGCGGCGTAGGCTCCGGCCTGTACGGGCTGCTCGTCATCGCGGTACTGGCGGTATTCGTCGGCGGCCTCATGGTCGGCCGCACACCGGAATACCTGGGCAAGAAGATCGGCGCCAAGGAGGTGAAGATGGCGATGCTGGCCGTGCTGGTCATGCCGCTGGCCATTCTCGGCTTCGCCGCCCTGTCGGCCGTGCTGGCGCCGGGCCGCGCTGGGCCGCTCAATGCCGGCCCCCATGGCTTGAGCGAGATTCTCTACGCCTTCTCGTCCGCCGGCGGCAATAACGGCTCGGCTTTCGCCGGGCTGACCGCCAACGCGCCCTATTACAACGTGCTGCTCGGCATCGCCATGCTGCTCGGCCGCTTCGCCTATGTGGTGCCGGTCATGGCGCTGGCCGGCGCGGTGGCGGCGCGCCGGCGGGCGCCGGCCTCCGCCGGCACCTTCCCGACCCACGGGCCGTTGTTCGTCGGGCTGCTCACCGGCGTGATTTTGATCCTCGGCGGGCTGCAGTTCTTCCCGGCCCTCGCCCTCGGCCCGATCGTCGAGCAGCTTCAGATGCTCGCCGGCCAGACCTCCTGATCCCCGCACCGCAGACGGAGTCCGTACGATGATCGCCAAGGCCGCAAGGTCCGTATCGCCGTTCGATGTTGCGCTCGCTGGGCGCGCCGCCGGCGACGCCCTGCGCAAGCTCGACCCGCGCCGGCTGATGCGCAATCCCGTGATCTTCGTCACCGAGGTTGTGGCGCTGCTGGTCAGCCTGCTGGCGCTGCGCAACCTCGTCCTCGGATATCCCTCGGGCTTCGACCTGCAGATCGCCGCCTGGCTATGGTTCACCGTGCTGTTCGCCAATTTCGCCGAGGCGGTGGCGGAAGGGCGCGGCCGCGCTCAGGCGGCGGCGCTGCGCCGGACCCGCGCGGAAGTTGCCGCCAAGCGCCTCGCCGCCCCCTCCGAACGCAGCCGGCACGAGATCTTGGCCGCCAGCCAGCTGCGGGTCGGCGATACGGTTCTGGTCGAGGCGCGCGACATCATTCCCGCCGACGGCGAGGTGATCCATGGCGTTGCCTCGGTGAACGAGAGCGCGGTCACCGGGGAGTCCGCGCCGGTGATTCGCGAAGCGGGCGGCGACCGCTCGGCGGTGACCGGCGGGACGCTGGTGCTGTCCGACTGGTTGGTGCTGCGCGTCACCGCGGCGGCGGGGCAGAGCTTCCTCGACCGCATGATCGCCCTGGTCGAAGGCGCCCAGCGGCAGAAGACGCCGAACGAGATCGCCCTCGACATCCTGCTCGCCGGCATGACGCTCATATTCCTTATCGCGGTGGCAACACTGGTCGGTCTCGCCGCTTGGTCGGGCGAACCGCCGTCGCTGGTCGTACTGGTCGCCCTGCTCGTCACCCTGATCCCGACGACGATCGGCGGGCTGCTCTCGGCCATCGGCATAGCCGGCATGGACCGGCTGGTGCGCTTCAACGTCATCGCCACGTCGGGCCGCGCGGTCGAGGCCGCCGGCGACGTCGACACCCTGCTCTTGGATAAGACCGGCACCATCACCTTCGGCAATCGCATGGCCGTTTCCTTCGTGCCGGTGAGCGGCGTGTCGCCGCACGACCTTGCCGAGGCGGCGCTGCTCTCCTCCCTCGCCGACGAGACGCCGGAAGGCCGCTCCATTGTCGAGCTCGCGACCGACCGCTACGGCCTGACCGCGCCGGCTGTCGCTGGGTCCAGCGCCAGCTTCGTGCCGTTCAGCGCCCAGACACGCATATCCGGAGTTGATCTGGACGGCGCGGCGATCCGAAAGGGCGCGGTCGACAGCATCCTGGCCTCGCTCGGCGACGGGCAGCGCCACCGGCCGTCGGTCCCCGCCGAGTTCACCGCCGCCGTCGACCGCATCGCCCGCGGCGGCGGCACCCCGCTCGCCGTGTCGCGCAACGGCCACCTGCTCGGCGTCGTGCACCTCAAGGACGTGGTGAAGCCGGCGATCAAGCAGCGCTTCGCCGCGCTGCGCGCCATGGGCATCCGCACGGTGATGGTGACCGGCGACAACCGGATCACCGCGGCGGCGATCGCCGGCGAGGCCGGGGTCGACGACTTCGTCGCCGAGGCGACGCCCGAAGACAAGCTGTCTTACATCCGCGCGGCGCAGCGCGACGGACACCTGGTCGCCATGTGCGGCGACGGCACCAACGACGCGCCGGCGCTCGCCCAGGCCGATGTCGGTGTGGCCTTGCAGTCGGGCACCCAGGCGGCGCGCGAGGCCGGCAACATGGTCGACCTCGACAGCGACCCGACCAAGCTCATCGAGGTGGTGGAGATCGGCAAGCAGATGCTGATGACCCGCGGCGCCCTCACCACATTTTCCATCGCCAACGACGTGGCAAAGTACTTCGCCATCGTCCCGGCGCTGTTCGTCGCCGGCCATCCGGAGCTGCAGGCGCTCAACGTCATGGGGCTGACGACGCCGCAGAGCGCCATCCTGTCGGCGGTGATCTTCAACGCGCTGGTCATCGTCGCGTTGATCCCTCTCGCCCTCAGGGGGATCGCCTACCGGCCGGCGAGCGCCGCGTCGCTCCTGCGCCGCAACCTCCTAGTCTACGGCGCCGGCGGGCTGCTGGCGCCGTTCGTCGGCATCAAGCTTATCGACCTCGCCGTGTCGGCGCTCGGTCTGGGCTGAAAGGAAACCGGGCCATGATCGCCACCGTGCGCGCCGTCGTTGTTCTCCTCGGCCTGTTCACCCTGGTCACCGGCTTCGCCTACCCCCTGGCGTTGACCGGCGTCGGCCAGATGGTCCTCCCCGCCGCCGCCAACGGCAGCTTGGTTGAGCGCGACGGCGTCACCGTCGGCTCGCGCCTGGTCGGCCAGCGATTCGCTGGTGACGGTTATTTCTGGGGCCGTCCTTCTGCCGCCGGAAGCGAGGGCTACGACGCGGCGTCGTCTTCCGGCTCCAATCTGGGGCCGACCTCCGCCTCCCTGGTGGCGCGAATCGATGCCGAGGTGGCGCGCCTTGGCGGCAGCTCGGCCGCGCCGGTGCCGGCGGACGCGGCGACCGCCTCGGCCTCCGGCCTCGACCCCGACATCTCCCCCGCCTTCGCCCTGTGGCAGGTGCGCCGAGTCGCCGTCGTCCGCGACCTGCCCGAGGACCGGGTCCGTGGCCTGGTCCAAACGTATGTGAAGGGCCGCGCCCTCGGCCTCATCGGCGAGCCCCGGGTGAACGTGCTGGAGCTGAACCTGGCGCTGGACCTGCTCGCCGGCGGTTGATCCAGGATATGATCAGCCGATGAGCGAACCGCCCGAACCCGGCCGTCCACATCCCGACGCCCTGCTCGCCGCGGCGGCGCGCGAGGGGCGCGGTCGCCTCAAGGTCTATCTCGGCATGGCGCCGGGGGTCGGGAAGACCTACGCCATGCTGGAGGCTGCGCGGCGGCTGCGCGACGGCGGGACCGACGTGGTGATCGGTCTGGCCGAGACGCACGGTCGCAAGGAGACCCAGGCCCTGGTCGAGGGCCTCGAACTGCTGCCGCGCCGCCCGATCCTCTATCGCGGACACCTGCTGCAGGAATTCGACATCGACGCCGCGCTCGCCCGCCGCGCGGCCCTGATCCTGGTCGACGAGCTCGCCCACACCAACCCGCCCGACAGTCGGCACCCGAAGCGCTGGCAGGACGTGGAGGAGCTGCTCAAGGCCGGCATCGACGTGCAGACCACCCTCAACGTCCAGCATCTCGACAGCCTGAACGACGTGGTCGCCCGCATCACCGGCGTGCGGGTGCAGGAAACCCTGCCGGACCGGGTGCTCGAGGGCGCCGACGAGGTCGAGCTGGTCGACCTGACTCCGGCCGAGCTCATCGACCGGCTGAACCAGGGCAAGGTCTACATGCCGCAGGTGGCCGGCACGGCGCTGGAGCGGTTCTTCCGCCCCGGCAACCTCGCCGCGCTGCGCGAACTCACCCTGCGCCGCATGGCCGAGCAGGTCGACGAGGAGATGGTCGGCTACATGCAGGCCCACGCCATCGACGGGCCTTGGCCGGCGGGGCAGCGCATCTTGGTCTGCGTCGGCTCCGGCGATTTCGGGCCGTCCCTGGTGCGCCATGGCCGGCGCCTCTCCGACCAGCTCGGCGCGCCCTGGGTGGCGGTGCATGTGGAGCCGCCGGGCGGTGCCCCCGGTGCGGCCGGCGACCGGATCGAACAGTCGATCGCCCTGGCGGGGCAACTCAACGGCCGGGTCGAGCGTCTGGCCGGCGGCGACGTGGCGGGCGAACTGCTGCGCTATGCCCGGCGCACCAACATCACCCAGATCGTCGTCGGGCGGCCGCGCCCGGGCCGGCTGCGCGCGCTCTTCGGCCGCTCGATGGTACAGGCGCTGATCGAGCGGGCCGACGGGATCGCGGTTCATGTCGTGACCTCGGCGGCGCCGCGCCGGCCGCGCCGCTGGCCAAGCCCGGCGCGGCCGGCCGTGCGGCCCTACCTGATGGCGTCGGCTGGCATCGCCGCGGTGATCGCCGCCGCCCACGCGGTGCCGGATCTCGACAGCCTCGCCAACGTGTCGATGCTGCTGCTCGGCGTGGTCCTGTTCACCGCGGTCAGCTATGGCCTGGCCGCAGCGGTCTTCGCCTCGCTGATCGCCTTCCTCGCCTACAACTTCTTCTTCACGATGCCGACCCACACCTTCTACGTGAAGCACTGGCACGAGCTGATTGCCCTGTTCCTGTTCCTCACCGTGGCCATCGTCGCCGGCACGCTCGCGGGCCGGGTACGCGACCAGGCGCGCGCGGGCCAGGGCCGCATCGCCGCACTGCAGGCGCTCTATGACTTCGCCCGTCGACTCGGCGCCACGGTCAGGATGGACGATCTCATCCACGCCATCGTCCTGCAGACCCATCGGCTGACGGGCCGCCCGACCATGCTGCTGCTGTCCGAGGACGGCGAACTGGTCATCCGCCACGCCTGGCCGCCCGACGATTCGCTCGATACGTCCGCCTGGGCTGCGGCGCGCTGGGCGCTGGCGCATGGCGAGCCCGCCGGCCGCGGCACCGGCACCCTGCCATCGGGGGCCTGGCATTTCCGTCCAGTGCGCACTGCGCGCGGCGTCGTCGCCGTGCTCGGCGTCGCCGGGGCACCGCCCGAAGGCGATGGTGAGCTTGCCCGCACCCTGGACGCGGTGCTCGACCAGGCCGCCGTGGCGATCGAGCGGATCAGCTTCGCCGCCGACGCCGCCAGGGTCGAGGCGATGGCCGAGACCGAGCGGCTGCGCAACGCGCTGCTCTCCTCCGTGTCGCACGACCTGCGCACCCCGCTCACCTCGATCCTGGGCTCGGCTACCACTCTGCGCAGCGGCGCCGCGGGCCTCGACGCGGCGGCGCGCGACGAGCTGCTGGCCACCATCGAGGAGGAGGCCGAGCGGCTCGATCGTTTCGTACACAACCTTCTCGACATGACGCGGCTGGAATCCGGTGCGCTCGAGGTGAGGCGCGAATGGCTCGACGTCGCCGACGCGATCGACTCGGCGCTGCGCCGCGTGACGAAGCGGATGTCCGGCCTGCGAATGGTGCGCCGCGTGGCGCCCGACCTGCCGCTGATGCGTGGCGACCCCGTCCTGCTCGAGACCGTCCTCGTCAACCTGCTCGACAACGCGGCGAAGCACGCGAAGGGGGCCACCCAGGTCGCCGTCGGCGCCGGGGCGAATGACGGCGAGCTGGTCATCGAGGTGGTCGACGACGGTACCGGCGTTCCTGCGCAAGACCTGCCGCGGTTGTTCGACAAGTTCTTCACGCGGGCCGGAAGCGCGACGCGGGAGGGCGGGACCGGGCTCGGCCTTGCCATCTGTGCCGGCTTTGTCCAGGCCATGGGCGGCCGCCTCCGCGCCGAGAGCCCGGCCGCCCATGGGCGCGGCGCCCGATTCGTTGCCAGCTTCGCTGTCGAGAAGCAGCCGGCGCCGGCCGAGGAAACGGCGGAAAGCGCGGGATGAACGGGCCCGCGAGCCGCATCCTGGTGATCGACGACGAGCCGCAGATCCTGCGGTTCCTGCGCACCAGCCTAGCCGCCAACGGCTTCGAGGTGATCGACGCGGCGACGGCGGCGGAAGGGCTGCGCCGTGCCGCCGCCGAAGCGCCGGACGCCATCGTGCTCGACCTCGGCCTGCCCGACATGGACGGCAAGGAAGTGATCCGCGCGCTGCGCGAATGGGGCGAGACGCCGATCATCGTGCTGTCGGCACGGGCGCGAGAAGCCGAGAAGATCGCCGCACTCGATCTTGGCGCCGACGACTACGTCAACAAGCCGTTCGGCATCGGTGAACTGATGGCGCGGCTACGCGCCGCGCTGCGCCACCGGCTGCGCCGCCAGGGCGAGGCGCCGGTGTTCCGTCTCGGCGAGCTCAGTGTCGACTTGGTGCGTCGGGTGGTGAAGCGCGGGGCCGAGACGCTGCACCTGACGCCCAAGGAGTTCGACCTCCTGCGCGTGCTCGTGCAGCATGCCGGCAAGGTGGTCACCCATCGCCAGATTCTGCAGGCGGTGTGGGGTCCCGCCCACGTGGAGGACGCCACCTACTTGCGCGTGTATATCGGCCAGCTCCGGCGCAAGCTCGAGCCCGGCACGGCGACGTCCACCCTCATCGAGACCGAAGCGGGCGTCGGGTATCGGCTGCGCGACGAATAGCCCGGCGGTGGCGAGCGCCGCGCGCGGCGACCCCCTACCCCCTATTCATCCGGTTCTCGACCAGCTCGGTGACCACGCCGGGGTCGGCCAGGGTCGAGATGTCGCCGAGGTTGGAGTACTCGTTCTCGGCGATCTTCCTGAGAATGCGGCGCATGATCTTGCCGGAGCGGGTCTTGGGCAGGCCGGGCGCCCACTGGATCAAATCGGGGCTGGCGATCGGGCCGATCTCCTTGCGCACCCAGGCGACCAGCTCCTTGCGCAGCGCCTCGCTCGTCGCCTCGCCGGCCTTGAGTGTCACATAGGCATAGATTCCCTGGCCCTTGAGGTCGTGGGGATAGCCGACGACGGCGGCCTCGGCGACCTTGGGGTGGGCGACCAGCGCGCTTTCCACCTCCGCGGTGCCCATGCGGTGGCCGGACACGTTGATGACGTCGTCGACCCGCCCGGTGATCCAGTAATAGCCGTCGCCGTCGCGGCGGCAGCCGTCGCCGGTGAAATACTTGCCCTTGTAGGTCAAGAAATAGGTCTCGACGAAGCGCTGGTGGTCGCCATAGAGGGTGCGCATCTGCCCGGGCCAGGAATCGGCGATGCAGAGATTGCCCTCGGTGGCGCCCTCGAGATGCTTGCCGTCGGCGTCGACGATGACCGGCTGCACGCCGAAGAACGGCCTGGTGGCCGATCCCGGCTTCAACGGCGTGGCGCCGGGCAGCGGCGTGATCATGATCCCGCCGGTCTCGGTCTGCCACCAGGTGTCGACGATCGGGCAGCGCCCGTCGCCGACCACGTTGTGGTACCACAGCCAGGCTTCGGGATTGATCGGCTCGCCGACGCTGCCCAGCAGGCGCAGGCTCTTGCGGCTGGTCTGCTTCACCAGCGCCTCGCCCTCGCGCATCAGCGCGCGGATCGCGGTCGGCGCGGTGTAGAAGATCGTCACCTTGTGCTTGTCGCAGACCTGCCAGAAGCGCGCGGCGTCGGGATAGTTCGGCACGCCCTCGAACATCAGGGTGGTGGCGCCGTTGGCGAGCGGCCCGTAGAGGATGTAGCTGTGCCCGGTCACCCAGCCGACATCGGCGGTGCACCAGTAGACATCGCCGTCGTGATAATCGAACACGTACTGGTGGGTCATGGCGGCAAAGACCAGGTAGCCGCCGGTGCTGTGCAGCACGCCCTTGGGCTTGCCCGTCGAGCCGGAGGTGTAGAGGATGAACAGCGGGTCCTCGGCGTTCATCTCCTCGGGCGCGCAGTCACGCGGCGCCTTGGCGCATTCCTCGTGGTACCAGAGGTCGCGGCCGTCGACCCAGTTGATGCTGCCCCCGGTGCGGCGCACGACGATGCAGGTCTTGACGCCGGGGCATTTCTCGAGCGCGACGTCGGTGTTGGCCTTGAGCGGCACCTTGCGGCCGCCGCGCAGGCCCTCGTCGGCGGTGATGACGCAGTTCGAATCGCAGTCGATGATGCGGCCCGACAGGCTGTCGGGCGAGAAGCCGCCGAACACCACCGAATGGATGGCGCCGATCCTTGCGCAGGCCAGCATGGCGTAGGCCGCCTCGGGGATCATCGGCATGTAGATGGTGACCCGGTCGCCCTTCTGGACGCCGCGCGATTTCAGCACGTTGGCCAGCCGGCAGACGTTCTCGTGCAACTCGGCGTAGGAGATGTGGCGGTGCTCGCTGGGGCTGTCGCCCTCCCACAGGATCGCGGTCTGGTCGGCGCGGGTCGCCAGGTGCCGGTCGATGCAGTTGACCGAGGCGTTCAGCGTGCCGTCCTGGAACCAGCGGATATGCACGTCGCCGCTGAACGAGCAGTCCTTGACCCTGGTGAAGGGCTTGATCCAGTGCAGCCGCTTGGCCTCCTTGGCCCAGAACCCCTCAGGGTCCGAGATCGACTTCTCATAGCGACGGAAATAGCCGGCCTCGTCGATCCAGGCCGATTCGGCGACGTCCTCGCGGACCGGAAATACGCTGGTGCTGCTCATGGGTTTCGACGCTTCCCCCTGATCCATTGGCCCTGTCGTGTGGCCTACACTGAGTAGCCGTGTCCGACTGCGGCGGCGCCGCGCCCAATCGGCGGCGTGTCGGGCGGAATTATCGACAGAATGAGCCGCTTGAACAAGGCTGTCGGCGCCCGACGCCATACCGCGCCGCGACCACTGGTCGCAGCGCGGTATGGCGCCAGCATGCGGCTCGACTCCTTCAAGTCCGTCACAGTTCATTGAAGCAACTCCAAGACTGTGGGGATATTATCGAATGGGCTGATCTGCGGCTCTATTTCAGTTCCATATGAATCCATTGGAGTCTTGCGAGGCAGGCTCAACGCCGTATCACTGTCCTTGCTTAAGTCAATTGTAACATTTCGAACGGACAGTCCAGACAACGTCGGTCGCCGGATACGTGACCGGGACGACGGAACGCCCATGACTCTGGATGAGACGTATCGGAAGGAAATTGCTCAGATGATGAAGAACCTGCTTGCCGCGGCGGCGACCGCGGCCCTGCTGGCCGCCACGCCGCTCCTCGCCAACGCGGCCGAAATCGAAGGCCCGGTCAAGGAACTGGTCGATGGCCAGATCCGCGGCTGGATCAGCGATCCCACCGTCGTCAACGCCATCAAGGCGCAGAACGCCAAGAATGCCGGCCTCAGCCAGGCCGACGTCGACGCGCTCGACCAGCAGTGGCGCGCCGAGACCTCGGCCAGCGCCAAGCCGCTGATCGACGAGACCCTGTCCAACGCGCTGTCCGGCTTCCTGAAGAAGGTGAAGGCGGACGGCAAGGGCCTCTACACCGAAATCTTCGTGATGGACAACAAGGGCCTCAATGTCGGCCAGAGCGACGTGACGTCGGACTACTGGCAGGGCGACGAGGACAAGTGGCAGAAGACCTATGGCGCCGGTCCCGACGCCTTGCTGATCGGCGACGTCGAGCAGGACGAATCGACCCAGCGCTTCCAGACCCAGGTCAGCCTGTCGGTGGTCGATCCGGCGAACGGCGAGGTGATCGGCGCGGTCACCGTCGGCGTCGACGTCGAGAACCTGACCCAGTAAGCCGCAACGGCACCGCCCGGCGGAGCCTTCCGCCGGGCGGTGCCGGTGCACATCCAGCAAGACGCTTCTTCTTCTCTTCTTCGCGACACCTATGCTTTTTCGAGGCTCAAACATGACCCAGACTGCACGAGACGAGGCAGACGACACCAAGTCCCCGGCGCGCCGCTTCCGACTGCCCCGTGGGCGCGGCAAGGACCGCGGCGGCATGAGCATCGGCCGCAAGCTCATCCTGCTGGTGGCGCTGCTGGTCACGGCCGGCCTGGGCGTGCTTGTCGCGTTGCAGTTCTGGAACGAGCGCAAAGACCTCATGCACGAGGCGACCGTCTATAATGGGATTATCACTTACCAGATTGCCGACGCGGTGTCGGGCGGCGTCAAGTGGGAGAAGATTGAGGCCATCGAGAAGGGCTATGCGGAACTGCTGCGCAACGCCGATGCCGGCCTTGCCTCGGTGATGGTGTTCAAGCCCGACGGCGCCCAACTGGCCGCCGCGAACGCGTCCGACCAGACGGCCTACGATCTTTCCGAGATCCCTACGGCCGCGGGCACCGGTCTCGAGTCCGGCGGCCACTACGAAGAGTTCACCGACGGCCACTTGGTGATGGCCTATCCGATCATGTCCGGCGCCGACCGCATCGGGACGCTGGCCGTGGCCTGGAGCACCGATTCGCTCGACGCCCAGATGCGGGATGTCCTGATCGGCGGCGTCGTCGTCGGCTTCGGCGTGCTGGTCGTGCTGGTCGGATTGCTCACCGTGGCGCTGAGCAGCAGCGTCACCAAGCCCCTCGGCTCGATGACGTCGGCCATGCAGACCCTGGCCGGCGGCAATCACGGCATCGTGGTGCCGGCGCTCGATCGCCGCGACGAGATCGGCGACATGGCGCGCGCCGTCCAGGTGTTCAAGGACAATGCGATCGAGGTGGATCGCCTGAAGGCGGAACGCGAGGCCGAGCAGCGCCGCGCCGCCGAGGAGCGGCACAATGCGATGCTGGAACTCGCCGCGAAGTTCGAGACAGATGTCGGTACGCTCGTCGACGCGGTGACTCGTGCCAGCACCGACTTGCAGTCGACGGCGGACGCCATGTCCTCCACCGCCGAGGAGTCGAACCGCCAGGCAAATGTGGTGGCGGCGGCGTCTGAAGAGGCCTCCGCGAACGTGCAGACGGTCGCCAGCGCGGCGGAGGAACTGACCAGCTCGATCGGCGAGATCTCCCGTCAGGTCGCGCAGTCGGCGAAGATCGCCGGCGAGGCGGTCAACGAGGCGGATCGAACCAACGCGCGGGTGCACAGCCTTGCCGAGGCGGCGCAGAAGATCGGCGAGGTGGTGAGCCTGATCAACGACATCGCCGCCCAGACCAATCTGCTGGCACTCAACGCAACGATCGAGGCGGCGCGTGCGGGCGAGGCGGGCAAGGGCTTCGCGGTGGTCGCCAACGAGGTGAAGAGTCTGGCCAACCAGACCGCCAAGGCGACCGACGAGATCGGCGCCCAGATCGGCGCGATCCAGTCCTCGACCAGCGACGCCGTCAGCGCGATCGGTGGCATCGGCAAGATTATCCGCGAGATCAACGAGATTGCCGGCAGCATCGCGGCGGCAGTCGAAGAGCAAGGCGCGGCGACCCAGGAGATTGCCCGCAACGTCCAGCAGGCGGCATCGGGAACCAGCGAAGTGTCGACCAATATCGGCGGCGTCACCCAGGCCGCCGCCAGGACCGGCACCGCCGCCGGCGCGCTGCTCGACGCGGCCAAGGGCCTGTCGCACGATTCGGGCCGCCTGCGCGACGAGGTGACCAGCTTCCTGAGCGAAGTCCGGGCGGCGTGACGGCGCGGCCCCGTCGGCCGGCGATCAATCGGCGGCGAACAGGCGCTCGCCGCGCTCGGCGATGATCTGCTTGGCCTTGGTCACGCTGAAGGCGGCGGCCTCGTCGCGGCTGGAGAAGGTGTCGGCCCGGACGAAGGCGTGCTCCTTGACCCCGTCCGGGAAGGTCCGGGTGATGGTGCCGGCGACCAGCCAGCCGCTGCCCTGGCGCCGCGGCGCCGGGTGGATCGCATAGCCCTCGTGATCGATCGCCGGGCCGGCGGCGGCGCCTTCGGGCGCCTCCGCCCCGCCGCCGCGCCCGAATAGCTTGCCGAACAGCCCCATGGTTCCGCGTCCCTTGCTGCGCCGCCGTCCGCGATCGGCAGCCCGACCCCGAGTCTACATCCGCCACCGGGGTTGCCAACCCGAAACGACGTCCGAAACGACGCCGCGACGCAAGGCGGGCGGCCTCCCCTTGCCGGGGATCGCCGCCCGCTTGACTGTGCGCCGCCCCCCCCCCCCCGGGCGGGGCGGCGGGGGGGGGGCCC
>CAYJQC010000036.1:0-40330 GCA_964372215.1 uncultured Rhodospirillaceae bacterium
GCAACCAAATCGATCATCCATGACTACTCACCCCTGTCCAGATACAAGGGTCGGGTTGGGGGTGCGCGGCAAACTCGCTGCGGACAGCTTTCCCCCTTGCCGCCGGCCGGCGATGCGCCAATCTGGTCGGCATGAGACTCTCCCGCCCCGCCCGCGCCGATGCCTGACGGCAGCGGGCAGCCGACCCTGAAGCTGGTCGGGCGCATCGCCGACGTTGCCCCCGGCGACTGGGATTCCTGTGCCGGGAGCGACAACCCGTTCCTGGCCCACGCCTTTCTGCAGGCGCTGGAAGCCTCGGGCTCGGTCGAGCAGGAGACCGGCTGGCAGCCGCGCCACCTGATCGTCGAGGATCCCGACGGCCGGGTCGCCGCCGCGGCGCCGATGTATCTGAAGAGCCATTCCTACGGCGAGTACGTGTTCGACCACGGCTGGGCCGACGCCTATGAGCGCGCCGGCGGGCACTACTACCCCAAGCTGCTGGTGGCGGTGCCGTTCACCCCGGCACCGGGCCCGCGGCTCCTGGTCCGGTCCGGGCCCGGTTCGGAAACCGCGCGCGCAACCCTGGCGGCCGGGCTGGTCGCCGCGGCCGAGCAGCTCGGCGTCTCCTCGCTCCATGTCAATTTCGCGCTGGAGGCGGACATGGCCGTCCTGGAGGCCGCCGGGCTGATGCGCCGCACCGGCATCCAGTACCACTGGCACAACCCGGGCTACGGCAGCTTCGACGATTTCCTGGCTTCGCTTTCCTCGCGCAAGCGCAAGGCGATCCGCCGCGAGCGCCAGGCGGTCGCCGACCAGGGCATCCGGGTCGCCGCGCTCACCGGCGCCGATATCGGGCCGCGGCACTGGGACGCCTTCTTCCGCTTCTACATGGACACCGGCAGCCGCAAATGGGGCCGGCCCTACCTGACCCGCGAGTTCTTCGACCGGATCGGCGGCGCGATGGCCGAGCGCATCGTGCTGGTCATGGCGGAGCTGGACGGCCGCTTCATCGGCGGCGCGCTCAACCTGATCGGCGCGGACGCGCTGTATGGCCGCAACTGGGGCTGCGACGGCGACTACCCGTTCCTGCATTTCGAGGCCTGCTACTACCAGGCAATCGATTTCGCGATCTCGCGGGGGTTGGCCAGGGTCGAGGCCGGCGCGCAAGGCGAGCACAAGATCCAGCGCGGCTACCTGCCGGTCGAGACATCGAGCGCCCACTGGATCGCCGACGCGAACTTCGCCGCGGCGGTCAAGGATTTCCTCCGCCGCGAGACCCGCGCCATCCGCGAGGAAGGCAAGGCGCTGGCAGAGTTCTCGCCGTTCAGAAAAGACTGCGGCGGCTGACCCCCTCCCCCCTGCCCTCGCCCGCAAGGGGAGGAGATTAACTCCCATGAAGCGCGCCGTACTTTCCGGGCGACGAAGTCCACCCCCCCCCTCGCGGGAGAAGGAGGGACCCATCGCGTCAGCGATGGGAGGGAGAGCGGATTGCGCCCTATTCCACCAGCACCGGGAGCTTCGGGTCGGGCTTGATCGCCGGCGGCTTGCCGCCCTTGGGGCCCTTGCCGCCGCCCTGGTCCGGCCCCGCGCCCTTGCCGCCGTCGCTCTTGGGCGGACCGGCCACGACGACTTCGGGATAGGAGAAGACCAGCTTCTCCTCGGCCACGTCGACCCGCACCACGCCGCCCTTCTCGAGGCGGCCGAACAGCAGTTCCTCGGCCAGCGGCTTCTTGATGCTCTCCTGGATCACCCGGGCGAGCGGCCGGGCGCCGTAGAGCGGGTCGAAGCCGGCCTTGGCCAGCCAGTCGCGCGCCGCGTCGGAGAGCTCGATCGTCACCTGGCGGTCGGCGAGCTGGGCCTCGAGCTGCATCACGAACTTGTCGACCACCCGCGCCACCACGTCCGGCGACAGATTGGCGAAGGTGATGGTGGCGTCGAGCCGGTTGCGGAACTCCGGCGAGAACATCTTGTTGATGGCCTCGACATCCTCGCCCAGGCGCCCCTCGCGGGCGAAGCCGATGGCGGGCTTCGCCAGGTCGGCGGCACCGGCATTGGTGGTCATGATCAGGATCACGTTGCGGAAATCGACCTGCTTGCCATTGTGGTCGGTGAGCTTGCCGTGGTCCATCACCTGCAGCAGCACGTTGAACACGTCGGGATGGGCCTTCTCGATCTCGTCGAGCAGCAGCACGGCGTGCGGGTGCTGGTCGATGGCATCGGTCAAGAGCCCGCCCTGGTCGAACCCGACATAGCCCGGCGGCGCCCCGATCAGCCGCGAGATGGTGTGACGCTCCATGTATTCCGACATGTCGAAGCGGATCAGCTCGATCGCCAGGCTCTTGGAGAGCTGGCGCGCCACCTCGGTCTTGCCGACGCCGGTCGGGCCGGAGAACAGGTAGCAGCCGATCGGCTTCTCCGGCTCGCGCAGCCCGGCGCGGGCGAGCTTGATGGCGCTGGACAGGGCGTCGATCGCCTTGTTCTGGCCGAACACCATGGTCTTCAAATCGCGATCCAGGTTGCGGAGCACGGTCTTGTCGTCGCGCGAGACGCTCTTCGGCGGGATCCGGGCGATGGTGGCGACCACCGCCTCGACGTCCTTCACGCTGATGATCTTCTTGCGCTTGCTCTCCGGCACCAGCATCTGCGCCGCGCCGACCTCGTCGATCACGTCGATCGCCTTGTCCGGCAGCTTGCGGTCGCCGATATAGCGCTGCGACAGCTCGACCGCGGTCTTGATGGCGTCGGCGGTATAGCGGACCTTGTGGTGCTTCTCGTAATAGGGCTTGAGGCCCATCAGGATCTTGATGGAATCCTCGAGCGAGGGCTCGTTGACGTCGATCTTCTGGAACCGGCGCACCAGGGCGCGGTCCTTCTCGAAGTAGTTGCGGTATTCCTTGTAGGTGGTCGAGCCGATGCAGCGCAGGTTGCCGCTGGCGAGCGCCGGCTTCAGCAGGTTGGAGGCGTCCATCGCGCCGCCGCTGGTGGCGCCGGCGCCGATCACGGTGTGGATCTCGTCGATGAACAGCACCGCGCCGTCCATCGCCTCGAGCTCGGCCAGCACCGCCTTCAGCCGCTCCTCGAAATCGCCGCGATAGCGCGTGCCGGCCAGCAGCGATCCCATGTCGAGCGAGTAGATGCGGGCGTTCTTGAGCACGTCCGGCACCTCGCCCCGCACGATGCGCCGCGCCAACCCTTCCGCGATCGCGGTCTTGCCGACGCCGGGATCGCCGACATAGAGCGGGTTGTTCTTCTGCCGGCGGCACAGGATCTGGATTGTGCGGTCGACCTCGGCCTCGCGGCCGATCAGCGGATCGATCTTGCCGCTGGCGGCCTTCTTGTTGAGGTCGACGCAATAGGCGTCGAGCGCCTCGCTGCCGGACTTGGCCACCTTCTCGGCGGCGGCGTCGGCATCGGCGCCATGGACCCGGCGGCTTTCCTGGCGGCTGCGCGCCTTGGCGATGCCGTGGCTGATGTAGTTGACCGCGTCGAGCCGCGACATGTCCTGCTCCTGCAGGAAGAACACCGCATGGCTCTCGCGCTCGGAGAACAGCGCGACCAGCACGTTGGCGCCGGTCACCTCCTCGCGGCCCGAGGACTGCACGTGGATCGCCGCGCGCTGCAGCACGCGCTGGAACCCGGCGGTCGGCTTCGCCTCCTCGCCGCGCGGGGTCACCAGGTTGGCGAGCTGGCTGTCGATGTACTCGGTCACCTCGCGGCGCAGCCGCTCGAGATCGACGTTGCTGGCCTTGAGCACCGCCACCGCGTCCTGGTCCTCGGTCAGCGCAAGCAGCAGATGCTCGAGCGTCGCGTATTCGTGGCGCCGCTCGTTCGCATAGGCCAGGGCGCGGTGCAGTGTCTGTTCGAGATTGGGTGAGAGCATCGCGACCGCCTACTCTTTCTCCAGGGTGCACTGCAACGGGTGCTCGTGACGGCGTGCGAAGTCGATCACCTGGGTGACCTTGGTCTCCGCCACTTCGTAAGTGTACACGCCACAGACGCCGACGCCACGGCGATGTACATGGAGCATGATGCGCGTCGCCTCCTCGCGGTTCTTCGAGAAGAACCGCTCGAGCACATGGATCACGAATTCCATCGGCGTGTAGTCGTCGTTGAGCAGAAGCACCTTGTACATCGAGGGCTTCTTGGTCTTCGGCTTGCTCTTGACCACCACGCCGGTGGCCGGTCCGTCCCGTCGGGAGAAGTCGTTGTCGCTCATCGTCTCCAGAATACGCCTCTCGCGGCCTCGAATCCGTTAAGGACAATGATATGGGATCGCGCGGCCAGCGGCAAAGGGCCCGGCTGAAAATGCCACCGCCGCCCGCGCGCATGGCTGCGCTGCGCCGGGCCCATCGCCGCCGCCGGCCCAAGGTTCCGGGCCGGTGCGCGCGACAAATCGGGCGGTGTCGGGGTGGGCCGCCCCGCGCTCAGGCGGCTTCGGCGCGCCCGGCGGCCAGGTCGAAGGCGTCGGCGAGCCGGGCCTGGATCGGCGCCCAGGCCGCGCCGGCGAGCCGGGCCGACAGCTCGGAGATGCGGGCGGCGTCATGCTGCAGCCGGTCGAATTGGGCGCGCGCCCACTCGGACTGCAGCGTCGCCAGGTCCTGCGGCGTGCGGGTGGCGGCCATGTCCTGGGCTAGCGCCGCGCCGTCGCTGAGCGATTGCTGGCCGACCCCGAGCCATGCCGTGCCGAGTTCCCCGCAGCCGCGGGTCAGGATGTCGCCCGACTCCAGCAGCGCCCGGACATTGCGCCGGTTGAACTCGGCCAGGCGTTCGGCACCGCCGAACAGATCCGCGGCATGGGGCATGCGACCGAACTGCGCGAAGGCGCCGGCGAACTCCAGCACCAGGCTCGGAGATTCGTCGGCCGCAAGCCGTACCGGCTCGAGTGGCGCCGGCAGGCGCAATACCGTCTTCGATGCCGCCTTGCGCGGCGCGGCCGGGGCCTTCTTCGGGAGCGTCTTCGGGGCGCTCTTGCGCGCCGTGCGGCGCTTCGGTGATGTGCTCATGGGGGCTACCTCTCCGACTGGGGGGTTCGATGGAGGTCACTGCCAGCCCGCCTCCGGGGCAACAGGGTCCGGGCGGGCGGTTCGCGGCCGATGTCGCCACAGGCGACGCTGCACCGCAGCATCAGGGTTAATAAACCCACTGCCGCCGTTGAGTCAAACCTGCCATCGCAGTGCAACCACAACGCCCCGGGGCGGTCATGGTTCCCGGTCGATCCGGCGGTCGCCGGCGGTCAGCCCAGGCCCTTGCCGCGCACCTGCAGGGTGAACCGCGTCTCGGCCCCGCGCTCCTCGCGGCCGCCCGGCGGGCCGAAGCGCTCGGACGCCGGCAGCGGCCGCGGCGGGTTGACCGCGACCGCGGTGCCGTCGCGCGCGAACAGCAGGTCGGGAAAGGCGAGCGCGTCCCAGCGGGCCGACGGATGAACCCAGGCCGAGAACGCGAAGGCGCCGTTCCGGCAGCCGCTCGCCACCCAGTAGAACTCCCAGGAGTTGAGGCGCAGGCCGTCGGGCGGAGCGTCGAACAACCCGCTCTGCCCCAGCGCCGACTCGAATGCCGCCATCTCCGCCGGCGCGAACCGGGCCTCGGCGCGAGTCCAGCGCCACGGCGCCTGCAGGTCGTCGAGCCGCAGCGTGGTCAGGTTCGCCGGACCGATGGCACGCGCCACCACGATGGCACCGCCGGCGCCGTCGGCAGTCACCTCGTAGCTGCGCAGCTGCTCCTGGTAGCGGCCGTTATAGACCAGCCGATAGCGATCGACCGCGCCGGGCCCGCAGGCCGCGCGGAGGTCGCTGCCGTCGAGATAGCTGAACCAGGTCGCGCGCAGCGTCACCGGCTCGTCGACCCCGCCGCGATAGGTGCAGGCGGCCAGCAGCAGGCCGCCCGCCAGCGCCATGATCGGCCGGGAACGCCACCGGCCGCGCCGGAGGCGTGCGGGTGGTCGTGACGGGTCCGAGTCGGGCGGCGCGGCGGGGCGTGGTCGGACGATGCCGAAGCTGGGCATGGGCGGGGTTTTCCAACGGTGCCGGGGGGTTCCGGTCTAGCGGTTAAGCCGATTTTAAAGATTAAGGCTGTATGTAGACAATGAATCAGGGTTTTTCTAGAATCGGCGGTCACGGGGCCACTGTCGGGATGGGGAACGGGAAGATGGGCGTTGCGTCGACCAGAGGCACCAGCATTCTCAGGCGGGCGGGTTTCCTCGCCATTTTCGGGCTGCTGGCCCTGGCGTTGCTGCCGGTCGGACCGGCGGCCGCGGCCAAGAACAACCGCTACGCCGCGATCGTGATCGACGCCGCGACCGGCCAAGTGCTGCACGAAGCCAATGCCGACGTCCAGAACTACCCGGCGTCGCTCACCAAGATGATGACGCTCTACATGCTGTTCGACGCGATCGAGCGCGGCGAGTTCGGCCTCAAGAGCCAGTTCGTCGCCTCCAAGCACGCGGCCCAGCAGCCGGCGACCAATCTGGCGCTGCGCAAGGGCAGCACCATCACCGTCGACCAGGCGATCAAGGCGATCGTGGTGCGCTCGGCCAATGACGTCGCCGTGGTGATCGCCGAGGCGCTCGGCGGCAGCGAGTCGAAGTTCGCGCAGATGATGACCGCCCGGGCCCATGCGCTGGGCATGGCGAACACGACCTTCCGCAACGCCTCGGGCCTGCCCGACAAGGGCCAGAAGACCACCGCGCGGGACCTGGCCACGCTGGCGTTGGCGCTGATGCGCGATTTCCCGCAGTACTACCCGTATTTTTCGACGACCAAGTTCGTCTACAACGGCAAGACCTACAAGACCCACAACCGGCTGATGCTGAGCTACGACGGCGCCGACGGCCTGAAGACCGGCTATATCCGCGCCTCGGGCTTCAATCTCGCGACGTCGGCGGTGCGTGGCGGACGGCGCCTGGTCGCAATCGTGATGGGCGGCAAGACCGCCGCCTCGCGCGACGCCCACATGGCCGACCTGCTCGACCGCGGCTTCGCCAGCAACCGTTCCGCCAGCGTGCCCGCCGCCAACGCGCCGGTCATCGCCCTGGTGCCGCCGACCAAGCCCGAGATCTCCGTGGAGTTGGCTGCCAGCGACGTCGACGGCATGGTGACGGTGACCCGCGAGGGCGGCGAGTACGCGGTGCAGGTCGGGGCCTTCAGCCGCTTCGCCCCGGCCCAACTCGCGGCCAACCAGGCGGTCAGCAACCTGCCCGATCTGCTCGGCGACGGCCGGGTCGTCGTCGACCAGTCCTCGAAGTACTATCGCGCCCGGGTCATCGGCCTGTCCGAGCCGGATGCGCGCAAGGCCTGCAAGCTGCTCAAGGCGCAGAAGACCGACTGCCTGGTGTTCAAGGCCGACCTGACCCTGGCGCAGAACGCCGAGTAGCGCCGGCGGGCGAAACTCCGACGCTCCTCCCTCTCGACCGGTCAGAACGCCGGCGCGGCGACGTCCGAACGCTCGAGCTGCGCCGCCACCGCGGCCTTGAGCCGGCCGAGGGCGGCCTCGTCCCTGGCCTCGCAGCGGGCGACCAGCACGTCCTGGGTGTTCGACGCCCGGAGCAGCCACCAGCCGTCGGCGGTGGTGACCCGCACCCCGTCGATGTCGTTGACCTCGGCGCCGGCGGCCTCGAGTCGGTCGCGGACTTCCGAGACCACGACGAACTTGCGCTCCTCGCTGCAGGGAAAGCGGATCTCGGGCGTGTTCACCATGGCCGGCAGCTCGTCGCGCATGTCGGCCAGGCTGCGGTCGGAGGTCGCCAGGATGCCGAGCAGCCGGACCGCCACGTAGAGCGCGTCGTCGAAGCCGTAGTAGCGGTCGCCGTAAAAGATGTGCCCGCTCATCTCGCCGGCGAGCGGCGCGCCGAGCTCGGCCATCTTCGACTTGATCAGGGAATGTCCGGTCTTCCACATCAGCGGCTTGCCGCCGCAACGGGCGATCTCGTCGTACAGCACCTGGCTCGCCTTGACGTCGCCGATGATGGTGGCGCCGGGATGGGCCGCCAGCACCTCGCGCGCCAGGATCGCGAGCAGCTGGTCGCCCCACAGGATCCGGCCCTTGCCGTCGATCACCCCGATCCGGTCGCCGTCGCCGTCGAAGCCGATGCCGAGATCGCAGGCGTCCCGCGCGACCGCCTCCTGCAGCTGCACCAGGTTCTCCGGCACCGTCGGGTCCGGGTGGTGCGAGGGAAACGTGCCGTCGATGCGTTCGTTCAGCAGGACGTGGCGCCCCGGCAGCTTGCCGGCGAGCCATGCCATCGCCTCGCCGGCGGCGCCGTTGCCGGCGTCCCAGGCGACGGCGAGCGGCTTCGACGCCCCGGCCGGGTAGTCGGCCGCGAGCCGCGCGACATAGGCATCGAACACCGGCCGCTCGACGGCGGTACCGCGCGCGCCGCCGGCGAACTTGCCGGCGGCCGCGATCTCGCCGATGCGCTGGATCGCCGCGCCGTGGATGCCGGATCGGCCGACCATCATCTTGAACCCGTTGTGGTCCGGCGGATTGTGCGAGCCGGTCACCATGAGCCCGCCGCCGGCCCCGCATTCGACCGTCGCGTAGTACAGCATGGGGGTCGGCCCGCGGCCGATGCGCCAGACCTCGAGCCCGGCCTGGGTCAGGCCCTCGACGGCCGCCGCCTCCATCGCCGGCGAGCTCAGCCGGCCGTCATAGCCGACGCAGGCCGAGCGGCCGCCGGCCTCGCGGATCAGCGTGCCGAGCGCACGGCCGACCGCGCGGGCATCCGCCTCCGACAGCGTTCGTCCGACCACGCCGCGGATGTCGTACTCGCGCAGCACCGTGGGGTCGAAGCGATGCGGTGTCATGGTGCTCATGCGGCATTTCCCTTGGTCTCGGTGCTGGACACGCCCTCGGCGCCATCCGGCCGGCCGATGCTGGTATAGGTGAAACCCGCGGCCGCCATGTCCTGCGGATTGTAGATATTGCGGAGGTCGATGACGACGGGCCGGCGCAAGAGCTGGCGGACCCGCGCCAGATCCAGCGCACGGAACTCGTTCCACTCGGTGAGGATCAGCAGCGCGTCGGCCTCGGCCATCGTCTCGTAGGCGCTGGCGCAGTAGTTGACGTGCGGCATCAGCCTCTTCGCCTCCGCCATGCCCTCGGGGTCGAAGGCCTGGACCCGCGCGCCGGCGCCGATCAGCGCCGGCAGCACCACCAGGCTGGGGCTCTCCCGCATGTCGTCGGTGTTCGGCTTGAAGGTGAGGCCGAGCACGGCGACGGTCTTGCCGGTGACGCTGCCGCCGCAGACCTCCACGACCCGCTCGGCCATCTGCCGCTTGCGCGCCTCGTTGACCTCGACCACGGTCTCGATGATGTGCATCGGCGCGCCAAGCTGGCGCGCCGTCTGCACCAGGGCCCGGGTGTCCTTGGGAAAGCAGGAGCCGCCGAACCCCGGCCCGGCATGTAGGAACTTGCGGCCGATGCGGCCGTCGAGCCCGATGCCGCGGGCGACGTCGTGGACGTTGGCGCCGACCCGCTCGCAGAGATCGGCGATCTCGTTGATGAAGGTGATCTTGGTGGCGAGAAAGGCGTTGGCGGCGTACTTGATGAGCTCCGAGGTCTCGAGCGCGGTGAACACGATCGGGGTCTCGATCAGATAGAGCGGCCGGTAGAGCCGCCGCATCACCTCGCGCGCCCGCTCGCTCTCGGCGCCGATCACCACCCGATCGGGGCGCAGGAAGTCGTTGATCGCCGAGCCTTCGCGCAGGAACTCCGGATTGGAGACGACGTCGAACTCGGCGTCGGCCCGGGTCTCGCGCATCACCCGCGCCACCTCGCGCCCGGTGCCGACCGGCACCGTCGACTTGGTGACGATGACGGCGTAGCCGGTCAGCGCCGCCGCCACCTCGCGCGCGGCGGCGAAGACATAGGTGAGATCGGCGTGGCCGTCGCCGCGCCGGCTCGGCGTGCCGACCGCGATGAACACCGCATCGGCGCCGGCGACCGCCTTGCCGAGATCGGTGGCGAAGGACAGCCGCCCGGCACGCAGGTTGTTGGACACCAGCGCCTCGAGCCCGGGCTCGAAGATCGGGACCTCGCCGCGCTGCAGGCAGGCGATCTTGTCGGCGTCCTTGTCGACGCAGACGACATCGACGCCGAACTCGGAGAAGCATGCGCCAGACACCAGGCCGACATAGCCGGTGCCGATCATGGCGATGCGCATGACGTCCTATCCCCCCTGTTGACGGCGCCGCCGGCGGACCGCCGGCTGGCTCCGCCCGATGCCGCTCAGGCCGCCGCTTCGTCCTTCAGCGCCGCCGCGTAGCGTCGGATCACCGCGCGCGCCGCCCCGCCGACCTGGTCATGGCGCAGCGCGAAGGCGATATTGGCTTCGAAGAACCCGGCCCGGTCGCCGCAGTCGAAGCGGGTGCCCTCGAACCGGTAGCCGTGGAACGGCTTGCCGCCGATCATCTGGGCGAGCGCGTCGGTGAGTTGGACCTCGTTGCCGGCACCCGGCTGCTGGCGCTCGAGGATCTCGAACACCTCGGGCTGCAGGATGTAGCGGCCGATGATCGACAGCGTCGAGGGCGCATCGGCCGGCTTCGGCTTCTCGACCAGCCCGCGGACCTCGGCCAGCCGGCCGTCATCCTTGCCGACATCGAGGATGCCATAGCGATTCGTGTGCTCGCGCGGCACGTCCATCACCGCCACCAGGTTGCCGCCGACCCGCGCCTGAACATCGACCATCTGCTCGAGACACGGGGTATCGGCCAGCACCAGGTCGTCGGCCAGCAGCACCGCGACCGGCTCGTCGTGCACCAGATGGCGGGCGCACCAGACCGCGTGGCCGAGACCGAGCGGCTCCTGCTGGCGGATATAGGCGACCTGGCCGGGTACCGGCAGCAGGCTGCTGATGAGCTCGAGCTCGGCCGTCTTGCCGCGCTTCGCCAGGGTTTCGTGGAGCTCGTAGGAGTGGTCGAAGTGATCCTCGATCGCGGTCTTGCCGCGGCCGGTGACGAAGATGAACTGCTCGATCCCGGCCGCCTGGGCTTCCTCCACCGCATACTGGATCAGCGGCTTGTCGACGACCGGCAGCATCTCCTTCGGCAGCGCCTTGGTGGCCGGCAGGAAGCGGGTGCCGAGGCCGCCCACCGGAAAAATCGCCGTGCGAACGCGTTTGCTCATGAACTCCGCCTCTGGACGTCGGCTGCGGGGGATCGGCCGGACTCGGCAGCCGATCCACCCGCCCGCCGGGAAACTTCTGCCATACGGGCCCGTTGCGACGCAACAAAACCACCGTGGCAAAGATTAGTTCCCAATTAGTAAGTCCTTGGCTTGGTTAATTTTTGCCGCCAGATAGGTGGATCCGCCATGGTCCGGGTGAAGCTTCTGCATCAGCCGGCGATGGGCCTCCTTGACCGCGTCTGCGTCGGCGCCTGGCGCCAGCCCCAGGATCTCGTAGGCCTCCTCGCGGGTCATTCCGCCGGGCGCCGGCCGGGCGCCCGGCCCCGTGCCGCCCGCGGAATTCGGCCCGCTCTCGCCCGCCGCCTCCTGCGTCGTCCGCCACCCGGCACCGTGGACGCGATCGAGAAACGCCTCGACCAGCGCCACCGAGTCGGGGTCGGCGGCGCCGCATTCGGTGCGCAGGGCGAGCAGCTCGGCCAGGTCGAGCGACGACAGCTGGCGGCCGACAAAACTGCCCTGCCGCACCGTCCCCTCCATCCGGCCGCTGTCGTGGTCCAGGGTCACGGCAAGCCAGGCGGTCTCCACCGACGAGGTCTGTCCGCTCCGCGTGCCGGTGCGGCTCCAGTCCT
Organism: uncultured Rhodospirillaceae bacterium; assembly: GCA_964372215.1. GTDB lineage: Bacteria > Pseudomonadota > Alphaproteobacteria > Dongiales > Dongiaceae > DAIMFL01. The sequence goes on from CAYJQC010000036.1 coordinate 11,727, forward strand.
GGCTGCGGCGCAGCAGCATGCGCGTGAACATCGGGATCAGCAGCGCCGGGCCGAAGGCGATCAGGCTGAGGCGGCCGCCGAAGGGCAGCAAGATCAGACCGGCGGCGGCGAACGCGATGGTCGCCCAGCGCAGGCCGCGGGCCAGCGCGGTCGGCTCGGCCCGGGTATAGGCGACCATCAGTCCGACGACGGCGAGCAGCAGCAGGAATCCCAGGAACAGATAGATCAGCATCGCCCGGCCGGCTCAGCCGGCGCCGAGCCGACGGGTCAGCATCAGCGCCCGGCCGCCGGTGCGCCGGCCGTAGTCCTCAAGCGCCCGCCGGCCGCCGGCGGCGTAGACCGCGACCGCCGACAACAGGTCGCGCAGCTGCTGGGCGCTGTTGCGGTCGAACCGGCAATAGGCGCCGTTGCTCAGCCGCGCGATCTGCTGGAGGGCGCGCGCAGCGACCGCCTCGCCGCCTTCGTGGAACACGAAGACCGGCACGCCGAGCAGCCCGAGTTCGCCGGCGGCATGGCACAGGCGGTCGGCATCCTCCTCCATGCAGTCGCCGACGAACACCATGGCGTTGATCTTGGTCCGCTTGGTTTCGGCAATCGCATGCTTGAGCAGCCGTTCGATCTGGGTCTGGCCGCCCAGGCAGGACACTCCGGCCATCCGGCGCAGCAGGTCGTCGGCCTGCGACAGCCAGGGCGTCGCCGCGAACTCGCGAAAGCCGCGATAATAGGCGAGCTGGATGTCGAGCCCGCCCAGCGCGGCGGTCTCGCGGAACATCTCGGACTGGATGTGGCAGGCGCGATCCCAGGTCGGCTCGCGGCTGGCAGTGGCGTCCATCGCGAACAGCAGCCGCCCGCGTGGGCCGGCCGGCTGTAGCGCCGGCGTCGCCGCGAGCTTGTTCAAGAACCCTGCCACCGCCGTGGACGCGGCGGCTTGTTCCGGCAGCTTGCTGCGGTCCTGCGCCATCCCTCCCTGCCTTCCTCGGCTGCCGATATCTCCCACTCAGTCTAGATGGTGTCGCCGCTCAGGCGACGCCAGGGTGCGCCGCCTGGCCGGCGCCGGCGGCAGCCCTGGCGGAAGGCTGGTCGAAGGCCGGGACGAGCCCGGAGGCCGCCTCCGGCAGGCCGATGGCGGCGAGCAGCGCCCGCACCTCCTGGCGCGCCGCGACATGGGACATGTTCATCGCCACCCCGGAATCGGACTGGCGCAGGTCGAGCAGGGTGAGCCCGCGCGGGAACAGCTCGCGGAACACCACGCGCTCGGTGAACCCGGGCGCCTGGCGGAACCCGATGCGCCGGGCCAGCTCGTCGAGCAGCCGGCCGATCTGGCGCTTGTTGCGGGCATCCAGGCTGCTCAGCCGGTTGCGCATCACGATCCAGTCGATCGACCCGCCATCGGCCAGCGCGCGCTGCTTGCGCTGGTCCCACACCATCTCGGCATAGAGGCTCGGGCCGCGGATGCGCTTGCCGCTGGCGTCGAGCCGGGCCAGCAGGTCGAGATCCAGGAAGCTGTCGTTCATCGGCGTGATCAGGGTGTCGGCGCGGGCGTGGCCGAGCCGCGACAGGCTGTTGTCGCTGCCCGGCGTGTCGATTACCACGAAGTCGCAGTCGGTGAGTCCGGCGAGCGCCGCGGCAAGCCGCGCCGCCTCGTCCTCGCGGCCCGCCGCCGCCGAGTCGAGGGTGCTGCGCAGCACCGCGCGATGCTCGGACAGCGGCAGCGTCAGGCCGCCCTCGACCGAGAAGCTGCGGCGGTTCTCGACATAGCGCGACAGCGTTCCCTGGCGCGCGTCGAGATCGATGCTGCCGACCCGGTAGCCGTCATGCAACAGCGCGACGATGACATGCATCGCCGTGGTCGACTTGCCGGAGCCACCCTTCTCGTTCCCGAGCACGACGATATGCGGACGCTTGAGCGGCCGCGGCCGGGCGGTGCCCGGGCCGGCGGCGCGCGGGGCGGTCGGCGAGAGCAGGTTCACGCCGGCCTGATCCAGATGGCGGTGTCGTGGAACGTGCCGCCGCCCTTGGGCGGCCCGGCATCGGCGCCGACCAGGGCGTTGACGCCCAGGCCCTCCTCGAAGGCGGCGTTCGGCCAGATGCCCTCCACCACCACCACGCCGGGCTGCAGGCCGTCGAACGGCCGGGCGTGGACGACGATCGAGGCGCGGGCGTTGCCGAGCCGTACCCGGGCGTCGGCGGCGATGCCGAGCCGGGCGCAGTCCTCGGGATGGATCAGCACCCGGGGCCGGCCTTCGCGCCCACGCGAGCCGGGAGTCTCGGTGAAGCTCGTGTTCAGGAAGTTGCGCGCCGGCGCGGCGACCATGCGGAACGGATGGGTCGCGTCGGCCTCCTCGATCACCCGGCAGTGGTCCGGCAATGCCGGCAGGCGGTGATGATCCGCGCCGATCGCCGACCAGTCGGGCTTGAAGCGGAAGCGGCCGTCGGGATGACCGAAGCCATCGAGGAAATGCGCGGTCTCGAACGGCGGCGCGCAATCGACCCCGCGGCCGTCGGCGAGCGTCGCGGCATCCGGCTTGCCCGACATCTCGAGGGTGCGGTCGATGATCTCCCATTCGCTCATCTGGAAGCCGGGATGCTCGGCACCGAGCCGGCGGGCCAGCTCGCAGATCACGAAATGATTGGGCCGCGCCTCGGCGAAGGGCTCGACCACCTTGCGCGCCACCTGCAGATGGGTGTGGCCGCCGGCGATGTAGATATCGTCATGCTCGAGGAAGGTGGTGGCCGGCAGCACGATGTCGGCCATCGCGGCGGTCTCGGTCATGAACTGCTCGTGCACGCAGACGAACAGGTCGCTGCGGGCGAAGCCGTCGCGCACCTTGACCGATTCCGGACAGACCACCATCGGATTGGTGTTCTGGATCAGCAGCGCGGCGACCGGCGGGCCCTCGCCCAGATCGCGCTTGTCGCCCAGCAGGATCGGGCCGATCCGGCACTGGTCGAGAATGCGGACCGTGGGGTCGAAGGCGTCGAGGCCCTCGATCAGCGACTTGTCGAGACGATAGAGCCCGCCATTGCTGTAGAGCGCGCCGCCGCCCTTGTGCTGCCAGGCGCCGGTCACCGTCGGCAGGCAGGTGACGGCGTGCAGGTTCGCCGCGCCGTTGCGCGAGCGGCTGAAGCCGTAGCCGACGCGCAGGAAACTCCGCCGGGTGCGGCCGTATTCACGCGCGAACTCGGTGATTGCGGCGGCGTCGAGACCGGTGATCGCCGAGGCCCATTCCGGTGTGCGGGACAGCAGATGCGCCTCCAGCTCCGCCGGCACGTCGGCATGTTTCGCCATGTAGGCGCGATCGGCGAAGCCGTCCCGGAACAGCACGTGCATGACCGCGCAGGCGAGCGCGCCGTCGGTCCCCGGCCGCACCGCCAGATGCAGGTCGGCGACCTCGGCGGTCGGAGTCCGGTAGGGATCGATCACCACCAGCCGGGCGCCGCGCGCCTTGCGCGCCTTGCTGATATGGGTCATGGCGTTGACCTGGGTCGAGACCGGGTTGCCGCCCCACACCACGATCAGGTCCGACTCGGCCATCTCGCGGCTGTCGACGCCGCGCTTGACCCCGACCCCCGCCATCCAGCCGGAATCCGACAGCGCGACGCAGATGGTCTGCAGCTCGCGCGAATAGCCCATGACATGGCGCAGCCGCTCGATGCCATCGCGCTGCACCAGCCCCATGGTGCCGGCGTAGAAATACGGCCAGACCGACTCACGGCCATGCAATTGGGCCGCGCGTTCCAGGCCCTCGGCCGCCTCGTCGAGCGCCTGGCCCCAGGAGATCGGAACGAAGGCGGACCGGCCGATACCCTTGTCGCCGACCCGGCGCAGCGGCTGCCCGAGCCGGTCGGGATGGTGCTGGCGCTCGGCGTAGCGCGCCACCTTGGCGCAGACCACCCCGGCGGTGTAGCTGTTGCCCTTGGCCCCATGCACGCGCCCGATCCGGTGCGAATCGAGCCGCTCGACCTCGAGCGCACAGGTCGACGGGCAGTCGTGCGGACAGACGGAAGGCGCGATGTCGAGGGGCATTGGCTCAGGGCACCATGATTCGCCAGCAGATTACGTCGCGCCGGGGCCGCGGGCAACGCTCGGGCATGCAAACGGCCAAGTCCCTGAAAAGATTGTGGCGGCTGGCCGCCGGACCGGCTAGGCATGACCGAAGCACGGGGGGAGACAGCTTGACATGGCCGGCGGCCCGGAAGTCGCATTGCAACGCAACCTGCCCGGCCGGGCGCTGGCCTACATGGTGCTCAGCATCGCGTCGTTCTCGCTGCTCGACGCCGGCGCCAAGTGGCTGACCGGCGACTACAGCGTGGCCCAGATCATCTTTCTCGGCCGGCTGTTCACCCTGGGGCTGATCTTTGCGGTGGTGGCGCCGCGCGGCGGATTCAGCCAGTTCAGGACCGCCCGGCTCGGACGTCACCTGGCGCGCGCCGGCACCAGCGTGCTGACCATGGCGAGCTTCTTCTGGGCGCTGTCGCTGATGCCGCTCGCCGACGTGGTGGCGCTGACCTTCGCGGCGCCGCTGATCATGACCGTGCTCAGCGTCGTCGTGCTCGGGGAGAGCGTCGGCGCCCGGCGCTGGATCGCCATTGCCGTCGGCATCGTCGGAGTCCTGGTGATGCTGCAGCCGACCGGGGCCGGTTTCGCCTGGACGGCGCTGATCCCGCTCGCCTGCGCGCTGTTCTATTCGATCACCATCATCGTCTCGCGCCAGCTCTCCGGCACCGAGAGCACGGAGACGCTGATGCTGTGGGTGTCGATCGCCGCGGTCCTGGCGACCGCCCCGTTCATGCCGGCGGAGTGGCGGACGCCGCCGCCCTTCGACCTGGCGATCTTCGCCTTCACCGGCATCGCCAGCGGCGCCGGACAGTTCTTCATGGTCCGCGCCTTCCGCTACGGCGAGGTGTCGATGCTGGCGCCGATGGAATACACCGCGCTGATCTGGGCCTCGGCGCTGGGCTTCGCGATCTGGGGCGATGTTCCCGGCTGGCAGATCCTGGTGGGCGCTGCGATCGTCGGCGGCTCCAGCCTGTACATCGCCCGGCGCGAGACCCGGCTGGCCCGGCTTCGCCTGACGCTGCAGGCCGGCGTCCCCGGCGAAGGCGCGCCGTGAGCAGCCTCGCCGGCCATGGCGGCCTGCGCTCCGCGCCCGGCCGCGCCATGGTCTACAGCTTCTCGGCGGTCGCCTCGCTGACCTTGCTCGATGCCGGCGTCAAGTGGCTGACCAGCGACTATGCGGTGCCGCAGATCGCCTTCATCCGCTATCTCTTCGGCCTGGCGCTCGCGGTCATCCTGGCGAGCCGCATGGGTGGGCTCGGGACGCTCGCCACAAGACGCCCGTTCGGGCACGGCCTGCGGTCGCTGTTCAACCTCGCCACCATGATCGCGTTCTACTACGCGCTGAAGCTGATGCCGATCGCCGACACCATGGCGATCGCCTTCGCCGCGCCGCTGTTCATGACCGCGCTGTCGGTCGTGCTGCTGAAGGAGAAAGTCGGCTGGCGGCGCTGGAGCGCGGTCACCGTCGGGTTCCTCGGCGTGATCCTGATCCTGCAGCCCTCGGGCTCCGGCATGACCTTCGGCGCCGTGCTCGCCCTGGTCTCGGCGTTCCTCTATGCGCTCACCCTGATCACCTCGCGCCAGCTCAGCAGCACCGAGCCCAGCCACAGCATCCTGTTCTACTACTCGATCGGCGTGCTGGTGATGACCGGAATCGCCGGCCTGCTCGGCGAGACCCTGCTGCCGTCCTGGCAGTGGGCGCCGCTCCGGCTCGCCGACCTCTGGATCTTCGCCCTGGTCGGGATCGCCGGCAGCTTCGGCCAATTCTTCCTCAACCAGGCGTTTCGCTACGGCGAGGTCTCGATGCTGGCGCCGATCGAGTATACCGGGCTGCTCTGGGGCATCCTGTACGGGGTGGTGCTGTGGGGCGAGTGGCCGACCTGGGTGACGCTGGTCGGCGCCAGCGTGGTCGCCGGGTCGAGCCTGTACATCGCGCACCGTGAGGCGCGGCGTAGCCGCGCGAAGAACCCGGGGGGAAGCGCGGCGTAGCCGCGCGCCGGCGCCGCTCGAGGGGACGTCGACGGGAACATGACCGACCGGGTCGACTGCGTGGTGGCGGGGGCGGGGGTCGTCGGGCTCGCCATCGCCCGGGCGCTGGCGCGCGCGGGGCGCGAGGTGATCGTGCTGGAGCGCAACGGCGCCATCGGCACCGAGACCAGCGCGCGCAACAGCGGCGTGATCCATGCCGGCATCTACTATCCGACCGGCAGCCTGAAGGCGAAGCTCTGCGTCGCCGGCAAGGAACGGCTCTACGCCTATTGCGCCGCCCATGGCGTGCCGCACGCGCGGCTCGGCAAGCTGATCGTCGCCACCGCCCAGGACCAGGTCCCGGCCCTGGAGGCGCTCGCCGCCAAGGCGGTCGAGAACGGCGTCCACGACCTGCGGCGCCTGACGCCGGCCGAGGCCCATGAACTGGAGCCGGAGGTGGCCTGCGTCGCCGCGCTGCTGTCGCCCTCGACCGGCATCGTCGACGCCCATGCCCTGATGCTGAGCTATCTCGGCGACGCCGAAGCGCTGGGCGCGATGCTGGCATTGAACGCCCCGATCGTCGCCGGCCGCGTCGCCGGCGACGGCTTCGAGCTCGAGATCGGCGGCGCCGAGCCAACCACCCTCGGCTGCCGCAGCTTCGTCAACAGCGCCGGGCTCGGGGCCCACGATGTCGCACGCAGGCTGAGCGGCCTCGACCCGGCGACCATCCCGCCGGGCTACATCTGCAAGGGCAACTACTTCACGCTGGCCGGGAGATCGCCGTTCCGCCGGCTGGTCTACCCGATGCCGGAGCTGGCCGGGATCGGCATCCACGTCACGCTCGACATCGGCGGCCAGGTCCGTTTCGGACCGGACATCCAGTGGATCGACGAGATCGACTACGCCGTCGATCCGGCGCGGAGCCAGCCGTTCTATGCCGCGATCCGGCGCTACTGGCCGGCGCTGCCCGATGGCGCGCTGGCGCCGGCCTATGCCGGCATCCGCCCCAAGCTCCAGGCGCCCGGCGGGCCGGCCGCAGACTTCCTGATCCAGGGACCGTGCGATCACGGCGTCCCCGGCTTGGTCAATCTCTACGGCATCGAATCGCCGGGGCTGACCTCGTCGCTGGCGATCGCCGATGAGGTGGTGGCGATGTTGACAGACCAAAGGCCGCACGCCGCCGAAGATCCTTGACGAGAGCGCCGACCCTATGTAGACTCTCTACTATGCATTCAGATATCAATGTTAGTCGGCAGGGTTTGCTGGTCCTGAGCACGATGTTCGAGGGCAAGCAGCGGGAATGGTGCGGCGCCGAGCTCATGAAGGCCACGGGGCTGCCATCTGGCACGATTTATCCGATTTTGCTGCGATTCGAGAGTCAGGGGCTGCTGTCTAGCCACTGGGAAAACAGGTCTCCATCTGATTTGGGACGTCCTCGGCGTCGGTTCTACCGATTGACGGGTGTTGGAGTACACATCACACAGCAACTGCGCGCCCCGTTTGCTTCGAATGCACGCGGTCGCAGCCCTGTGGTTACCTAACCCATGGACGCCTCTCAGCTGCTACTTACGGTTGGACTCGGTATCGCAGCCAGCCTTATCGCTATCGAAATTTCCGATTGGTTGCCGCGGTTGTCGGCGTTCATTGTTCGCTACCATGCTCGGCGGACTCCGCCTCGGCTCGCGTGTCGATTGAAGGAAGAGTGGCTGGCGGACCTTGATGCTTATCCCAGTAAGATTGCGGCTCTGCTATTCGCTCTAGATCTCATTCGTGCAACGGCAAGAATCGGCCGGGATCACTATGGGCTACAAGTCACGCTAAAAACGCTTGCGATCAAACGGGCGCTGGATGTGGTGATCGCATCGGCGCTTCTGCTATTCACTTTGCCGGTCACTGCGGTCACGATGCTGTGCTTTATCTGCGATGGCAAAGGCTCGTTCTTCGAAACTACGCGGTTCATTGGTCGGCATGGCCGTGCTTTTGACCTTGTGCGCTTCCATTGCCGGCCATGCATGTCCTCCAAGTTTTCGTTTAGGCGGTTCGTTTATCTGACCCGCATCGATGAGCTGCTGATCCTGTTCTCCATTTTAAAGGGCGATCTTAGTTTCGTTGGCCCCAAGGCTCAGACACCCGAGGCGGTATTTGGTGTGCCCTCTTACGATCAGTCAGTGGTCGGCACCGGCACCTTCCCAATTCGGCCCGGCATCACAGGACTCCGACAGCTTTCTGCGATGTCAAATCAAAACCTTGATTCCGAGTATGTCGAGAACCTGTCGTTGTGGCTTGATCTGAAGATACTCATCGTGACTTGCTGGTTAGTATTGTCGGCACCGATCTTCACCCGACAAGGGCCAGACTCGTCGAGAGACTCGAACCGGCGTCGCTAATTTTGTGCCAAGATCGGTGTCATCATCGGACAACGATCGGCGGCCTGCTATGGCTTTGCAGCTCTGCGCCTTTGCGTTGCTGCCTTTGCGTTGCTTAGAATATATTCCCACTCCTGACGGTAGCTCAACGCCATGGCCGGCTCGACGATCTAGCAGTGTCCTTTGAGCTGGCGCCGGAAGGCGCCAAGCCATGTGCCCTATGGATCCCCGGGCACCCCGTAGGCCGGCGCTGCCAGGGGGTCGAGCGCCCGGGCGACGTAGTCCTTCATCTGCGGCTCGTAGGCCTCCCAGAGCTGGCGCAGCCGCATCAGCGGCCCGTCGTCGTCCCAGTCGACCCTGAGGTTGACCAGCGGCCAGATCTGGTCGTCGGCGACGATGAGCGCCGCCGACTTCACCGGCCCGGCCTCGCCGCCGGCCACCAGGCCTTCCTCGATCGAGCGCAGCAGGCGCTCGGCCAGATGCAGCCCGGGCTCGGCGGCGAAGGTGCGGGCCATGGCCCTGGGCACCTCCGGGCTCATCAGCAGGTTGCCGGCGGCGACGCAGCCGGCGGCGGTCGCCACCGCGTTGGTGCCGAGGGTCTTGGTCCCGGTCCAATGGGCGGTGCCGCCCTGGGCGTCCACCATGGTCACCTGGCGATAGTCCGGGAATGGCGCGTCGGCCATCAGCCGCTCGAGCGCCGCCGCCGCCGGCAAGCCGCCTTCCATGAGGTCGAGGCCGCGGGGGCCGAGCGCGGGGTCGGTCACGTTCTGGGTGGCGACGGCGCCGACCCGCGCGCGAACCCAGGGGCAGCGCGCGCCGACGCAGATGCTGGAGGTGGTGATGACGATGCCCGCCATGCCGGTGCGCGCACAGCGCCCGGCGATCGAAAAGGTCATGGGACTCCCCTACCCCTTCAATGCCGCAAGCGTGGCGTCGAGCGCGGTGCGCGCGCTCGCCACCAGCTCGTCGATCTCGGCGCGGCTGATCACCAGCGGCGGCGACATCACCATGGTGTCGACGCAGGCGCGCATCATCAGGCCGTTGGCCAGGCAATGATCGCGGCAGATCCCGCCGGCGGTGCCGGCGGGTTCCCAGCGCTGCCTCGTCTTCTTGTCCTTGACCAGCTCGATGGCGCCGAGCAGGCCGAAGCTCCTGACCTCGCCGACCAGCGGGTGATCGGCCAGGCTGCCGAGCCGTTCCTTCAGGTAGGGCCCGGTGTCCTTGGCCACCTTCTCCACCAGCCCCTCGCGCTCCATGATCTCGAGGTTCTTGAGGGCGACGGCGGCGGCGACCGGATGGCCGGAATAGGTGAAGCCGTGATGCCAGTCGCCGCTCTCGACCAGGGCATCGGCGATCCTGGGGGTCAGCATGACGCCGGAGATCGGCAGGTAGCCCGACGACAGCCCCTTGGCGATCGAGGCCATGTCGGGCTCGAAGCCGAGCGCCTCGTGGCCAAACCAGCGCCCGGTGCGGCCGAACCCGCAGATCACCTCGTCGGCGATCAGCAGCACGTCGTGCTTGCGGCAGATCTTCTGCACCTCCGGCCAATAGGTCTCCGGCGGAATGATGACGCCACCCGCACCCTGGATCGGCTCGCCGATGAAGGCCGCCACCTTGTCGGGCCCAAGCTCGAGGATCTTGTCCTCGACCGCCTTGGCGCAGAGCCGGCCGAACGCCGCCCGGTCCATGTCGCCGCCCTCGCCGAACCAGTAGGGCTGGCGGACATGGGCGACCTGCGGCAGCGGCAGCCCGCCTTGCGCGTGCATCAGCCCGTAGGCGCCCAGGCTCGCCGCCATCATGGTGCTGCCGTGGTAGGCGTTGTTGCGGGCGATCAGCCACTTCTTCTCGGGTCTGCCCTTGATGTCCCAGTAGCGCCGGGCGATCCAGGCGACGGTGTCGTTGGCCTCGGACCCCGAGTTGGCGAACAGCACGCGGCTGAAGCGGTTGCCGGTGAGATCGCTGAGCTTGCCGGCGAGCTCCACCGCCGGCGGCGTGGCCGAGCCGAAGAAGCCGCTGTAGTACGGCAGCTCGCGCATCTGGCGGCTGGCCACGTCGGCCAGCTCGTCGCGGCCATAGCCGACATTGACGCACCACAGCCCGGCCATGGCATCCAGGAAGCGCTTGTTGTCGACGTCCCAGATATAGACGCCCTCGGCGCGGGTATAGACATGCCCGCCGCCCTCGCTCACCACCTGCTTGTTGTTGGAGAACGGATGCAGGTGATGTTCGCGGTCGATGCGTCGCAGCTCGGCGGCGTCGTAGTTCGCTCGGACAGCGGTCGCCATGTCCCGGTCTCCCTATTTCTTTTTGTGCTTGCCCTTGCCGGCGCCGGCCTTCTTGCCGAGCCTCTTGCCCGCGGCCTTGGCCTGCCGGGCATCCATCCATTCCGGCCCGGTGACCGGCCGCTTGGCTTCCTCGCCGGCCGGGATCATCGCCTCGACATCGATCTCCATCACCCATTCCGGCCGGGCGAGACCGTTGACGATGAGACCGGTGGAGCAGGGATGGATGCCCCTGAGCCACTTGCCGATGCTGCGATAGACCGGCTCGCGATAGGCGCGGTCGGTGATGTACACGGTGATCTTGCAGATGTGGTCGAGGCAGCTTCCGGCCTCTTCCAGCAGCTGCTTCACGTTTTTCATCGCCTGGTCGGCCTGGGCGCCGGGATCCCCGACGCCGACCATGGACCCGTCGAGCGCCTGGCCGACCTGGCCGCGCAAGAAGACGCGGTTGCCGGCGCGCACCGCCATGCAGAGATCGTTGTCGAGGGTCTGCTCGGGGTAGGTGATCTTGGTGTTGAACTTGCGTAAGCGAATATGGGTCATGGTGGAGTGAGCGTCCTTTCCGTTCGAACTATGGCGCGGCTGCCAGGCCGAGGCTGCGAAGCACCTCTTCCTGCAGAAGATTGATGATCCGCCGCTTGAGCGTGACAAAAGCCTCCGAGGTCATCATCTCGACCGTTCGCGGACGCGGCAGCGGTACCACGATCTCCTCCTTGAAGCGGCCAGGCCGAGCGGTCATGACGTAGACGCGGTCGGCCAGAAAAATCGCTTCTTCGATGTCGTGGGTGACGAAGATGACGGTCTTGTGATGATGCCCCCATACGCGAAGCAGCAGTTGCTGCATCACCGAGCGCGTCTGGCTGTCGAGAGCCCCGAACGGCTCGTCCATGAGCAGGATATCCGGATCGTTGGCCATGGCGCGCGCCAGCGCCACACGCTGCATCATGCCGCCCGACAATTGGCCGGGATATGCATGCTCGAAGCCCTCCAGGCCCACCTCGTGCACGTATCCTTGCGCCACGCGCTGCCGCTCCTCAAGCGGAATCCGGCGAAGCGAGGGGCCGAAAGCGACGTTCTGCAGCACGGTCAGCCACGGAAAGAGCGTGTAGGACTGAAACACCATGCCGCGTTGGCGGCTCGGCCCATCAACGGGCACGCCGTCCAGCAGGATCGTGCCCGTCGAGGGTTGCTGCAGGCCGGCAACAAGATACAGAAGGCTCGATTTGCCGCAGCCGGACGGCCCGACGATCGCCGCGAACTCGCCATCGCCGACGTCGAGCGACACATGATCGAGCGCCGTGACCGACGCCTGACCCCGGTTTTGAAAGGTCAGCGAAATGTCAAGCGCGGAAAGCTTGACGCCGCTCGTCATCGCAGGCTCGCCCATGGCAGCAACAGCTCGCGCAGCAGGCGGAAGCCGAGATCCGTCAGCAAGCCGAGCAGCCCGATGACGAAGATCGCAAGAAAGATGACATCGACGCGCAGGCCCCGCATCGCTTGCAAGCTCAAATATCCGAGGCCGCTATTGGCGGCGACCAGCTCCGCGACCACCAGATAGGTCCAGGCCCAGCCCATCGTCACGCGCAGCGTATCCATGACGCCCGGCATGGTTGCCGGAATCAGGACCTGGGTGACCACCTGACGGCGGGTCGCACCGAGCGTGTAGGACACGTTGACGAGATCGCGAGGGACCCGCGCGGAGACATCGGCAATCAGCACGATCTGCTGAAAGAAAGTGCCGATGAAGATCACCGCCACTTTCTGCTCCAGGCCGATGCCGACCCAAAGGATCAACAACGGAATCATCGACGTGACCGGCAAATAGCGGATGAAGTTCACGAGCGGCTCGATCGCGGCCTGAATGATCCGGAAGCTGCCCATCAGCACGCCGATGGGCACGGCCAGCACCGACGACAGGACGAAGCCGATGAAGATCACTTGCACGCTCGACCACATATGCCCGAATAGCGTTCCGTCGGCTCCGAACTTGATCGCGGCCCGCACGATCGAATCCGGAGTCGGCAGGAAATCCGTCCTGGCCAACCCGCCATAGGTCAGGGCGCACCAGCCCCCAAGGACGAAGACCGCCGTGGCGACGCCGACGAAGATGGCGACAGGTCGCGGAATCTCCGCCTTGGGGGCGAAGTAGGCCTCGATGAATCGTCGTATCACTGATTGACGAAGGAGTCGGTGATGAACTCCTCCGGCTTCGGCGTGATCTGCAGCTTTCCTAGATCGCCCCAGATGCTGATCGCGAAGTCGACGATCTCGTAGAGCGACCCAGGCTGACCGGCGGTGCCGAAGTAAGCCTTGTTGGTCGCCTCGTCGAAGAACGTCACGCCCTTGGCGGATTCGGCGAAGGCTGCGGGATCCGCCAGCCAGCCACCGACGCCCGCCGCCATGATGGCGTTCGCTTCATCGGGGTTCTGCTTCCAGTATTCGACAGCGCGGTTCCAGCCGCGCACCAGCGCCTTGATCTCGTCCGCGCGCTTCTCGGCGGTGTCGCAGGAAACGGTGATCACGTCCGTTATGACCCCCGGGCTCTTCGAGCTGTCGATCAGCACATGTCCTTGATTGGTCTTGCGGGCTTCGGTCAGATGGGGTTCCCAGGTCACGGCGACATCGACACGGTTCGCCATGAACGCCGCGGCGGCGTCATCGGAGGTCATGTTGACCATCTCGATGTCGTCCTGGGACATGCCGTTCTCCTTGAGGATGACATTCAGCCAGAACTGCGAGACCGAACCCTCGTTGAAGGCGATCTGCTTGCCTTTGAGATCGGCAATCGACTTCACGTCGTCACGGACCAGGATGCCGTCGCCACCGCTGGACTCGTCCAGGGCGAGCACGTATTTCAGGCAGCTGTCGGGCTTCATATAGAGCAGGAACTCGTCGACGGTTCCGGCCGCACCGGCCACGTTGCCGGACATGACCGCCGCCATTTGCAGCGATTTCTCCTCGATCGTCGTCAGCTTGACGTCGACCCCTTCCTCCTCGAAGTAGCCGAGGTCGCGTGCCAGATAGAGCGGGCCGTAGCCGACCCAGGTGGTATGCACGATTTCGAACGGCTCGGCCGCGGCGGATTGTGCCAGGCCCGAGATGCCGGAGATCGTTCCGGCCAGCAGCAGCGCGGAAAGTATCCGTTTGCGAGTCATTGCCGCCTCCTCTGTCTATGATCTTGCTTGTGGATTCTGCAGCCCGCTCATCGCTTTCATCAAGACGATGGCCGGCCTTCGCCTTGCCTCGCGACGGCCCCATAGAGCTCCGGGCGGCGGTCGCGCAGATAGGTGTTGAGACGCCGTGATTCCGCATACCGCCCCGGCTCGATGCCGGCGACCAAAAGCGTTTCGTCGTCGCGGCCGGCCCGCAGAATATCCCGGCCGTCGGGTCCGACGATCGCGCTGCCCCCGATGAACGACAGGTCGCGCTCGATGCCCGTGTGATCGCTGTAGGCCACGAAGACCTGGTTCTCGTACGCCCGCGCCCGCACGATGCAGGTCGGAATCTCATCATAAGCGCCCGACAGCGCAGTCGGCACGGCGATCAGGTCGGCGCCCTTCAGCACCAGGGATCGGACCAGCTCGGGAAACTCGATGTCGTAGCAGATCAGGATGCCGACACCCAGATCACCGAAGCGGACCACCGCAAGGTCGTCGCCCGCACGAAACAACCGCCGCTCCTCCGGGCCAAAGAGATGCGTCTTCCGATAGTTGGCGAGCGGACGGCCCGCCGCATCGACGAAGAGAGCGGAGTTGTAGAGGGCACTGCCATCACGTTCGGGATAGCCATAGATCAAGGCGATGCCGTGTCGCGCCGCGATGGTCCCGGCCCGTTCGGCCGAAGCGCCGTTGACCGGTTCCGCCAGCCGGGCGACGTCGTCGCCGATGTTGTAGCCGGTGAGGTACAGCTCGGGAAGAATCAGCAGGCCGGCGCCCTGGATCGCGGCGGCGGCCGCCAGCGAGTCGAGCAGCGCCAGACTCGCTCCCACATCGAGAAAGACCCCTGGCCCCTGGTACACAGCTACTTTCATCCCGTGGCCCGGCCCCCCTTTTGTCGCCCGGCTGCGCCGCCCGTCATGGGCCGCTCTCTATTCACTCGGCGGCGGTCTTCTGTCCTTGCGCGCCGAAGAACGAATCGTCGGCGTAGTGCTGCGGCAACTCCTTGGTGCCGCCGGCCAGCCGCGCCAGCCGCGTCGCCTTGCCGCGCACGATGCGCCCGGAATGAAGCGACGGCACGATCGGCGAGGTCAGCCAGAAGGCGTCGGCGGCGGTGTAGTCGCAGATCAGGATCCGGCGCGGCCGGTCGGTCGTGTTGCGCCCGCCGCCATGGACCATCCAGGTGCTCTGCAGGCAGACGTCGCCGGCCTTGCCGAGAACCGGCACGGCGCGGGCGTCGAAACCCGCGCGATGCTCGGGCGCGATTTCGCCGACGAACTTGTCGCCCTGGTAGTGGGTGTAGCGCTCGCGATGGGAGCCGGGCACCACGGTCAGGCAGCCATTCTCCAGGGTCATGTCGTCGAGCATCAGCAGGGCCACCACCACGTCGTCGTTGGTGTGGGGGTCGAACGGATGGTCCTGGTGATAGCCGACATAGGTGTCGCCGCCGGGCAGCTTCATGTTGATCTTGCAGTGGTGGAACTTGACGTCCGGGCCGATCAGCCCGGTCACCAGGTCCGGAATCGCGCCGTCCCACAGCACCTCGCGGAACGGCTCGGAGATGTCGACTGGATTGGCGACCCGGCGCAGCCGCGGCGCGGCGGCGCTGTGCCCGGCCTCGAGGTCGAAGCGCGCCTTGCCGTTCGGCGTCTCGCCGTAGTTCCTGGCCTGCGCCCGGCTGTCCTCGATCCAGCGGTCGATTTCGCCGTTCAGGCGGCCGATCGCCTCCGGCGATACCGCGTTGCGCACGATGACGAAGCCCTGCTCGGCGAACTGGGCGGTAGCTGCGGCATTCAGCCTGTTCATCGCACGCCTCCCCTTCCCGACGACATGCTCGGGCCATTGGACCGGAACGTCACGCGGCGGCGACCGCCAGCGCTCCCGGCACGCCGTAGCCGCGATGGACATAGATGAGCGGCGTGCCGGCGTCGGTCTCGACATCCACGATGTCGCCAATCAGCACGAAATGCGAGCCCCATTCGACATGGCGCATCAACGTGCAGTCGAAGGCGGCGAGCGGATCGTCGAGCGCCGGGGCGCCGGTCGCCAGCCGGCGCCAGCGGGCGCAGCCGAACTTGTCGCCACCGGGCGCCGCGAGGCGACCCGCGAAGGTGTCCGATATCGCCGACTGGTCGGCCCGCAGCACGTTGACGCAGAACCGGCCGTTCTCCTTGATCGCCGCGCAGGCCGGCGACAGGTGATGGACGCAGACCAGCAGCGAGGGCCGGTCGGCCGAGACCGAGCACATGGCGCTGACCGTCACCCCGGCGCGACCCGCCGGACCGTCGGTGGTCACCACCGAGACGCTGGTGGCGGCCCGGCTCATCGCCTCGACGAATTGATCGCGCAGCGGCATCGATGTCCTCCCTGTCCGCCCTCATGCTTCGGCAGGCCCAGCATGAGGGCTCGTTCTCGGCAACGTGGGACCTCATCCTGAACCTGTCGAAGGATGAGGCCTCCGGCTCGGCCGCGGACTACCGCTTCATCACCTTGTCCGACAGCCCGGCCGCCTTGCGCACGAAGTCGAGCGGGCCCGAGAAGTCGAAGTTGTTGTAGACCGCGTTCAGATGGGCGAAGGGCGGCGACTGGGCGAACAGCTGGAAGGTCAGCCGGTGCCCGGCATAGTCGGAATTCAGCAGGTCACGGGCGAAGGCCAGCAGCTTGCGGCGGTCCTCCGCGAGCCAGTTCTCGTTGACCGAGTAGTACTTGTTAAGCCACGACCCGATCTCTTCGTTCTCGAAGTTGACCGCGTCCGGGGTGACGCAGATCTGGCCGCCGCACAGCTCGCGCGCGATGTGCATCATGGCCGGCAGCTGGCTGCAGGCCTGGACCCGGCCGGTATAGAGCAGCGACTGGTTCGGCATCAGCAGACCGGCCGGGCTCGGCTCGGCGAGCGCCACCGCAGCGGTCAGGTGGGCGTGGATGGTCTCGCGGTAGCAGGCGAGCTGGGCCAGCTTCTCGCGCACCGCCTGCTGGTTGTCGAGGCCGGTCTGGCGCACGTTGAACAGGGCGGCGCCGATCATCATGTCGGCGATGGTGACGAGCCGCAGCACGAAGGCATAGGCGCTGTAGCGGTGCAGCGTGCCGCGGATGAAGCTCGCCGCCCTGGTGTGGCGGTGGAACAGCACGTTCTCCCACGGCACGAACACGTCGTCGAACACCAGCAGCGTGTCGACCTCGTCGAACCGGTTGGCGAGCGGATAGTCGCGCGCCGGCGCCCGCCCGGCAAAGCCGGTGCGGCAGATATGCTTCAGGCCCGGCGCGCCCATGTCGCAGATGAAACCGAGCGCGTAGTCCGACAGCTTTTCGTCGCCCCAGTTGGCGATGGTCGGCTTGACGAAGGCCTGGTTGGCATAGGCCGCCGCGGTCTCGTACTTGGCGCCGCGCACGACGATGCCGGCATCGGTCTCCTTGACCAGATGCAGCAGCATGTCGGGATCTTGGTCCTGCGGCCGCTTCGAGCGGTCGCCCTTGGGATCGGTGTTGGCGGAGACGTGGAAGATGTCGGTCTTCAGCGCGCGCTGGATGTGCTGCTCGATGTTGCGGGCGAAGCGCGGGTCGACCTCGGTCAGCACGTCCTTGCCGTCATAGAGCGACCACATCTCGCCGATGGTCTCGTCGCCGACCCGGATCACCACGCCGCCAATGTCGTTCAGCACGGTCTCCACGGCGCGGCGCTTGTCGTTCCAGTCCTCGCGGCTGTGCGGCAGGCGGTAGCCGATGCAGTTGCGCTCGTTGGTCTCCGGCTCGACATAGGTCATGACGTCCCGGGTGGCGTCCTCGTGCGCCATGTCGTAGATGCGGGCGCGCACGTCGACGATCGGCTTGAAGGACGGGTGGGTGGTGACATCCTTCACCCGCTCGCCGTCGATCCAGACCATCCGGCCGTCGCGGATCGAGTCCCGGTATTCCCCGCCCGTCCTGATCATTCCCCTGGCTCCTCGTCTGCGCCGGCCGGCCGCCGGATTCTTCGGATCAGCCTGCGACAGCTCGTCGCAGATCGCCAATTGACCCAAAGGCCGTGCAGAGGGAAAAATATTATTTTCCGACGATCTGCATAGGATTTCCTGATGTCATTCACCCTGAAGCATCTCGGCTATCTCGTGGCGGCGGCGGAGGACGGCAGCGTGACCGGCGCGGCGCGGCGGCTCAACGTGTCGCAGCCGTCGATCTCGGCCGCCATCGCCCAGCTCGAGGACCGCTTCGGCCTGACCCTGTTCGTGCGCCACCACGCCCAGGGCCTGTCGCCGACCCCGGCCGGGCGGCGCCTGGTGGTCGAGGCGCGCAGCTTGCTGGCCCATGCCGAGGAGCTGCGCCAAGGCGCCCTCGGCCTCGGCGAGGCGCTGGCCGGGGAACTGCAGATCGGCTGCTTCGTCACCTTCGCGCCGCTGATCATGCCGGGCCTGCTGCGGACCTTCGGCGAGCGCTATCCCGAGATCCGCATCCGCCTTCACGAGGAGCATCTACAGGGGCTGGTCGAGGGCCTGCGCGACGGCCGCTTCGATTGCGCGCTGACCTACGATCTCGGCCTCGGCCCGGATCTCGAGTTCCAGGAGCTGGGCGAGGTGCCGCTCCATGCGCTGCTGCCGGACGGGCACCGGCTGGCGGCCGAGGCCACGGTGTCGCTCGGCGATCTCGCTGCGGAGCCGCTCATCCTGCTCGGCCTGCCGCAGAGCCGCGAGTATTTCCTGTCGATCTTCTACAGCCAGCGCCTGGAGCCGTTGATCGCCCACGAGTCACCGTCCTTCGAGATGGTGCGCGGGCTGGTCGCCAACGGCTATGGCTGCTCGATCATGCATTCGCGCCCGCCGAGCGATCTCGCGCTCGACGGCCGCCGGCTGGCCTATCGGCCGATCCGCGAGCAGGTGCGCCCGACCCGGCTCGGCGTCGCCCGGCTGGCGCGCGCCCGGGCGACCCGGATGGCCGCCGTCTTCGCCGCCTTCTGCGCGGAAGCGCTCGCCGGCGGGACAGGAACCCCCGCACCGGAGCGCACCACCGCTTGACTTTGGTTCGGGGCTTCGGACTAATCTTTGTGGATGGTTTGGACTGGGAAGTCGGTCCAAGTCACGGACTGATCCCTTGCGGGAGAGATCGATCGCGCGTTCCGGCAAACATGCCTGGACGCGCATCGGCGCCGAAGGAGCAACCGCCCCGGAAACTCTCAGGCAAAAGGACCGCGGGGAAGCGGCACTCTGGAAAGTAGGCGGCGAAGACGCGGGATATCCGCAGCTTGTGCTGGCCTCACCGACGAGGAAAGCCGATTTGATTCCCGGCCTCTGCGGCCGTGATCGAGCGGTGAATCTTTCAGGTGCGAAAGACAGAGGGGGCGTGCGGGAGCCGGTTTGGCGCCGAACGCACTAACTCTGCAATATATGGGGGTTTCAGAGGATATCGGCACGACCAAAACGAACGAAGGCGCGAATGCGCGCCGGCGGCGGGATAACCGTTCGCTCAAACGGGAGGCATCGAGCCGCGGCGGCGGCATTCGGCGTCCTTGGCGCCGATGAGGGGCACGCGGTTCGATTGATGGGGAGAGTTACTTGCCGAGAGCGATAAGACTCTACGTACGCTATGTCGACCGGCTCAACTACCGGATCGGTCGGCTTTCGATGTACCTGCTGTACGTGCTGATGGGCGTGCTGATGTGGTCGTCGATCTCCAAGGTCACGCCCTGGCCCTCGCTCTGGACGTTGGAGACGGCCCAGTTCGTGATGGTGGCCTACTACATGCTGGGCGGGCCCTACTCGCTGCAGCTCGACAGCAACGTGCGGATGGACCTGCTGTATGGCGGCTGGTCGGATCGCCAGAAAGCCTGGGTCGACGCCTTCTCGGTCTTTGCGCTGCTGTTCTACCTCGGCGTGCTGCTTTATGGCGCGGTCGAGAGCACGGCCTATTCACTGGAGTATGCCGAGCGCAGCCCGACCGCCTGGCGCCCCTATATCGCGCCGATCAAGATCATCATGGCGATCGGAATCCTGCTGATGATCCTGCAGGCCATCGCCTTCTTCTTCCGCGACATTGCCAAGCTGCGCGGCAAGGAGATTTGAGATGTCCTATGACCTGATCGCCATTTTCATGTTCAGCTCGATGCTGCTGATGATGGCGACCGGCCAGCGGGTTTTCGGCGCGATCGGATTTGTCGCGGTATTGGCCTCGATCGCGCTCTGGGGAGTCGGCGGGTCCGACCTCGGCTTCTCGGCGGCGATGAAGCTGATGAAGTGGTACCCGCTGCTGACGCTGCCGATGTTCATTTTCATGGGCTACGTGCTGTCGGAAAGCCGGCTGGCGGACGACCTTTACCGCATGTTCCACGTCTGGATGGGCAAGATTCCGGGCGGCCTCGCCATCGGCACGATCGGGCTGATGGTGATCATCTCGGCGATGAACGGCCTCAGCGTCGCCGGCATGGCGATCGGCGCCACCATCGCGTTGCCGGAACTCCTGAAGCGCAACTACGACAAGCTGATGATAACCGGGGTGATTCAGGCGGGATCGAGCCTCGGCATCCTGGTGCCGCCCTCGGTCGTGCTGGTGCTGTATGCGATGATCGCGCGCCAGCCGGTGGGGCAACTGTGGCTGGCGGGCGTCTTTCCGGGACTGATGATGGCGGGGCTCTTCATCATCTATATCTGGATCCGCTGCCGCATTACGCCCTCGCTCGGCCCGGTCCTGCCGCCGGACGAACTGGCCAATGTCACCCGCGCCGAAAAGCTGCGTCTGTTGCAGGCTGGCATCCTGCCATTGGCGATCTTCGTTTCGATGATGGTGCCATTCGTGACGGGCTACACGAGTCTCGTCGAAAGCTCGGTGGTGGGGGCGCTCGCCTCGGTCCTGGCGGCGGTCCTCAAGGGCCGCTTCACACGCCAGGTGTTCGAGACCGCGACACGCGAAACCCTGGCAATCTCCTGCATGTTCATGTGGATCATCTTGGCCGCGCTGGCCTTCGGCGCGGTCTTCGACGGATTGGGCGCGGTGCGCTCGATCGAAGGGCTGTTCGTCGAAAGGCTTGGTCTTTCGCCCTGGACGATCCTCTTGCTGATGCAGCTGAGCTACCTCGTCATGGGCACTTTTCTGGACGATACCGCGATGCTGGTGATCGTGGCGCCGCTGTATGTGCCGCTGGTCCAGGCCTTGGGGTTTGACCTGATCTGGTACGGCGTGCTGTACACCATCACCTGCCAGATCGCCTACATGACACCGCCGTTCGGCTACAATCTGTTCCTGATGCGGGCCATGGCGCCAAAGGAGATCACGATCCATGACATCTACCGCTCCATCATCCCCTTTGTCGGCGTGATGCTGGTGGCGTTGGGGTTGGTAATCGCCTTCCCCGAGATCGCGCTCTGGCTGCCGGAACATGTCTACAACAAGTGATCAATCGAGGGGTGGACCGAACCGCCCCGCACATCGGCCGGAAGGCCTCAACACGGAGGTTAGACCATGACATCTAGACGCAAATTCATTGCCGGCACCGCCGCCGCCGCAGCCGGTGTGCTGGCAGCACCCACGGTGATTGCGCAGACGGCACCGATCAAGTGGCGCCTGCAGACTTATGCCGGCCCGGCGCTCGGCGCCGAAGTGATCGAGCCCGCGATCAAGCAGTTCAACACGATCGCCAAGGGGCGTATGGAGATCGAACTCTATTTCGCCGACCAGCTCGTGCCGACCGGAGAGCTGTTCCGGGCCATGCAGAAGGGCACCATCGACTGCGTGCAGTCGGATGACGATTCGATGGCGTCTCCCACCGAAGTGACGGTTTTCGGCGGCTACTTCCCGCTGGCGCTGCGCTACTCGCTCGACGTGCCCGCCCTGTTCAACCATTGGGGCCTCGACGAGATCTGGAAGGAGGAATACGCCAAGGTCGGCGTCAAGCATATCTCCGCCGGGTCGTGGGATCCCTGCAACTTCGCCACCAAGAACCCGGTGAAAAAGCTGGCCGACCTGGACGGTCTGCGCGTGTTCACCTTCCCGACTGCGGGGCGCTTCCTGTCGCGCTTTGGCGTGGTACCGGTGACGCTGCCGTGGGAAGACGCGCAGGTCGCATTGCAGACGGGCGAGCTCGACGGCATCGCCTGGTCCGGCATCACCGAGGACTACACCGCGGGCTGGGCCGACGTGACCGAATACTTCCTGACCAACAACATCTCGGGTGCCTGGATCGGGCATTTCTTCGCCAACATGGATCGTTGGAACGAGCTGCCCGAGGATCTTCAGGAGTTGCTGAAGGTCTGCTTCGACAGTTCCCATTATTATCGGCAGCACTGGTACTGGAACGGCGAGGCGTCCCTGCGCGTCCTGAAGACCAAGCTGAAATCGACGACCATTCCTGACGCCGAGTGGGCGACGGTCGAGGCCGAAGCGCACAAGTTCTGGGAGGAGATCGCGGCCGAAAGCGAGCTGAAGGCCAAGGTGGTCGACATCTTCAGGCGCTACAACGATACGATGGTGAAGGCAGGCGTGCCCTATCGCTATTCCTGACCATCGACCGACCTCGATCGGGCGGATTGCCGGAAATCGTCGGCCAGCCGCAGGATGAGGCACTGCGTATCGAAGAACGACCTGTCGGGCGGGGCTCTGCTCCGCCCGACGATTTCTTGGGGACATGGAACGGCCGGGTACCGGCCGTCGCATTGCGTGCAAGACGACGATCCGGAGACATCACAATGAAGCCCGAACAGGTCCGCAGCGCCGCGGACGCCCGCGCGATCGTCGAGGAGCGGGGCATCACTCATGTCAAGATCGGCGTGTTCGACGCCGACTGCATCCTGCGCAGCAAGTACGTGTCGAAAGCCAAGTTCTTCTCGGCGCTCGAGGGCGGCCTTGGCTTCTGCGACGTGGTGCTGGGCTGGGACTCGAACGACCAGCTCTACGACAACGTCGCCTATACCGGCTGGCACACCGCCTATCCCGACGCGCCCATGCGGGTGGTGCCGGAGAGCTGCCGCGAGATCCCGTTCGAGGAGAACACGCTGCTCTTCATCTGCGAGTTCGCGGCCCCTGCCGACGCGATCTGCCCACGCGGCACGTTGCGCCGCGCGGTCGCCAAGGCGAAGGACATGGGCTTCGACGTGCTGGCCGCCGCCGAGTACGAGTTCTTCCTGTTCAACGAGACGCCGGAGACGGTGCGCGACAAGGGCTATCGCGACCTGACGCCGATGACCCCCGGCTTCTTCGGCTACTCGGGCTTGCGCAGCTCGGTCTGGGCCGATCTGTACCACGAGATTCTCGGCACCTGCGAGACCATGCGGATGTCGATCGAGGGTCTGCACACCGAGACCGGCCCGGGCGTGCTCGAGGCGGCGCTTGCCGTCGACGAGGCGTTGGAGGCCGCCGACAAGGCGGCGCTGTTCAAGACATTCATGAAGGTGCTGGCGCAGCGCCGCGGCCTGATGGCGACCTTCATGGCCAAGTGGTCGAACGACTGGGCGGGACAGAGCGGCCACATCCATGTCTCGCTCAAGGGCAAGGACGGCAAGCCGGTGTTCCACGACCCGCAGGGGCCGCACGGCATGAGCGAGTTGATGCGCCATTTCGTCGCGGGCCAGCAGGCGCTGATGCCCGAGCTGCTGGCCATGGTGGCGCCGACGGTGAATTCCTACAGCCGCCTGATCCCCGGCTTCTGGGCCCCGACCAACGCCACCTGGGGGGTCGAGAACCGCACCACGGCGCTGCGGGTCATCCCGGGCTCGCCCAAGTCCCAGCGGGTGGAGTATCGTATCGCCGCGGCGGACGCGAACCCGTATCTCGCCATCTCGGTCGCCCTCGCCTCCGGGCTGCATGGTATCGAGAACGGGCTGGAGCTGGCGGCGCCGGTCACCGGCAACGCCTATGACAAGAAACACGCCGCGAAGCACGGCCTGCCGGCGACGCTGTTCGAGGCGGCGCAGCGGCTGAAGAAATCGAAGGCGGCGCGCGGGCTGTTCGGCGACGCCTTCGTCGAGCATTTCGCCGCCACCCGGGAGTGGGAGGAGCGCGAGTTCCGCAAGCACATCACCGACTGGGAGCTGAAGCGGTATTTCGAGATCATCTGAGGAGGAACGCCCTCGCTCTCCCGCGATCTCGGGAGAGAGCTCAGGCAAGTCCCCTCTCCCCACGGGGGAGAGGGTCGGGGTGAGGGTTCGCGCCACACGCACAGCGGAAAAAGAACGAGACAGACAAATGAGCGTCATCCAGAAGACCATCACGCCGATCGACGGCAGCGTCTATGTCGAGCGCCCGCTCGCCGGCTGGAGCGAGGTCGCCGCCGGCCTGGCGAAGGCGCGCAAGGCCCAGGCGGGCTGGAAGCACGTGGCGCTGCCCGAGCGCCAGAAGTTCCTGAGCAAGGCGGTCGACGCCTTCGTCGCCGACCGCGACGCGATCGCCGAGGAGATCACGCGGCAGATCGGCCGGCCGCTCGGCCAGTCGCCGGGCGAGGTGCGCGGCTTCGAGGAGCGCGCCCGCTACATGATCGACATCGCGGCCTCGGCGCTGGCCGACATCGACGTCGGGCCCAAGGCCGGCTTCACCCGCTTCATCCGGCGCGAGCCGCTCGGCGTCGTGTTCGTGGTGGCGCCGTGGAACTTCCCCTATCTCACCTCGGTCAACGCGATCGTGCCGGCGCTGATGGCCGGCAACGCGGTGATCCTGAAGCACTCGGCCCAGACCCCGCTCTGCGCCGAGCGTTTCGCCGCCGCGTTCAAGGCGGCCGGGCTGCCGGACGGGCTGTTCCAGTTCTTCCACCTCAGCCATGACGACACCTCGAAGCTGATCGGCGCCGACGGCATCGACTACGTCGCCTTCACCGGCTCGGTCGCCGGCGGCCATGCGGTCACCAAGGCGGCGTCCGGCCGCTTCATCGGCCTCGGGCTCGAGCTCGGCGGCAACGATCCGGCCTATGTGCGGGCCGACGCCAATCTCGACCACGCCATCGAGAACCTGGTGGACGGCGCCTTTTTCAATTCCGGCCAGTCCTGCTGCGGCATCCAGCGCGTCTACGTCCATGCCGACCTCTACGGCAAGTTCCGCGACGGCTTCGCCGACCTGACCCGGAAATACAGTCTCGGCAATCCGCTGGAGAGCGGCACCAATCTCGGCCCCGTGGTGCGCGCCAGGGCCGCCGACGAGATCCGCGGCCAGATCGGCCAGGCGGTGAAGGCCGGCGCCAAGCCGCTGATCGACGCCAGCCAGTTCAAGGCCGACAAGCCGGAAACCGCCTATCTCGCCCCCCAGGTGTTCGAGGTCAGCGACAACGCCAACCCGATCATGCAGGAGGAATGCTTCGGCCCGGTCGCCGCCATCATGAAGGTGGCGTCGGACGACGAGGCGATCCGCCTGATGAACGACAATCCGTTCGGCCTCACCGCCGCGATCTGGACCATGGACGAGGCCGCGGCCGTCAGCATCGGCGACCGGATCGACACCGGCACCTGGTTCATGAACCGTTGCGACTATCTCGACCCGGCGCTGGCCTGGGTCGGCGTCAAGGAGTCGGGCCGCGGCTGCACGCTGTCCCGGGTCGGCTACGAGTACCTGACGCGCCCGAAATCCTTCCACCTGCGCACGTCGCTCTGAGGATCACGCCACCATGACCATCGACCCCGCCGCGCTGCGCGGCAACTGGAACTACCCCACCGCCATCCGCTTCGGGGTGGGCCGCATCGCCGAGCTGCCGGAGTCCTGCAAGGCGCTCGGCATGAAGAAGCCGCTGCTGGTCACCGATCCCGGCCTCGCCAAGCTGCCGATGATCAAGGACGCGCTCGCCAGCCTGAAGGCCGCCGGTCTCGGCGACGGGCTGTTCAGCGACGTGAAGCCCAACCCGATCGGCAAGAACGTCGAGGACGGGCTGGCGGTCTATCGCGCCGGCGGCCATGACGGCGTCATCGCCTTCGGCGGCGGCTCGGGACTCGATTGCGCCAAGGCGATCGCCCTGATGGCCGGGCAGACGCGGCCGATGTGGGACTTCGAGGATGTCGGCGACAACTGGAAGCGGGTCGACCCGGCCGGCGTCGCGCCGATCGTCGCGGTGCCGACCACCGCCGGCACCGGGTCGGAGGTCGGCCGCGCCTCGGTCATCACCAACGAGGCGACCCATACCAAGAAGATCATCTTCCATCCGAAGATGCTGCCCTCGATCGTGATCTCCGATCCGGCGCTGACCGTCGGCCTGCCGCCGCACATCACCGCGGCGACCGGCATGGATGCGCTGGCCCATTGCCTCGAGGCCTATTGCGCGCCCGGCTATCACCCGATGGCCGAAGGCATCGCCGTCGAGGGCATGCGGCTGGTCAAGGACTGGCTGCCGGTCGCGGTCGCCGACGGCAAGAACCTGGTGGCGCGCGCCAACATGCTGTGCGCCGCCAGCATGGGCGCCACCGCCTTCCAGAAGGGCCTCGGCGCGATTCACGCCCTGTCGCACCCGATCGGCGCGGTGTACGACACCCATCACGGCCTGACCAACGCCGTGTTCATGCCCTATGTGCTCGACTTCAATCGCCCGGCGATCGACGAGAAGTTGACCCGGCTGGCCGCCTGGCTCGCCCTGCCCAATCCGTCCTTCAAGGCGGTGATGGACTGGGTGCTGAAGCTGCGCAGCGAGCTCAAGATTCCGCACACCCTGAAGGAGCTGGGGGTTGGCACCGACCGCCTCGACGAGCTGTCGAAGATGGCGGCCGAGGACCCGACCGCCGGCGGCAACCCGGTGCCGGTCGGGGTGCCCGAGCTGCGGCGGATGTTCGAGGCCTCGCTGGCCGGACGCCTCGCCGCCTGATCCATCCTCGGTTCCGAATTCTCACGGCCACGACGGCCCGGGCGGGCCACCGTGGCCGTGAGCGGTCCCGCTTCGCGCCGGCGTAACCTGCGACTAATTCGCAGTTGCGCCTGGGCGCGGGTTCCGGCATAGTCGCCTCCGGTTGCGAATGGTTCGCAACTAGGGTGTTTCCAGCGGGGCCCCGCCGCCGAACCGCGCGGGCCCGGGACAGAGACAAGGACCAGCCATGACCCTGAGAGCCAAGATCGCCGCCGGCCTGATCGCCGTCGGCTGCCTCGGCAGCGCGGTCGACGCGCGCGCCGCCGAGGAAGTGAACATCTACACCACCCGCCAGGAAGCGCTGATCCGCCCGCTGCTCGACAGCTTCGAGAAGCAGACCGGAATCCGCGTCAACGTGGTGTTCGCCAAGGAAGGCGTGATCGAGCGGATGAAGAGCGAAGGGCCGAACAGCCCGGCCGACGCGATCCTCACCGCCGATGTCGGCTACATCCTGCAGGCGAAGGCGGAAGGGCTGCTGCAGCCGATCCAGTCCGACGTTCTGGACGCGGCGATTCCCTCGCAGTACCGCGATCCCGACGGCGCCTGGTACGGCCTGGCGCTGCGCGCCCGGCCGATCATGTACGCCAGGGACCGGGTCGACCCGGCCGAGCTGTCGACCTACGAGAATCTCGCCGATCCGAAATGGAAGGGCCGCATCTGCGTGCGCAGCTCGTCGCACATCTACAACCAGTCGCTGGTCGCCTCGATGATCGCCGCCGACGGCGCCGAGCGGGTCGAGCAGTGGGCCAACGGCTTCGTCGCCAACTTCGCGCGCGACCCGGCCGGCGGCGACCGCGACCAGATCAAGGCGGTCGCGGCCGGCGAATGCGACATCGCCATCGCCAACACCTACTACCTCGCGGGCATGCTGAGCAGCGGCGACGCCGCCGAGCAGGACGCGGCGCAGAAGGTCACCGTGTTCTGGCCGAACCAGAGCGGCGCCGGCGCCGATGGGCGCGGCGCCCATGTGAACATCAGCGGCGGCGGCGTCACTGCCAGCGCCCACAATCTCGACAACGCCGTGAAGCTGCTCGAATTCATGGTCGGCGACGAGGCCCAGAGGATCTACGCCGAGGCGGTCAACGAGTACCCGGTGAAGCCCGGCGTTCCCGCCTCGACCGCGGTTGCGGGGTTCGGCGACTACAAGGCCGATCCGCTCGATCTCGCCGTCATCGGCGAGCACAACGCCGAGGCGGTTCGGATCATGGACCGAGCCGGCTGGCGTTGATCCCCGGTCTTCGGACCGGGGATGGTTCTCCCCATCGAACTCGAGCCGGCCTGAGCAATCGGGCCGGCCCTTTCTTGCGCGCGCAAAGGCGCCAGTGACTGTCGCGGCTGGCTCATCCCGGCAACACGCCTTCGCGCCGGTAGACGATGGCGCCACAGGTGCTGATGGCGATCACCAGGAGCGGCGCGGCCAGCAGGGCGCCGGCGGGGCCCCACAGCCAGGTGCCGAACACGATCGCCAGGAAGACCACCAGCGGATCGATATCGAAGCGCTTGCCGAGGAGCGTCGGGGTCACGAACTGGCTCTCGATGACGTTGAGGACCAGGAAGGCGATGGCGGGAACCGACGCGACGAGGAAGGAATCGAAACTGAACAACCCGACGATGCCGAGCAGGACGGCCACGATCAGGGGGCCGACGAACGGCACGAAATTGAGAATGAAGACCAGCGTGCCCCACAGCGCGGCGTTGGGCAGGCCGACGATCGCAAACACGATGCCGGAGATCGCGCCGAGGCCGAAATTGATCAGCGCCACGGTCGCGAAGTAGTGGCCGAGATCGCGCTGAACGCCGGCGACGACCCGCAACGCCTTCAGTCGCGACTGGCGCTCGTTGAACGCCATGACGACGCGCCGCTGCATGCGATTGCGCCCAATCAGCAGGAACAGCAGCGTGCCGAAGAACACCAGTAGTTGGCCGATGGCGGGACTCAGAGGCTGTCTTGAAACTCGGTTTTTTTGGGTGGATGGCCGGGTTCAGATG
>CAYJQC010000037.1:0-39742 GCA_964372215.1 uncultured Rhodospirillaceae bacterium
GGACTGGGCCGTGGCGCCGCCGCCGCCCGAGCCGCTGCCGCTGCGCCCGCTGGCGCCGTCGCGCCCGGCCGGCGACGAGCCGCCGGTGCGCGCGCCGCTCGGCGAGGACCAGGGCTATCGCTTCCGCCGCGGTATCATCATCCATCGCCTGCTCGAGCTGCTGCCGGAGGTCGAGGCGCCGCGCCGCGCCGCGGTCGCGCGCCGCTTCCTGGCCCGCCCGGTCCACGACCTCGGCCCGGAGCTGCAGGACGAGATCGCGGCCGAGGTGCTGCGCCTGTTCGAGGATCCGGCGATCGCGCCGCTGTTCGGGCCGGGCAGCTTCGCCGAGCTGCCGGTCGCCGGCGAGATCGCGGGGTCGGACGGCAGCCTGCGGGTGATCCACGGCCAGATCGACCGCCTGGTGGTTCGGGAACGCTCGGTCCTGATCGTCGACTTCAAGACCAACCGGC
Source organism: uncultured Rhodospirillaceae bacterium (assembly GCA_964372215.1). Classification (GTDB taxonomy): domain Bacteria; phylum Pseudomonadota; class Alphaproteobacteria; order Dongiales; family Dongiaceae; genus DAIMFL01. The sequence goes on from CAYJQC010000037.1 coordinate 450, forward strand.
CGCCGCCGGCGCGGGAATCCGAGGTCGCGCCGGTCTATCTCCGGCAGATGGCGAGCTATCGCGCGGCGTTGCGCCGGATCTATCCCGACCGCAGCGTCGACTGCGCGCTGCTGTGGACTGACGGGCCGCGATTCATGCCCTTGACAGCCGAAGCGCTCGACCCTCACGCTCCCTGACCCGGCATTTTGCGCCTTGTCGGCCAAGCACTTAACTCAGCATCCTTGACCCTGACCGGGGGCGTTCCTAGATTCTCCAGGTCCTGGCGCCGGCCGGTCCGACCGGCCTTCGCCACCTCAGCACAAGGAAGCCCCATGAGTACGACCGCCGTATCCGATGCGAGCTTCGACACCGATGTCCTCAAGGCGTCGGGGCCGGTGCTGGTCGATTTCTGGGCCGAGTGGTGCGGCCCCTGCAAGATGATCGCGCCGGCGCTCGAGGAGCTCGCCACCAGCATGAGCGGCAAGGTGACGGTCGCCAAGCTCAACATCGACGAGAACGCCCAGACGCCGAAGAAGTATGGCGTGCGCGGCATCCCGACCCTGATGCTGTTCAAGGACGGCCAGGTCGCGGCGATCAAGATCGGCGCCCTGCCGAAGAACAAGCTGATCGAGTGGGTCGAGTCGAACATCTGACATCGCGCGACAAGCGCTGACAGGTTCAAGGCCCCACGGCGAAACCCGCGGGGCCTTTTCCATTTGAGCCGACGGTCCGGCCCGGACGACTTGACATGGCACCATAATGGTGCCATCTTGTGGATGTGGAGAAGCGCCGGCCGGCTCATGATCTTGGCGCGTTCAAGTCCGCTGTGGCCGCCGACCGGGCGGGCGTCACACAGACGGCGATCCGCGACGCGCGCGCCCTGGGCTTCGGCTACCAGGACATGAAGACAGCGATCGCCGCGATGGAACGCGGCCAGTTCGTGAAGTCGATGACGTCCTACGCGGATCACCGGCTCTGGCAGGACGTGTATCACGTCCGCCATGAAGGGCTCGTGCTGTACGTGAAGTTCACCGCCAGCGTCATCGCCGAGTTCACGCTTCTGTCGTTCAAGGAAAAATAGATGGCCCGGACGTCTCGAGCAGCCGCAGTTCGAAAGACCAGTGCCGCGAAGTCGGACAACTCGCGCGCTTGCCCTGTCTGCGGTCAAAGCATGCGGCGCGCACGCCGCGCCGACACGATCGAGTACAAGGGATTGTCGCGCCGGGTTACGCAGCCAGGGTGGTACTGCGGCAACTGCGGCGAGGCGGTGCTCGAGCCCGCGGATGTGAAGGCGACGGAGCCGGCGTACTTCGACCTCAAGGCGGAGGCGGAAGGCCTCGTCACCGCAGAGGAAGTCAAGCGCATCCGGCGGACGCTGGGGCTGTCGCAGCGCGAGGCCGGCGAAGTCCTGGGCGGTGGCCCACGGGCCTTTCAGAAGTACGAGTCGCGCACCGTCATGGTGAGCAAGCCGATGAGCAATCTGCTGCGCCTTCTCGAGCGCCATCCAAAGGCGCTCCGGGAGTTGACGGAAAACCAGGACTCCCGGAGGCGACTCGCATCCCGCCAGACAGCCGCATCGGCGGAGTAGTGCCAGGACCGTGCAGCGGCGATCAAGATCGGCGCCCCGCCGAAGAACAAGCTGATCCAGTGGGTCGAGTCGAAGGTCTGAGCGACCGCGGCGAGCCCTGGCAGGTTCAAGGCCCCGGGGCGAAACCCGAGGGGCCTTTCCGTTGATGACGCCATAGGAAAATTGTCATGCGCGGACTCGATTCGCGCATCCATGATTCCGCCTGTGAGATGTCGGGATGGATCGCCGGGTCATCCTTCGACAGGCTCAGGATGAGGCCCGGCGATGACACCGGTGGATGCGGGGTCGCCACTCACCCGTTCTCCGCCAGCACCTCGCCGGCGAGGTAGAGCGAGCCACAGACCAGGAGCCGCGCGGGGGCCGGGTCGGCGGCGGCCAGGGAACGCGCGGCGGCCACCACGTCGGCGGCCGGTGCCGCGTCGGGAAAGCCGGCGCGCCGCGCGGCGGCGGCCGCGTCGGCGGCGGAGAGGGTCTGGTGGGCGCCGCCGATGGCGACCGCGCGCAAGGATTCGGCCGGCCCCGCGAGCGGCCGGAGAAAGGTTTCGGCGTCGTGGGTCGAGAGCATGCCGAACACGACGCGCACCGGCAGATCGGGGCGTTCCCGCCGCCACGCCGTCACCTGGCGCGCCAGCACCTGGCCGCCGGCCTCGTTATGGGCGCCGTCGAGCCAGACCTCCCAGCCGGCCGGCAGGGCGTCGACGAGCGGTCCGCGCCGCAGGCGCTGCAGCCGCGCCGGCCATTCGACGGTGACGAGGCCCTTGGCCGCCGCCGGGTCGCCGATCGCGACGCCGTCGAGCAGCGCGAGGGTGGCGAGCGCCATGCCGGCGTTCTCGACCTGATGCGCGCCGAGCAGGCCGGGGAGCGGAAACCCGCGGGTGCCGCCGACGTCGCGGAACATCAGCTTGTCGCCGTCGCGCCAGGAATCCCATTCCCGGCCGTGGCGGTGGAGCGGACTGCCGAGTTCCTTTGCGCGGGCCGCGATCACCGCCATCGCCTCGTCCGGCTGCGGCCCGACGATGGCCGGGCGGCCGGGCTTCAGGATCCCCGCCTTGGCCTTGGCGATGTCCGACAGCGTGCGGCCGAGATGCTGCATGTGGTCATAGGAGATCGGCGTGATGACGCAGGCGAGCGGCCGGTCGATCACGTTGGTGGCGTCGTACTCGCCGCCCAGCCCGACCTCGAGCAGCAGCAGATCGGCCGGCGCGCGCGCAAAGGCCAGGAAGGCGGCGGCGGTGGTGATCTCGAAGAAGGTGATCGGGGTGCCGCCGTTCGCCGCCTCGCATTCCTCGAGCAGCGCCAGCAGCTCGGGCTCGGCGACCAGCGTGCCGGCGACCCGGATGCGCTCGTGGAAGCGCACCAGATGGGGCGAGGTGTAGACGTGGACGGGCCGGCCGGCGGCCTCGATCATGGCGCGCAGATAGGCGATCACCGAACCCTTGCCGTTGGTGCCGGCGACGTGGACCACCGGCGGCAGCCGGCGCTCGGGATGGCCGAGTCGCGCCAACAGCTCGACCACGCGGTCGAGTACCAGATCGATGATCTTGGGATGAAGCCGGGTCAGCCGTTCGAGGACGAGGTCGCTCGAGCGGCCGGCAGCGCCGTCAGGCGCCGGCGCCGGGTTTGCCATTGCCGGGCTTGTCGCCGCTGCGCTTGTCGCCGGGCCGCTTGCCGTTGCCGCGCTTGCCGCCGGCGTCCTTGACGGCGCTGTCGGCGACCGCCTCGCCGGCCGCGTCGTCCTCGTCCGCGGTCCCGACGGCGGCCTCGAACAGCAGCGGCAGCACCTCCGGCTCGTGCTTCGGCTGCGGCGCCGCCAGCAGGCCGAGCACGCGGATCAGCGTGGCCCGGAGCTCGCCGCGCGGCACCACCATGTCGACCATGCCGTGCTGCAGCAGGTACTCCGCTTTCTGAAAGCCCTCGGGCAGCTTTTCGCGGATGGTCTCCTCGATCACCCGTGCGCCGGCGAAACCGATCACGGCACCCGGCTCGGCGATGGCGATGTCGCCCAGCATGGCGAACGAGGCGGAGACGCCGCCGGTGGTCGGATCGGTCAGCAGCACGACATAGGCCAGGCGCGCGTCCTTCACCTCCTCGACCGCGATGATCGAGCGCGGCATCTGCATCAGCGACAGGATGCCTTCCTGCATGCGGGCGCCGCCCGAGGCCGGCACCACGATGAGCGGCGCCTTCTCGGCCACCGCCTTGCGGGCGGCGGCGATCAGGCCCTCACCGACGGCGACCCCCATCGAGCCGCCCATGAAGTCGAAGTTGAACACCGCGACGACGGCGCCATTGCCGCCGATCCGGCCGAAGGCGACGACGATGGCGTCCTGCTCGGTGGTCTTGGCCTGGGCTTCCTTGAGCCGGTCGCTGTAGCGCTTGCGGTCGCGGAAGCGCAAGGGATCGAGTTCGACCCGCGGCAGCTCGATCCGCTCGAACGCGCCATCATCGAACATCAGCTCCAGGCGCTTGCGCCAGCCGATCCGCATGTGAAAGCCGCAATGCGGACAGACCCGGTGATTGGCCTCGAGCTCGCGGTGGAAGATCATCTGGCCGCAGGCGGCGCATTTCTCCCACAGGTTCTCCGGCACATCCGCCTTGCGGACCAGCGCCTGCAGCTTGGGTCGGACGAAGTTGGTGAGCCAGCTCATGGCAGCTCCGCTATCGTTCTATGTCCGGGCGCCGCGCACGCCCGCGGCGAGGTCGCGCACCAGCGTCAGCACGTCTTCCACCAGGCCGGGCTTCGGCTTGCCCGACCCATCGAGATTCTCGGCGATCCGCGATACCAGCGCCGATCCGACAACGGCAGCATCTGCCGCAGCCGCGACCTCCGCCGCCTGCGCCGGCGTCTTGATGCCGAAGCCGACCGCCACCGGCAGGTCGGTGTGGCGCTTCAGCCGCGCCACCGCGCCGGAGATGTCGACCGCCGAGGCCGAGCGCGTGCCGGTGATCCCCAGGATCGAGACGTAATAGACGAATCCGCTGGTGTTGGTCAGCACCTTGGGCAGGCGCTTGTCGTCGGTGGTCGGCGTCGCCAGGCGGATGAAGTTGACGCCCGCGGCGAGCGCCGGCAGGCACAGCTCCTCGTCCTCTTCCGGCGGCAGGTCGACGACGATCAGCCCGTCCACCCCGGCGGCGATCGCGTCCTTCAGGAACCCATCCACCCCGTAGCTGTAGATCGGGTTGTAGTAGCCCATCAGCACGATCGGCGTGTCGGCGTCGGATTTGCGGAAGTCGCGCACCAGGGCCAGGGTCTTCTTCAGGGTCTGCCCGGCCTTGAGGGCGCGCAAGGACGAGGCCTGGATGGCGGGGCCGTCCGCCATCGGGTCGGTGAAGGGCATGCCAAGCTCGATCACGTCGGCGCCGGCCCCGGGCAGCCCCTTCACCAGGGCGAGCGAGGTGTCGTAGTCGGGATCGCCTGCGGTGACGAAGGTGACGAAGCCGGCGCGCCCTTCCGCCTTCAGCGCCGCGAAACGCCGCGCGATGCGGACGGTATCGACGGCCTGCTTGGCGGTGGCGGTCGAGAGCGTGCTCATCGCGACCTGGCCCCTAGAGCCTGCTGCCGAGCGCGTCGGCGACCGTGAAGATGTCCTTGTCGCCGCGGCCGCACATGTTCATGACGATCAGATGGTCCTTGGGCAGGGTCGGCGCCAGCTTGCCGACATAGGCGAGGGCGTGGGCCGGCTCGAGCGCCGGGATGATGCCCTCGGCCCGGGCGCAGAGCTGGAAGGCATCGAGCGCCTCCTTGTCGGTCGCCGAGACGTACTTCACCCGCTCCATGTCGTGCAGCCAGGCATGCTCCGGCCCGATCCCGGGATAGTCCAGCCCGGCCGAAATCGAATGGGCGTCGGTAATCTGGCCGTCGGCGTTCTGCAGCAGGTAGGTGCGGTTGCCGTGCAGCACGCCGGGCCGGCCGCCGGTCAGCGACGCGGCGTGGCGGCCGGTTTCGATCCCTTCGCCCGCCGCCTCGACGCCGTACATCTGCACCGACGCGTCGTCGAGGAACGGATGGAACAGCCCCATGGCGTTGGAGCCGCCGCCGATGCAGGCGACCAGCGTGTCCGGCAACCGGCCCTCGGCCTCGAGCATCTGCTCGCGCACCTCGTCGCCGATCACCGACTGGAAGTCGCGTACCATGGCCGGATAGGGATGCGGGCCGGCCACCGTGCCGATGATGTAGAAGGTCTCCTCGACATTGGCGACCCAGTCGCGCAGCGCCTCGTTCATCGCGTCCTTGAGGGTGCGCGTGCCGCTTTTCACCGGCACCACCTCGGCGCCCAGCAGCTTCATGCGGAACACGTTGGGCTTCTGCCGCTCGATGTCGGTCTCGCCCATGTAGACGACGCAGGGCAGGTCGAACAGCGCCGCCACCGTCGCCGTCGCCACGCCGTGCTGGCCGGCGCCGGTCTCGGCGATGATCCGGGTCTTGCCCATGCGCTTGGCCAGCAGGATCTGGCCCATGCAGTTGTTGATCTTGTGGGCGCCGGTGTGGTTGAGCTCGTCGCGCTTGAAATAGACCTTGGCGCCGCCGAACTTTTTGGTCAGCCGCTCGGCGAAATAGAGCGGGCTCGGCCGGCCGACATAGTGGGTCAGGTAATAGGCGAGCTCCGCCGCGAAGGCCGGGTCGGCCTTGGCCGCGTTGTAGGCCTTCTCCACGTCGAGCACGAGCGGCATCAGGGTCTCGGCGACGAAGCGGCCGCCATGGATGCCGAAATGGCCGCGCTCGTCCGGGCCGGCGCGATAGGTATTGAGGCTGGTCAAGCGGTCTGGTCCAACGGCTGGTGCTCGGAAACCCCCGGGGAAACCGGGCGTCGAGCGGCCAATCAACCACAGGGGGCCGGAAACGTCAAAGCCCCGCCACGGCGCCGCCGTTTGGCGAAGAAATCCAGTGATTTCCTGCGCTTGTCCGAGCCGCGACGCAACCCGGTCAGAGCCGGCGCGCGGCGGCCAGGAACGCGGCGATCTTCGCCGCGCTCTTTTGCCCCGGCGAGTCCTCGACGCCCGACGAGACGTCGACACAGGCGGCGCCGGAGATGCGCGCCGCCTCGGCCAGATTGCCGGCATCGAGCCCGCCCGCCAGCATCCAGGGTCTCGGCCATTTGCGCCCGGCGATCAGCGTCCAGTCGAAGGCCAGCGCGTTGCCGCCGGGCAGCGCGTTCTTCAGGTCCTTCGGCGGCCTGGCATCGAACATCAGCCAGTCCGCGACCTCGACATAGGCATCGGCGGCGGCGATGTCGTCGGGCCCGGCAACGCCGATCACCTTCATCACGGGCACGTCGGTGCGGGCGCGGATCTCGGCGACCCGTTGCGGAGTCTCGCTGCCGTGGAGCTGCAGCAGATCGAGGCCGGCCGCGCCCAGCACCTCGTCGAAGCGGGCGTCGGTGTCGTCGACGAACAGCCCGACCTTGGCGACCGAGTTCGGCACCAGCGGCGCCAACGCGGCGGCCTGTGCCGGCGTCACCGCGCGCGGGCTCTGGGGATAGAACACGAAGCCGACGAAGGCGGCGCCGCCGGCAACCGCCGCCGCCACTCCATCCGCGCTGCTCAGTCCGCAGATCTTGGCGCGCAGGGTCATCGTCTCACACGCTGCCGCGCGGCCGTCCAGCCAAGCGCATGTAGACCACCGCGAGCGCGGTGAGCCCGGCGGCGGAGACCAGCAGGCTGAGAACGGTTTCCAGCAGCAGCCTGAACAGCGGCGCCGCCGCGGACAGGCCGCTGACATCGAGCAGCAGCGGTACCACCAGTGCCGCCGCCATGAACGGAAACGCCACCGCCACGACGGCGAGGAACAGCCGGCCGCCGACGCCGCGGGTCGCCTGCCAGGAGCCCGGCAGGCTCATCGTGCCGTCGAGCGCCAAGGCGACCAGGCTGAAGGACAGGCGAAGGACCACATAGATGTTGGCGAGCATGGCCGCCACCAGGACGATGGACTCCAGGCCCGGGACCGCGGCCGCCAGCGACATCACGAGTCCCATGGGCAGCCCGATGGCGAGGCCGGCCAGCAGCGAGATCAGCAGGCCGCGCAGCAGGAACCGCGTCTCGCGCAGGCCCCAGCGCAGGCTGAGGCCGGAAACCGCCCGCGGTCCGAGCAGCAGCACGCGCAGCCAGTTGACCGCGAACAGCGACAAGGGCACGGCATTCAGCAGCACGAGCAGCAGGACGATCAGCAACCGCGGGTCCGGCGCCGGCGCCGCGCCATCGCCCGCCGGCTCGACCGCAACCGTGTCCAGCGCCGCGCGCAGCAGCAGATCGATCAGGAACATGATGATGATCGGGACGAGCCCGACCCGAAGGAGATGGTCGCGCTGCTGCCGCATCAAGCGGAGACTGTCGCCGACCACCATGCCGATGGTCGGCATCCCGCCGGAACTCGGCGGCGAGCTCATGCGACGTCTCCCTGCAGATGCAGCGGCATCGATTCGCGCACGCGATCGCCTCAGGCGACCGCGCGGTCGATTTCGGCGGCGATCTCGTGCGCGGCGGCGGCCGGAGCGGGCGCGGCGGTGATCGGCCGGCCGATCACCAGATAGTCGGCGCCGCGCCGGACCGCCTCGCCGGGGGTCATGACCCGCTTCTGGTCGCCCGCAGCGGCGCCGGCCGGGCGGATGCCCGGCGTCACCAGCACGAAGTCGCGACCGCAGTCGCGGCGCAGCGCCTCGATCTCCTGGGGCGAGCAGACCACGCCGTCGAGGCCGGCCTGCTGCGCCAAGGCGGCCAGGCGGCGGACCTGATCGGCGGCCGGCCCGTGCTGGCCCACCGCCGCCAGGTCGTCGTCGCCCAGGCTGGTCAGGACGGTGACGGCGATGACCAGCGGCCGGCGCACCCCGACCTTGGCCGCGGTATCGGCGGCGGCGTCGATCGCCGCGCGCATCATCGCGGCGCCGCCGGCGGCGTGGACGTTCATCATGAAGGGCCCGAGCGGCGTCACGGCGCGAATCGCGCCGGCCACGGTATTGGGGATGTCGTGGTACTTGAGGTCGAGGAACAGCGGCAGTCCCTCGGCGACGACCTGGCGCACCCCGGCCGGGCCGTTGGCGCTGAAGAACTCGTGGCCGACCTTGACCCCGGCCACGGCGCCGCGCATCAGCCGCGCCTGGTCGACGGCGTCGGCGACCGAGGTGGTGTCGAGGGCGACGAGGACGCGCGAAACCGCGGTGGACATGCCACTCACTCCGAGTTCGAGGCGGGGCCTCTATAGCAGATAGGTAGTCGGCAGGCGACGTGCACTGGCCGGCGGCCCGATTGGCGGGCGCTCACGCGCCGGGCAGCCGCTCCAGGCTGGCCGCCGGGTCGCCGGTCGCCAGCGACTCCCGCCGCTGGCCGGCGCCAGGTCCGTTGGGCAAGCCGCGGGGTTCGCCGCCAGCGGCCGTCGTCACCGCCCGGCTGCCGCCCGTGCCCGGGCCGCTGCCCTGGGACCGCTGCAGCTCGGCCAGCCGCCGGGCCAGGTCGCGGGCACGTTCGGCGGTCTGGCGGGCGCGCCGGCGGCGCGGGCCGGCCGACAGCCACGCGACCGCGGCGCCCAGCACGAACCCGACCAGCAGGCAGCCCAGCACGATCTGGTAGACCGGCCGTTCGGGGGCCCAGGACAGCGGCCAGAAGCTCAAGGTCGCGTCCTGCCGATTGGCGACGGCGAAGACCACGACGATCACCGCCACCGGGATCGTGACGATCCAGGACAGATGCCTCACGACGGCACCCGAAGTGCCGCCTCGCGCGGCGCCGCCGGGTGGCGAGCCAAATTAATCGTCGGAATCGTCATCGAAGCTGTCTTCGGCGTCGGCGTCGCCCTCGCCGCTGCCGCCGTTCAGGCGCTCGCGCAGCTGCTTGCCGGTCTTGAAGAACGGGATCACCTTGCGGTCCACCTCGACCGACTCGCCGGTGCGCGGATTGCGCCCGGTCCGGGCGTCGCGCTGCTTGACCGAGAACGCGCCGAAACCGCGCAGCTCGACCCGGTCGCCCCGCGCCAGCGCCGTGGTGATCTCGTCGAAGATCGTCGAGACGATCCGCTCCACATCGCGTTGGTAGAGATGGGGATTCAGCTGCCCGATCCGAGCAATGAGCTCCGACTTCGTCATGACCGACCGTTCCCGACCCGCATCAGTTGCGGCCACCCGCCACGAACCCTGAGAATCCAAGGGGATCGCCGAGACGGCCAAGCGCCAGCCTGCCAAAGGCGCCGGGGGGCGTCAAGGATAAGTAATTCAGATCAAATCGTTTTTTGAGACATGGCCGGGGCGGGTGGCGAATCATCGGGCGGAGCCGGGGACGGCGCACCGCCGGGGCCGATCAGCGGCAAGCGGCGGGCATCTATTGGTATTCATTCCGATCCAATAGCTGCCCGCAGCGATTTGCGGCGACGCCGCCGGACGGGCCGGAATCGCGGACCAAGAAAAACGGGCCCGACAAGCGGCCGGGCCCGTGATCGCAACCGACGCTGCGGGGACGATCAGTCCTCGTCGCCCGCTTCCGCATCGTCGCCCTTCTTGGACTTCGTGGTGCGGTCCTTCTGTGCCTTGGAGATCGCGGCGCCGAGGATCTCGCCCAGGCTGGCGCCCGAGTCGGACGAACCGTAGTCGGACATCGCCTTCTTCTCCTCCTCGACCTCGCGCGCCTTGATCGACAGCGAGACCTTGCGGCTCCGTGCGTCGACCTGGGTGACCTTGGCATCGACCTTCTCGCCGACGGCGAACCGCTCGGGCCGCTGATCGCTGCGGTCGCGCGCCAGGTCGCCCTTGCGGACGAAGCCGGTGGTGCCGTCGGCCAGGCTCACCTCGATGCCGCCATCGGTCACCGCCGTCACCGTGCAGGTGACCACGTCGCCCTTCTTGTGGGCGGCGGCGACACCCTCGAACGGATCCTCGCTCAGCTGCTTGATGCCGAGGCTGATGCGCTCCTTCTCGACGTCGACGTCGAGCAGCTTCACCTTCGCGGTGTCGCCCTTCTTGTACTCGGCGATCGCCTCCTCGCCCGGCTTGGACCAGTCGAGGTCGGAAAGATGGACCATGCCGTCGATGTCGCCGGGCAGGCCGACGAACAGGCCGAACTCGGTGATGTTCTTGATCTCGCCTTCGAGCTCGGAGCCGACCGGGAACTTGTCGATGAAGGCCTGCCACGGGTTGTCGAGGCACTGCTTCAGCCCGAGGCTGATGCGGCGCTTCACCGGATCGACGTCGAGCACCATCACCTCGACCTCCTGGCTGGTCGAGACGATCTTGCCGGGATGGATGTTCTTCTTGGTCCAGCTCATCTCGGAGACGTGGACCAGGCCCTCGATCCCGGGCTCCAGCTCCACGAAGGCGCCGTAATCGGTGATGTTGGTGACGCGGCCGGTGAACTTGGTGCCGACCGGATACTTCGCCTCGACGCCTTCCCAGGGATCGGCCTCGAGCTGCTTCATGCCGAGGCTGATGCGCTGGGTCTCCGGATTGAAGCGGATGACCTGCACCTGCACGGTCTGGCCGATCGACAGCGCCTCGGTCGGGTGGTTGATGCGGCGCCACGCGATGTCGGTGACGTGCAGCAGCCCGTCGACGCCGCCGAGATCGACGAACGCGCCGTAGTCGGTGATGTTCTTCACCACGCCCTGCAGCACCTGGCCTTCCTTGAGGTTGGCCACCAGCTCGGAGCGGGCCTCGGCGCGGCTCTCCTCGAGCACGGCGCGGCGCGACACCACGATGTTGCCGCGGCTCCTGTCCATCTTGAGGATCTGGAACGGCTGCGGCGTGCCCATGAGCGGGCCGATGTCGCGCACCGGGCGGATGTCGACCTGGCTGCCCGGCAGGAACGCCACGGCGCCCGAGAGATCGACGGTGAAGCCGCCCTTGACGCGGCCGAAGATCACGCCGTTGACGCGCTGGTTGTCCTTGAAGCTCTTCTCGAGCAGGGTCCAGGCCTCCTCGCGGCGGGCCTTCTCGCGCGACAGCATGGCTTCGCCGTGCTTGTCCTCCATGCGGTCGAGGAACACCTCGACCTCGTCGCCCACCTGGATCTCGGAGCGTTGACCGGGGGTCGCGAATTCCTTCAGCGCCACGCGACCTTCGGACTTCAGCCCGACGTCGATGACCGCCATGTCGTTCTCGACCGCGATTACCCGGCCCTTGATCACCGAGCCTTCGATGCCGGTGGTGCCCCCGAAGGATTCCTCGAGGAGGGCGGCGAAATCTTCCTTGCCGGCGGTGCCGGCGACTGCTGCTTTGACCATTCGTATGCGATTCCTTTTCTCTCGATTTCAGGCCGGCCGGTTGTCTCCGGCGGTCTTGATGACGCTCAAATCTGTCCGCCCCACGGGCGCGGCGGACACCCCGTTGCGGGGCGACCGCGACATCCGAATGACGGGCCTTCCATCCTGCGGGATCGAATTCCTGCCGCGCCCCCGTCCAACGACGAGGTCCCGCCGCGAGGTCTAGACGCGGACCGCCTTGTGGCGGCGGTCGTCGACCAGCGCAAGCGCCGCGGCGAAGGCGGCGTCGGCATCGAGAGCAGTGCTGTCGATGACGATGGCGTCGGCGGCCGGAACCAGGGGCGATGCCGCCCTGCCGCTGTCGCGGGCGTCCCGGTCCTTCATGTCCTGCAGAACGCGGGAATATATAGCCTCGTCGCCCCGATCGAGCAACTCCTTGTGGCGGCGGCGGGCGCGCTCCTCGACGCTGGCGGTCACGAAAATCTTAACGTCCGCATCGGGGCACACGACGGTGCCGATATCGCGGCCGTCGATCACGATGCCGGCGGCCGCTCCGGCCCCCGGAATCGCCCCGGGAATCGCGGGCGGGCGCGCGGCATAGGCCCGCTGCAGGCCGAGCAGGGCCTGGCGGACCGCCGGGATCGCCGCCACCTGGGACGCCGCCTGGGCGATGGCTTCGGAGCGGAGCTCGGGATCGCCCAGGTCGGCCATCTCGACCGCCGTGGCGGCCGCCGCCGCCGCCGGCGCGTCGCCGGGATCCCGGCCGCCCCGCAGCAGCCGCAGCGCCGCCGCCCGGTAGAGCAGCCCGCTGTCGAGGAAGGCGAAGCCGAGGCGGGCGGCGAGCCGGCGGGCGAGCGTGCCCTTGCCGGCCGCCGACGGGCCGTCGACGGCGACCACGAAGGCGCGGGCGTTGCCGGTTCCGGTCATGCGTCGGGCGCGGCGATGCGCGCGCCCAGGCGGTTCATCAGCGCGGCGAAGCCCGGGAAGCTGGTGTCGATCGGGCCGGAATCGTCGACCCCGACCGGGGCCTTTGCCGCCATGCCCAGCACCAGGAACGCCATGGCGATGCGGTGATCGAGGCCGGTCGCGACGGTGGCGCCGCCGGCCGGCGGCCGGCCGGTGCCGTCGACCGTCAGGCTGTCCTCGCCGGCCTCGACCGCGACGCCGCAGGCGGCGAGGCCGTTGGCGACCGCCGCCAGCCGGTCGCTCTCCTTGACCCGCAGCTCGGCCAGGCCGCGCATCACGGTGCGGCCGCGGGCGCAGGACGCGGCGACCGCCAGGATCGGATACTCGTCGATCATCGAGGGCGCCCGCCCGGCCGGCACCTCGACCCCGGACAGCTCGGAGCCGCGCGCCACCAGATCGGCGACGCGCTCGCCGGCGTCCTGCCGTTCGTTCTCGATCACGATGTCGGCGCCCATCTCCCTGAGGGTGGCGATCAGGCCGATGCGGTGCGGATTCATGCCGACGCCTTCGAGCCGGAGGCGCGAGCCGGGACGGATCAGCGCGGCCACCAGGGGAAACGCCGCCGAGGACGGATCGGCCGGCACCCGGACCGCGCGCCCGACCAGCTCGGGCTGGCCGACCAGCGTCACCGCGCGGCCTTCCGCCAGCTCGGCGACGTCGAGGGTCGCGCCGAAATGGCGCAGCATCAGCTCGGTGTGATCGCGGGTCGGCTCCGGCTCGATCACCGTGGTCTCGCCCGGCGTGTTGAGCCCGGCCAGCAGCACCGCCGACTTGACCTGGGCCGAGGGCACCGGCAGGCGATAGACGATCGGCAGCGGCTCGCCGGTGCCGATCACCGCAAGCGGCAGGCGATCGTCGCCGCGCGCGATGATTTCGGCCCCGATCTGCCGCAGCGGGCCGGCGACCCGGCCCATCGGGCGGCGGCGCAGCGACGCGTCGCCGGTGAGGAACGCCGTCAGCCGGTGGCTGGCGAGCAGGCCCATGAGCAGCCGCGCGCCGGTCCCGGCATTGCCCATGTCCAGCACGTCCTCGGGCTCCACCAGGCCGCCGATGCCGCGGCCATGGACGCGCCAGAGGCCGCCGCCGGACGTCGCCGTCCCCGGCGCGGCCCGTCCCGGCTCGATCCGGGCACCGAGCGCACGCATCGCCGCCGCGGTCCGCAGCACGTCCTCGCCTTCGAGCAGCCCCTCGATCGTGGTTTCCCCGATCGCCAGCGCACCGAGCATCAGCGCCCGGTGCGAGATCGACTTGTCGCCGGGCACGCGCGCGGCACCGGCGACGGCGCCGGCGGGATGGGAAATCAGCGGTTGCACGCGGACGGTTTCTCCCCTCGATGCAACGCGGCGGCGCCGGATCGCCGCCGCCGCGCGGCCGCCCGTCTCTAGCACATCGCGCGGGACCGTACAGCCCGGCGCGGAACCGATCGCCGGGGCGAGAGGATTACCTTTGACAGGCCCTTGGTATCGTGGCAATTGGCACGCCATTTCGCCGCCCCCAGCCCGCCCTCGGGAAGGGGTCGCGGCCGGCCCGCGACCGGCGCGGCGAGCGGGAACAACAGGAGGGACGAGGGTGATAAAGCCTGCCTGGGGTACCAAGCGCACCTGTCTGAGCTGCGATGCCAAGTTCTACGACCTTCAGCGCAGTCCGATCAGCTGCCCGAAATGCGGCGCGGTGTTCGATCCGGAAGCCTCGCTGAAGACCCGGCGCGGACGCCCGGCCGAAAAAGTGGCGCCGAAGCCCGAGGTCGCGAAGCCGAAGAAGGTCGAGGCCGACGAGGCCGACGAGGCGGATACCGAAGAGGCCGAGGAAGACGAGGAGCTGATCGAGGACGCCTCCGAGCTCGGCGAGGACGACGAGGACATGGCCGAGGTGATCGACAAGGCCGAGGGCAAAGAGGAACCTTGAGGGGCGGTGCGACGTTGACTGGGTGCCTTGACCGGCTCTCCGGGCAGGCCCAGACTCAGCCACAGCACGTCGTCGATCGGCGCCGGAAGCGACCTCGATCGATCTTTCTCAAAGGAAGGTTCAATACATGCTGAAGCTCACGCGTGTCCTGATGGTGCTCGGCTTCGCCACCCTGCTGCAGGCCTGCACCGCTGCCAGCGGGCTGTTCGACAACAATTGCAGCGACGACGGCATGATCGATCCAGGCGCCAGCTACTGCTCCAGCTACACCCACGGGACCGACAAGTAGGTTCGCCGTATCCGGGCGTCTTCGGCCCGGGCCAGACCAAGATCGCCTCGGATCGAATCGATCCGAGGCGTGAATCTCGGTCTAGCTTTTTGAAGTAGAGCACGATTCAGGGATCGCGCTGTTTCAGGGCGATCCGACCATGCGCTGGGAGCCCTCCCGCAAGCCTCGTGTCCGGGGTTCCGCGGCCTGGGGCAAGCGGCCGATTTTTCGCTTGAATCGGCGGAGCGGGGTCCATAGGTTCTGGTGCCGCCGCGGCCGGGTTTCGGCCGGCCGGCGTCCCAGACGCAGTCGACGGGGCCATAGCTCAGCTGGGAGAGCGCTACAATGGCATTGTAGAGGTCAGCGGTTCGATCCCGCTTGGCTCCACCAATCAGGGGCCCGGCTGCGCCAGCAGCCGGGCCCCTCGCCTTTTGCGCCCGGCCGCTCGCTCCTGATTCAATGCCGCGCGAGCTGCCGACGGCGGGGTCGGCCAAGGCGCGGCGCGTGTGGCGGTCCTCCACGCGCTGTTAACCTTTGACGCCCCACCCTCTTGATCGGCGCCGCCGACGGGCCCAAATCATGCCATGGCGGTGCCATGCGGGCCGCCCTGCCCGGGGGCCGGCGAGACTTGGCCATGCCCCGGGCGGACCGGCCGATGCTGCTCGCTCAGGTGAGGAGGAGCCACCGAATGCCCCGAGTTCCGCTGTTCAACAGCCCGCTGCTGCTCGGTTTCGACCATGTCGAGCGCACGCTGGACCGTCTGGCCCGGCACGGCGCCGACGGCTATCCCCCGTACAACATCGAGCAGACCGGCAGCAATCGGCTGCGCATCACCCTGGCCGTGGCCGGCTTTGCGCCGGACGAGCTCGACGCGCAGATCGAGGACAACCAACTGGTGATCCGCGGCCGGCAGGTCGACGATCCCGAGCGGGTCTATCTGCATCGCGGCATCGCCGCCCGGCAGTTCCAGCGCAGCTTCGTCCTGGCCGACGGCATCGATGTCGTCGGCGCCACGCTGGATGCCGGGCTGCTGAGCATCGATCTGGTCCGGCCCGAGGTCGCGGCCCGGGTCCACAGCATCGAGATCCGCACGCCGGAAGGGCGGCCAGCCAGGCCGCGGCCGACGCCGCGTGCGGTCAACGAGGCCGGCTGAGAATGTCTTGTCAATCCGGCGGCTGCCTCGGGCGGCGCCGGTCACGGAGTCAGGAGAGGTAGCGAACCGTGATGAATCAGATCGAACGCATCAGGCAGATGAGCCAGGGCGACCTCGCGGTGCTCGGGTTGCAGGGCGTCGCCTATGTCCGGCCGCTCACCACCCCCGAGGGCGTGTCGGTGTTCGCGATCCACGCCGCGGACGGCACCCAGCTCGCCATCGCCGCGACCCAGGCGCAGGCCGAGTCGGCGATCCGCGAGCACGGGCTCGAGCTGGCCAGCGTACACTGAGCCGGCGACAACGCGCGGCCGACAGCGGGGGAACGCAAGTCCTGGAACCAGAATCGAGGATCGCGCAGGAACGGCGCGATCCGATCGCGCGCTACGCGGCGTGGCTCGCCGGCGATTCGGTGAGCAGCGCGTAGATCGCGTCGGGCTGATTGGCGCCGCGCAGCTTTTCGCAGACCGAGCGGTCGCGCAGCAGGCGCGAGACCCGGGCCAACGCCTTCAGGTGATCGGCACCCGCCGCCTCGGGCGCCAGCAGCAGGAAGATCAGGTCGACCGGCTGTTCGTCGATCGCGTCGAACTCGACCGGCGATTCCAGCCGCGCGAACATGCCGAAGAGCTGCTTCAGGCCGGGCAGCTTGCCATGGGGAATGGCGATGCCGTTGCCGACACCGGTGGTGCCGAGCCGCTCGCGCTCCAGCAGCACCTCGAAGATCTGGCGCTCGGGCAGGCCCGTCGCCTCGGCGGCGCGCTTCGCCAGCTCCTGCAGGACCTGCTTCTTGCTGGTCGCCCGCAGCTTGGCGATGACGCCTGTCGGATTCAGAAGATCTTCGATTTCCATGACGGTACCTCGCGCACGCCGCACCGGCGGCGGCGCCCGATCAGTTTTCCTTGGGCTCGACCCAGCCGACGTTCCCGTCGCTGCGCCGATACACCATGTTGAGCTCGCCATGGGCGCTGTTGCGGAACATGATCGCGCCCTCGTCGGCGAGATCGAGCCGCATCACCGCCTCACCGACGGTGAGCGTTGGAATGTCCGAAGCCATCTCGGCGATCACGACCGGCGCGTCCCCGGCGACGGCTTCCTCGACCGCCTCCTCGGCAGCCGTCGCCAGCACGTAATGCTGCGCGCGCTGCATCTCGATCTCGGCACGGTGATGGTCGCGCAGGCGACCCTTGTAGCGGCGCATCCGCTTGGCCACCTTGTCGGCCGCGCCGTCATAGGCGGCGTAGGGCTGTTCGGCATTCGCCTGGCCCTGCAGCAGGATGCCGCGCCCGACATGGACCGAGATCTGAGCATGATAGAGATGGGCTTCGCGTGACAGCACCACCGTCGCCTCGATCGGGTTGCCGAAGTACTTGCCGAAGATGCCGTCGAGGCTGTCGGCCACGTGGCTGCGCAACGCGTCGCCAACGTCGAGCTGTTTGCCTTTGACGGTCAGGAGCATCAGCAGCGATTTCCGGGCTGGTCAGGCGGGCCGCCAAGCCTGATCGGCCAGGGCCCCCGCGTAAGGCGGCGGACAATACGAATCGCCCATGAGGGAGTCAACTGCGGGATTCCACGGACGCCAACCGACGCCCCCAGAATCTAGGCAATCGCCCTACATTCGCAAGGCTTTGTCGCGCCGGCGCTGGACAGAAGACGAAATCTTCAATGATTCTCGATACTTAGCGACAGTTCGGCGGGCGATATCGATGCCTTCCCGCTTGAGCAGCTCGACCAGCTGGTCGTCGGAAAGAACCCGTTCCGCGGTTTCCGCGTCGATCAGCCGACGGATATGCGATTTCACCGCCTCAGAGGCATGGCCATCGCCCCCGGTGGTATCGGCGATGGCGGCGCTGAAGAAATATCTGAGCTCGTAGAGCCCGCGCGGCGTCAGCAGGTACTTGTTGGCGGCAACCCGGCTGACCGTGCTTTCGTGCATGCCGATCGCCTCGGCGATGTCGCGCCGGATCAGCGGCTTCAGATGGGCGACCCCGTGGCGGAAGAAGCCGTCCTGCTGGCGCACGATCTCGGTCGCCACCTTGAGGATCGTGGTCGCCCGCTGGTGCAGCGACTTGACCAGCCAGTTCGCCGAATTGAACCGCTCGACGATGTAGTCGCGCTCGTTCTTGCCGCGCAGCTCGCGGTTGACCCGGGCATAGTAGGCGTTGTTGACCAGCACGCGCGGCAGCGATTCGCTGTTGAGCTCGACGATCCAGCTGCCGTCGGACTGGCGGTGAATCAGGATGTCCGGCGTGATCGGCGGCGGCGGCGCGTGGTCGAAGGCGAGCGCCGGCTTCGGGTTGAGCGCCTTGATCTCGGAGACCATGTCGGCGAAGTCCTCGGCGTCGACCCCGCACAGCTTCATGAGCTGGACCCGCTCGCGGTTCGCCAACAGCTCGAGATTGTCGAGCAGGGTCTGCATCGCCGGGTCGAGCCGGTTGCGGTCGGCGAGCTGCAGCGCCAGGCATTCCCTGAGGCTGCGGGCGAACACGCCGGGCGGATCGAAGCGCTGCATCTTCCCGAGCGTCGCCTCGACGCGCTCGACGGTGCAGCCGAGGATCCCGGCCACCGCCGTCAGATCGGCGGTAATGTAGCCGGCCTCGTCGAGCAGGTCGATGAGCTGCAACCCGATCAGCCGGTCGACCGGATCGGCGAAGTCGAGGCCGAGCTGGGCCAGCAGGTGGTCGCGCAAGGTGATCTCGCCGGCCAGGGTCTGGTCGAGGCCGGAGTCCTCGCCCGAGCGGCCGCCTTGCCGCCCGCCGGCACCCCAGGCCGATGCGTCGCCGGCACCGCCCGGCACGAACGGCGTCTCGCCGCCGTCATAGATATTGTCGTGATCGGTGTCGAAGCTGGTGTGCCCGCCGTCGCCGATATGCTCGGCGCGGGCATATTCGTCCATCTCGACGACACGCTCGTCGCCGGCCGGGCCGCTGCCGCGCTCGTCCGCCGCCCCCTCTCGACTCTCCCCGCCGGCGCCTTCGGCGGCGGTGGCATCGCGTGTCTCGCCATCGCCGTCGGCGCGCTCGAGCAGGGGATTCTGCTCGAGCTCGCCCTCGACATAGGCGGCGAGATCGAGGTTCGAGAGCTCCAGCAGCTTGATCGCCTGCTGGAGCTGCGGCGTCATTACGAGCGTCTGGCTCTGCCGCAGATCCATCCGCTGAGAGACCGCCATGGGAGTCTCCCTACAGACTAAATCTTTCGCCCAGGTAAACGCGGCGGACATCCTCGTCCAGGACGATCTCCGACGGGATGCCCTCGCGCAGCACCACGCCGTCATGGAGGATGTAGGCGCGATCGACGATGTCGAGGGTTTCGCGGACATTGTGGTCGGTGATCAGCACCCCGATGCCGCGGTCCTTGAGATGGGATACCAGGTCGCGAATCTCGCCGACCGCGATCGGGTCGATGCCGGCGAAGGGCTCGTCGAGCAGGATGAACTTCGGCCGCGACGCCAGCGCCCTCGCGATCTCGACCCGGCGCCGTTCGCCGCCCGAGAGCGCGATCGCCGGCGCGCGCCTGAGATGCTGCATCGAGAACTCGGCCAGCAGCTCGTCGAGCCGCGCCTCGCGCCGTTCGCGCGAGGGCTCGACGATCTCCAGCACCGCGCGAATGTTGTCCTCGACCGACAGGCCGCGGAAGATCGACGCCTCCTGCGGGAGATAGCCGATGCCGAGGCGGGCGCGGCGATACATCGGCAGGTCGGTGACATCGGCACCGTCGAGCTCGATGCTGCCGGAGTCGGGCCGGATCAGGCCGGTAATGATGTAGAAGCAGGTGGTCTTGCCGGCGCCGTTCGGGCCGAGCAGGCCGACCACCTCGCCGCGATGCAACGACAGCGACACACCGCGCAGCACCGGCCGCTTGCGGAACGATTTGCCGAGATTTTCGGCGATCAGCCCGCCACCCGGCTCGGCCGGCGCCGCCGCGCCGTTGGCGTCTCGGCGCGGCACATCCTCGGCGGCTCCGCCTCCGTTGCTCATGTCGACATCGCGGTTCACTGCGTTCCTAGCTCCGGCTTGCGGTCCGGAATGATCAGCGTGTGCACTCGGCCGTCCGATGATCCGCCGGCGGCGTTCGATCCACCGGTGGCGCTGGGATTGCCCGTCAGGCGGCTGACCCCGGTCTTCAGGTTGATCTCGGCGGAATCGCCGTTCAACTGGTTCTCGCCGCGGGTGATCTTGACCCCGCCGGTCAGGGTGGCGATCTCCCGGTCGAGATTGTAGACCGCCTTGGCGGCGCGAACGACCTCCGCCGCGGTGGTCAGCAGGACATTGCCCTCGGCTTCGACCTGATAGATCCCCGAGTCGGCGGCGCCGCCGCTCTGGCCGTCGCCGCGCAGATAGCCGGTCAGCCGGTCGGCCTCGATCCGGCGGTCGCCCTCGACCGCCACGGCGTCGCCGCGCGCGACGATGACGCGCCGCTGGTCCCAGTATTCCAGGCTGTCGCGGGCGGTGACGGTGGCCTTCGCGGTTTCGGCCCGCAGATCGCGCCCGGTCACCAGCATCACCGCCTTGTCGATGTCGTACACCGCGCGGTCGCCGGAGACGGTGCTGTCCTTGGAGACGAGCCGGACGTTGCCGTCGGCCTCGATGCTGTAGACCTCGATCTTGCCGTCGGCGCCCTCGCGGTAGCGCGCGGTCAGCAGGTCGGCGCTGACCGACATGTCGCCGCGCGCGGCGCGCGCATTGCCGCGCGCCAGGTACAGCTTTTCGTCGCGGCGCCATTCGATGCCTTGTTCGGCGGTCACCTCGAGCGGCAGGTCCGAGTCCCCGAGATCGACGCTGCCCAGCGACTGCGCCGCGGCGGGCGGCGCCAGGACCGCCAGGCCCCACGGCGACGGTCCGAGAGCCAGCGTCGCGAGCGCCGCGGCCAGGATCGCCAGACGGCGTGTCGGAACCAGCGGTGCGCGCGACCTCATCCGTCCACCCCATCGGCCGCGCCGTTGGCCGGCACCTCGTCGGGATTGATGACCAGGCGCGCGCGACCGCCGAACAGGATGCGCTTGCCGTCGTCGCTGACCCGGAAGCTGTCGGCGTGCAGCTCGCCCGCCGGACCCTGCGCCGCCACCGGCGCGTCGCCCGAGGCGACGCCCTCGGCCAGGTTGACCTGGGCGCGGTCGGTGTGCATCTCGAAGCCGCGATCGTGAAAGAGGCTGACCGAGCCGGCGAGATCGAGGATCTCGCTCTTGCGCAGGAAGCTGCCGGAATCTGCGGTGAGCGCGATCCACGCGCCGCTTTCCAGGGTGATGTCGGCCTTGGGCTGGCTGAGCTCGATCAGGTCGGCATTCTCGCCCGCCTGGGTCACCAGCTCGGCGGTGACGCTGTACGGCCGGTTCTTTTCGTCGATTCCGTCGAAGCGGGCATTGACCATGTTGAGCGATTCGATCTGTTCCGGCGCCAACAGGGCGGTGTCGATGCGAATCCGGGTCTCGTCGAGATTGAACTGCGACCACACCGCGAGCAGCACGACGAGGCCCGCCGCCAGGGTCGGCAGCAGCAGCTTCATCGCCGTGACGAAACGGGTATAGCCGTAGCCGGGCCGGCGCGACGCGGCGCGGCGGACGAGAAGCGGCGGGATCTGGGTTGCCTCGGCCATCGGCTGGGTTCTGGCTGTGTGCGCTGATCGGCTCAGGCGACGCCGGCGCGCAAGCAATCGTGGACGTGGATCAAGCCGACCGGCCGGCCGCCATCGACCACGAACAGGCTGGTGAACGGCCGCGGGCTCTGGTTCATCTGGGCCAGCGCCTCGGCGGCCAGCGCCTGCGGCCGGATCGACTTCGGCTTGCCGGTCATGACGTCGCCGGCGCGGCGCTGGAGCAGGCCGTCCGCCATGTGGCGGCGCAGATCGCCGTCGGTGATGATGCCGACCAGGCGGCCGGCGTCGTCGACGATGCCGACGCAGCCGAAGCTTTTCGTGGTCATCTCCAGGATCGTATCGGCCATCGTCGTATCGGGCCGCGCCAGCGGCAGTTCGGCCGGTCCGTGCATGATGTCGGCGACGCGCATCAGACGCCGCCCGAGATGGCCGCCGGGATGATAGGTGCGGAAGTCGTCGGCGGTGAAGCCCTTGCGCTCGAGCAGCGCGATCGCCAGCGCGTCGCCGAGCGCCAGCATCATCGTGGTCGAGGTGGTCGGCGCCAGGCCCATCGGGCAGGCCTCGGCGGCCTTCGGCAGCACCAGCGCGATGTCGGCGGCCTCGGCCAGCGGGCTGTCGCGCCGCGAGGTCATGGCGATCAGCGGGATGCTGAAGCGGCGGCTATAGGCGATGATGTCGGCCAGCTCGGGCACCGCGCCGGAGTTCGACAGCGCGATCACCGCGTCGTCGTCGGCGATCATGCCGAGATCGCCGTGGCTGGCCTCGCCGGGATGGACGAACAGGGCCGGCGTGCCGGTCGAAGCGAGGGTCGCGGCGATCTTGCGCGCGACATGGCCGCTCTTGCCCATGCCGGACACCACCACCCGGCCGGTGATCCCGGCGAGCCGGACGACCGCCTGGGTGAAATCGCCGTCGAGCGCCGCCGCCAGGGCGCCGAGCGCCGCCGCCTCGGCCTCCAGCACGCGCCTGCCGGCCGCCAGCTCGGCCGCATCGGGCCCGCGGCGCGGCGGCGCGTCGGGCTGTTCGGCTTTCGACGGGATGGTCATGGGTCGCACCTCAGGAACGGGCCGCACCGGGCGCCGCCGGCGGCGGCGGCCAGCGGACGCTGGCGGGCGATTCGGCCGAACCTCCCGGCGCCTTGCCAAGGCTCTGAAACGATACGGAGTTTCAGTACAGTCCGCCCCTCGGAATATGCCCCGCGCCGGGGCCGAGCGTCAATTGCACCGGCTGGCGACAGCCGGCGCGGCGCAGCGGCG
This sequence comes from uncultured Rhodospirillaceae bacterium, assembly GCA_964372215.1. Classification (GTDB taxonomy): domain Bacteria; phylum Pseudomonadota; class Alphaproteobacteria; order Dongiales; family Dongiaceae; genus DAIMFL01. The sequence continues at coordinate 23,328 of CAYJQC010000037.1, forward strand.
CGATTCCGGCGGGTCAGTGCTGGAAGATGTCGAATTCGGCCCAGCCCGCCAGGTCGAGCTCGGCACGGGCCGGCAGGAAGCGGAAGCAGGCCTCGGCCAAGCCGCGCCGGCCCTCGCGCTCCAGCATGGCGTCGAGCCGTTCCCGGAGCGCATGCAGATGCAGCACGTCCGAGGCGGCATAGCGCAGCTGCTCGTTGCTCAGTTCGGCCGCGCCCCAGTCCGAGGATTGCTGCTGCTTCGACAGATCGACGCCGAGCAGGTCCTTGCAGAGATCCTTGAGCCCGTGCCGGTCGGTGAAGGTGCGGGTCAGCCGCGAGGCGATCTTGGTGCAGTAGACCGGCCGGCAGGTGACGCCCAGCCCGTGGCGCAGCGCGGCGATGTCGAAGCGTGCGAAGTGGAACAGCTTGAGCACCGACTCGTCGGCCAGCATGCGCGCCAAGTTCGGCGCCTGATGGATCGTGCCGGCCGGCTTGGCGGGCAACTGCACGGCGTGACAGACGCCGTCGCCGGACGAGAGCTGCACCAGGCACAGCCGGTCGCGCGCCGGATTGAGCCCCATGGTCTCGGTGTCGATGGCGACGATGGCGCCGAGCGCCACGTCGTCGGGAAGATCGCCTTGATGCAGGTGAATTGTCACCGGCCGGTCTCCGCCGGGATCGGCCGCCTGGCTGGCCGCAGGGGTGCAGGGGGAGCCGGCAGGGTGGCTAGCGGGGCCGCCGGCGGTCGTGATGGTGCCCAGGAGAAGACTCGAACTTCCACGACCTTTCGGCCACAGGTACCTGAAACCTGCGCGTCTACCAATTCCGCCACCTGGGCATCAGAGGCCCGCATATGTAGACAGGCCCTGGTCATTGTCAACCGGGTTCTGGCTGCGGCTTTTGGGGCTGCCAGCCGCCGTGCAGGCGTATTATAAGCGTCCGGTCCGCGCCGCTCCGGCAGGCATCCGGGAACCACGCGCGGGCGATCCAGGGCAGGGAGAACAGCCTCATGGCGGCGCGCGTCATCACCGTATTCGGCGGCTCCGGGTTCATCGGCCGGTATCTGGTCCAGCAACTGGCCCGACGCGGCTGGATCATCCAGGTCGCCGTGCGGCATCCCGACGCCGCGCTGTTCCTGAAGCCGCTCGGCGATGTCGGCCAGATCACCCCGATCGCCGCCAGCCTGCGCCACGAAGGCTCGATCGCCGCGGCGGTCGCTGGCGCCGATGCGGTGATCAATCTGGTCGGCATCCTGTACGAGCGCGGCCGCCAGAGCTTCGCCGAAATCCATGCCGAGGGGGCGCGCCGGGGGGGGGGGGGGGCGCGCGCCGCCGGCGCCGCGCGGCTGGTGCAGGTCTCGGCGATCGGCGCCGATTCGGCCTCGCCCTCGGACTATGCCCGCTCCAAGGCCGCCGGCGAGGCCGCGGTCGCCGCGGCCTTTCCGGGCGCCAGCATCGTGCGGCCGAGCATCGTGTTCGGCCCGGAGGACGGTTTCTTCAACCGCTTCGCGGCGATGGCGCGGGTGTCGCCGGTGCTGCCGCTGGTCGGCGGTGGCCGGACCCGGTTCCAGCCGGTCTATGTCGGCGACGTGGCCGAGGCGATCGCGCGGATCGTCGACGATTCCGCGACTGCGGGCCGGACCTACGAGCTCGGCGGGCCGCGGGTCTACAGTTTCAGGGAGCTGCTCGAGCTGATGCTGGCGGTGGTGCACCGGCGCCGCCTGCTGGCGCCGCTGCCGTTCTGGGCCGCCAGCCTGCAGGCCGCCTTTCTCGAGCTGCTGCCGGTGCCGCCGCTGACCCGCGACCAGGTCCGCCTGCTGCAGCGCGACAACGTGGTGGCGGCCGGCGCCCCCGGGCTGCGCGAGCTCGGCATCGCGCCGAGCGCGGTCGAGCTGGTGATTCCGACCTATCTCGACGTCTATCGGCCGGGCGGCCGCTACGTGCGGGCGTGAGCCGGCGGGCGCCTACCAGCCGCGAACATAGACCAGGTAGAGCAGCCCGCCGCCGAGCACCAGGCGGTAGAGCACGAACGGCGTGAAGCCGGCACGCTTCAGCCAGGCCATCAGGATGGCGATGGCGACGAAGCCGGCGATCGCCGAGAAGCCGACGGCGAGCAGCGCCGCGTGCATCATCTCGGCATTGCCCTCGCGCACGACCTGGTAGCCCTTCCAGATCCCGGCGGCGCTGATCGCCGGGATCGACAGCAGGAACGAGAAGCGCGCCGCCTCCGCCCGCTCGTAGCCCATGATCCGCGCCGCCACCATGGTGACGCCGGAGCGGCTGGTGCCGGGGATGAAGGCCAGGCACTGGGCGACGCCGACGAACAGCGCCTGGCCCCAGGTGACGTGCTCGAGCCGGCGCACGGTGAGCGCGGTGCGGTCGACGATGTACAGCACGACGGCGTAGCCGATCATCGCCCAGGCGACCACCTCCATGACCCGCAGCCGGTCCTGCAGGTACTTGTCGACGAAATAGCCGACGGCGAGCGCCGGGATGGTGCCGATCAACAGGTAGAGCGCGAGCCGGCCGCCGGGATCGAGCCGGCCGGCCGCCAGCTTGCCGACGCCGACCAGCATGCGTCCGACATCGCGCCAGAAATAGACGAGCACGGCGAGCAGCGTGCCGATATGGGTGGCGACGTCGATCGCCAGGCCCTGATCCGGCCAGCCGGTCACGATCGGGACCAGGATCAGGTGGCCGGAGGAACTGACCGGCAGGAACTCGGTGAGGCCCTGGACGATGGACAGCACCAGGATCTGCAGCAGGGACACTGAGGTCGCTCTCCGATTCGGGGCCGCCCCCATCCGGGCCCGGTCTGCGGCTTATAGCATTGGCGGATTCCGGCCCAAAGCGAGGATATGGTTCCGCAACGAGACTAATTTTTCAATACCCCGCGAAAGACGCTGCCGGACGAGCCGCATTGCCGCATGATCGCCAAATTATAAGACAACTTAGCTGTCGTAACAATTGATTTTGCCCTCGCCACTGCCAATTGCCTGGCGTATAAGCCAATGAACGGCGCACCGGGGCGCCCGTTTCGATCCAGCGGCCAGGCATGAGCTCGGGGGTGACGGTCCCAGACCGCCGCAGCCCTGCCATTCCGGTCCCGCCAATCGGGGGAGGCCGAATGACGGCCAAGATGCAGCAGTTCGTGACCGTCGGCCGGGTGATGCCGGAGAAGCGCGAGGCCAAGCGCCGGCGCGGCGATTTCGACGAAATCTATGCCGAGTACGCGGCCGAGAAGGCGGCCCAGCAGGCGGCGCGCTGTTCGCAATGCGGCATCCCGTTCTGCCAGGTGCATTGTCCGGTCCACAACAACATCCCGGACTGGCTGAAGCTGACCGCCGAGGGCCGGCTCGAGGAGGCCTACGAGGCGTCGTCCGCCACCAACAATTTCCCCGAGATCTGCGGCCGGATCTGCCCGCAGGACCGGCTGTGCGAAGGCAACTGCGTGATCGAGCAGTCGGGCCACGGCACCGTCACCATCGGCGCGATCGAGAAGTACATCACCGACACGGCGTGGGCGCGCGGCTGGGTCAAGCCGGCGAAGCCGCGGCGCGAGCGCGCCCAGTCGGTCGGCATCGTCGGCGCCGGGCCGGCCGGCCTCGCCGCCGCCGAGGAACTGCGCCGCCAGGGCTACAAGGTGCACATCTACGACCGCCACGACCGGCCGGGCGGCCTGCTCATCTACGGCATCCCGAACTTCAAGCTGGAGAAGGAGGTGGTGCTGCGCCGCGCGCAATTGCTGGTCGATGCCGGCGTCGGCTTTTCGGCCGGGTTCGAGGTCGGGCGCGACGCGACCCTCGCCGAGCTGCGCGCGCGCCACGACGCGCTGCTGATCGCGACCGGCGTCTACAACGCCCGCGACCTGCAGGCGCCCGGCTCCGGCCTCGGCAACATCGTGCCCGCCCTCGACTATCTGATCGCCTCCAACCGCAAGGGGCTGGGCGACGCGGTGCCGGCCTATGACGACGGCAGCCTGAACGCGACCGGCCGGCATGTCGTGGTGATCGGCGGCGGCGACACCGCCATGGACTGCGTGCGCACCGCGGTGCGCCAGGACGCCGCGTCGGTCAAGTGCCTGTACCGCCGCGACCGCGCCAACATGCCGGGCTCGCAGCGCGAGGTCGGCCATGCCGAGGAGGAAGGCGTCGAGTTCGTCTGGCTGGCGGCGCCCGAGGCCTTCCTCGGCAACGACGACGGCAACATCGCCGCGGTGCGCGCGGCGCGCATCCATCTCGGCGTCGCCGACGCCACCGGCCGGCAGACCCCGCGGATCATCGACGGCTCGCATTTCACCGTCACCGCCGATCTGGTGGTCAAGGCGCTCGGCTTCGACCCCGAGGACCTGCCGGGCGCGTTCGGCGCCAAGGACCTGACCGTGACCCGCTGGGGCACCCTGAAGATCAGCTACAAGACCCTGATGACCTCGCTCGACGGCGTGTTCGCCGCCGGCGACATCGTGCGCGGCGCCTCGCTGGTGGTGTGGGCGATCCGCGACGGCCGCGACGCGGCGGAACGCATCCACGACTACATCCAGGCCAAGGCCGCCGGCGTCAGCGCCGCGGCGGCGGAATAGGAGCATGGCCCAGATGCTGCGGCTCTATGACTTCCTGCCCTCGGGCAACGGCTACAAGGTGCGGCTGCTGCTGCACAAGCTCGGCCTGCCCTTCGAGCTGGTCGAGCTCGACATCGCCAAGGGCGAGACCCGGACGCCGGAATTCCTGAAGCGGAACAGCAACGGACGGATTCCGACCCTGCAGCTCGAGGACGGCACCTGCCTCGCCGAATCGAACGCGATCCTGTGCTATCTCGCCGACGGCACCAATCTGTGGCCGCAGGATCGCCTGGCGCGCGCCCGCACCCTGCAGTGGCTGTTCTTCGAGCAGTACAGCCACGAGCCGTTCATCGCCGTGGTGCGCGCCTGGAAGCACGTGCTGGGCGACATGACCGAGCTGCAGCAGGCGATGCTGCCGGGCAAGATCAAGGGTGGCTATGACGCCCTTCGGGTGATGGAACAGGCGCTCGACGGCCGCCAGTTCCTGGTCGAGGACCAGTTCGGCCTCGCCGACATCGCGCTCTATGCCTATACCCACGTCGCCGAGGAAGGCGAGTTCGACCTCGCCCCCTACCCTGCCGTGCGGGCCTGGATCGAGCGGGTCGCCGCCCAGCCCCGCCACGTGCCGATCACCTGGCGGCCGAGCGACGAGTCGTCGCGAAGGGTCGCGTCGTGAGAGCGCGCGCGCTCACCTTCCCCCTCCCCCTTGCCCTGAGGAGCCGCCGCAGGCGGCGGCGCGAGGGGGGGGTGGGGGTCCGGGGGCGGGGCCGCGCGCGACAGCGCGCGCATGAATCGTCCCGCGACGGTGCCGCCCCCTCGCTCTCCCATCGCTACGCGATGGGCCCCTCGCCCTCCCGCAAGGGGAGGGGGTTTGTCGAATTACGCTTGTCAGGCGCGGAGTGTCGGCGATGAAGCACCGTAGCAGCGAATCCGGCCACCAGTTCGCCGCGGCGTATGAACGCAACGTCGCGCATCTTTCCGCGCACGGCATGTACGACCCTTCCGAGGAGCACGACGCCTGCGGCGTCGGGCTGGTCGCCGCCATCGACGGCAAGCCGCGGCGCGAGGTGGTGCTGGCCGGCATCGAGGCGCTGAAGGCGGTGTGGCACCGGGGCGCGGTCGACGCCGACGGCAAGACCGGCGACGGCGCCGGCATCCACGTGCAGATTCCCCAGGACTTCTTCAAGGAGCATGTGCGCCGCACCGGCCACGAGGCGATCGCCGGGCGGATCGCGGTCGGCATGGTGTTCCTGCCGCGCACCGACCTGTCGGCCCAGGAACGCTGCCGCGTCATCGTCGAGCGCGAGATCCTGGGCTACGGCTATACCATCTATGGCTGGCGCCAGGTGCCGGTGAACGTCGACATCATCGGCGAGAAGGCCAACGCGACGCGGCCCGAGATCGAGCAGATCATGATCTGCAACAGCACCGGCGCGTCCGAGGAGCAGTTCGAGACCGACCTCTACGTGATCCGCCGCCGGATCGAGAAGAGCGCGGCCGAGGACAGCATCAAGGAATTCTACATCTGCTCGCTGTCCTGCCGCTCGGTGATCTACAAGGGCATGTTCCTGGCGGAGCAGCTGACCGCGTTCTATCCCGACCTGCTGGACGAGCGCTTCGTGTCGAACTTCGCGATCTATCACCAGCGCTATTCGACCAACACCTTCCCGACCTGGCACCTGGCCCAGCCGTTCCGCGTCATCGCCCATAACGGCGAGATCAACACGCTGAAGGGCAACCTGAACTGGATGAAGGCGCACGAGACCCGCATGGCGACGCCGATGTACGGCGAGCGCATGGACGACATCAAGCCGGTGATCCAGCCCGGCGGCTCGGATTCGGCGGCGCTCGACAATGTGTTCGAGGCGATGGTCGGCGAGGAGCGCGCGCTGCCCATGGTGAAGGCGCTGCTGATCCCCGACTCCTGGGCCGGGCGCGAGACCATGCCCAAGGCCCATCGCGACCTCTATTCCTACTGCAACTCGGTGATGGAGCCGTGGGACGGCCCGGCCGCGATCTGCGGCTTCGCCGGCAACTGGGTGATCGCCGGCATGGACCGCAACGGCCTCAGGCCGCTCCGTTTCACCATCACCGGCGACGGGCTGCTGCTGGCCGGCTCCGAGACCGGCATGGTCAAGGTCAACGAGGCCCAGGTGGTCGAGAAGGGCCGGCTCGGACCGGGCCAGATGCTGGCGGTCGATCTCGCCGCCGGCAAGCTGTACGAGCACGGCGAGATCATGGACATGCTCGCCGCCGGACAGGATTTCGGCGCCTGGGTCAAGCGCATCACCGTCATCGACGACCTCGTGCGCAACGCGCCGGGCAAGCCGGCGGTGCTGGAGCGCGACGAGCTGCGCCGCCGCCAGCTGACGGTCGGCGTCACGGTCGAGGATCTCGAGCTCATCCTCCACCCCATGGTCGAGGACGCCAAGGAGGCGGTCGGCTCGATGGGCGACGACACGCCGCTCGCGGTACTGTCAGACCATTACCGCGGCCTGCACCACTTCTTCCGGCAGAACTTCAGCCAGGTCACCAACCCGCCGATCGACAGCTTGCGCGAGCGCCGGGTGATGACCCTGAAGACCCGGCTCGGCAATCTCGGCAACATCATGGACGAGGACGAGACGCAGTGCGATCTGCTGCAGCTCGACTCGCCGGTCCTGTCGACCTCCGAGTTCCAGGCGATGCGCGCCTATATGCGGGAGTCGGCGGTCGAGATCGACTGCACCTTCGACACCGCCGGCGGCGACAACGCCCTTCGCGACGCGATCCAGGCGATCCGACGCCGGGCCGAGGACGCGGTCAGAGGCGGCGCCGTCCATGTGATACTGTCGGACGAGAGGACCGGGCCGAGCCGCGCGCCGATCCCGATGATCCTGGCGACCGGCGCGGTGCACACCCACCTGATGCGCCAGCAGCTCCGCACCTTCACCTCGCTGAACGTGCGCGCCGGCGAATGCCTGGACGTGCATCACGTCGCGGTGCTGATCGGCGTCGGCGCCACCACGGTCAACGCCTATCTGGCCGAGGCCTCGATCGCCGACCGCCATGCCCGCGGTCTCTTTGGTGATCTGTCCCTGGAAGCCTGCATCGCCCGCTTCACCGAGGCGGTCGACCAGGGTCTGCTCAAGATCATGTCGAAGATGGGCATCGCGGTGATCAGCTCGTATCGCGGCGGCTGCAACTTCGAGGCGGTCGGCCTGTCGCGCACCCTGGTCGCCGATTTCTTCCCGGGCATGCAGTCGCGCATCTCCGGCATCGGCATCAGCGGCGTGCAGCAGAAGATCCTGCAGATGCACGCCCGCGCCTGGAACGAGGACTTCATCGCCCTGCCGGTCGGCGGCTTCTACCGCTATCGCCGCAGCGGCGAGACCCATGCCTGGGGCGCCGACGAGATCCACACCCTGCAGGCGGCGGTCACCAGCGAGTCGTACCAGACCTTCAAGAAGTACAGCGAGGCGGTGAACAAGCTGGCGCCGGTCTCCCTGCGCGACCTGCTCGACTTCAAGCCGCGGCACGAGCCGGTCTCGGTCGACGAGGTCGAATCGATCACCGAGATCCGCAAGCGCTTCGTCACCCCCGGCATGTCCCTGGGCGCGCTCTCGCCCGAGGCCCATGGCACGCTCAACATCGCCATGAACCGGATCGGCGCCCGCTCGGATTCCGGCGAGGGCGGCGAGGACCCCGAGCGCTTCCGCCCGCGGCCCAACGGCGACAACGCCAACTCGGCGATCAAGCAGGTCGCCTCGGGGCGCTTCGGCGTGACCGCCGAGTACCTCAACAACTGCCGCGAGCTGGAGATCAAGGTCGCGCAAGGGGCGAAGCCCGGCGAGGGCGGCCAGCTGCCCGGCTTCAAGGTGACCGAGGAGATCGCGCGGCTGCGCCACGCCACGCCCGGCGTCATGCTGATCTCGCCGCCGCCGCATCACGACATCTACTCGATCGAGGATCTGGCGCAGCTGATCTACGACCTGAAGCAGATCAATCCGGACGCCAAGGTCTGCGTGAAGCTGGTGTCGCGTTCAGGGATAGGCACGATCGCCGCCGGCGTCGCCAAGGCCAAGGCCGACGTGATCCTGATCTCCGGCCATTCCGGCGGCACCGGCGCCAGTCCCCAGACCAGCATCAAATATGCCGGCGTGCCCTGGGAGATGGGGCTGTCCGAGGTCCACCAGGTGCTGACCCTCAACCGCCTGCGGCACCGCGTGCGCCTGCGCACCGATGGCGGCATCAAGACCGGCCGCGACGTGGTGATCGCCGCCATGCTGGGGGCCGAGGAGTTCGGCGTCGGCACCGCGAGCCTGGTCGCCATGGGCTGCATCATGGTGCGGCAGTGCCACTCCAATACCTGCCCGGTCGGGGTCTGCACCCAGGATCACCGGCTGCGCGCCAAGTTCACCGGCACGCCGGAGAAGGTGGTGAACCTGTTCAGCTTCATCGCCGAGGAGGTGCGCGAGATCCTGGCCTCCCTCGGCCTGCGCTCGCTCAACGAGGTGATCGGCCGCACCGACCTGTTGCAGCAGGTCAGCCGGGGCGCCGCCCATCTCGACGATCTCGACCTCAATCCGCTGCTGGCCCAGGCGGATCCCGGCGACTATCCGCGCTATTGCACGCTGGAGGGGCGCAACGAGGTGCCGGAGACCCTCGACGCCCAGATGATCGCCGACGCCCGGCCGCTGTTCGAGGACGGCGAGAAGATGCAGTTGCAATACAACATCCGCAACACCCACCGGGCGATCGGCACCAAGTTCTCGTCGAAGATCACCAGACGCTTCGGCATGTTCGGGCTGAAGCCCGGCCACGTCACCGTGCGCCTGCGCGGCTCGGCCGGGCAGTCGCTCGGCGCGTTCTCGGTGCAGGGCCTCAAGCTCGAGGTGCTGGGCGACGCCAACGACTATGTCGGCAAGGGCCTGTCGGGCGGCACCATCGTGGTGCGGCCGATGCCGTCGAGCCCGCTCGCCACCAACGAGAACACCATCATCGGCAACACCGTTCTGTACGGCGCCACCGCCGGCAAGCTGTTCGCCGCCGGCCAGGCCGGCGAGCGCTTCGCGGTGCGCAATTCCGGCGCCGAGGTGGTGGTCGAGGGCTGCGGCTCGAACGGCTGCGAATACATGACCGCCGGCACCGCGGTGATCCTGGGCCGGGTCGGCGACAACTTCGCCGCCGGCATGACCGGCGGCATGGCCTTCGTCTACGACGAGAACGGCAGTTTCCCGCTCTACGTCAATCCTGAGTCCGTCGCGTTCGACCGCCTGGCCTCGGCCCATTGGGAACGGGTGCTGAAGGAGCTGGTGGCCGAGCATGCGCGCGAGACCCAGTCGCGCTTCGCCACCCGGCTGCTGCACGACTGGGCGCTCGAGCGCGGCAAGTTCTGGCACGTGGTGCCGACCGAGATGCTGACCCGCCTGCCGCAGCCGATGCGCGACACCGCCGCCGCCGGGGCCGCCAACCGAGCCTAGACCAGGGGTCGGCGCGCGATCCCGCTTGCCTGCGCGTCTGGCCAGGGCGCGCGGCTTGGAGTAGCCTTTCCCGCTCTGGGTTTGCTGTCCGGCGTGGCCATGGCGACGCCGGGCACCGCAGCGGAGAGGGCGCGCGGACCATGCTCCGGAATAGCAGCCTGCTGATCGCCGGCCTGTCGTCGCGGCTCGAAGACATGGTCGTCCGCATCGAACGGGTCGCGCCAGCCCCCGCCGAGAGGCTGCAGCTGCTGCGCGTCACCTGGGAGCGCACCAGCCGCGACCTCGGCCAGCTGGCTGGATCGGACATGGACCTGTCGGTCGACCGGGTGGCGCTCGTCGAGATCGAAACGACGGCGCAGGCGATCGCGCGGCAGGCGGCGGAGCCGGTGGCGTGTCTGCAGGCGCTCGACCAGGCGCTGCAGATGCTCGATCGCATCGATGACCGCTGCCGCACCCTGCATGGCGGCGGCTCGCGCGACTTCCCCTAGGGCGCGGTACCGATGGACGTTTCCCTGGAAGGCCTGGTCATCGGCGTGTTCGCGGTGCTGCCGGGCTTCCTCGCCGCGGCGATCCGCGCCGTCACCGCCCGGCCGCAGCATGTCTCGACCGGTGACTGGCTGGCCGGCAGCGTGGTCGCCAGCCTGGTGCTCAACGCGCTGGTGTTCGGTCTGTTCGCGATCTTTTCGCCGGTGGTCGAGCTCGACCGCGGGATCGGTACCCTGGGCGATGCCTTCGGTGGGATCAGCGGCTGGCTGGCGCTGGAGTATCTGGCGGCGCTCTACGGCGCCGCGATCGGCTGGGGCTTCGTCAGCGGACTCGCCGCCGACTACGCGCCGCGCGCGCTCGCCTATCGGCTGCGCCTCAGCCCGGTCGCCCCGGCCCCGAACGTGTTCAGCGACTCGATCGACCGGCTGGTCGGCTCGCGCGACAACCGCCGGCTGGCCGGCCCGCCGGCCCAGCAGGTGCCCTGGCTGTTGATCCGGCGGGAAAAGGCGACGGTGCTCGGCCGGCTGCGGCGCGGCAGCGTCGATTTCGCCGTCGACGAGCCGTTCGAGGTGTTCCTCGAGCCGGCCCGGGTGACCTGCGCGCCGGGCGCGGCCGACGCGGCGGCCGACGACCCCGCCGCCGCGCCCGCCGGCGTCTACATGCGCATCCTGCCCGAGGACGTGGTCGAGGTGCTGACCGCGCCGGCATCCTGGGACCCGTTCTGCGAACTGGCCGAGGCGGAGCCGGCCGCCGCAGCGGAGGCGGCCGACGACGGCGGCGGTTCCCGCGACTACTGAGCGGCGTGGCCGCCGCCTCGACTACTGCGCGGCGTGGCCGCCGCCTCGACTACTGAGCGGCGTGGCCGCCGCCTAGCGCGTCGCCGCCTTGAGATAGGCAATCAGGTCGGCGCGCTCCTGCGGGTCGGCGATGCCGGCATAGGTCATGCGCGTGCCCGGCACCAGCCCGCGGGGATCGGCGAGGAAGCGATCGAGCGTGGCCTCGTCCCAGACGATCCCCGAGTTCTTCATCGCCTTCGAATAGTTGAACCCGTCGACGCTGCCGGCGAGGCGGCCGAACAGGCCGCGATGCATCGGCCCGACCCGGTTGCGGTCGATCGAGTGGCAGCCCTGGCAGCGGGCGTAGAGCGCCTCGCCCTTCGCCGGGTCGCCATCGGCCGACGCGGCGCCGGCACCGGCCATCAGGAGCAGCGCGGCGACCGCGCCCATCAGAATGTGTCGCATGGTGATCTCGCGGCAGCGTTCCGGCCCCCGTCCTGGAAGCCGGAACCGCAGGCCGTCCCTGCTGGTCAGGACACGAACGCGCTCGGCACCGGCGCATCGCCCAGCGCGTAGCGCAGGACCGCCCAGTGCATCGCCTCGTCGCCGAGAATGCTGGCCGCCGCCCTGGCCAGCTCGCGGTCGCCGAACAGCGGCACCGCGCCGAGATAGGCGCTGGTCGCGCCCTGTTCGAGCCCGGCGGCGAAGGCGATCACGTCGCGCTCGGATTTCAGCTGGTCGACGGGAAAGCCGTATTCCATGGCCTTCTTGGCCTCGACCGGCGTGCCGCCCAGCTTCGCCACCGTCGCCGCCAGCATGTCGGCGTGCTCCTTGTGGTGACCCTGGAAGGTCACCGCCAAGTCGAGCACCGGCTTCGACAAGAGCCCGCTTTCGGCGCCGACCTGATAGGCGGCGATGCCTTCGTATTCCAGGCCGAGGGCGGTGTTCAGGATGTCGGCGTCGTTGGCCATGCTGTCGGCGCTGGCCGGCGTGGTGCCGGCCACGGTGCCACAGCCGGCGAGCAGGGCGACGGCGGTCGCCGACAGCGCCGCCTGGCCGCTGCGCACCAGCAGGGTGCGGCGAGACGGCAGCAGGCCGCCGGGAATGGCGAGGTTGGAACGGATCATGGTTCTCCATCTCCTGTTGAGGGCCTCGGCCCCGGGGGGGGGGGGGCCCCCCCCGGCCCCCCCCCCCCCCCCCCGGGCCCAGGACGCCGCGCAGCCCGAAAGGAGCTGAAGGGGACGACGTCGTCCTGTGCCGCCTATACCGGCCGGCACGGCGCGCGGATGCAGATGGCGAAAGATTTTCTCCGGGAGCCCGCTGTGCCGGCGCGGTGCGCCGGGGGCCGGTGTTCAGGAGGCGGGGACGACCGCGCCCTGGTACAGCACCGGGCCGGTGGGCTGGCCGGTGGGCGAGCCGCCGGCCGGCTCCAGGCTCACCGCGAGCGCGCCGCCGGCGAGGTCGCCGATCTCTGCCGCCGGCAGGTCGTACGAGTAGGCGGCCGGCGCGGCGGCCCCGGGGAGCAGGCCGAGCGAGCGCGGCGCGCCGCCGGCCGGCGGCAGCAGCCACAGCTCCAGCGCATGGCTCGACCCGACCGGCGGCAGCGCCACCGGGGTGAGCGCCAGGCGGCCCGACCCGGCGTCGAACCGCGCCACCAGCGCAGCCGCGCCATCGGCGGCGGCCAGCACGGCGACATGGGTGGGCGCCGGGGCCACGACCGGCTGGCCGAACCCCAGATAGAGCGCCAGCGCGACGGCAAGCGCGCTGGCGCCGAGGCCGATCGTCCGCCAGAACCTGACGCAGTACCACATCCCCGCGGTCGCCATGCTGGGCACCGGAGTCAGCGGCCGGCCGAACAGCCGCGCCAGCAGCGAGCGGCCCGGCGCGGCCGCGAACGCCGCCCGCGCATCCGGGGCCGGCCCCAGCCGGGCCTCGATCCGGGCCCAGACTTGCGGGGCCGGCGCGGCGCCCTCGACCGATTCCGCCAGCGGGTTGAGCCGGGCCTCCCACGCCGCCGCCAGCTTGCGCAGCACCGGATCGTCGTGCATCAGCCGCTCGAACCGCCGGCGCGCGCGACCGCGCAGCGTGCCGAGGGCGTACTCGGCCGCCAGGGTGTCGCGCAGGGTGGGGTCGCCGTAGTTCATCGCTCGAGACAGCCCTTGAGACGCAGCAGGCTGCGCCGGATCCAGCTCTTCACCGTGCCCACCGGGGTGGCGAGCCGGGCCGCCGCCTGCTCGTAGGTGAGCCCGTCATAATAGGCGAGCAGGATGCTTCGGCGCGGACCGTCCTCCAGCTCGTCCAGGCAGGCCGCAAGGGCCCGCGCCGCCTCGCTGCCGGCCGCCAGCTCGAGCGGACCCGCGGCCGGGTCGGGCAGCGCCGCCGCCGCCTCCGGATCGAGCGGTGTCTCGCGACCGCGCCGGCGCATGAGGTCGATCGCCTGGTTGCGCACGATCGCCGCCAGCCAGGCGAAGCCCGCGCCGCGCGCCGGGTCGAAGCCGCCGGCGTGCCGCCAGACCGCCAGGAACGCCTCCTGCAATACCTCTTCCGCCAGGTGGCGCTGTCTCACCATACGCAGGGCGAGGCCAAATAGTTGCGGCGACGACAGCCGATAGAGCTCCGCCAGCGCCGCGCGGTCGCCGCGGGCGCAGGATGCGATCAGGATGGCGATCTGCGGGGTCATGGCGGGCGCCATCGAAGGCGAACGCCCCCGTGCTGTCAAGCGACCGGCGCGCCCGCAAGAAGATGCGCCTCACCGATATCGTGCCCCGCGCCGGGGCTTCGGCTACACTCCGGCGCCATGCGCCTGCTCTACCATTTCCCGCTCGACCCGTACTCCCGCAAGGTCCGCATCGCCCTCGACGAGAAGCAGCTCGCCTTCGCGCTCGAGCTCGAGCGGCCGTGGGAGCGCCGCGAGGCGTTCCTGGCGCTCAACCCCGCCGGCGAGGTCCCGGTGCTGGTGGAGCCCGACGGCGCCGCCTTCGCCGACCCGACCGCGATCTGCGAACTGCTGGAGGAGCGCTATCCCGAGCAGCCGCTGCTGGGCGCCGATCCGGTGAACCGGGCCGAGATCCGCCGCCTGGTCGGCTGGTTCGACGGCAAGTTCCACCGCGAGGTCACCCGCAACCTGGTGGACGAGAAGATCGGCAAGCGGCTGGCCGGGCGCGGCGGACCGGACTCGGCGGCGATCCGCGCCGGCAAGGCCAACATCCACGTGCATCTCGACTATATCGGCTGGCTCAGCGACCGCCGGCGCTGGCTCGCCGGCGAAGGCTTCAGCCTCGCCGACGCCGCCGCGGCGGCGCAGCTTTCCGCCGTCGACTTCCTGGGCGACGTGCCCTGGAGCGATCATCCCGAGGCCAAGGACTGGTACGCGCGGGTGAAATCGCGGCCGAGCTTCCGCCCGCTGCTCGGCGACCACCTGCCCGGCGTGCCGCCGCCGGCGCACTACGCCGATCTCGATTTCTGAAGCGGCGCGGCGCCGCGCCGGCGCCGCTCAGTCGCCGTCGCCCATCCTGAGCGCGGCCAGGAAGGCCGACTGCGGAATCTCCACGTTGCCGTATTGCCGCATGCGCTTCTTGCCGGCCTTCTGCTTGTCGAGCAGCTTGCGCTTGCGGCTGATGTCGCCGCCATAGCATTTGGCGGTGACGTCCTTGCGCATGGCGCTGACCGTCTCGCGCGCGATCACCTTGCCGCCGATCGCGGCCTGGATGGCGATCTTGAAGAGCTGCTTCGGAATGAGGTCCTTCAACCGGGCGCACAGCGCGCGGCCGCGTATCTCGGCCTGGGCGCGATGGACGATGCAGGACAAGGCGTCGACCGGCTCGGCGTTCACCAGGATGGAGAGCTTCACCAGCTCGCCCTCCTGGTAGCCGTCGATGTGATAGTCGAAGCTGGCATAGCCGCGGCTCACCGATTTCAGCCGGTCGTAGAAATCGAACACCACCTCGTTGAGCGGCAGGCGATAGACGATCATGGCGCGGGCGCCGGCATAGGTCAGCTCCTTCTGCACGCCGCGCCGGTCCTCGCACAGCTTCAGGATCGCGCCCAGATATTCGTCGGGGACGAAGATGGTCGCGTGGATCCAGGGCTCCTCGATATGGTCGATTCTCATGGGGTCCGGCATGTCCGCCGGGTTGTGCAGCTCGATCACCTGGCCGCTGGTGAGATGGATGCGGTACACGACCGACGGCGCGGTGGTGATGAGGTCGAGGTTGAAGTGGCGCTCCAGCCGCTCCTGCACGATCTCGAGATGCAGGAGGCCGAGGAAGCCGCAGCGGAAGCCGAAGCCGAGCGCCGCCGAGGTCTCCGGCTCGTACTGGAAGCTGGCGTCGTTGAGCCGCAGCTTGGCGAGGCTGTCGCGCAAGCTTTCGTAGTCGGCGGCGTCGATCGGAAACAGGCCGCAGAACACCACCGGCACGCTCGGATTGAAGCCGGGCAGCGCCTCGGGCGTCGGCCGGCGCTCCTCGGTGATGGTGTCGCCGATGCGGGTCGAGGCGACTTCCTTGATGGCGCCGGTGAAATAGCCGATCTCACCGGGGCCGAGCTCGGCGAACTTAACCGGCTTGGGCGTGAAGATGCCGACGTTCTCCACCAGATAGGCGGCGCCGCTCGACATCATGCGGATCTTCATGCCGGGCTTGATGTGCCCGTCCTTGATGCGGAACAGCACGATGACGCCGAGATAGGCGTCGTACCAGGAGTCGATCAGCAGCGCCTTCAAGGGCGCGTCCGGGTCGCCCTGCGGCGCCGGCAGGCGGGTCACCAGGGCCTCGAGCACGCCCTCGATGTTGAGGCCGGTCTTGGCCGAAATCTCGACCGCGTTCGAGGCGTCGAGTCCGATCACGTCCTCGATCTGCTGCTTCACCTTGTCGGGCTCGGCCGCCGGCAGGTCGATCTTGTTGAGGACCGGCACGATCTCGTGGTTGTTGTCGATCGCCTGGTAGACGTTGGCGAGGGTCTGGGCCTCGACCCCCTGGCTGGCGTCGACCACCAGCAGCGAGCCCTCGCAGGCGGCGAGGCTGCGGCTGACCTCGTAGCTGAAATCCACGTGACCCGGCGTATCGATCAGGTTCAGCGTGTAGGTCTCGCCGTCCTGGGCCTTGTAGGTCAGGCGCACGGTCTGCGCCTTGATGGTGATGCCGCGCTCGCGCTCGATG
>CAYJQC010000038.1:0-37297 GCA_964372215.1 uncultured Rhodospirillaceae bacterium
GTTGCCCCAGTAGATGTGGTTGTCGATCAGGGCCGAGAGCAGGTTGTGCGCCGTGCCGATGGCGTGGAAGTCTCCGGTGAAGTGGAGGTTGATGTCCTCCATCGGCACCACCTGGGCATAGCCGCCGCCGGCCGCGCCGCCCTTGACGCCGAAGCAGGGGCCGAGGCTGGGCTCGCGCAGGCAGATGATCGTCTTCTTGCCGATACGGTTCAGCCCGTCGCCGAGACCGACCGTGGTGGTGGTCTTGCCCTCGCCCGCCGGGGTCGGGGTGATCGCGGTCACCAGGATCAGCTTGCCATCGGGGCGCGATTTCAGGCTGTCGATGAACTCGAACGAGATCTTCGCCTTGCTCGGGCCATAGCGATAGAGGTGCTTCTCGGCGATGCCGACCTTGGCCGCCACCTCTTCGATCGGGTTCATCTTCGCCGCCCGGGCGATTTCGATGTCGCTGCCTACCTTCTTCGCCATCGTCGGTCGTTCCCTCTGCTCAACTATGCCGGCGGCGCTGCGCGGCTTCGACCCGCGCCGTCCGCCGGTGCCGTTCGGAAGCCCCCAGGCCGGGATGGCGCGACCCTAGTTGGGCCATGCCGCCGCGTCCTGTCTCAGGGCGACGGATATCGGCCTTGCCTACGACCCGCCCCGGCGCGCGCCGCGATCCTGGGTGTCCCATCCCGGCACCCCGGGCTCCAGGCACCGAGGTCGGGCCAGCCAGCCGAAACCGTCCCGGATCACCCTCTAGCAATCCAGCGTGCTCGCCGTTTCCCAGGCCGTCAGGTGCCGGCAATAGCTGTTCCAATCGTTCATCTTCAACTTCACGTAGCTGTCGACGAAGCCGTCTCCCAGGGTCTCGCGCAAGACTTTGCCCTTGTCGGTCAGGCGGATCGCGTCCAGCAGGTTGGTCGGCAGCCTCTTGACGTTCTTCAAGCCCTGCCCGTCGGTGTACATGTTGATGTCGAGGCGCTTGCCGGGATCGCGCTTGTTGGCGACGCCGTCGAGCCCGACCGCCAGGGTCGCCGCCTGCATGAGATAGGGATTGGCCGCGCCGTCCATCAGCCGCAGCTCGAACCGCCCGGAGTCGGGAATGCGGATCATGTGGGTGCGGTTGTTGCCGGTATAAGTGATGGTGTTGGGCGACCAGGTCGCGCCAGACGTGGTGCGCGGCGCGTTGATCCGCTTGTAGCTGTTCACCGTCGGATTGTAGATCGAGCACAGCGTCTCGGCGGAATGCATGATGCCGCCGAGGAAGTTGTAGGCGAGCTTCGACAGGCCCAGCTCGCCCTTCTGGTCGTGGAACAGGTTCTTCTTGCCGGTGCTGTCCCAGACCGAGACATGGGCATGGCAGCCATTGCCGGTCAGGTTCATGAACGGCTTCGGCATGAAGGTCGCCCGGAGACCCTGCGCCTCGGCGATGGTCTTCACCATGTACTTGAAGAACACGTGGCGGTCGGCGGTCTTCAGGCAGTCGTCATAATCCCAGTTCATCTCGAACTGGCCGTTGGCGTCCTCGTGGTCGTTCTGGTACGGCCCCCAGCCGAGCTGCAGCATCGAATCGCAGATCTGGCTGATCACGTCGTAGCGCCGCATCAGAGCGGTCTGGTCGTAGCAGGGCTTTTCCTGGGTATCGAGCGGGTCGGACAGCGCCTTGCCGTCCGGCGTCAGCAGGTGGAACTCGCACTCGACGCCGGTCTTCATCCGATAGCCGAGCTTGTCGCCGGCCGCGATCTGCCGCTTCAGCAGGACGCGCGGGGCGTGGTCGACCTCCTTGCCGTCCATCCAGAGATCGGCGGCGAGCCAGCCGACCTCGGGCTTCCACGGCAGCTGGATGAGGCTTTCCGGATCGGGGCGCCCGAACAGGTCGCCGTCCGCCGGGGTCATGTCGAGCCAGGTCGCGAAGCCGGCGAATCCGGCGCCGTCCCGCTGCATCTGGCCGATCGCCTGGGCCGGCACCAGCTTGGCCCGCAGCGCGCCGAAAAGATCGACGAAGCTGATCAGGAAGTATCTGATTTTCTTTTCTTTCGCGACTTTCGCGAGATCGGTCGTCATGTAGTCCCCCTGTCGTACTGGCAACGGGTCGGCCATCGCCGCCCGTTGCGTCAAGTTGTCGCCCGGCGTTTCCCGGGCAGTTCCGGGCTAGTTGCGTCCAGGAATCCAGCTGGTTCCGGCCAGCGGCACGCCCGCCATCGCCGCCGCCTCGATGGTGAGGGCGACCAGATCGTCGGGCTCCAGATTGTGCACGTGGGTCTTGCCGCAGGCCCGCGCCAGCGTCTGGGTTTCCAGGGTCAACACCCGCAGATAGTTGGCCAGCCGCCGGCCGCCCAGCTCCGGGTCGAGCCGCTTTACCAGCTCCGGGTCCTGGGTCGAGATGCCGGCCGGGTCGCGGCCGTCCTGCCAGTCGTCGTAATAGCCTGGCGCGCTGCCGAGCTTGCGATACTCGTCCGCCAGATGCGGGCTGTTGTCGCCCAGCGCGATCATCGCCGCGGTGCCGATCGCCACCGCGTCGGCCCCCATGGCGAGCGCCTTGGCGACGTCGGCCCCGCTGCGGATCCCGCCGGAAACGATGAGCTGCACTTTGCGGTGCATGTCGAGTTCCTGAAGCGATTCCACGGCGAGGCGCACGGCGGCAAGGGTCGGAATGCCGACATGCTCGATGAACACGTCCTGGGTCGCCGCGGTGCCGCCCTGCATGCCGTCGACCACCACCACGTCGGCACCGGCCTTCACGGCCAGCGCGACGTCATAGCGCGTCCGGGTCGCGCCGACCTTCACATAGATCGGCTTCTTCCAATCGGTGATCTCGCGGAGCTCCCGGATCTTGATGGCGAGATCGTCCGGTCCGGTCCAGTCCGGATGGCGGCACGCGCTGCGCTGGTCGATGCCCTTCGGCAGGTTGCGCATTTCGGCAACCCGGTCGCTGATCTTCTGGCCGAGCAGCATGCCGCCGCCGCCGGGCTTCGCGCCCTGCCCGATCACCACCTCGATCGCGTCGGCGCGGCGCAGATCGTCGGGATTGAGTCCGTAGCGCGAGGGCAGCACCTGATAGACCAGGGTCTTCGACGACTTGCGTTCCTCGGCCGTCATGCCGCCATCGCCGGTGGTCGTGCTGGTGCCGACTGCCGTCGCGGCACGACCCAGCGCCTCCTTGGCATTGACCGACAGCGCGCCGAACGACATGCCGGCAATGGTCACGGGAGTCTTGATCTCGATCGGAACCTTCGCGAAGCGGGTGCCGAGCACGACGTTGGTGTCGCAGCGTTCCCGATAGCCTTCGAGCGGATAGCGCGACACGCTGGCGCCGAGCAGCAGCAGATCATCGAAATGCGGCACCCGGCGCTTGGCGCCGCCGCCGCGGATGTCATAGATGCCGGTCGTCGCCGCGCGCTGGATGTAGGAGATCGTCGCCCGGTCGAAGGTCGCGGATTCACGGGCGCCCAGTGGCGCCTCGCCGGGCGTGGCCGGGGAGCGGGCGTCGGCTGTCATCAGTATTGCTCCGCGTGGTCGACATGGAAGCTGTACAGCCGGCGGGCCGAACCGTAGCGCCGGAAGCGACCCGGATCGGCCGCGATGCCGGCGCGGGCCAGCAGCCGCCCGAGCTTGGCCAGGTGATGCGGCGTCATCTTCTTCTCGACGCAGTCGGAACCGAGACTCTCCACCTTGCCCTGGACATAGATCCGCGCCTCGTAGATCGAATCGCCGAGACTCGACCCGGCGTCGCCGCACACCACCATGCTGCCGCTCTGGGCCATGAATGCGCTCATATGGCCGACCGAGCCGCCGACCACGATGTCGACACCCTTCATCGAGATGCCGCAGCGCGAGCTGGCATCGCCCTCGACGACGACCAGGCCGCCATGGCCGGAGGCGGCGGCGGCCTGGGACGCATTGCCCTTCACCCGCACCTCCCCGGACATGATGTTTTCGGCGATGCCGACACCGCAGTGACCGTGCACGACGACCTTCGCCTCCTTGTTCATGCCGGCGCAGTAGTAGCCGACATGGCCTTCGATCTCGACCTCGATCGGGGCGGCGAGTCCGACGGCGATGGCGTGCTCTCCCTTGGGGTTCAGCACCCGCCAATGGGTTTCGTTGGATGCGACGCCCAGGGCATGCAGCGCGCTGTTGAGCTCGCGCACGGGAGTCTCCGCCAGGTCGACTTCCCTGATGTCGGCGGCGTTGCGCGTCACTGCAGGCTCCAGGTATAGACGACCGCCGGCTTGGGCTCCCAGATCGCGGCGCGCTCGACGCCCGGCAGGCTGGCCAGGCTGCGGAACTCCGACGCCATGGCCACCCAGTCGTCGGTCTCCGCCAGGACCGCCGGCTTGCAGGCGATCTCGTCGCGCAGCACCGCGAAACCGGTCTTGGTGCCCATGGTGAAGGTGTAGAAGCCGTCGAGGTCCTTGAGCCCGGCTTCGAGTGCCTCGTCGAGGCTGGCACCCTCGCTCAGGCGATAAGCGAAGTAGCGCGCCGCCACTTCGCTGTCGTTGTCGGTCTCGAACTCGAGGCCGCGCTTGCGCAGCCATTTGCGCAGGTTGTTGTGGTTGCTGAGCGAGCCGTTATGGACCAGGCACATGTCGGCTGCCGCGGTGAAGGGATGCGAATGCTCGGTCGTGACCGCGCTCTCGGTCGCCATGCGGGTGTGGCCGATGGCATGGCTGCCTTCCATCTCGGCGAGGCCGTAGCGCACGGCAACGTCCTTGGGCAGCCCCATGTCCTTATAGACCTCCATGAGCTGGCCATAGCCCATGACCCGGACCGCCGGCAGATGGTCGTGGAGCCAGGCCCGCGCCTTGTCCTCGGATGCGCCGACGGTCACCACGGCATGGTTGCCCTTGTGCTCGACGTCGACCTCGACGTCGAGCGCCTCGCCCAGCTCGCCGCCGAGTTGGCGCCAGTGATAGGCCGGATCGGGGTGGAACAGGGTGAGCTTTGATCGGCCGGGCTCGACCGGCCGATGATAGACGGCGAACCCGGCGCTGTCGGGACCACGCTCGGTCATGCCGATCAGCATGGTCGAGAGGTGCCCGCCGAGCGCGGAATGCAATTCAGGATTCTTTAGAAAAAGCCCAACGATTCCACACATTACACAGTTTCCCTCAGATCACGCGGAACCCAGACTAGGGGCAGGATCGAGCCCCATGAGTACCACGGCGCACGAACTTGAGGGGAAATGTTTTTTCCTCTGAGGAATGGCAGGGGCCGCTCCGGGATCAATCGTCCGTCTCGCGCGCGTAGGTGATGATCGACAGGAAGCGGATCGGCAGCTTCCGAAGCTCGTCCGGCCCATGCGGCACGTCGGCGTCGAAGTAGAGCGAGTCTCCCGGTGTCAGGGTGTAGGTCTTGTTGCCGTGGCGATAGCCGACCTCCCCCTCCAGCATGTACAGGAACTCGATTCCGGCATGCTGGAACAGCGGGAAGACGTCGGAGTCTGCGGTTAGCGTGATCATGTAGGGCTCGACCGCGATGTTCTTGCGCATGGTGTGGCCGAGCAGCTGGTACTGATGCCCGGCCCGGGTGCCGCGACGCTCGATGGTCAGGCCGTGCCCGGCCTTCACGAAGGTGGCGTCGCGCTCCTCCTCGAACTTGCGGAAGAAGGCGGTGACCGGAACGTGCAGCGCCCGGGACAAGGCCTGCAGCGTCGCCAGCGACGGCGAGGTCATGCCGTTCTCGATCTTCGACAGCATGCCTGCGGACAGCCCGGCCAGATTGGCCAGCTCGGCCACGGTCATGTTGATCTTCTTGCGGAAGTTGCGGACCTCGCGCCCGATCGACAGCTCGAGGCTGCTGTCGCGGCCGCCGCCGAGGGCGTGCGGATCCTGACTGAAGTCCTGTGCCGGCTTCTGCCGCTGCGAATCCTTGGTCACCATGCGCCTCCCTCCCCGCCTGCCCCCGACGCCGGCCCGACGCCGGAGGCTGTCGACGCTTCGGAAGGGGCATTATGCCCCGGCCAGGTTCCGCAGGGTCGCCAAGCCGATGGGCCCGCCGCCGAACTCATCCATTGCGTCGACGACGCAGGTCCACATGTACTCTGCCGAGGCGCTGTCGGCCAAGAGGTAGAATCCCGGGACCCCGCCGAGATCGTGGCGGACGATGATCGCGCTCATCTTGGCCACCGAGGTCTGGGCGACAGCCCCCGGCGCCGCCTTGTGCGGCCTCAGATCGACGCCGCAGATCTTGGCAAACATCGCCGGCGCGCTCGCGCCGGTGACCGCCAGCCAGAAATGGCTCTCCGAGCGCGGCATCGGATAGCCGATCAGCCGGCGCGGTCGCTCTTCGCCCCAGCTCCAAGCGGCGTTGAGCCGAGCTGCCAGGGCGCCGCTGGCGGCCAGACTGTCGACCAGCAGCACCTCGGTCGGGGCCAGCCGCAGCGCCAGCTCGCCGCCGGCCTGGACATAGGCCCGGTTGCTGTCGGGACCGACCTGGAGGCCCTGCCCGGTCAGCCACTCGACCGTGCCGGTGCCCTTGAACCCGGTGCGCGGCAGCGGCGACAGATCGGCCAGCCCCATGCGACGGCCGCGCTCCAGCTCCGCCGCCGGGTCGCCGAAATCGCCGGCGACGGCGGCGCCGTTCACCTCGGCGAAGCGGGCGCCGAGGCCCTGCAGGGTTCGATAAAGAAAGCTGCGCCGCGGATGAGCGGTCGGCGCCACGCCGGTATCGGCCGCCACGATCACATCTCCTGCCGCTTGTTCTCGGGATCGTAGAACGGGATCGGAACGACCCGGCCCTGGATCAGCCGGCCGCCGGCGATCTTGATGTCGAAGCTGCTGCCGGGCGCCGCCTGGTCGGCGGCGACGTAGGCCAGCCCGATGGTCCTGCCGTCGAGCGCGGGAGAGCGCACCGCCGAGGTGACCCGGCCGACGATCTCGGCGCCGCGCACGGTCAGGCGGCATTCTTCCGGCAGCGGCGCATTGGCGTCGTCGACGGTGAAGCCGACCAGCTTGCGCGACAGGCCGCGGGCATTCTGGATGGCGATCGAGCGGCCGCCGGTAAAGTACGGCTTGGTCTTGCCGATGGCCCAGGCCATGTCGGCCTCGTAGGGATGGGTCAGCCCGTCGGTGTCCTGGCCGATGATGATGTGGCCCTTTTCGAGCCGCAGCACGCGCTGGGCCTCGACCCCGAAGGGACGGATGCCTTCCGGCTTGCCGGCCTCCATCAGCGCGTCCCACAGGGCCTCGCCGAGGCTCGCCGGCACATGGATCTCGTAGCCGAGCTCGCCGACGAATCCGACCCTGAGCAGCCGCGCCGGGATGCCGGCGACCGTGCCCATGCGCACCCCCATGTACGGAAACGCCTCGGCCGACAGGTCGACGTCGGAGCACAACTTCTGCAGCACCGCGCGCGAGTTGGGCCCGGCGATGTTGACCCCGGCATAGGCGGCGGTGACGTTGGCGACGTCGACGTCGAGCCGCCACTGGGCGTTCCAGAACAGCATCATGCGATAGACCGCGTCGACGCCGCTGGTCGTCGCGGTCACGTAGAAATGCTCGTCGCGGAATCGGCAGGCGACGCCGTCATCGACGATGGCGCCGGCCTGATCGGTCATCAGCACGTAGCGCGAGCGTCCGACCGGCTGCTTGGTGTAGCTGAAGGTGTAGAGGCGATTGAGGAACTCGGCCGCATCGGGCCCGCGGATGTCGAGCCCGCCCAGGGTCGAGACGTCGATCAGGCCGACATTGCCGCGGACATTGACGACCTCCTCGCGGATCCTGGCGTCGCGCTCCTCCGCCTTGCCGTAGAAGGCCGGGCGATACCACAACCCGGCCAGCATCATCCGCGCGCCCATTTCCAGGTGCCGGTGATGCATCGCGGTATGGCGTTCCTGCTCGAAGCCGCGGCCAGCCAGCAGGGCGAACTTCTCCGGCACGTAGGGCGGCCGCTGGGTCGTCACCGAGAGCTGCGCGAGATCGGTGCCGGTCTCGCGTGCCAGCACGCGCACCGCGGCGACCGCGGAATGGCGGCCCTGGGACGGCCCCATGCCGACCGTCGAGTAGCGCTTCAGGAGCTCGATGTCGTCGTAGCCGTCGGCGATGCCGTTCACCAGGTCCTTGACCTGCAGGTCCTCGTCGTAGTCGACGAAATCCTTGCCCTTCTTGCTGGCGAAGATCGGCCAGGGATGGGTCTGGCGGGCGGCGCCGCGCTCGCCGGGCTGCGCCGGCTCGGCGCCGGTGCCGAGCCCGGCATGTCCGGCCGCCTGCCAGCCGGCGCGCCGCCCGTCGGCCAGCACCGCGTCGATGTCGAAGCTGCCGTTGACCGAGCCGGCGGCGTACACGCCGTCCGGCACCACCGAAGGCGCGTACATGTGGGCCGCGCGGTCATAGGCGAATTTGGTACCGGCGTGGTGGAGCAGCTGGCCGGCCGGGCTGTAGCCGGTCGACATGCAGATGAGATCGCAGTCGATCGAGGCAGCGGCGGGCGCGCAGGTGCCTTCGCCAGTGACCTTCGCGACCAGCGCCGCGGTGATGTGGCGCTTGCCGAGCCCGGGCACCGCTTCGCTCACGGTGTGGCCGGGCATGATCGGAATGCCGCGCTTCTGCGCGGTTTCCTCCATGTCGGTAAAGCCGGTTTGTGGCCGCAGGTCGACGATCGCCTGCACTTGGACCCCGGATTCCGCCAGGTCGAGCGCCACGCCGTAGCCGTCGGCGTTGGCGGTCAGCACCACCGCCTTGCGCCCGGGCCGCACGCCGTACAGACGGATCAGCCGCTGTGCCGCCGAGCCCATCATCACGCCCGGCAGATCGTTGTTGCGGAACACCGCCGGCTGCTCCAGCGAACCGGTCGCGATCACCACCGCGGTCGCCCGCAGCTTGTAGAAGCGGTTGCCGCGGATGATCGGCAGCCAGTTGTCGGCGAACCAGCCGGTGCAGACCGCCTCGTCGAGCACGCGGATGTTCGACGCCGCCGCGACCTGGCGGGCGAGATCGGCGCGCAGCGCCGCGGCCCTGCGGCCCTCGCCGTCGAACCGGGCATAGGACAGCGCGCCGCCCGGCGTCGGCCAGTCGTCGACCAGGATCACCTCGCCGCCGGCCCTGGCGGCCTCGAGCGCCGCGGCCAGGCCGGCCGGGCCGCCGCCGATCACCGCCACGTCGGCAAACAGGTATTCCTTGTCGTAGTAGCCGTGATGGGCGGTCGGATCGACTATGCCGAGGCCGGTGCGGTCGCGAAAGATCCGCTCCCAGAACTTCCACGAGCCGTGCTTGTAGAACGCCTTGTAGTAGAAGCCGACCGGCATGAAGCGGCCCAGCATCTCGAGCCAGGAATCGCGGTCGTGCTCCAGGCTGCCCTTGTAGTTTTGCCCGGTGACGGCGAGGTCGTCTTCGATCCTGCGACGGTCGGCCAGCACGTTGGGCTCGTCGGCCACCTGCACCAGCGTGTTGGCGTCCTGGCCGGCCATGGTGAGAATGCCGCGCGGGCGGTGATACTTGAACGAGCGCGACAGCAGCCATTCGCCGTTCGCCGCCAGGGCGCTGGCGATGGTGTCTCCGGCGTGCCCCTCGAAGCTGCGCCCCTCGAAGGTGAAGGCGATCCGGCGGCTGCGGTCGATCAGGCTGCCGGCCGGCGCCGCCAGGCGGTTCATGCCGGTCATCGCGCGCCTCCGTCGCCCGGCGCCTTGGGCGCGAACTCGACCCGGGACGTGAACGCCTCGCCGGCGGGATAGGTGCGGATGATCTCGTCGCTCACGGTGTTGCGCTCGGCGATGAACCAGAACGAGGTCGGCACGTGGCACCACCATTCGCGGATGACGCCGGCGGTGTTGTTCTCGATGAACACGTAGTCGGCCCACTCGCGATCGGAACAGGCATTGGGGTCGGGCATCGCCCTGACCTCGCCGCCCCAGACGAACTCCGAGATGTTGCGCGGCCCGTTGAGCGGGCAGTTCATGATCTTCATCGCATACCGATCCTCAGTGCCCGACCGAGGCGGCGCCCTTTTCGCCGACCTGGTCGAACTCGTAGAAGCGCTCGAGACGGAAGGGCAGCAGCAGCTCGGGCACCCGCCCGGTGGCGATCATCTCGGCATTCCGCCGGCCGCAGACCGGCGTCGCCTTGAAGCCCCAGGTGCCCCATCCGGAATCGATGTAATAGCCCTGCAGCGGCGTCTCCCCCATGACCGGGCTGAAATCCGGGGTCATGTCGGTCATGCCGGCCCACTGCCGCATCAGCCGCACCTCGCCCAGGAATGGGAACAGCTCCAGCATGTGGCCGATCAGCCCCTCCTTGAAGTCGAGGGTCGAGCGCGTCGAATAGACGCCGTAGGGATCGGTCGAGCCGCCCATCACCAGTTCGCCGCGCGACGATTGCGAGATGTAGATGTGGAGGGACCCGGAGACCACGATCTGGTCGAGGAACGGCTTCAGCGGCACCGAGACGCACGCTTGCAGCGGAATGGTGCGGATCGGCAGGCGGAACCCGGCCAGGGCCGCAACCCGCGAGCTGGAGCCGGCGACCGCCTGCAGCACCGTGCCGGCGCGAACCGTGCCGCGGCTGGTTTCCACCGCCGTCACCCTGCCGTTCTCGCTGCGGATGCCGGTTACTTCGGTCTGCGGGTGGATTTCGACGCCCATCTCGGCGGCCCGCTTCGCATAGCCCCAGGCGACCGCGTCATGGCGCGCGATCGAGCCCGGCGGGTGATAGAGCGCGCCGAGGATCGGATAGCGCACCTCGTCCGACAGGTTCATGGTCGGGCAGAGCTTGCGGATGTCGTCCGGGTAGATCAGTTCCGAGTCGACGCCGAGATGCTTGTTCACCTCGGCTCGCCAGCGGCTGGTCCGCATGGCGGCGTCGGTGTGGGCCAGGGTGAAATGGCCACGCTCGGAATAGAGGATGTTGTAGTCCAGCTCCTCGGACAGTCCGCGATACAGGGTCATCGATTCTTCGTAGAATCGCACACCTTCGGGCGTCAGGTAGTTGGAGCGGATGATCGCGGTGTTGCGCGCCGTGTTGCCGCCCGCCAGATAGCCTTTCTCGATCACCGCCACGTTGGTGATGCCGTGATGGGCCGCCAGGTAGTAGGCGGTGGCCAGGCCGTGCCCGCCGCCGCCGATGATCACCACGTCGTAGCTCGGGCGCAGATCGCGCGCCGCCGGGAAATGGCGCTTCGCCGGGTAGCTGCGTCCGAAGCCGTATTTCAGCAGACCGAGGGGCATCGCGCTCTCTGTTGGTGGGCCGGTCCGGTCGGCCCGTGGGGCCACTGCACGCGCCGGATGGCGGGCCGCTCCCGGCCACCGGCCAGCCCATTTCTACCCCCCGCGGGGGCCGCTTCCATGACGGCGGACGACATCGGCTATAGCGGCTGCGACCGTGGCGGGTTTCTGGCGGAGTCCGGGCGAATTCGCCGTTCCCCCGTGTGTTGCAGAGGCTATCGTCCTGTTGCATCGGAGGCAAGATTTATTCCTGCGGTCGAGGACCGATTTTCGACCAATCCGGTCAGATCCTGAACCACTTTCATGCCTATCGCCGGCGCCTCTCTCCCAGGAACCCGGGCCAAGGGCCTGGTGCATCGCGCGCTTCCCACCCGCCGAACCCGCCAAAGGAAACGGGCGCCGGAGACCCCCGGCGCCCGTTCCCGGGCCGCTTCCTGGCTGGCCCGATCAGGTCACATCGAACGCAGCACTCGCTCGCCCTTGAGCGCCTTGTTCATGTTGTCGCCCTGCTTCAGCGTCTCCAGGTCGTCCCGGTAGTTCGCATTCTCCATGCGGAACTGCCAGATGTGCCAGACGACCCAGAACACCAGCCCGATGATCACCAGGATGGTCTCCGTGCCGACCATGGGATAGAGCGGCCCGAGATCGCTGATCGTGCCGTTCCAGTTGCCAACTTCTTCGAGTGTCATGTCTCGATCTCCTCGTATCTAGTTCCGCAACCAGCCGGCCGCTCGAGCTTCCTCGATTTCGGCGTTCTGGATTTCGCTTTCGTCCATATAGCGTGCCGCGTACTCGGACAGGTCGAGTCCGACCAGTTCGATCTCACGCGGAATGCGCAACAGCCCGACCGCCTTCAGGATCGACGCCAGAATGAAGGTCGGGATGAAGCCGAGGACCAGGAACATGATCACTGCGCCGGCGAAATTGCCCCACGGCGTGATGTGCGCGTACTCGGGATTGGGCGAAGTCGGGAAGCCCCACAACACGAACCCGGCGATGACGACACCGAGAAACCCACCATAGCCGTGCACGGCGACGGCGCCGACCGCATCGTCGACCTTGAACTTCCGCTCGACCCAGTGGTGCAGCTTGTAGCAGATCACCGGCACGATGGCGCCGATGATCATCGCCTGGATCGGGTGGTAGAGGTCGTTGCCCGCCGAAGCGCCGATGACGCCACACAGGCCGCCAGA
Source organism: uncultured Rhodospirillaceae bacterium (assembly GCA_964372215.1). GTDB lineage: Bacteria > Pseudomonadota > Alphaproteobacteria > Dongiales > Dongiaceae > DAIMFL01. The sequence goes on from CAYJQC010000038.1 coordinate 12,328, forward strand.
GTAGGTCCAGAATGCATCGCCACGCGAGACGATGTAGGTGGCCATCAGTCCGCCTGACAGCGACATCAGGAAGTTGAAGGTGATGGCGGAGAGCGTCGTCGGCGAAAGATAGATGTTGGTGGCCGAATAGAACACCCCGTCGCCGCTCTGCACATCCCAGATCGGAACGTTGCAGGCGACATAGAAGCCCCAGAAACCGGTATAGATCAGGAACAGGCCGATCGTTACCAGCCAGGGGTTGTGCGGCACGATGTTGCGCGGCGTGCCGTCGGCGCGGAACTTGCCGATACGCGGCCCCAGGACGATGAGCACCGCCAGAGCGGCACCGCCGGCGATGGCGTGGATGACGCCCGACGCATAGGCGTCGTGATAGCCGAGAATCTGCACCATCCATCCGTCTGGATGCCAGCCCCAGGCGGCATCGATGATCCAGGTCACCGAACCCACCAGCACCGCGATCAGCCAGAACGCACCGGAACGGATGCGTTCGATCACCGCGCCGGAAATGATCGACGCGGCGGTCCAGGAGAACAACAGGAAGGCGGCCCAGAACACGCCGTTGAGGCGGGCCCAGAACATGTCCCCGCCGGTGAAGTCGGAAGACGATGGCGTCCCGCCCATATGGGTTGCCATCAGTTCGCTGTTCGGTTCAGCCCACGGCGCGGACAGCAGATCGCCCGTGATCCAGGGCCCGTTCGGGAAGGCGAAATAGATCCACCAGCCGAAGAAGAAGAAGGTCACGGTGACCAGCGGGATCACCATCGTGTTCTTCATCAGCGTGTGCATGTGGTTCTTCTGTCGCGACGCGCCGACTTCGTACATGCAGAAGCCGACATGGATCAGGAACATGAAGACGACCGTGACCCAGTAGTAGAACTCGGTGAAGATGACTGTTAGCGCGCCAATTTCGGTATCCATGCTGTCCCCCTCGTATCCAGGACTCGTGTGCCTACGTTGATTGGGCCCGGGTGGATCCTCGGCAGCGGTCCTTTTGCCGCAGCAGGCCGGCTCATCGTCAAGCGGGCGAGCCGACCGTGCCGTGCCTCCTTCGCAACGATCCAGGCCGGGTTGGCATTCTCGGGAGTGCCCAGGGCAAACGGTCGAGCGGCGGCAGACGGTTGCCGCTCGGCGCGCTTATGGGGGCTGTCAACGGGAAACACTCCGCGGACTCCGCGGCATGCGCCAATACTCCCATGGTTTCTTCTTGTCCCCCTTGCTTTGCAAGGTGAGCCGCCCCAGATTTCCCCCCAGGAACGGTTTTTGAATGATAGGCTAGTTTTTGGGAAAGTTGAAGCGTGCGATTGCCACGATAGTCAGCGAGAAGATCGATTCTTTCGGGATTGGTTCGCCCGAATGGCACCATTTCTCGCAGCGGAAGCGTTGAGCCCCGATGAGCGTTGACGACGACAAGGTGATTCTGCTCGAACCGGCGGCCCAGGCACTGCGCGACGAATTTCTCGGCTGGCAATGCCGGATCCGCCAGCTTGCGGTGCGCGAGCATGGCGGGCGCCCCAGTTCCGGGATGCGCCCTCGCGTGTCGTCTGCCGACGGCGCAGAGATCTCCCCGGGCATCGTCGTCCTGATCATGCCCGAGGAGCCGTGGAACAGCGCCCAGCTGTTCCGCCACCAGTACCTCAAGACCCAGGATCCTGTGGAGCGCTACGACAAGGTGCTGGAGCTCACGGCCGCCAGCTATTTCCAGCACCCGAGCGAATTCAGCGACGTGATGACCGCGCTGTTCGGTTCCGACTCGGCGCTGGCCGAGAGCTTGCTGCGGGCCGGCCGCTGCGTGCTCGAGTTCGCCCAGTACAGCCAGTCCTACCGGATTCCCTGCACCGTCGACGAACTGCCGCAGGATGATGGCTTCCATCAGGCGACCAGTTGGCACAACGCCATGTACAACCCCAACCTGCCGGCCGGGGTCCGGGTCCTGTCCTTCACGCCCGACTGGCCGCACGCCTCCGCCGCCCCGCTTCCCCCCGACTGATCCCGGCCGCCGGCCGCAAGCCGCCGCGCCATTAGGGATTTGTACACCCTGCGTCCCTAGCCTCGGGACTCCGAGGCAGCGCAGCCAGCCGGCGGGATTCCTTGCAGCCATGAGCGTATTCGGAAAGCACGTGGCGGCGCCGGGCCTGCGTCGGGCCGGGTCCGCGGCCCAGGGCTGGCGCCGGTCTGCGGCGCTCGCGGCCATCGTCGCGATCGCCCTGCTGCACGGCCTGCTGCTCTACTCCTCCGCCGGCTACGACGACAGCCACATCACCTATTGGGCGGCCTACGCGCTCTCGACCTTCGGCGACATCGTCAACTACAACGGAGCGCGGATCGAGCAATCGTCGAGCCTGCTCCTGGTCGTCATCCTCGCCGGCCTGCATCGGCTGTTCCAGGCCGACCTGGCGAGCCTCGGCGCCCTGACGTCGATGGCCAGCGGTGCGCTGGCGCTGGTCCTCGCATGCCTGCTGGCGCGGCGCCTGGGGCTGGCCGCCACTTGGCGCGTCGCCTTGATTCTGGCGCTCTCGCCCCAGCTTGTATTTTGGTCCTACAGCGGCATGGAAGCGCCGCTCGCCGCCGCTTGCGTCGTCTGGTTCCTGCTGGCGGTCCTGGACGGGCTGCACCGGGGGCTGTCGCCGCTACGCCTGGGCCACCTGCTGCTCGCCGCCTTGCCGCTGTTCGCGGTGCGGCCGGAGAGCTTCTTCGTCGCCATCGCCTTTCTCGGCGGGCTGCTGATCTGCCTCTGGCCGTTCGGGTGGCTCTACGGCGCGCTGCGCGTCGGGCGTCGGGCTGTCGCCATCCGGCTGGTCGCAATGATCGCGAGCCTGTGCCTGGCGTTCGCGCTGCTCGCGGGATGGCGATACTTCTATTTCGGCAGCGCGGTGCCGCAGCCCGTGCAGGCAAAGGTGGGCGGCGACCTGCTCGACGAGCTCGATGCCGGCGCCAGCTATCTCCTGCTCCAGATTCGCTCGATGACTCTCGTCGTCATCCTGTTCCTCACCATTTCCGGCCTGGTCCGTGCGCTGGCGCGGCGCGCCGACGAACGGGTCGCCTTCGCGCTGCTGTTCCTCGGCGGATTTGCCGCGGCCCAATGCGCCTTCATCCTGTTCAGCGGCGGCGACTGGATGAGCGGCGCCCGGTTCCTGGTCCCGGTCATCCCGCTGCTGGCGGTCTCGGCGCTGCTCGGGCTCGATCTGATGTTTCCCGGCGGCGGCCGCGCCAGGGCCTTCGCCCTGGCGGCGATCCTCGCGCTCGTCATGTTCGACACCGCGACCTTCGTGCTGCGACTCTCGACCGGCGTACCCTTGGCGATCACCGGGCTGTTCGCGCGGGATGTGGAGCGCTATCTGCCGCCAGGCGCGCACCGCCTGTCCTGGTTCGAGACCGCCAACCTGATCCATCTGCGGGACGCCTGGCCGACGACCGTGCTCGACGGCGTGGTCGGCGATCTCCATCGGGCCGAGAATCGTCGGATCACGGTCATGACCGGGCAGACCGGCATGATCGCCTTCCATTTGGTCAGCCGGCGCTACGGCGAGGTCGAGATCGTCGGCCGGCGCGGACTCATTACCGATCGCTTTAACGACTGTGCCGAAGAGCTCGACCTGCCCTCCGACCGATTCGGGCTGGTCATCACCTACCAGGACCTGTTTCGCGATCGCCCGCAGATCTGGACGCGCTGCAATCTTGCGCGGCCCGACGTGATCTTCGATCTGGTGCCGTATGACGGCGGGCCCGACGACTACTTGCCGATCGGGCTGCTGCAACAGACCGGCTACACCCTGATCTACGTGCAGTACGGCCCGGTCCAAGTTGGTTGGAGCCGTGCCTTCCAGGCCGAAGAAGCGATCATGGTGCGCAACGATCTGGTCCACCTGGTCGACCCGGCGCGCTTCGTCCAGCACTTCTGGTAGTCGCGGGCAGAAAAAAAAGGCGGCCCGAACGGGCCGCCCCATGATCGTCGTCTGCCTTGGTCGCGCCGCTCAGAACTTGGCGTAGGCCTTCCTGAGATCGACCATCGGGTGGGTCGGCGACATCTGGAACTTGATCAGCATTTCGCGGGCGATCATGTCGCGATCCTGCTGGTTGTCCGGCAGCTTGATGCTCTCGGGGATCGTGACCCAGCCGTTGATGTTGCGATCGAACACCGCGGCCCGGCCTTCCTCGTAGCCCATGTGCACGTCCTCGAGCCAGTTGAGATCGTCCCAGCCCATGATCTCCAGGTACTTCTTCAGGAACGGCGTCAGCCGCGTGTAGTCCGGCACCAGGTTGACGTCGTAGCGGTACCCAATGTGCTGGCCGATCTCCTTCTCACGCGCCGTGTCGAGACCGGAAGTCTTGAGGAAGTGGTCGATGTCCTTGGTCGTGTCCTTCTTGGAGCTCATCTCTCCCTCCTGCTCAATAGCGCGTCATGTCGGGCCGGCCGACCGTGTGCTGCGAGCCGGCGAGCGGCACCATGGCGAGCGCCGAGGCCTCCATGGTGAGCGCAGCGAGGTCCTCCGGCTCGAGGCTGTGGACGTTGGTCTTGCCGCAGGCGCGCGCCATCATCTGGCACTCGATGGCGAGGCAATGCAGGAAGTTGTACACGCGTTCGGCCGCCGCATCCGGATCGAGCCGCTTCCGGAGCTCCGGATCCTGGGTCGCCACACCGACCGGGCAGCGCCCGGTATGGCAGTGGTAGCAATGCCCGGCATCCACCCCGATCTCCCTTTCGTAATCGGCCTCGGGGATGTCCTTGTTGCAGTTGAGCGCCATCATCGCTGAATGGCCTATGGCGACCGCATCGGCGCCGAGTGCCAGCGCCTTCGCCACGTCGCCGCCGTTGCGGATGCCGCCAGCGTAGACCAGGCTGATCTCGCCGGTCTTGCCGACATCGTCCAGCGCCTTGCGGGCCTGGCGGATCGCGGCGATGCCGGGCACGCCGGTCTCCTCGGTCGCCAGATGGGGGCCGGCGCCGGTGCCGCCCTCCATGCCGTCGATGTAGATCGAATCCGGGTCGGTCTTCGCCGCCATGCGCACGTCGTCATAGACGCGCGCCGCGCCGAGCTTGAGCTGGATCGGAATCTCCCAGTTGGTCGCCTCGCGGATCTCCTGGATCTTGAGCGCGAGATCGTCGGGCCCGAGCCAGTCGGGGTGACGCGCCGGCGAGCGCTGGTCGATGCCGGCCGGCAACGAGCGCATCTCCGCCACCTGGTCGGTGACCTTCTGGCCCATCAGATGGCCGCCGAGGCCGACCTTGCAGCCCTGGCCGATGAAGAACTCGCAGCCGTCGGCGAGGCGCAGGTGATGCGGATTGAAGCCGTAGCGCGACTGGATGCACTGGTAGAGCCACTTGGACGAATAGCGCCGCTCGTCGGGGATCATGCCGCCCTCGCCCGAGCAGGTCGCCGTACCGGCCATGGTGGCGCCGCGCGCCAGCGCCATCTTGGCCTCGTAGGACAGCGCCCCGAAGCTCATGCCGGTGATGTAGATCGGGATGTCCAGCACCAACGGACGCTTCGCCCGCGGGCCGATCACCGTCTTGGTCAGGCACTTCTCGCGATAGCCCTCGATGACGAAGCGCGTCAGCGTGCCCGGCAGGAAGGTCAGGTCGTCCCAGCTCGGAATCTTCTTGAACAGCGAAAAGCCGCGCATCCGGTAGCGGCCGAGCTCGGACTTGATGTGAATATCGTCGATGACGCCCGGCGGGAACATGAAGCTCTTGCCGAGCAGGCTGGTGTTCCGCTTCGCCTTCTTGGTGGCGGGCGCCGTCGCCGGGGCCTTCTTTTCCTTGGCCATGATCCTGTTCCTCTCTTCCCCGCCTCAGAGCACGATTTTCTTCTCGGCGGGCTCCAGGTTGTCGTAGTTCCACAACTGTTTGCCCGACACGACCTTTTGCATGTTCTTGACGCCGTTCGGCGCCGCCAGCCCATACTGTTTCAGCTTGCGCTCCAGCCACTGGCAGTCGAGCTCGGTCATCTCGCCCGGCACCGCGTCGACACCGAGCCCGGCAATTTTGCCGCCGACATAGATGGTGCCGTCATACATGGAGTCGCCGAGGTTCTTGCCGGCGTCGCCCAGGATTACCATTCGCCCGCGCTGCATCATGAACCCGCAGAACGCGCCGGCGCGGCCGCCGACGATGATGGTGCCACCCTTCTGGTCGATGCCGACGCGCGCGCCGACGTCGCCCTTGCAGATCAGGTCGCCGCCGCGGATCGCGGCACCGAAGGTCGAGCCGGCGTTCTTTTCGATGATGACCGTCCCGGCCAGCATGTTCTCGGCGAAGGACCAGCCCACCCGGCCGCTGATCCGGACATTCGGCCCATCGATCAGGCCACAGCCGAAATAGCCGAGGCTGCCCTCGAAGTAGAGCTGCAGGCGATTGAGGATGCCGACGCCGAGCGCATGCTTGGCGCCGGGGTTCTTGATCACGATGGTGCCGTAGCCCTGGCTCATCAGCTCGCGGATCTGGAGGTTGATGTCCTTGGAGCTCAGCTTGGCGACGTCGATCTCTGTGCGCTTGTTGAAATCGACGTCGTAGGCGTCGGGATAAACGAAGTTCTCCGCCTCGGCTGGCTTGAAGAAACGCTGCTGGGTGCGACCGGCAAGCTGCTCGGTGTGCATCCCCATTTCATGGGATTGGGTTTTCGTGGCCATCACTAGCTCTTCCAGACTCGGACATCGCCCTCGTAGGGGTCGAAGGTGTCGATTTCATGCGGAAACACGCTGCGGATCGCGACCTCTTCCGAGGCCAGGCCGATGAAGTCGTCGCTCTCGTACAGCACCATCGGCTTGGCGGCCATGGTGTCCTTGGCCATGCCCAGGCTGTCGGCCGTGGCCACCAGATAGGTGAATACGCCGTCGAGCTCATCGATCGACCCGCGCATCGCGTCCTCGAGCTCGGTGCCCTGCTCCATCTTGTCGGCGAGATAGACCGCGATCAGCTCGGAGTCGCAGTTCGACATGAAGCGGTGGCCGCGCCGCTCGAGCGCGCGCCGGCCGTTCCAGTAGTTGGTGAGCTGGCCGTTATGCACGACGGACACGTCGGCAAATGGATAGGCCCAGTACGGATGGGCCGAACGGATGTCGACATCCGACTCGGTGGCCATCCGGGTGTGGCCGATGGCGTGGGTGCCCTTGAAGCCCTTGAGCTTGTACTGGCCGGCGACCCGGGCGGCATCGCCGAGATCCTTGACCAGTTCGAGGCCGAGGCCGATCGACAGGATCTCTGCGCCGTCGATGTCCTCGATGTAATCGGCCAGCTTGCGCCGATCGCCGCCGTACTCCAGGCGATAGCGATAGGCATACTCGGTGGCGATCTCCTCATCGAGGATTTTGGCGCCGAGCTCGTCCAGCCGGCGGTCGACCTCTGCCTTGCGCTCCTTGACCTCGTGGTGGATGTGAAAGCCCTTGGCCATGTCCTCCTGCTCCGCGACCTTGAATCGCATCACAAGTTCGCTGTCCTTCGGCTTGCCGTAGAGGGCGAAACCGGTGGAGTCGGGTCCCCGATGCTTCAGCGACTGAAGCATCGAGGTCATCTCCGTGCCGATATCCCCGCTCTTGCCGCGGTGGATCAGTCCGGCAATTCCGCACATCTCTGATTCTCCTTCCTGGCTGGAGCCCGCCGGATCAGGGCAGGTAGTCCCAATAGGTCTGCATGTCCCAGTCGGTGACGGTGGCCATGTACTTCTCCCACTCGTCGCCCTTGTAGTGGGTGAATACGCGGTACATCTCGTCGGGCATCGCCGACTTGATCACCTCGTCCTTCTCGAGCGCGGCGAGCGCATCGCCGAGCGACATCGGCAGCTTCTTCACCTTCTTGCCGGCCGCCATCGCTTGATAGATGTTGCGTTCCTCCGGCTCGCCGGGATCGAGCTTGCTCCTGATGCCGTCGTCGAATGCCTTGAGCAGCGCGCCGGCCATCAGATACGGGTTCACCATCGAATCGACCGAGCGGTACTCGAAGCGGCCGGGAGCCGAGACGCGCAAGGCGCAGGTGCGGTTCTGGTAGCCCCAGTCGGCATAGACCGGCGCCCAGAAGCCGGTGTCCCACAGCCGGCGATAGGAGTTGACGGTCGACGACCCGATGGCGGTCAGGGCGCTCAGATGCTTGATCACGCCGCCGATGCAGTGGAGGCCGATCGGCCCCGGCTTGGCCTCGCCCTTCGGCGGCATGAAGGTATTCTCGCCGCCCTTCAGGTACGTGTAGTTGTCTTCGAGGCCCGGCAGCTTGTCGTTGCCGAGCTTGTTCACTTTCGCCTCGCCGCCCTTCCAGAGCGACAGGTTGTGGTGGCAGCCGGAAGCCGAGACGCCCATGAACGGCTTCGACATGAAGCAGGCGATCAGGTTGAACTCGCGCGCCACCTGGGCGCAGATCTGGCGATAGGTGGTCAGCCGGTCGCAGGTCCTGAGCGCGTCGTCGAACATGAAGTTCAGCTCGAGCTGGCCGGGCGCGTCCTCGTGGTCGCCCTGGATCATGTCCAGGCCCATGGCGCGGGAGTACTCGATCGCCTTCATGAAGACCGGGCGCAACGATTCGAACTGGTCGATGTGATAGCAGTTCGGCTTGGAGAAGCCGCCGTCCGGCAGCCCGTCCGGGCCCTTCTTCAGCCACATCATCTCCGGCTCGCAACCGTGCCGGAGATGCAGGCCCTTGTGGTCCTTCTTGAACTGCTCGTGGATGATCCGGAGATTCCCGCGGCAGTCCGAGGTCAGGTGGCCGCCGGGATTGACCCGTTCTTCGCGATTCCGGAAGCAGGTGCAGAAGACGCGCGCGACGCGCTTGTCCCAGGGCAGCTGCACGAAGGTCTCGGGATCGGGAATGCCGACCAGCTCCGAGGCCTCCGGCCCATAGCCGATGTAGTTCTTGTGGCGGTCGACGAAAAGATTGGCGGTCGAGCCGTAGACCAGCTGGAAACCGCGCTCGGCGATCGATTCCCAGTGGTCGGCGGGGACCCCCTTGCCGACCACCCGGCCGGTCACCGAGACGAACTGATAATAGATGTACTGAATGCCGAGTTCGTTGATCTTGGCCCGCACCTGCTTGACGAGTTCCTTGCGGCCTTTGGCGCTGACATGGGCCTCTAAGTCGGTCATCTACGTCCCCCCGTCCTGTCGATTGAACCTGTCGCGTCAGCCCGCTGCGCGGACCTGCGTGGGCGGCGTCATGGACTGCGCTGCCCGGCTTTCATTGCACCAATTCTGTGCCATTGACCCCGATCCTGCCACATCATGTGCGGACCGACCGATGGCAGTAGTCATTTCCGGCGCCCCCTCGCCTCGTCAGCTCCACGGATACGGGCTGTTGGAGACCGGATGGAGCTTGCCCTGGGCGAACCGCGAGAAGCGGAAGGGCTCGAGCAGTTCGGCGCCCCGGCCGATGATATCGTCGGCCACCAGCTTGCCAACTCCGATCATCTTGTAGCCGTGATTCGAGTCGGCGATGACGTACACGTTGTCGCAGAACCGATCGAACACCGGAAAGCTGTCGGCGGTGAAGCAGCCGATGCCGCCCGAGGGTTCCTTCTTGTATTTTGGAATCTGGCCTTCGAAGCGCTTCTGGCAGAATGCCAGGGCCGAGCACCACATATGGGCGAAGTCGTCGCCGACGATGAAGTCGGGCGAGTCCGGGCCATAGGGATCGACCGCCACCTGGTCGACCGGAGTTTGGATCTTGTAGGGCATGGCGCCGCCCTGCACGCCCCCGAAGTTGAAATCCGGCTTGTAGTAGATGCCCCAGAGCTTGTCGGTGACCAGCGAGCCGTCGACGTCCGACATCAGCGGCGCGTCGGTGTCGACATGGATCACCGGCGGCATCTTGCCGTCGTTGGTGAGCTGCAGTTTCGGGTCGACGCCGAGCGTTCCCTCCTGCAGGCTCCAATACACCCACATCGGCACGTCCTTGTGGACCTTGCCGTCGCGCGCCTTGACCTCGATCGCCTTGGGCAGTTCCAGCATGTCCCAGATCTGCTTGACCCAGGGGCCGACGCCCACCACCACGAAGTCGCAGCCGATCTTGCCGCGCTCGGTGACGACCGCCTTGACCGCGCCGCTCGCGTCGCGCTCGAAGCCGGTCACCTGGAGCCCGGTGACGATGCGCACGTCCTCGTTCTCCGCCTTCTTGGCGAGCCCGTACATCGACTTGGTGTTGTTGGCGTAACCGCCCTTTTTCTCGTGCAGCACCGAGGTGATGCCCTTGGCCTGCCAGTCCTCGAACAGGCCCCGCATGTACTTGGCCGAGTCGGCCGCGCCCTCGATGAAGGTCGAGGGGTAGCCGATATCCTTCTGCTCGGCCGCGATCTGCGCGACGTCCTTGTGCATCACTTCCGGGCTGATCTGCATGTAGCCGACCGGGTGATAGCTGAACGCCTCCGGGTCGGATTCCCAGACCGAGACGCTGTGCGCCATCAGGCGCCGCATCGCCGGCTGGAAATAGTTGTTCCGCACCACGCCGCAGGCGATTCCCGACGCCCCGGCGGCGATCCCGGTCTTGTCGATCACCAGGATGTCCTTGCCGCTTCCCTTCCCCGACTCCCGCAGGTTTTCCGCCAGGTGCCAGGCGGTGCTCAGGCCGTGGATGCCGGCGCCGATGACGACATACTTGACGTGAGACGGTAGAGCCATTGCTGCCTTCCTAATGATCGCCCCGCACTCGACCGCGGCCGGACCGGCGACGGTCGGACCGTGGCGCTTGACGGGCTGCCGGAACAACTCAATCATAAGCTTTGCCGTTTTCAAACCAATTTTTGCAGAAGGCACAGAAATGGCCAAAATTGGTGCCCGCGGCCCCGGCGATCGCGGCCCGGCCGTGGTGCGATCGGCAGCGCCGCCGCCAGCGTTTCTGGCCGGCCGCCCCGGCGCCGAAGGGCGAATCATCCCCGATCCGGCCCGCGGCTCCGCCTGGATCACCGCCCAGCTGCGCCAGGCGATCCTCGAAGGCGCCTACGCCCATGGCGAGAAGCTGCCGGCCGAGCGCCAGCTCGCCGAGGCCTTCGGCGCCTCGCGCACCACGGTGCGCATCGCCCTCGGCCAGCTCGAGGAGGAACGTCTGGTCAGCCGCAAGGTCGGCAGCGGCACCTACGTCAACTACCGCAGCCGCAGCGAGACCGCCGACATCGCCGAAATCACCAGCCCGATCGAGCTGACCGAGGTGCGCCTGGGGGTCGAGCCCCACATGGTCCGCCTCGCCGTGCTCAACGCCACCGCGCGCGATCTCGACCGACTTCAGGAGGCGGTGGAGCACATGGAATCCGGCAGCCTCGATCCGGAATCGTTCACCCAGCTCGACGAGCAGTTCCACCTGATGATCGCCGAGTCGACCCACAACCCCCTGCTGGTCTGGATCTATCGCCAGATCAACGACGTGCGCTGCCACGCCCAGTGGGCGGCGATGAAGGACAAGGTGCTGACGTCAGAGCGCATCACCGAGTACAACCGCCAGCATCGCAACCTGTTCGAGACCATCCGCAGCCGCGACGTCGAAGGTGCGGTGGCGATCGTCACCAATCACCTGCACTACGCCCGCCGCCAGCTCATGGGCGCGGCCAGCGACTGACCCGCCCTTGTCAGGGCCGCGCGACTCGCCGAGAGTCGCGGGGCCCGCCACCGCATCACGGCAGCATCATGGATGGCTTGAGCCCAGGGTTATGGGGCAGCTTCACCGCGCTGGGCTGGGGCGCCTCGGACTTCATCGCCCGCTTCACCGGCCGCGCCATGGGCCACCAGTCGGCCATGTTCGGCATGCTGCTGACCGGCGCGGTGGCGCTTACCCTGGTGGTGGCCATCACCGGCGCGCCGCTCCACTGGGCGCCCGGCAAGCTCTGGCTGCTGGGCGCCTCAGGGCTCAGCATCATGCTGGCGACGCTGTGGCTCTATCGCGGCCTCGCCGCCGGCCCGATCTCGATCGTCTCGCCGATCGTCAGCGCCTACCCGGCCGTCGTGGTGCTGCTCGCCGTAGTCTTCGGCGCCCGGCCCAGCGGGATCCAGTGGGCGGCGATGGCGCTCACCATGGCCGGCGTCGTCGTGGTCGCCCGCTCCGCCGAGAGCTTCGAGGAGGTGGGCAAGCGCAGCCGCGGCGAGCTGCGCACCACGGTCATCGTCTCCCTGCTCTCGGCGTTGGGCTTCGCGCTCGGCGTCTACACCGCCCAGGCGGCGGTGCCGGTCTACGGCAACCTGCAGACCATCTGGGTCAGCCGGCTGGTCAGCCTGGCCTGCCTGCTGCTGCTGTTCCTGGGGCAGCGGGCGCGACCCGTCATCCCAACGGCCTGGTGGCCGCTGGTCGCCCTCCAGGGCATGATCGACACCAGCGGCTACCTGTTCCTCTATCAGGGCAGCTATGGCGAGGACGCCGAGATCGCGGCGGTCACCGCCTCGGCCTTCGGCGCAGTGACCACCCTCCTCGCCCGCATCTTCCTCAAGGAGCGAATGCCACCGCTGCAGTGGTTCGGCATCGTCTGCATCTTCGCCGGCGTCGCGGTGCTCTCCGCCTGAGCGCTCAGGCCAGGCTCTCCGCATAGGTGACGATGCGCGCGCAGGCGGCCTCGAGCTGCGGCTCCGGCGTCCCCAGGCTCAACCGGATATGGCCGGCCGCGCTCGGCCCGAAGGCCTCGCCGGCCAGCACCGACACGCCCTGGGCCGCGAGCAGCCCCTCGGAAAACTCGTAGGCACTCTGCCCGGTGCCCCTGATGTCGACCATCATGAACATGCCGGCCGCCGGCAGGTGGCAGCCGAGCCCCCGCACCTGCGACAGTCGCCGATGCACCAGATCGCGCCGCGCCTTGTAGATGCCGCGCATCGCCGCCACCTCGCCGCCACCGATCCGCAGTGCCGCCAGCGCCGCGTCCTGGACGAAGCCGGGGCAGCCGTAGAGCATGCACAAGGCGAGATTGGCGAGGTGCGGCACCAGCTCGGCCGGCGCCACCGCCCAACCGACGCGCCAGCCGGTCATGGCATGCGACTTCGACAGGCTGTTGATGGTGACGGTGCGCTCGGCCATGCCGGGCAGCGCGGCCGGGCTGACATGCTCGCCCTCGAAGACGAGCGACGCGTAGACTTCGTCGGACAGCAGCCAGAGATCGTGCGTGCGGCACAGCTCGGCGACAGCGTCCCAGTCGCGGCGCGACAGCATCGCGCCGGTCGGGGTGTTGGGCGAGTTGATGAGGATTGCGCGGGGGGGCGGGGGGATCGCCGCCGCGATGTCGCGGGGCTCGAGGGCGAAATACCTGTCGGCGCGCAGCGGCACCTTGACGATGCGGGCGCCGGCGGTGCCCATCACCGCCTCGTAGGTCACGTACATCGGCTCCGGCACCACGATCTCGTCGCCGGCATCGAGGATGCAGAGCGCCGCCGCGAACAGCGCGCATTGCGCGCCGGCCAGCACCGCCACGTTCTCCGGCCCGACCCGCTGGCCGCTCGTCCGCATGTGCTGCGCCGCGATCTCCGCCCGCAGTTCCAGCTCGCCGGTGATCGGCATGTAATGGGTGCGCCCGCCGCGCAGCGAGGCGACCGCGGCGTCGACGATCGGCACCGGGGTATCGAAATCGGGGTCGCCGACCGACAGGATGATGACGTCCTCGCCGCGCCGGCGGCGCTCGGTGGCCTGGAAATGGATGTCCCAGGCGGCGGCCCCCTCGCCGCCGATCCGCTCCACCAATGACGAGAACCGCATGTCGTCCGCTCCGCCTGCCAGCCGTCAAGGCCGTTGTGCTATCATGCCGTCATGAAGTCCGCCACCGCCGAGACTTGGTATCGGGTCCGGACCCTCGCCGACGGCGTCAGCCATATCGACGAGCCGCATATCAAGCCGTTCTACCGCTGCAACATCTGGCATGTGCGCGGGCGCGAGCGCGACCTGCTGCTCGATTCCGGCATGGGGGTGGTGAGCCTCCGGCAGCAGGTGGCCCGGCTGGCCGAGCGGCCGCTGATCGCGGTCGCCAGCCACGCCCATTTCGACCATATTGGCAGCCACCACGAGTTCGCCGAGCGTGCCATCCATCGCGCCGAGGCGGACATCCTCGCCGCGCCCACCCGCGCCGCGACCCTGGCCGACCTCTATGTCAGCGACGAGATCTTCACCGCCCTGCCGCCCGGCGGCTACGAGTCCGCGCGCTACGACGTGGCGCCGGCGCCGGCCACCCGCGTGCTCGAGGACGGCGACGTGATCGACCTCGGCGACCGCGCCTTCGAGGTGTTGCACCTCCCCGGCCATTCGCCGGGCGGCATCGCGCTCTGGGAAAAGGCCACCGGCATCCTGTTCTCCGGCGATGTGGTCTATGACGGCCCGCTGATCGACGACTGCTACCACTCCGACATCGCCGCCTACGTCGACAGCATGGAGCGGCTGCGCGGCCTGCCCGTCACCGCCGTCCATGGCGGCCATTTCCCGAGCTTCGGCGCGGCGCGCTTCCGCCAGCTGATCGACGACTACCTCGCCGGCAAGCGGAGGCCGGGCTGCCCAAGCGACGCAGCGTAGCCCTCATCGATCGGTGGCCGTCGTTCCGCCACTGGCTGGAGAGCGAGGTCGCGCGGCTGACACCCTTGTTTGACGATCTTGGGCGGTGCATCCAGCCGGAGCGGGTCCTGCCGCCTGCCACCAACTGATTGCCCTCTCCGTTGTCCCTGATTGTCATCCTCGGGCGGAGCGGCGCAGCCGCGAAGACCCGAGGATCCATGGCGCCAGTCGCACCGGACCCAGCCATGGATCCCGGCTCGCGCTCGCTGGCGCGAGCTTGGCCGGGATGACATCCGTGGCGTTACCTACCCCCTCAATGCCACCACGTCCGCCGCGCGGGCGTGGACCTCGATGGTGGCGCCGACGGCGACGTCGCTGTCGGCCGGCAGGCGGAGCAGCAGCTCGGTCGCGCCGTCGGCCTCCGACACGGCGTGCAGCCGCAGATGGGTGCCCTGGAACGCGCGCTCGGTGACCCGAGCACGGCCCAGGCTGACGGCACCGCCGCCGCCGGATGACAGCAGGAGCTGTTCCGGCCGAACGCAGAGCTGCACGGTGTCGCCCGCGGCGGCCGTGCCGTCGACGGAGAGACTCCCCAGCGCCGTCTCGACCGTGAACCGGCCGCCCGCCGCCTCGCGCACCCGGCCGGGGATCACGTTGCTCTCGCCCATGAAGCTGGCGGCGAACAGGCTCCGCGGCCGCAGATAAACCCGCGACGGCGGCCCCGTGTCCTCGATGCGGCCCTTGTTCATCACCACCACCCGGTCGGCGATGCTCATCGCCTCTTCCTGGTCGTGGGTGACATGGACGAAGGTGGTGCCGAGGCGCTTCTGGATCCGCACCAGTTCCTCCTGCATCTGGCGCCGCAGCGCGAGATCGAGGGCACCCAGCGGCTCGTCGAGCAGCAGCACCTTGGGGGCTACCGCCATGGCGCGGGCGAGCGCCACGCGCTGGCGCTGGCCGCCGGAGAGCTGGTGGATGCTGCGCGCGCCGAAGCCCGCGAGGCCGACCAGCACCAGCATCTCCTCGGCGACGCGCGCGCGCTCGGCCTTCGGCACATGCCGCATGGCGAGACCGAAGGCGACATTCGACCGCACGCTCATATGCGGGAACAGGGCGTAGTCCTGGAACACCGTGGCGGTCGGGCGCCGGCCCGGGGCCAGGGCCGTCACGTCCTCACCGCCGATCAGCACACGGCCCTCGCTCGGCGGCACGAAGCCGCCGAGCATGGAGAGGATGGTGGTCTTGCCGCTGCCCGAGGGGCCGAGCAACACCACGAACTCGCCGGCGGCGATGTCGAGATCGACCCGCTCGACCGCGACGGTGTCATCATACATCTTGCGCAAGCCCTGCAGGCGGACCAGGGGCTCAGCCATTGCGGCGGCCCCGGCGCAGCAGCAGCTCGACGCCGACCAGCAGCAGGACCGAGACCGCGAACACCAGGCTGCCGGCGGCGTTGAGCTCCGGGTTGAGGCCGGAGCGCAGCATGCTCCAGATCACCACCGGCAGGGTGACGTCGAAGCGCGACAGCAGGAAGGCGATGACGAACTCGTCCCAGGACAGGGTGGCCGCGATGACGAAGGCGGCGAGCAGCGCCGGCCACAGCATCGGGATGGTGACATAGATCATCGCCTTGGCCTCGCTGGCGCCGAGGTCGAGGGCCGCGCGCTCGATATTGGCCTGATGCTCGCCCATCTGCGAATAGAGAATCGCGAAGGCGAGCGGCAGGTTGATCACGACATGGCCGATCCCGATGGCGAGCAGCGATTTCGGCACCGCCAGCCAGTTGAAGACGATCAGCAGCCCCATGCCGATGATGAGATAGGACACCGCGACCGGCGCCATCAGCAGGAACTGGATCGCGCCGGCAAATCGCGGCTTGCGCCGCGCCAGCCCCCAGGCGGCGAGGAAGCCGAGCGCCGTGGCCGCGGCCGAGGACAGCCCGGCGACGATCACCGAGTTGCCCATGGCGGCCATCAGCCGGCGATCGGCGAACAGCGCCTCGTACCAGCGCAAGGAAAAGCCCTTGAACGGCGGCACCGGCACCAGCCCGTCCTGGAACGAGTACTGCACCAGCACGATCACCGGCAGGAACACGAAACCGAAGGCGAGCGCGACATAGAGCATCGCCGGGAGGTCCCGGAGCCGCATCAGACGCGATCCATGCGCAGGCGCCGCGCGGTCACCAGGAACGCCGCGCTCACCACCAGCATCAGCACCATGGACAGCGCCGAGGCCATCGGGAAATTCGCCTGCCGGCCGACCTGCAGCATGATCGCCTGGGGCAGCAGCAGCTCGCGGCTGCCGCCCAGGATCTGCGGCGTGATGTAGTCGCCGATCGCCAGCACGAAAGTGAGGAACGCGCCGGTGACCACCCCGGGCAGGCTCAGCGGAAGCGTGATGTGAAGGAAGGTCTGCAGCCGCGAGGCGCCGAGATCGGCCGCCGCCTTGCGGTAGGAGTCCTTGATCTGCACCAGGTTGGCGAAGATGGTGAGGGTCAGCAGCATGACGAAGAAATGCACGAAGCCGAGGATGGTGGCGCCCCGCGAGTTGCCCAAGCCGATCGGCGCGTCGATCAGGCCGATGTCGAGCAGGAAGCGGCTGATGACGCCGTTCTCCGACAGCACCAGCAGCCAGCTATAGGAACGAACCACGTAGGAGGTCCAGAACGGCAGCACGATCAGCACCAGCATCAGGCGCTGCCAGCGCGCCGGCACCCGGTAGGCCAGGACGTAGGCCAGGGGATAGGCGAGCGCGACGCTGAGCAGGGTGACGGCCAGCGTCACCTCGATCGAATTCAGCAGCGCCTTCACCAGCGTGCCCTCGCCGAGCGTGACGAAGGTCCGGTAGTTGGCGAGCGATGCCCATGAAACGATGCGATCACCGACCCGCTCGGCGAAGCTCAGCGCCAGCATGGCGCCGAGCGGCAGCATGAAGAAGACCAGCGTCCAGAGCGCGGCCGGCCAGATCGGCCACGTGCGCGAGCCCCGCTCCGGACGCTGCATCCCCCTCCCCCGAAGCGATCGCGTCAGGCGTTCAGGAACTCGGTCCAGACCTCGAGCATGGCATTGTCGATGTCCGGCTCCGGCGACATGTAGTGATAGGACTTGGGCAGGAACGACGGCTGCTCGTCCCAGCGCAGGGTCTTCTTCTGGGCGTCGTCGAGATTGGCCTTGCTGCTGGCCGGCATCGCCCAGTAGCAGGCCGAGGTGGCGAGCCGGGCCTGGCCGTCCGGGCTCATGACGTACTGCACGAACTGGTTGGCGGCTTCCTTGCGGGCGCTGGTCTCGAAGATCGCCAGGGACTGCATCCAGCGGATGCCGCCCTCGTCCGGCAGCACCCAGTCGAGATTGGGGCTCTCGCTCTGCAGCCCGGCCACCGCGAACTCGCCGCCGCCGGCGATGATGTCGGCCGAGCCGGTGACCAGCGCGTTCTGCACGGCGACCACGTCGCCGACCAGCGCGGCCAGCTTCTTCATCTCCAGGAGCTTCTCGCGGATCGGCGGCAGGTCGTCCTTGGTGAGCTGCGGCGGGATGATGCCGAGCCCGATCGCCACCATCTGCATCAGCGGCACGTAGTAGTCGTAGACCGCGATGCGGCCACTGTATTTCGGATTCCAGATAACCGACGCCTTGCGCATGTCGGCGGCATCGACCTTGTTCGAATCGTAGGCGACGGTGTTGTAGCCGAACTTCTCCGGCACGCCGTAGAGCTTGCCGTCGACGTAGTGCAGCGCCTCGTCGGTGAGCTCGGGGAAGATGTCGCCCCAGGGGTAGTCGCCGGGAGTCAGCGCCGCCAGGTGGCCGAGCCGCGCCACCCGCTGCACGTCGACGGTGTCGACCACGAAGGCGTCCCAGTCGCCGGGCTGCGACTGCTCGAGGATGGCGAGCGCCTCGCCGGTGGTGGCGAACTCCTTGGTGTTGACGCGGATGCCGGTCGCCGCGGTGAAGGGATCGAGCAGCGCCGGATCGGTGTGGTCGCACCACACCAGCGCGTTGATCTCGTCGGCGGCGCGGGCGCGCCGCGGCAGGTTGGTGGCGATCGTGCCGGCGGCGAGCGCCGCGGCGCCGCCCTGCAGGAAGCGCCGGCGCGAAAACGGCATCGCGAAACTGCGGATCGGGGTCATCGGGGGGCCTCTCTGTCTCGAACGTCCTGTCGGGCTCCTCGCTCGCGGAGGATTGCAGAAAAAATGAATGGTCTCTAAATTTGTGTCAACCTTCAATCGGGGGATCGGCGATGACCGGACTGCGCGAGCGACAGAAGGCGGGACGGCGGCGCCAGATCCTCGCCGCCGCCCAGGACCTGTTCCAGCGCGACGGCTTCGACGACACCCGGATCGAGACCATCGCCGAGCAGGCCGAAGTCGCCGCCGGCACGGTCTACAACCATTTCCTGTCGAAGGGCGACCTGCTCTTGGCCATGGTGGCGCAGGACGGCGAGGAGGTGCGGGCCGCCGGCCGCCTGCTGATTGCCGCGCCGCCGCGCGATCCGGTGACCGCCGTGCGCCGGCTGCTCGAGGGCTATGTCGATCATTCCCTGGTCCATCTCAGCAAGGAGATGTGGCGCAACGCCATGGCGACCGCGCTCACCCAGGCGGAGTCGCCGTTCGGCACCGGCTACGCCGCGCTCGACCGCAAGCTCGCCGACCAGGTGGGCCACCTCCTGGAGGTGCTGCAGGCGCGCGGCCAGATCGCCGCCGGGATCGACTGCCGGGTCGCCGGCGACGTGCTGTTCGAGGTCTGCAACAGCCTGTTCACCGGCTTCGTCGCCCGCGAGCATACGACGCTCGCCGACTTGAAGCGCGAGATGGCCAGGCAGATCCGGGTGGTCTTCGCCGGGCTGCTGCCGCCCGCCCCCGCCGGGGATTGACCGGCCGCGGCGCCTGGGGCTGGATGGGGGAGATCGTTCCGTCTCTGACTACATCCTCGTTGTCATGCGCGGACTTGACCCGCGCATCCATGGCGCCACCGCGCCAGCGGCTGGATGGATTGCCGGGTCAAGCCCGGCAATGACAAGGAGAGATGAGGCAAGCCGGCCTGCGAACTGATGAAGCGCTCCAACGCCGACGCACAAGGTGCCGCCATGATCGACCCGACCGCCTATCTGCTGTTCCTCGGCGCCTCGCTGGTGCTGCTGCTGACCCCCGGCCCCGCCGTGCTTTACATCGTCGCCCGCTCGGTCGAGCAGGGTCGCCTCGGCGGCCTGGTCTCGGTCGCCGGCGTCGGGCTCGGCAATCTCGCCCATGTGGTCGCCGCGGCGATCGGCGTCTCGGCGATCCTCGCCGCCTCGGCGCTCGCCTTCTCGGTGCTGAAATATCTCGGCGCCGCCTATCTGATCTGGATCGGCATCAAGACCCTGCGCGCGCCGGTGGTGGCCCTGCGCCTGGAGATCGAGGGCAAGCCGCTCGCCCGGCTGTTCACCGAGGGCGCGGTGGTCGCCACCCTCAATCCGAAGACGGCGCTGTTCTTCCTGGCCTTCCTGCCGCAGTTCATCCATCCCTCGACCGGCCCGGTCTGGCTGCAGGTCCTCATCCTCGGCGGCTCCTTCGTGGCCCTCGGCCTCGCCACCGACGGGCTCTACGCGCTGACCGCCGGCAGCTTGCGCCACCTGTTCCGCAACTCCCTCCGGGTGCTGCGGGCGCAGCGGCTGGTGAGCGGCACGATCTATATCGGCCTCGGCCTGATGACTGCCGTCGCCGGCAACCAGAACGGCAAGTGAGCGGCCGCCGCGAAGCGAGAGAGAACCGATGAACAAGACACACAGCAAGACCCACCACCAGCCGCTCGGCGGCAACCAGATGCCGCGCTTCGGCGGGCCGGCCACCATGATGCGGCTGCCGAGCCTGCCGTCCGCCGCCGGGCTCGATGCCTGCTTCGTCGGCGTGCCCTTGGACACCGGCACCTCGAACCGCGCCGGGGCGCGCTTCGGCCCGCGCCAGATCCGCGCCGAGTCCTGCCTGATCCGGCCCTACAACATGGCGACCCGGGCGGCGCCGTTCGACAGCCTGTCGGTCGCCGACATCGGCGACGTCGCCATCAACACCTTCAACCTGCAGAAGAGCATCGGCATCATCGAGGAGGCCTATGACGAGATCCTCGGCCACGACTGCCGGCCGCTCACCATCGGCGGCGACCACACCATCGCGCTGCCGATCCTGCGCGCGCTCAGGCGCAAGCACGGGCCGGTCGGCATGGTCCATGTCGACGCCCATGCCGACATCAACGACCACATGTTCGGCGAGAAGATCGCCCACGGCACGCCGTTCCGCCGCGCCGTCGAGGAAGGCCTGCTCGATGGCAGGCGCGTCGTGCAGATCGGCCTGCGCGGCACCGGCTACGCGGCCGAGGATTTCGACTGGCCGCGCGAACAGGGCTTCCGCGTCGTCCAGGCCGAGGAGTGCTGGTACAAGTCGCTGGCGCCCTTGATGGACGAGGTGCGCGCTCAAGTGGGCGACGGACCGGTCTATTTGAGCTTCGACATCGACGGGCTCGATCCGTCCTCGGCGCCCGGCACCGGTACGCCGGAGATCGGCGGGCTCACCACCATCCAGGGCATGGAGATCATCCGCGGCTGCCGCGGCCTCGACATCGTCGGCTGCGACCTGGTCGAGGTCTCGCCGCCCTATGACCCTTCGGGCAACACCTCGCTGGTCGCCGCCAATCTGCTGTTCGAGATGCTGTGCATTTTGCCGGGCGTGCAGTGCCGCAACTGATCCTCAGGGAATCCCCGGAAGCCGCGGGCAACGGCACCTCGACGCATTCGCCTCGATCCCGCTTACCCCGCAAAGGCACTCCTAGCGATGCGCGATCAGATAAAACAGCCCAAGCTCGTCGAGCTCTACGACTACTGGCACTCAAAGCTTGGCGGCCGGCGCTATCCTTCCCGGCGCGACATCGATCCGACCGAGATGAAGTTCGCCCTTGGCAACATCGATCTGGTCGAGGTCGGCTACGATCCGATCGTCTTCACGTTTCGCCTGTCAGGCAGCGTCATCGACAGCAACGAAGGCTTCAACATGCAGGGCAAGACGCTGGATGAATACCCTTTGCCCGAACACCGCGAAGCCATCAGGCGAACCTATCTCGAGGCTTTGCATTCCGGCGCGCCGCATTACGAGGAACTCGATCGCATCGCCGACGGCAAGCTGCACCGCTATGGCCGGCTGATCCTGCCGCTGTCGGAGGACGGCAAAGTCATCGACATGCTGTTGATGGGACGAATCGAATTGAAAGGGCAGAGCTGAACGGTGACGGGCGTCACTCGACATCGACCCATCGGGCGGTGTATCAGCGCGGCCGCCGATCGAGCAATCCACTGCTTCGTTTGCTCATATCATCAGAGGAATACACGCATGCTCTCGCCCCTGCAGCGCGGCGCACTGATCGTTTCGCTGATCGTCGCGCCCTGCGCCCTCTCGTTGGCCGCGCTGTCTGCCGCCGCGGAAACTCCGCTCGAGCGCGGCACCTACCTGATGCGGTCGATCGTCGCTTGCGGCAACTGCCACACGCCGCAGGGACCGGATGGCCCGCTGCCGGGCATGGAGCTGGCCGGCGGCATGGAGATCGCGCTGCCGGGCTTCTCCGCCCACGCCGCCAACATCACCCCGGATCCGGAAACCGGCATCGGCAACTGGACTGATGAACAGATCATTGCCGCGATCCGCGAGGGCAGGCGCCCCGACGGCACGACCATCGGACCGCCCATGCCGTTCGGCCAGTATCGCAGCATGTCGGACGCGGACGCGCGGGCGGTCGTCGCCTATCTGCGCAGCGTGGCGCCGGTCAGGAACCGGGTGCAGCGGTCGCAGTACCCGTTTCCGCTGCCGGCCGCCTACGGCCCGCCGGTCGCGTCGGTGCCCGAGCCCGACCGCGCCGACAAGATCGCCTACGGCGCCTATCTCGCCGGCCCCGCCGGCCACTGCGTCGAATGCCACACGCCGATGGTCGACGGCGAGTTCGATTTCGCGCACCGGCTCGGTGCCGGCGGCCTGGAGATTCCCGGCCCCTGGGGCCTCTCGGTCTCGGCCAACATCACGCCCGATCCGGAGGGCGGGATCGGCGCCTGGAGCGACGACGAGATCGAGAACGCAATTCGCCACGGCGTGCGGCCCGACGGCAACCGTCTGGCGCCGCCCATGGCGTTCGCCTACTACGCCAACATGACCGAGGCGGATCTCGACGCCATCGTCGCCTATCTGCGCAGCCTGAAGCCGCTGCCGGACGCGGCGCCGTAAGCGACGCCCCTGACCCGCCGGCCGAATCCGTCATGGATCGGCCGGCGCGTTCCGGTGCATAACGGGGCCTCCCGCAAATCATTCGCCCGAGGCCCGTTCGTTCATGCTCGCCCTCGTCGCCACCGTCTGGACCCTGCTGCTGGGGGCCGCCCTGATCATGATCGGCAACGGCCTGCTCGGCACGTTGCTCGGCGTGCGCGCCTTGATCGAGCATTTCCCGACCTCGGTCACCGGCCTGGTCATGTCCGGCTACTATGTCGGATTCCTGGCCGGGTCGCTGCTGGCGCCCCGGGCGGTGCAGCGGGTCGGCCATGTCCGGGTCTATGCCGCCCTGGCCTCGCTGGTGGCCGCCGCCGCCCTCATCCACGCCATCTTCGTCGATCCGACGATCTGGGGGCTGATGCGCATGGTCACCGGCTTCGCCTATGCCGGGCTCTACATCGTCGGGGAGAGCTGGCTCAACGACCGCAGCAGCAACGAGAACCGCGGCCATCTCCTGTCGATCTACATGGTGATTCAGTTCGCCGGGGTGGCGGTCGGGCAGCTCCTGCTCAACGTCGCCGATCCCGCCAGCTTCCAGCTGTTCTCGGTGGTCGCCATCCTGCTGGCGCTCGCGGTGCCGACCATGCTGCTGACCGCCAGCCGGGCGCCCAGCTTCGAGGCGCCGGCCAAGCTCGGCCTGGTCCGGCTGTTCCACATCTCGCCGCTCGGCGTGCTCGGCTGCCTCGGCGTCGGGGTCGCCCACAGCGCCTTCTTCGGCATGGGCGCGGTCTACGCCAAGAGCACCGGCCTCAGCGTGCCGCAGGTCTCGATCTTCATGGCGGTGGCGATCGTCGGCGGCGTGGTCGCGCAGTGGCCGGTCGGCCGCCTCTCGGACAAGCTCGACCGCCGCATCATCATCGTCGCCACCACCTTCATCGCCGCCGGCGCGGCGCTCGCCGCCGCGGTGCTGCCGGGCATCTCGGCCGGAACCGTGCTGGCCCTGGTCTGCCTGTTCGGCGCCGCCACCCTGCCGCTCTATTCCCTGGTGGTCGCCCACACCAATGACTTCCTCAAGCCCGAGGAGATGGTGGCGGCGAGCGGCTCGCTGATGCTGATGTTCGGCGCCGGCGCCGTGATCGGCCCGGCAATCGCCGGCTTCGTGATGTCGGCGATCGGTCCGGTCGGGTTCTTCTACTACCTCGCCGCGGCCCAGGCCCTGATCGGCGTCATCGCGCTGTACCGCATGGCGCGGCGCGGGCGGCCGGGGGCGGCGACCCGCGGGCCCTACCAGCCGATGCCGCCGGCGGCGACGCCGATGACGGCGACCCTGGCGGGAACCCCGGACGACGCCGTGCCGGACGAACAGTGATCGCCCGGAGCTATTCCGCCGCCGCCTTGGCCGGCAGTTCCGGCGCCTGGAACGCGCGGTCGTGGCGCAGCGCCGGGATCATTCGACGCGCCTCCTCGACCCGGGCCGGGTCGATGACCGCGGAAATGAAGCCCTCGTTCTCGCCGCCATCGGCCAGCACCTCGCCCCAGGGATCGACGATCAGGGAATGGCCATAGGTGCGCCGCCCCTCGGCGTGGGTGCCGCTCTGGCACGGCGCGAACACGAAGCAGCCGGTTTCGATCGCCCGCGCCCGCACCAGGATGTGCCAATGGGCCTTGCCGGTCGTATGGGTGAAGGCGGCCGGGATGGTGAGGAAGCTGGCGCCGCCCTGGGCCAGCGCGCGGAACAGATGGGCGAAGCGCAGGTCGTAGCAGATCGCCATGCCCAGCAGGCCCCAGGGGGTCGGCGCCAGCACCGCCTTGGTCCCGCCCTGCACGGTGTCGGACTCGCGATAGGTCTCGCCGCCCTTCAAGTCGACGTCGAACAGGTGGATCTTGTCGTAGCGCGCGACGATGCCGCCCTTGGGGTCGAGCATGAAGGCACGGTTCGCCACCTTGTCGCTGCCCTTCTCCTTGATCAGCATGGAGCCGGCCATGATCCATTTGCCGGTCTCGCGCGCCAGGTCGCGGAACCGGGCGAGGCCCGGGTCCTTGTCCTCGGGCAGCGCCTTCTGCAGCACCAGGGCGGCATCCGGCTCCAGCATCTCGACCATCTCGGTCGCCATGATGAGGTCGGCGCCGTCCTTGGCGGCGGCGCGGGTCAGCGCCTCCGCCTCCGCCAGGCTGGGCGCCATGTCGCGCGCCGCGCAATTCTGGATCAGCGCCACCTTGAACGTCTTGCCGCCCGCGCCCATCGGCCCCTCCTCGACTGAATTGCCGTCCTTGATTCATTCTAAGAGGCTGTCTTGAAACTCGGTTTTTTTGGGTGGATGGCCGGGTTCAGATGTGAT
>CAYJQC010000039.1:0-34949 GCA_964372215.1 uncultured Rhodospirillaceae bacterium
CCTATCGCCAGATGTCGCTGCTGCTGCGCCGCCCGCCGGGACGCGAGGCCTATCCCGGCGACGTGTTCTATCTGCATTCGCGCCTGCTCGAACGCGCGGCCAAGATGAACGACGACAACGGCGCCGGCTCGCTCACCGCGCTGCCGGTCATCGAGACCCAGGCCGGCGACGTCTCGGCCTATATTCCGACCAACGTGATCTCGATCACCGACGGCCAGATCTTCCTGGAAACCGGCCTGTTCTATCGCGGCATCCGCCCGGCCATCAATGTCGGCCTGTCGGTCAGCCGGGTCGGCTCCGCCGCCCAGATCAAGGCGATGAAGCAGGTCGCCGGCCGCATCAAGCTCGAGCTGGCGCAGTACCGCGAGATGGCGGCCTTCGCCCAGTTCGCCTCCGACCTCGACGCCTCGACCCAGAAGCTGCTGGCACGCGGCGCGCGGCTGACCGAGCTCCTGAAGCAGGGCCAGTTCAAGCCGATGCCGATCGAGGAGCAGGTGGTCTCGATCTATGCCGGCGTGCGCGGCCATCTCGACAGGATCAAGGTCGAGGACGTGAATCGCTTCGAGCAGCTCATGCTGTCCGAGGTGCGGGCCAAGCACGGCGACGTCCTGAAGGCGATCCGGGAAGAGCGTGAAATCAAGGAGGCGACCGAGGCCAAGCTGAAGTCCTTCATGGAACAGTTCGTGAAGACCTTCGCGTGACCCGGACCGCGTCCCGCACCCGCCCCGAACCCCGATAGCGCGCGGAAGCTGCCGGCATGCCCAGCCTCAAGGACCTGAAGAACCGGATCAACAGCGTCAAGTCGACGCAGAAGATCACGTCCGCCATGAAGATGGTGGCGGCGGCGAAGCTCAGGCGCGCGCAGGAGCAGGCCGAGGCGGCGCGGCCGTTCGCCGAGCGCATGGAGCGGGTGGTCGGCGCGCTGACCGCCAGCATGGCCGGCCAGGAGGGCGCGCCGGCGATGCTCGCCGGCACCGGCCGCGAACAGGTGCATCTGCTCGTCGTCGCGACCTCGGACCGCGGCCTGTGCGGCGGCTTCAACTCGTCGATCGTGCGCGGTGCCCGGCGGGCGATCCGCGAACTGCTCAACGACGGCAAAGAGGTCAAGCTGCTGTGCGTCGGCCGCAAGGGCCGCGACCAGCTGCGCCGCGACTACGGCAAGCACATCATCGGCACGATCGAGGACATCGCGCGTCCGCGCCTCACCTTCGCGGCCGCCGACGGCATCGCCAACCGGGTCACCGCGATGTACGAGGCCGGCGAGTTCGACGTCTGCACGGTCATCTACAACCGCTTCAAGTCGGTCATCACCCAGGTGGTGACGCTGCAGCAGATCATCCCGTTCGCCGCGCCGGCGTCGGGCCCGGCCGACAGCGGCGTCTACTATGAATGCGAGCCGGACGAGGGCGAGATCCTGGAAGCCCTGCTGCCGCGCAACCTGGCGGTCCAGATCTATCGCGCGCTGCTGGAAAGCGCGGCGAGCGAGCAGGGTGCCCGGATGAGCGCGATGGACAACGCGACCCGCAACGCCGGCGACATGATCAACAACCTGACGATCATCTACAACCGATCGCGCCAGGCCTATATCACCAAGGAGCTGATCGAGATCATCTCCGGCGCCGAGGCGATGTAACGGACGCGGCGCCGCCGGCCACGGGCGGCAGCCGAGCAGAGGAGCTTTTCATGGCGAAGAATATTGTCGGCAAGATCACGCAGATTCTGGGCGCCGTCGTCGACGTGCAGTTCGAGGGCGATCTGCCGGCCATTCTGAACGCGCTTCACGTTCAGAACCATGGCAACACGCTGGTGCTCGAGGTCGCGCAGCATCTCGGCGAGAGCACCGTGCGCACCATCGCCATGGACACCACCGACGGCCTGGTCCGCGGCCAGGAGGCGACCGACACCGGCGACGCGATCCGCATGCCGGTCGGGCCCGAGACCCTGGGCCGCATCATCAACGTGATCGGCGATCCCGTGGACGAGCGCGGCCCGGTCAACGCCAAGTCGACCCTGCCGATCCATCGCCAGGCACCGGACTTCGTCGATCAGTCGACCGAGACCCAGATCCTGGTCACCGGCATCAAGGTCGTCGACCTGCTGGCGCCCTATGCCAAGGGCGGCAAGATCGGCCTGTTCGGCGGCGCCGGCGTCGGCAAGACGGTCACCATCATGGAACTCATCAACAACATCGCCAAGGCGCATGGCGGCGTGTCGGTGTTCGCCGGGGTGGGCGAGCGCACCCGCGAAGGCAACGACCTCTATCACGAGATGATCGAAGGCAACGTCATCAAGCTCAACGACGACGGCAGCACGACCGGCTCCAAGGTGGCGCTGGTCTACGGCCAGATGAACGAGCCGCCGGGCGCGCGCATGCGGGTCGGCCTGTCCGGCCTGACGGTCGCCGAGTATTTCCGCGACGAGGAAGGCCAGGACGTGCTGTTCTTCGTCGACAACATTTTCCGCTTCACCCAGGCGGGCTCGGAAGTGTCGGCCATGCTGGGCCGCATTCCCTCCGCGGTGGGCTATCAGCCGACCCTGTCGACCGACATGGGCGCGCTGCAGGAGCGCATCACCTCGACCAAGAAGGGCTCGATCACCTCGGTGCAGGCCATCTACGTGCCGGCCGACGATCTGACCGACCCGGCGCCGGCGACCTCGTTCGCCCATCTGGACGCCACCACGGTGCTGAGCCGCTCGATCGCCGAGATGGCGATCTTCCCGGCTGTCGACCCGCTCGATTCGACCAGCCGCGTGCTCGACCCGCGAGTCGTCGGCGACGAGCACTACCAGGTGGCGCGCGACGTGCAGAAGGTGCTGCAGGCCTACAAGTCGCTGCAGGACATCATCGCCATTCTCGGCATGGACGAGCTGTCGGAAGAGGACAAGCTGACGGTCGCCCGGGCGCGCAAGATCCAGCGCTTCCTGTCGCAGCCGTTCCACGTCGCCGAGGTGTTCACCGGCACGCCCGGCGTGTTCGTCGCTCTCGAGGACACCATCAAGGGCTTCAAGGGCATCGTCGCCGGCGAGTATGACGACCTGCCGGAGTCGGCCTTCTACATGGTCGGCACCATCGACGAGGTGATGGACAAGGCGCGCAAGATGGCGGCCGAGGCCGCCTGATTTGGGCAGAGGCAGTTCGGCCCTCGTGCTTCGACAAGCTCGGCATGAGGGCCTCATCCTGAGCCTGACGAAGGATGAGGCTCGCAGGGTCCGCAAGGTGGGTGGGATTTACTGATGGCCGAGCAGGTCCAGTTCGAACTGGTGTCGCCGGAGCGGCTGCTGATGTCGCAGCCGGTCGACATGGTGGTGGTGCCGGGCGTCGAAGGCGATTTCGGCGCGCTGCTGGACCACGCGCCGTTCATCTCGGCGTTGCGGCCGGGCGTGATCGCGGTGTTCGAGGGCGGCCAGGTGACCAGCCGGCTGTTCGTCGCCGGCGGCTTCGCCGAGCTGACGCCCGAGCGCTGCACCGTGCTGGCCGAGCGGGCGCTGCCGGTCGGCGATCTCGACCGCGCCGTGATCGACAGCGAGATCAGCGACGCCCGCGACGACCTGGCCGAGGCCAAGGACGAGCGCGAGCGGGCCGATGCCGAACGCCGGATCGCGGTCGGCGAGGCGATGATCGAGGCGATGGGAACGCTGCCCTACTAGGTCGCGCGAGTCGCGCCTTGTGGTCCGGACCGGTGAGCGGGCGTTCCGGAGAGACTGTTCAAATCGCGACCTCGAGTACTACGGGGTTGAAACTGCGGCATTTTTGCCATGTCGCGTCCCCCCTTGCGCCGCACCCGAGAATTCACAAAATAGAGACTGATCGCCGAGCCCCCGATGCGGGCTGTCGATGTCACGGGATTGCTGATGCACTGGACCTTGGACGACATACCTTGGGACCGCTTCGACGCGAACCGTGTCGATTCCGAGATTCTGTCGGTGGTGAAAGCCGCCAGCATGGTCGAGGCGAACGGCGGCGACTACGCCACCTATCTGTGCCGGGTGTTCCACGACGACCCGGACTTCCAGAAGCTGACCCATGAATGGGCCGCGGAGGAAGTGCAGCACGGCATGGCGCTCGCGCGCTGGGCCAAGCTCGCCGATCCCAATTTCGATTTCGACGCCGCGTTCAAGCGGTTCAACGACGGCTTCAAGGTGCCGCTCGATGTCGACAAGTCGGTGCGCGGCTCGCGCTCGGGCGAGCTGGTGGCCCGCTGCATCGTCGAGACCGGAACCAGCTCCTATTACGCCGCGTTGATGGAGGCGGCCCGCGAGCCGGTGCTGAAGGAGGTCTGCCGCAAAATCGCGGCCGACGAGCTCAGGCACTACAAGCTGTTCTACGACACCATGAATCGCTATCTGAAGCGCGAGCGGATCGGCCCGGTGCGGCGCCTGATGACCGCCCTAAGCAGGATCCGCGAGTCGGAGGACGACGAGCTCGCCTATGCCTACTACGCCGCGAACGAACCGGTCGGCGTCTACGACCGCAAGCGCTACAGCAACGCCTATGCGCGGCGCGCCTTTTCCTACTATCGGCCGCATCACGTGCAGCGCGGCATCGCCATGGCGCTCAAGGCCTCGGGGCTGAAGCCCAATGGCCGCCTCAACGTCTTGCTCTCGCGGCTTGCCTACCGGTTCCTGCGGACCCGCAGCGCACGCCTGGCGCGCGCCGGGTACTAGCCTGGAGTTCTGATCGTCCAACGTCGCGCCGGAGATCGCCCATGCCGGCCGAACGTCCGTTGCTTTACGCTCATTGGCGCTCCGGCAATTGCTACAAGCCGGCGCTGATGCTGGCGCTGTGCGGCACGGATTTCGACTACCGACAGGTCGATCTGCCGGGCGGCGAGACCCGCCGGCCGGACTACCGGGCGATCAACCGCTTCCGCGAAGTCCCGGTGCTGGAGGTCGATGGCCGGCGGATCTGCCAGTCCACGGTGATCCTCACCTACCTCGCCGATCGTGCCGGGACATTCGGTGGCCGCGACGCTGCCGAGCGCGGTCGCATCGCGGAATGGCTCGCCTGGGAAAACCAGCGGCTGCTCGGCAGCGTCACCCAGTGCCGCTTCATGCGCAACTTCATGACGGACGTGCCGCTGGCGCTGCTGGATTTCTTCACCGAGCGCTCGGAAGCGGCGCTCGGCTTCCTCGACGAGACCCTGTGCGAGTCC
The DNA here is from genome assembly GCA_964372215.1 of uncultured Rhodospirillaceae bacterium. GTDB lineage: Bacteria > Pseudomonadota > Alphaproteobacteria > Dongiales > Dongiaceae > DAIMFL01. Next base: position 5,154 of record CAYJQC010000039.1, read on the forward strand.
GCCTACCTGACTGGCGCCGAGCCGACCATCGCCGACATCGCGTCCTGCGCCTATCTCTACTGGCTGGATCAGGCCGGGCTCGACGCCGCGCGCTGGCCGGCGGTGGGAAGCTGGCTCGATCGCATCGCCGCGCTGCCCGGCTGGCAGCATCCCGATCGGCTGCTGCCGCGCCAGTCGGGGTCGCTGCGGTTCGGCGCCACTATTTCCGGATGAGCCGGGCGAACTCCTCGACCACCGCCTCGTAGAGCGGCCGCTTGAACTTCACGATCAGGCCGGGGAGCGCCGCCATCTCGGCCCATTTCCAGTCGAGGAACTCCGGGTGCTCGGTCGCGAGATTGATATCCCGATCGCTGCCGGTGAAGTGGAAGGCGAACCACTTCTGCTCCTGGCCGCGGAACCGGCCGCCCCACAGCCGGGACACCAGCTCGACCGGCAGGTCGTAGCGCAGCCAGTCGCGGCTCTCGGCGATCAGCTCGGCCGCGGCGGTGCCGATCTCTTCCGCCATCTCGCGCCACGCCGCCTCGATCGGCGCCTCGCCCTTGTCGATGCCGCCCTGCGGCATCTGCCAGGCGTCCGACGGCATGTCGATGCGCCGTGCCACGAACACGCGGGCGCGATCGTCGAGCAGCATGATGCCGACGCCGCGGCGATAGGGCAGTCGGGCGACCGCCGCCGGATCCGGCGCATCGTCGGTGCCGGCGGCCCGGTCGCGACGGTTCTTCTTGCGGCTCATCGCAGCGCCTGCTGGCCGGCCACCGCCGAGATCGGCGCCAGCACCAGGCCCTTGCCGGCCAGGCCGCGGGACCATGCGGTCAGCCGCTCGATCGTCACCGGATAGGCGTAGCCCATGGCGACCGCGACTCCGGCGGTGCGCGCGATCCGCTCGACCTGCTGCAGCCGCCCGTCGATCGCCACCCGGGATGCCTCGTTGTCGATGAAGCGATCGTTGATGGCGTGGGCGGCGCCGGCCTCGGCGGCCAGCTTGGCGGCCAGACTGTTGGCGGCGGCGCGCGAATCCAACATCAGCAGGCCGCGCCGCGCCAGCTCCGCCATGATCGGCGCCAGGTTCGCCGCATCGGTGGTAAAACGCGATCCCATGTAGGTGGCGACGCCGACATAGCCCTCGGCGCGGCGCAGGGTCCAGTCGAGCCGCGCCAGGTTGGTCTGGGCGTCGAGCGAGGTCAGCAGGGCCTGTGGCCCCGGATCGTCGCGCGGGAAGCTCGCCGGCTCCATCGGCAGGTCGATCAGCACCTCGTGCCCGGCGGCGCGCGCCATCGCCACCCACTCGTCCAGCCGGTTGGAGTACGGGCTGAACGACAGGGTGATCTCGGCCGGCAGCTGCTGGATCGCCGCCGTGGTCGACGCCTCGGACAGGCCGAGGCCGGCGATCACCACGGCGATCCGCGGCCGGGTCTCGTCCGGGGGGAAGGGCCGGGCGAAGCGGCGCCAGGCCGGGATCACCCCGGGCGGCACGTTGGCCGCGGCCAGCTGGGTCGATTCCTCGGCATCGCCGGCCGCGCCATCACCTGCGCCGTCGGTGCCGTGGGTGGCGGGCGCCGGTGCGTCGGCGGCATGGCCATCCGCCGGGGCCGCGGCGGGCGGGCTCTCGGCGACCGCGCCGTGACCGGTCGCGGCGTCCGGCGGCGGCGCCTCGACCGGCGGCGCCGGCGGCGGGGGCTCGTCCGCCCCGGCGGTCTCGGGCGCGGCGCCGGCGTGGATTTCTGCCGGTGGTGCCGGCGCGTGCCCGGCGGCGGCCTCGGCCTGCGTCTCGGACCCGGGCATCTCGGATGCCGGCGCTTCGGGTTCGGGTGCCGGGGCCGCCTGGTGTTCCGGCTCGGCCGGCGCTGGGGGTGGCACTTCGGCGGCGGTGTCGCCGGCGGCAGTCTGCTCGCCGTGCCCGGCTTCCGCCGGTGCTGCCGCGGTGGCGACGTCAGCCGACGGCGGCGGCACGGCTTGGTCCCCGGCGCCATCGCTTGCGGGTGGCGCGATGCGGTCGTCGGCGCCGACCGCGGGCGCCGCTTCGTGCGCGTCGGTGTCGCCATCGCCCGGCGGCGCGGTCGCCAGCTCGGCCTCCGCACTCGGCGCCCCGGCGTCTTCGAGCTCGGCGACGACCTGCGGCGCCGATTCCGGCGCCCCCGATTCGGCGGACGGCGCGGCCGACAGCATGCTCGGCAGCTCGACCTCGATCGCCGGGGGGCTCGCCAGCAGGCGATCGAGCTGCCCGCTCAGATGCAGCCACGCCACCCCCGCGCCGGCCGCGAGCAGGAGCAGCAGGGCCGCGATCACCGGCGCCCCGCCGGACCGTCTATCGGTCGTTTCGGGGCGGCGTCCGAACATGCGCTCTCCCGCGGCGGGCCGTCAGGCCGCCGCCAGGTCCATCAATTGGCCTGCGCGGCGTTGAACAGGGCAAGGCCACGCAGCAGGTCGACGGCACGCAGCAGCTGATAGTCGCTGTCGAGGTTGTCGCCCGGCTGACCGGCCGACTCGTCGGCCGCCCCCTCCGGCGCCGGCGCGGCCTCGGGGGCCGTTTCCGGCGTCGCGCCATTGTCGCCGTTGTCGTTCTGCAGCGCACCGCGCAGCTCGGCTTCGCTGCGGAAGTTCGGCTGGTCGATGGCCTCGATGCGGGCCGGCTCGACCTTCAGGTCCGGTTCGATCCCGAGGGCCTGGATCGAGCGGCCCGACGGGGTGTAGTAGCGCGCGGTGGTGAGCCGGATGGCGCCGTGGCCGGGCAGCGGGATGATGGTCTGTACCGAGCCCTTGCCGAAGCTCTTGGTGCCCATGATGATGCCGCGGTGATGATCCTGCAGGGCGCCGGCCACGATCTCGGAGGCCGAGGCCGAGCCGCCGTTGATCAGCACCACCAGCGGCATGCCCGCGATCAGGTCGCCTTCGCGCGCGTTGTAGCGCTGGGCCTGATCCTCGTGCCGGCCGCGGGTCGAGACGATCTCGCCCTTGTCGAGGAAGGCGTCGGACACGGCGATCGCCTGGTCGAGCAGGCCGCCGGGATTGTTGCGCAGGTCGAGCACGATGCCCTTCAGCTTGTCGCCCGCCTCGGTCCTGATGGCGGTGATCGCCTTGGCCAGCCCGTCCGAGGTCTGCTCGCTGAAGCTGGTGATCCGGACATAGCCGACATCGTCGATCAGGCGCGAGCGCACCGACTGGATCTTGATCACCGCCCGGGTCAGGGTGACGTCGAACGGCTCCTGACTGGTGCGCTGGACCGTCAGCACGATGTCGGTGTCGACCGGCCCGCGCATTTTTTCGACCGCCTCGGACAGGGTGAGGCCGAGCACCGCCTCGCCGTCGAGATGGGTGATGTAGTCGCCGCTCTGGATCCCGGCGCGCGCGGCCGGCGTCTCGTCGAACGGCGAGACCACCTTCACCAAGCCGTTCTCCATGGTGACCTCGATGCCGAGCCCGCCGAACTCGCCGCGGGTCTGAACCTGCATCTCCTGGTAGTTCTTCGGGTTCAGGTAGCTCGAATGGGGATCGAGCGAGGTGAGCAAGCCGTTGATGGCGTACTCGATCAGCTGCTCGTCGGTCACTTCCTCGACATAGTCGGCGCGCACGCGCTCGAACACGTCGCCGAACAGGTTGAGCTGGCGATAGGTCTCGGAACTGCTCTGCGCCGCGGCGGCAAGCGGCGACAACAGGACGACGGCGGCAGTCAGTCTGCCAAGCAGGCGGAAATTACGCATCGGCTCCTCATTCGGTCTTGTTGTCGCGGATGTCCAGCCAGGGCAAGGGATTGATCGGCTGGCCGTCGCGGCGCAGCTCCAGGTACAACTCGGGTTCGCCGCCGGCGGCGGGGCCCATGACGCCCACCGGTTCTCCAGCCAGCAGCCACTGTCCGACGATCGCATCGGTCCGGCCCAGACCCGCGAGCAGCGTATGATACCCACCGGCATGTTCCAGGATCAAGATTTCGCCATAGCCGCGAAACGGGCCGCGGAACATGACCTGGCCGTCGAACGGCGCCACCACCTGGGCCTGGGGCCGGGTGGCGATGGTCAGGCCCTTGCTGGTCTGCTGTCCGGCGCCCCCGATTTCGCCGTAACGGGTCACCACCCGGCCGCGCGCCGGGGCGGTCAGGCTGGCTTCGGTTGTCGGGAACCGGCGGATTTCCGGCGGCCGGTCGAGCCGCAGCAGGGAGGCCGGCTGGGCGTTGGCGCCTTCCGGGTCAACGTCGGGCGCGCTGTCCTCGGGGGCCGGCGGCGGGGCCGCGGCGGGGCTGCCGGGCGGCGGCGGCTTGAGGCCCGGCACCGGCGGCGGCACCAAGGCGATCTGGGTCATCAGGTCCTTGAGATCGGTGGCCTGACGGGCCAGCAGGGCGACCCGGGTCTCCAGGGCCTGGCGCTCGCTTTCGGTCGCCTGCTGCAGTGTCTGCTTCTCCTCGACCAGCGCCGCGAGCTGGCGCCGCTCGTCCTCCAGCCGCGCGTCGGCCGCCGCCAGCTCCTGGCGCCGTCCGTCGATCTGCTGGCGCAGCAGGCGCAGCGATTCGAGCTCGTCCTTGAGCGACCGGGCGCGACCTTCGACCGCCGGCAAGGCGACCTTGAGCAGCGCCGCGCCGCGCACCGTGTCGAGCGGGCTCGCCGGGCCGAGCAGCATCGCCTCGGGCGGCTGCAGCGCCAGGCGCTGGAGCGCGCCGACGATCGCCGCGAGCTGGCCATGGCGCGCGGTCAGCTCGCTCCGGGCGATCGATTCGCGGGTCTCCAAGGCGACCAGGGTGGATTCGAGGCTGGACATCTCTTCTTCGCTGTCCTGTGCCGCCTTGGCCGCGGCGATCAGCTCGCGCTGAAGCTTTGCCACTTCCTCGGCCAGCGCCTGGGATTCCGATTCCAGCGTCGCGACGCGGCCGCTTTCGGCCTGCAGGGTCTGGGTCAGGGAATCGAGCCGGCCCGGATCGGCTTCCTCCGCGCTCTGTGCCGGAACCGCCAGCAGGCCCAGGCATCCGACCGCCGCGAACGCGAGGGGCGACGCCGGCCGGCGCCGGCGGCCGCGCGGGTCAGGCCGGAACACGCCGTTCCCGAGCCTCCGGCACCCGCCGCGCCGGGTCCGGCAGCAGCAGCGAATGCCCGGTCATCGCCGCCGGCTGGGGCAGCTTCATCAGCGCCAACAGCGTCGGCGCGACGTCGCACAGCCGGCCGTTCGCCAAGCCACGGATGCCGGCCGGGCCGTTCACCAGGACCACCGGCACCCGGTTCAGGGTGTGCGCGGTCTGCGCCTCGCCGGTCGCCGCGTCGCGCATCGCTTCGGCATTGCCGTGGTCGGCGGTGATCAGCAGCGCGCCGCCGGCCGCCGCGACCGCGTCGCGCAGCCGTGCCAGGCAGGCATCGACCGCCTCGACCGCCTTGATGGTGGCGGCCAGGATGCCGGAATGGCCGACCATGTCGGTGTTGGCGTAGTTGACCACCACCAGGTCGAACCGGCCCGACCGGATGGCCGCGACGAGACGGTCGGTCACTTCGATCGCCGACATCTCCGGCTGCAGGTCATAGGTCGCGACCTTGGGCGAGGGCACCAGGATGCGCTGCTCGCCGGGAAACAGCCGCTCCTCGCCACCGTTGAAGAAGAAGGTGACGTGCGCGTATTTCTCGGTCTCGGCGATGCGCAGCTGGTGAAGCCCGGCCCGCGACACGATCTCGCCCAGCGTCTCCGACAGTTGCTCCGGCGGGAACAGCGCCGAGAGGAACGGATTGAGCGCCGTCGAGTACTCGGTCATGCCGGCGGCGGCGGCGAACTTCACCACCCGCGGGCGCGCGAAGCCCTCGGGTGCCGCCGGGAACCCCGGGTCGAGCAGCGCGGCCAGGATCTGCCGCACCCGGTCGGCGCGGAAATTGGCCACCAGCACGCCGTCGCCGTCCTGCATGCCGCGATAGCCGGCGACGGCGGTCGGCCTGACGAACTCGTCGGTCTCGCCGCGCCCGGTGCCGGCGGCGATCGCGGCGTCGGCGCTGGCCGCTGATTCCCCGGCGCCGTCCACCAGGCTCGCATAGGCGAGCGCCACCCGTTCCCAGCGCTTGTCGCGGTCCATGGCGTAGTAGCGCCCGCCGATCGTCGTGATCGACACCCGCGCCAGGCCGGCGATCGACTTCTCGAAGGCGGCGACGAAGCCGCGCGCGCTCGATGGCGGGGTGTCGCGGCCGTCGAGCAAGGCATGGACCGCCACCGGGATTCCGGCCTGGGAGACGATGCGGGCGAGGGCGGCGATGTGGTCCTGGTGGGAATGCACGCCGCCCGGCGACATCAGCCCCATCAGGTGGCAGGTGCCGCCGCTCTGCTTCAGCCGGGCGATGAAATCCTGGAGCCGTGGGTTGGCGGCGAGCGCGCCCGACTTCAGCGCCGCGTCGATCCGCGGCAGGTCCTGCATCACCACCCGGCCGGCGCCCAGGTTCATGTGGCCGACCTCGGAATTGCCCATCTGGCCCTCCGGCAGCCCGACATGAAGCTCGGAGGCGTCGATCAGGGCGTGCGGGCAGTCGCGCATGAAGCCGTCCCAGGCCGGGGTCGCGGCCTGGGCGATGGCGTTGTCGTCGGTGCGCTCGCTGTGGCCCCAGCCGTCGAGGATGCACAGCACGACAGGGCGCGGCGGCTTGGTCTCGGCCATCCCTACCTTCGGTAAGCCATGGGCAAAAGGGGGCGAATCGCGCTGCCCCTTAGATAGTCCATCGGGGCCTGCAGGGGTAGTCCCGGGAGGTCCAGCGTCGGCACGACGGGCTCAGGGCGCGGGCTGCACCGGGCGGAACGTCATGGCCTGGTCGAACAGCGTGTCGGGGGCCGCGTGCGCGAGGTACCCGGCGATCTCCTCGCCGCTGCCGGTCAGCCGCACGCTGCGGCCGAAGCTGTCGCTGGTGACGGTGCCCGAAAGTCGGCCGGCGGCGACGGCGTCGGCCAGCGCTGCCGACGACAGGAAGCGGATGATGAGCGTTCCGTCATTGCCGATTTCGTAGCCGAAGATGCTGTAGGGCATGGCATCGGCGGCCGCCGCGTCGGCGGTCTGGACATTGATGAAGCGCCGCCCGGCGATCTCCGACGCGTGCACCGCGTAGCGGTCGGTGTCGCCGGTGCCGTCGGCCTCGTGGCTGACCGTCACCACCGCCAGCCGGTTGCCGTCGCCGCGGTAGATGTGGACGTAGAGCGTCGCGTCTTCGACCGTCGTCTGCCACAGGCCCAGGAGCTCCGGCGCATCGACCGCCTGTTCCGGCGGGGTCAGCGGGTTGACCGAATCCGGCAGGCAGCCGGCGAGCAGCAGGGCGAGGCCGCACGCGGCGAGCAGTCGGGTGGCGGCGAGACGGATGCGCATCGAGGTGGGCTCCGGTAGCGGTGCCGGTGCGGCGCCGACACCGAACGTAGCGCGGGGTCAGGCCCGGTGATAGGGGTGGCCGGCCAGGATTTGCTGGGCCCGGTAGAGCTGCTCGGCCAGCAGGGCGCGGACCAGCAGATGGGGCCAGGTCAGGCGGCCGAACGCGACCACCCAGTCGGCCCGGGCGCGCACCGTCTCGTCGAGCCCGTCGGCGCCGCCGATCACGAAGGCGATCTCGCCCACCCCCTGGTCGCGCCAGGCGCCGATCCGGCCGGCGAACTCCGCGCTGCCCGGCTCGGCGCCGCGCTCGTCGAGCGCCACCACCCGCCGGCCGCCGACCTTTCCCGGCCCGGCCTGGTCGAGGGCGGCCAGCAGCAGCTCGGCCTCGCGGATCTTGAGCGCGGCGCCCTCCAGCCGGCCGCGGGCCTCGACCTCGCGGGTGCTGAGCGGCCAGGTCAGGCGGCGCGCATATTCGTCGACCAGGGCCTTTTCGGGACCCGCCTTCAGCTTGCCCACGGCAAGAATCAGCAGCCGCATGCGCCCTCCCGCCGCCGCCCCGGTTTGGGCAAAAATGTTCCGAAAGCGACTTGTGCCGACCATCGCATGCTCTATGCTGCCGCTCGCCCGCATGCCTCTGGGCCGGGCCTTCTGGATGTCAGGGCCATGTTCGGCAGCTCTCCCAGCTCGCTACCCCATCATATCGGCTTCTTCATCGTGCCGCAGTTCGCGATGATGGGGTTCAGCTCGGCGATCGAGCCGTTGCGCAGCGCCAACCGGATGAGCGGGCGCGAGCTCTACAGCTGGCACATCCTCTCGGCCGACGGCAAGCCGGTGGCCGCCAGCAGCGGCATCGCCGTGCTGCCGGAAGCCTCGATCGCCGACCACCAGCCGTTCTCGACCCTGGTGGTGTGCTCCGGCATCAACTCCCATCTGTACGACGACAAGCAGGTGTTCAACTGGCTGCGCCGCCTCGACCGCCAGGGCATCGACATCGGCGCGATCTCGCTCGGCACCTATCTGATGGCCAAGGCCGGGCTGCTCGACGGCTATCGCTGCACCATCCACTGGGAGAACCTGGCGAGCTTCGCCGAGGCCTATCCGCAGCTCGAGGTGACTTCGGAGCTGTTCGAGATCGACCGCAACCGCTTCACCTGCTCCGGCGGCATCGCCGCCTTCGACATGATGCTGCATCTGATCTCGCTGCAGCACGGCCATGCCCTGGCGGCCCAGGTCTCCGAGCAGTTCATCCACGATCGCATCAGGAGCGCGCACGACCATCAGCGCATGGCGCTGCCGGCCCGGCTCGGCGTGCGCCATCCGAAGCTGGTCCGGGTGATCCGGCTGATGGAGGAAAGCCTGGAGGAGCCGATCAGCCGGGCCAAGCTCGCCAACGCGGTCGGGCTGTCGAGCCGCCAGCTCGAGCGGCTGTTCCGCAAGTATCTCGGCCGCACGCCGACGCGCTACTATTTGGAACTGCGGCTCAACCGGGCTCGGCTGCTGCTGCTGCAGACCGACATGTCGGTGCTCGACGTGGCGCTCGCCTGCGGCTTCGTCTCGGCCTCGCATTTCTCCAAGTGCTTCCGCGAGTTCTTCGGGCGCACCCCGCGCGAGGAGCGCGTCGTGCCAGCGTGAGACCTGTCCTGTTGCCGTACGGGATTCTCCGTAACTTGCCTCGGCGGCTCGATGTGCCATCTTGCTCCAGATGACGCTTGAGCCGCACGCCCGCGCCGCGGCGCCGCGCGATCCATGGCGTGCGCGGCTGTCGGCGCTGCTGCTGGCCTCGGGGCCGGCGGCGCTGCTGGCGGCCCTGCTGGTCGCGGTCGCACCGGCCGCGGCGCTCGAGATTCCCTACGAGGTCGAGATCTCGGGCATCGCGGACGCGACGCTGCTCGACGCGGTGCAGGTGAATTCCGGCCTGGTCGCCGCTGCCGGGCGACCGCCGCCGACCACCTCGGCGCTCCGGCGCCGGATCGAAGCCGATCTGCCGCTGATCGCCCAGGTGCTCGATTCCTATGGCTATTACGGCGCCGTCATCGACTACGAGATCGACCTGGACGCGTCGCCCGCAAAGGTCGTGCTGCAGGTGACGCCGGGCGAGCTCTACACCGTCACCGCCTACAACGTGACCGGGCTCTCGCCGGCGCTGTCCGACGGCAGCGTGCGGGTCAGCGCCGCCGATCTCGGGCTGGAACGCGACGCGCCGGCCGAAGCGCAGCCGATCGTGCAGTCCGAGGCCCGGCTGCTGGCCAGCTTCGCGCGCCAAGCCTATCCGCTCGCCCGCATCGCCGACGAGCAGATCATCGTCGACCACGCGAACCGGAGCGTCGTCGTCAATCTCAGCGTCGATCTCGGGCCGCGCGCGCGTTTCGGCGACGTGACCCTCGAGGGGCTCGAGACGGTGCGGCCGGCATTCGTCTATGCGCGGCTGCCCTGGCGCCATGGCGCGGATTTCGATGCCGAACGGATCGACGCGGCGCGGCAGAAGCTGCGCGAGAGCGGGCTGTTCGCATCGGTCTTCATCGATCTCGGCGACGGCGTCGATGCGGAGGGGCACCTGCCGATCACCGTGCGCGTCGCCGAGGCCAAGCACCGTTCGATCGGCGCCGGGCTCGGCTGGTCGACCGGCGAGGGCTTCGGCGCCAAGGTGTTCTGGGAACATCGCAACCTGCTCGGCGCCGGCCAGCGTTTCAACGTCACCGCGCTCGCCGGCGAGACCGTGAACGGGGTCGAGGCCGGCCTGCGGGTGCCCGGGCTGCCCGATCCGCGCGTGACCTATCTCGCAGCCGGCAGCGTGCGCGACGAACAGCGCGATGCCTACGACGCCTTTTCCACCGGCGGCTCGCTCGGCATCGAGTACGCCTATTCGCCGACCCTGTCGTTCGCGGCCGGCGGCAGTCTCGAATTCGAGGACATCACCGACAACACCGACCGGCGCCAGTTCACCCTGGTCGGCCTGCCGCTGTCGCTGACCCGCGACACCAGCGACGATCTGTTCGATCCGACCCGCGGCAACCGGCTGACCGCCAGCCTCACACCCTATGTCTCGCTGCTCGGCGACAACACCCAGTTCTTCGTCGCCCGGCTTTCCGATGCGCAGTATCTGTCGCTCGCCTCGGACGACAGCCTGATCGTCGCCGCCTGGGGGCGCGTCGGCTCGATCTTCGGCGACCAGAGCGCCGACATCCCGGCGACCAAGCGGCTCTATGGCGGCGGTGGCGGCTCGGTGCGCGCCTATGGCTACCAGAAGCTCGGGCCGCTCGACTCCGATGGCGATCCCCTGGGTGGACGCTCGCAGGTCGGTGGCGGCCTTGAGCTGCGCGGGCGGATCACCGACGAGTTCGGCGGCGTGATCTTCCTCGAGGGTGGCAACGTCTACCAGGACCCGGTGCCCGACTTCGATACGCCGATCCTGTGGGGTGCCGGATTCGGCCTGCGCTACTACACCGAACTCGGTCCGATCCGGCTCGACCTCGCCTTCCCGATCAACCCGCGCAGCCAGGACGATTTCTTCCAGCTCTATGTCAGCCTGGGGCAGGCGTTCTGATGGCCACCACTTCGGTTCCGCGGCCGCGCCGCCTGCTGCGGCGGATCGCCTTGTGGAGCGGCGGCGTGCTGGCCGGCATCGTCGTGCTGGCCGGCCTGGCGCTGCTCGTCCTGCAGACCGGTCCGGCCAAGACCTGGCTCGCCGCCGTGCTGTCCGACCTGGCGAGCGAGGCGAGCGGCTTCAGCGTTCGCATCGGCGGGCTCGACGGCACCATACCGGGCGACATCAGGCTGGCCGAAGTCGCGATCGCCGACGCCGACGGCGTGTGGCTGCGCGCATCCGACCTGGCGCTCGACTGGCAGCCGGCCGCGCTGCTCGCCGGGCGGCTGTCGATCGCGCGGCTGTCGGTGGCGCGGCTCGACATCGCCCGGGCGCCGGTGCCGGCCGCGGAATCGCCGCCGCCCTCGCCGCCGTCCGCGCCCTGGGCGATCGAGCTGCCGAAGCTGCCCCTCGCCGTCGCCCTGGCCAATCTCGAGATCGCCGAGATTCGCCTGGGCGGCGCGCTGCTCGGCGAGGAGATGACGCTCGCCGCCTTCGGCAGCGCCGCGCTCGCCGGCGCGCCCCAGGCGGCGGAGCTCGCGCTCACCGTGCTCCGGCTCGACGGCAAGCCGGCGCGCATCGAGCTTACCCTGGAGCAGGCGGCGCCCGGCGGCGCGCTGACCCTGGATGCCACGGTCGAGGAGCCGGCCGGCGGCCTGGTCGCACGCCTGCTCGCGCTGCCCGATCTGCCGGCGGTCAGCCTGCGCCTCGCCGGCAGCGGGCCGGCCGATGATTGGCGCGGGCGGCTCGACGCCGTGGCCGGTGCCGCGTTCGCCCATCTCGACCTGACCCTGGCGCTCGACGCGCGCGTCGACCTCACGCTTGCCGGCGAGCTCGATCCCGGCGGTCTCGCCGGGCCCGACCTGCGCGACCTGCTGCCGCGCCCCGTCGCCCTCGCTGCGGCGCTCGCCTGGACCCCGGGTGGCACGCTCGACATCGCCCATGCCGAGCTGAGCGCGCCAGGCGTCGCGGCTTCGCTCGCCGGCAGCATCGACCCGGACGCCGAAACCGTCGATGCCAGCGCCACGCTCGCGCTCGACGACGCGGCGCTGATCGCGCGGCTGGCCGATCCGGTATCCGCCGCCGGGCTGCGCGCGACGATCGACATCGCCGGCGACCTGGCGGCGCCGCGCGTCGCCGTCGACGCCACCATCGACCAGCCGCGCGGGCCCGGCGCCGCCGCCGACTCGATCGGAATCATCGCCAATCTCGGTCCGGCCGAGGATCCGGGGCGGCTCGCGCTCGATGCGCGCGTCACGCCGCTCGGGCTGGCGATCTCGGAGCCGGCGGCGCTCGGCCCGTCGATCGGTCCGGCGCCGATTCTTACGCTCGCCGGCACGCTCGACCCGGTGCACGGGAGGCTCGACATCGCCACGCTCGCCATCGCCGGCAGCGGATTTCGCCTCGGCGGTGGCGGCCGGGTCGCCGAGGTCGGACGCGATCTCGACCTGGCGCTCGCCCTGCGCGTCGACGACCTCGCGCCGTTCGGCGAGCTCGCCGGCCTGGCGATGCAGGGCGGCCTCGACGCCGACATACGGCTGTTCGGCGACGCGACCTTGCCGGCGCTGGCCGCCGATCTCGACCTGCGGGGCGACGGGGTGGCGATCGCGAGCGAGTTCGTCCAGGCGCTGGTCGGCGCGCAGCCCCACGTGGTTGCCGGCGTCACGCTGGACGGCGCCGCGATCACGCTGGACCGGGCGACGATCGACGCCGCGGCGGCGCGACTCGAGGCGCACGGCACGATCACCGACCGGCTGGACCTCACGCTGGCGCTCGATGCCGCCGATCTCGACACGCTGACGCCGGCGGTCGGGGCCGCGCTCGCCGGCCGGCTCACGGCCACCGGCCGCGTGTCGGGGCCGCTCGACGATCCCGTCGTCACCGCCGAGCTGGCCGGGCAGGGGATCGCGGTCGAGGGAGTCGCCCTGGGCGCCGTCACCGGCCGGGTCGCGGTGCGCGATCTCGGTGGCGAGCCGCAGGGCGATCTCGACCTGGCCCTGGCGCCGCGCGGTCCCGAGCTGCGCGCGACCACGCGCTTCGTCGTCGCGCGGAGCGGCGACGTGCGGTTCGACGCGCTGACCCTGGACGGCGGCGGCACCCGCGTCGCCGGCGACCTCGGGATCACGCCGGACGGGCTGATCGAGGCGGAGCTGCGCGGCGAGGTGAAGGATCTCGCGGCCTGGCAGAACGCCGCCGGGACGGCGCTCGGCGGCGCGCTGGGGTTCCGGGTCTCGGCCGCCGCCGAGGGTGGCCGGCAGCACCTGTCGGTGGCGGCGACCGGCCGCGATGTCGCGCTCGCCGAGTCGGTGACGCTCCGCGGCCTGCGCCTCGATGCGGAGATCGCGGACGCCCTGGCGACGCCGGTGCTCGACGCCAAGCTCGCGGCCGAGGGCGTCGCTTCCGGCACGGTGAAATTCGAGACGGTGAACGCGTCGGCGACCGGCGCGCTGACCGATCTCGCCTGGACGCTGGCCGCCGCCGGCGCCGCCGACGAGGACGGCGCCGCGATCGATGCGAACGGTCGCCTCGCCCTCGGCGGTTCCGGTGGATCGGTGACGCTGGCGGCGCTCGCGGCGCGCCTGCCGCCGGTCGAGGCGGCGCTGGCCCGGCCGGCCACCATCGCCTGGAACGAGTCCGGCGTCCGCCTCGACGATCTCGACGCGCGCCTCGGCGATGGCCGGATCACCGCCGCCGGCACGATCGGCGCCGACGGCATGGCCGTGAACGCGACGCTCGCCGATCTGCCGGTGCGGCCGCTGGCGGCGCTGGCCGGCGGCGCCGAGCTCGACGGCAGGCTGTCCGGCGAGATCGCGTTGCGCGGCGATCCGGCGGCGCCCGACGGCCGCGCCAGCCTCAACCTGACCGCGCTGCGCGAGGCCGGGGTCGACCCGGCGGAGGCGGTGGCGCTGTCCGGCGCGCTCGAGGCCATGCTGTCCGGCGGCCGGATCGAGGCCACCGGCCAGCTCGGCGGGCCGAGCGACTTCAACCTCGAGGCGCGGGTGGCGGCGCCGCTCGCGGGCGACGGACCGCTCGACGGCAAGGTCGCCGGCAGTCTCGACCTGACGCTGCTGCCCAGCATCGTCGATCTCTATGGCGACGCGCTCGCGGGGACGCTCGATCTCGATCTCACCCTGTCGGGCAGCCTGGCGCGCCCGCAGTCCGGCGGCCGCGCCACGATCAGCGGCGGCGCCTATGAGAGCGCGGCCCAGGGCACCGTGCTGCGCGACCTGACCATGGAGGTCGTCGGCGACAACGACCGGGTACGCCTGGTCTCGCTCGCCGCCAATGACGGCAACGGCGGCAGCATCTCGGCGACCGGCACGCTCGCCGTCGATCCCGCCGCCGGCTTTCCGATCGAGATGGCGCTCGGCCTCGACCGTTTCACCGCGCTGCGCCGCGCCGACGCGACCGTGCAGGCCTCGGGCAAGCTCGACATCGCCCGCAATGCCAGCGGCGGGCGCGTCGCCGGCACGGTGACGGTCGATGCGGCGGAGCTGCGGGTGCCCGACCGGCTCGGCGGCGAGGTGGTGACGCTGGACGTCACCGAGATCAATCTGCCGCCCGGGCGCGAGCCGCAGGTCCGGCGGCGGCGCGAACCGGACTCGCCGCTCGATCTCGACGTCGATGTCGAGGTGCCCGGCAAGGCCTTCCTGCGCGGCCGCGGGCTCGACTCCGAGTGGCGCGGCCGGCTCAAGATCGCCGGCACCACCGCCGCGCCCGACATCACCGGCAACCTCCGGGTGGTGCGCGGCACCCTCGACCTGCTAGGCCGCGTGTTCCACTTCGACCAGGGCAAGGTCGATTTCTTCGGCGGCGGCGAGATCGACCCGACGCTCGACTTCACGGCGGAGTCCGAGACCGAGACGCTGACGGTGCAGGCGGCGGTGTCGGGCACCGCGTCGGCGCCGAGCTTCGCCCTGAGCTCGAACCCCGCCCTGCCGCAGGACGAGATCCTGGCGCGCCTGCTGTTCGACAGCTCGGCCGGCCAGCTCACGCCGATCCAGGCGGTCCAGCTCGCCCAGACCGCGGCGACCCTGTCGGGCGAGGGCGGCTCGGTCTCGATCCTCGACGAGCTGCGCCAGGGCTTCGGCCTCGACATGCTCGGCATCGAGAGCGGCGAGACCGTCGCCGGTTCCAGCCTGACGGTCGGCAAGTACATCGCCGAGGGCGTGTTCGTGAAGGCGAACCAGGGCATTACCCCGGAAAGCCGCAAGGTCGGGGTCGAGGTCAGGGTGCTGCCGCGGGTGACGATCGAGAGCGATGTCGGCGCCGAATCCGAGGGCAGCGTCGGGATCAACTGGAAGCTCGACTACTGACCGGCCGCGCGGCGCCGGCGCGGATGCGGCGAATTGCCGCGCGTGGTATCACTGTCACCGTTTTGGAGACGTTTCCGATTTCCGGGCGTGTGGAGTTGCGCAGTCGCGGATGGCGGAGACCTGGGCAACATTCGTGCTGTCGACCGGGCGCTGCGGCACCCAGTGGCTCAGCACGTCATTGGCCGCGTGCTATGGCGACGCGGCGGTGGTCACCCACGAGCCGCTGAAGCGCGAACACAATCCCCGTCGCCTGCTCGGCTGCCGCGACCGCTCGAGCTGGCCGAACCCCGGGATCGTCGACCGGCACCTGGCGCGGATCGAGCGCGAGCTGCAGAGCCGCGACTACATCGAATGCGGCTGGCCGTGCTACGGCGCGCTGCGACTCCTGGCCGAGCGCTTCGCCGGGCGGATCCGGATCGTGCATCTCATCCGCCACCCGGTGCCGACCGCCGCATCGCTGGTCACCCATCTCTACTATCACGAGCCAGACCGCACCGACCGCCTGAACGAGCTTGCGGCGCTGACGCCGTTCGACGCCGGGGTCAGCCTGCCGGAGTATCGCGCGCGCTGGCCGCGGATGGAGCGGTTCGAGAAATGCCTCTATTTCTGGGCGGAGATCCACACGCTCGGCCTCACGCTGGAAACCGAGCTCGGCGTGCCCTGGCTGCGGCTCAAGACCGAGGACATGTTCGGCGGCGACGGGCTCGACCGATTGATTGCATTTCTCGGGCTGCCGCGCCGCGCCGGGATCTTCGACGCGCGGGCCGAGCGCATCGACCAATACATCATGGGCACCCATGTGCCGCTGCGTGGCGAGGCCATCGCCGACCATCCCGGGGTCATCGAGCTGGCCCGCGTGCTCGGCTACCAGCCGCTGTCCTACGATAAGAACTGGATGCAGGCGCGCTATGCCTTCTCGCCGCGGCCGGGGACGCGGCATGCTGTCGCATGGGGCGAGGATTGGCGCGGCACGTCCCGCAACGCGCCGTGTCCCTGCGGCTCGGGCCGGCGCTACAAGGCTTGCCACGGCACGATGGTGTGAGTGCCCCGCGCAAAATTTCTATAAAGGTAGACCAAGATTCACGCCTCGGATTGATTCAATCCGAGGCGATCTTTGACTGGCGAGTCCGATGGCGGCAGGCGCCGTTACGACTTGGCGGCGAGCGCCGAGCCCTGGCGCTTGGCCATGAAGGCCTTGGCGGTCTCGACCGCCACCGCCGCGTCGCGGCAATAGGCGTCGGCGCCGATCGAATTGGCGAACGCCTCGTTCAGGGGCGCGCCGCCGACCAGCACGACATAGTCGTTGCGGATGCCCTTCTCGATCATCGCGTCGATCACGACCTTCATGTAGGGCATGGTGGTGGTGAGCAGCGCCGACATGCCGATGATGTCCGGCTGGTGCTCCTCGATCGCCTTCAGATAGTTCTCGACGGGATTGTTGATGCCGAGGTTGATCACCTCGAACCCGGCGCCTTCCATCATCATGGCGACCAGGTTCTTGCCGATGTCGTGGATGTCGCCCTTGACCGTGCCGATCACCATCTTGCCGACCTTGGGGGCGCCGGTCTCGGCCAGCAGCGGGCGCAGGATGAACATGCCGGCCTTCATGGCGTTGGCGGCCAGCAGCACTTCGGGCACGAACAGGATGCCGTCGCGGAAATCGATGCCGACGATCCGCATGCCCTCGACCAGCGCCTTGGTCAGCGTGTCGTAGGGCGACCAGCCGCGCCCCAGCAGGATGTTCACGGCGACCTCGATCTCCTCCTTGAGGCCGTCATAGAGGTCGTCATGCATCTGCTGGACCAGCTCGTCGTCGCTGAGCGAGTTCAGGTCGAGTTCTTCTTCCGCCATGGGGCAATCCCGCCAGAAGCTGATATGGGGCCGAGCCGGCTGGTGCCGGTCCGGCAGCCTTCCCCGGACTGCGGGTTGGGCGCAGTCGGGAGAATGTCGCTAATTGGCGAGGCTAGTCAACGGCGCCACCGCGACGCGCGCACCCGCGACGCAATTTGGCGGGGCCGCGACAGCATCTTGCCGGCGGCGCTGCCGGGTCTTTGGCGGCGGCATTTTCGGTGCTAGAGGTGGCCCCTGCCAGGCTGCGACGCAGCCGCGATCCGGGAGCCTGCCATGTCCGCCAAGACCAGCTCGGCCGCACCCAAGGGAAGCTTCCTGCTGCGGCCCGGGAGCCTGACATCTGCCGACCTGCGCGCGCTCGACGAGACCCGGCGCCCGGTCGCCCTCGACGAGGCCGCCTGGCCGGCGGTCGAGGCCGCGGCGGCGACGGTCCAGGCGGTCTTGTCGGAAGGCCGCGTCGCCTACGGCGTCAACACCGGCTTCGGCAGCCTGGCCAAGACCCGCATCTCCAACGCAGAGGTGGCGGAGCTGCAGCGCCGGCTGGTGCTGTCCCACATGGCCGGCACCGGCCCGCTGCTCGACGATCGCGTGGTGCGCCTGGTCCTGATCCTGAAGGCCGCCAGCCTGGCGCGCGGCTTTTCCGGCATCCGGCGCGGGGTGATCGAGGCGCTGGTCGCGCTCGCCAATGCCGAGGCCTACCCTTGCGTCCCCGCCAAGGGCTCGGTCGGGGCCTCGGGCGACCTGGCGCCGCTCGCCCATCTCAGCGCGGCCCTGATCGGGGTCGGCGAGATGCGGGTCAAGGGCAAGATCATCCCGGCAATCGAGGGGCTGAAGGCGGCCGGCCTGGCGCCGATCGAGCTGGCGGCCAAGGAGGGCCTGGCGCTGCTCAACGGCACCCAGGTCTCGACCGCCCTCGCCGTCGCCGGGCTGATCGAGATCGAGAAGGTCTACGCGGCCGCCCTGGTCGCCGGGGCCATGAGCGTCGACGCCTGCCTGGGCAGCGACGTGCCGTTCGACCCGCGCATCCACGATGTGCGCGGCCATCCCGGCCAGACGCAGGTGGCGGCGGCGCTGGCGCGGCTGCTGGCGGGCAGCGAGATCCGCAAGTCGCACGCGGATTGCGACCGGGTCCAGGATCCCTATTCCCTGCGCTGCCAGCCCCAGGTCATGGGGGCGGCACTCGACATGCTGCGCTTCGCCGCCGGCGTGATCGAGCGCGAGGCCAACGCGGTCTCCGACAACCCGCTGGTGTTCGCGGCCGAGGGCGAGATCCTGTCGGGCGGCAATTTCCACGCCGAGCCGGTGGCGATGGCGGCGGACGCGGCGTCCATCGCCTGCGCCGAGGTGGGCGCGATCTCGGAACGGCGCATGGCGCTTCTGACCGACAGCCGCATGAGCACCCTGCCGGCCTTCCTGGTGCCGGAGCCGGGGTTGAATTCCGGCTTCATGATCGCCCAGGTGACCGCGGCGGCGCTGGCCAGCGAGAACAAGACCCTGGCCCACCCGGCCAGCATCGATTCCCTGCCGACCTCGGCCAACCAGGAGGATCACGTCTCGATGGCGACCTGGGCGGGGCGCAAGCTCATGGACATCGCCGACAACACCGCCGGCATCGTCGCCATCGAATTGCTGGCGGCGGCCCAGGGCATCGACTTCCGGAAGCCCCTGAAGACCAGCCCGCTGCTGGCCCGGGCGATGGCCGCGATCCGCGCGAAGGTCGCGTTCTGGCAGGACGACCGGGCGATGGCGCCGGACATCGCGGCGGCGAAGGAGTTGGTTCAGAAGGGTGTGTTCAGGGAGATGGCGGGGTTGGGGCTGCTGGGCTGACGAGCCCCTGTGTGGGGCCTGTGTGCTCGGTCACGATGCGCCTGAAGGCCTCGAGAATCTCCGTCAGGTTGCCCGGGCCGCCGCAGCCGATCAATTTCCGGTCATGCACGCGGTAGTGAACCCAATCGTCGTCCGATCGTTCGATCTTGACCAGGTCGGCACTCAACCCTTCCAACTCGGTATCCCGCAAGTCTATGTCCACAGACCAGCCCGGGTTGTCGAGCGTGCCGATATGCACTCCGTAGCCATGCTCCCACTCGCTGTTGCAGTGCCCGCGATACCAGGCCTGCAGCCAGGCCAATGTTCCGTCTGCTTCCGACATGAGCTTGGATCCCTCGCGGATGCGTCTGCATGGCGAATCTGCCGCAGCCTTGCCGCAGGTCGCGACCTGGCGTGGAAGCGGCGCCTGCACAGACGACATCAGATGGGCTACAGCCACAAGACCCCTTAACCATTGCGGTTTCTGCGTCGCTGGGCCGCGGGATTCCGGGCTTGCCCGTCGCGGTCGGGGGCCCTAAGTAACGGTGGCCCGGCCGCTGCGGAGGCGGCGCACGCTCGGCCCTCGTGCTTCGACAAGCTCGGCATGAGGGCCTCGTCCTGAGCCTGTCGAAGGACGAGGTCTGCTGTGTCGCCACGGGCAGCGTGCCCCCGATATCCAGGTTTCCGGACTCCATGCCCGACGCCGCCATACCCAGCCTGAGCCTCGCCCACGGCCTCGACTTCGCCGATCTCTACCGGCCGGCGGGGCTGGTCCGCATCGACGGCCAGTTTCTCAACCATCTGGCGGGGGCGGACACCGATCTGAGGGCGCGGCTAGAGGCGGCCCGGGCGGACCCGCGCGCGCTGGAGCCCAAGGCCGAGTCCGAGCTGCTGATCGCGCTCGCTCCCCATCTCGAACGCTTCGTCGTCGCCCTGTTCGGCATCGGCACCGAGGCCGTGGCGCTGGCCGCCAAGCACCACGCCCTGGCGCCGCTGTATCGCTGCAAGCGGCTGTTCGTGCAGCGCCAGGCGATGCGCGCCCACAAGCCCGAGGAGGCGGCGGGGTTCGACGGCGACGCCCTGGCGGCCGAACTCGCCAGGCTGTTCGGCGAGCCGTTCGGCGAACTGGCCTTCGCCCGCCAGGTCTGCGGCTGGATGGACGACGAGGCGGCGCACAAGGACGACCTCGCGCTCGCCGCGCGCTACGCCGCCTGGGCGCTGCACAGCGATGCCGGCAAGGCGCGGCACAAATCCGGCGTGCTGTTCAAGGCGCCGCACAAGACCGACCCCAATCACCTGGTGCCGATCGAGACCGTGACGCGCCACGGCGCCGCGCAGATCGAGCTGCCCGCCGCGCTGCAGCGCCGGCGCGAGGGCTTCGGGCTGACCGATCCGGGCGCCGATCTCGTCGGCGCGCTCGACCACGCCAACTACTGCATCTTCTGCCACAACCAGGGCAAGGATTCCTGCTCCAAGGGCCTCAAGGAGAAGGACGGCAGCTTCAAGAAGAGTCCGTTCGGGGTGACGCTGGCCGGCTGCCCGCTCGAGGAGAAGGTCTCGGAAATGCACGTCCTCAAGGCCGAGGGCGTGGCGGTCGGGGCGCTCGCCACCGCGATCGTCGACAACCCGATGCTGGCGGGGACGGGGCACCGCATCTGCAACGACTGCATGAAGTCCTGCATCTACCAGAAGCAGGAGCCGGTCGACATTCCCCAGGCGGAGACCCGCACCCTCAAGGACGTGCTCGACCTGCCCTGGGGCTTCGAGATCTACGGCCTGCTGACCCGCTGGAACCCGCTCAACCTGCGCGCGCCCGTGGCGAAGCCCTCCTCCGGCAAGAAAGTGCTGGTGGTCGGGCTCGGCCCCGCCGGGTTCACGCTCTCGCACTACCTGCTGAATGACGGCCACACGGTGGTGGCGGTCGATGGCCTGAAGATCGAGCCGCTGCCGGCGGAGATCTCGGGCGTCGACATGGCCGGCAACCGCGTACCGTTCAAGCCGATCCGAGACGTGAACGAGCTCTACGAGGCGCTCGACGAGCGCGCCATGGCGGGCTTCGGCGGGGTCGCCGAATACGGCATCACCGTGCGCTGGAACAAGAACTTCCTGAAGCTGATCCGCCTGCTGATCGAGCGGCGCGACGGCTTCGCCATGATGGGCGGCGTGCGCTTCGGCGGCACCATCACGCTGCAGCAGGCGCTCGACATGGGCTTCGACCACGTGGCGCTGGCGCTCGGCGCCGGCAAGCCCACCATCCTCGATTTGCCGAACGGCTTGGCGCCCGGCGTGCGCATGGCCTCGGACTTCCTGATGGCGCTGCAACTGACCGGCGCCGCCAAGTCCGATTCGATCGCCAATCTGCAGATCCGCCTGCCGGTCGTCGTCATCGGAGGCGGCCTGACTGCGATCGACACCGCGACCGAGGCGATGGCCTATTACCCGCTGCAGGTCGAGAAATTCCTGGCGCGCTACGAGACGCTGGTGCAGGAGCGTGGCGAGGCGGCGGTGCGCGCCGCCTGGCGTCCGGCCGAGGCCGCGGTCGCCGACGAGTTCATCGCCCATGGCCGCGCCATCCGCGCCGAGCGCGCGGCCGCCGCCCAGGAGAACCGCGTCGCCGGGATCAAGGAGCTGATCGATTCCTGGGGCGGCGTCACCATCGCCTATCGCCGCCGGCTGATCGATTCGCCGAGCTATACCCTCAACCACGAAGAGGTCCAGAAGGCGCTGGAGGAAGGTGTCCGCTTCGCCGAGGGCCTGACCCCCGCCAAGGTCGACATCGACGGCCACGGCCATGTCGCCGCCGTGGTGCTGTCGCGCCCGGACGCCGAAGACGTGACCTTTCCGGCGCGCGCGCTGCTGGTCGCCGCCGGCACACGGCCCAACACCGTGCTGGCGCGCGAGGACGCCAGCCATTTCGGCCTCGATGGCCAGTACTTCCAGGCGGTCGATCCGGACGGCAACAAGGTGACGCCGGAACGGCTGGCCAAGCCGGCCACGGTGCAGGTACTGCAGCAGATCGGCGGCGACGGCCGCGCGGTCAGCTTCTTCGGCGACCTGCATCCGTCGTTTGCCGGCAACGTGGTGAAGGCGATGGCCAGCGCCAAGCAGGGCTGGCCGGTGGTCTCGGCCGCCCTGGCGCGGCTGGCCAAGCCGGCCTCGGCGCAAGACCCGGCCGGATTCGTCGCCGCCATGAACGCCCGCCTGCGCGCCACCGTGCGGGCGGTCAACCGCCTGACCCCGACCATCGTCGAGGTGGTAGTGCATGCGCCGCAGGCGGCCGGCAATTTCGCGCCGGGCGAGTTCTACCGGCTGCAGAACTTCGAGAGCCGGGCGCCACGCATCGACGGCACCACGCTCGCCATGGAGGGGATCGCGCTGACCGGCGCCTGGGTCGATCCGGCCAAGGGCCTGGTCGGGCTGATCGTGCTGGAGATGGGCGGCTCGTCCGACCTCTGCGTCGCGCTGGCGCCCGGCGAGCCGGTGATCCTGATGGGTCCGACCGGTACCCCGACCGAGACGCCGGCCGGCGAGACCGTGCTGCTGGCCGGCGGCGGGCTCGGCAACGCAGTGCTGTTCTCGATCGGCCGGGCGCTGCGCGCCGCCGGTTCCAGGGTGCTGTACTTCGCCGGCTACAAGCAGGTCGCCGACCGCTACAAGGTCGAGGAGATCGAGGCCGCCGCCGACGTGGTGGTGTGGGTTTGCGACCAGGCGCCGGGCTTCGCGCCCGGCCGGCAAGGGGATCTCGCCCATGTCGGCAACATCGTCCAGGCCATGGTCGCCTATCAGCAGGGTGCCCTCGGCCCCAGGACCATCGACCTGGCGGAGGTCGACCGCATCATCGCCATCGGCTCGGACGCCATGATGGCGGCGGTCGCCCGCGCCCGGCACGAGGTGCTGAAGCCGTTCCTCAAGGCCCAGCACCACGCGGTGGCGTCGATCAACTCCCCCATGCAGTGCATGATGAAGGAGGTCTGCGCCCAGTGCCTGCAGCCGCACCGCGACCCCGAGACCGGCAAGGTCTCGGTGGTGTTCACCTGCTTCAACCAGGACCAGGCGATGGACCGGGTGGACTTCGCCGGGCTCAAGGCCCGGCTCAGCCAGAACGGGGCCCAGGAGAAGCTGACGGCGCAATGGATCGACCGCTGCCTGAAGCGGCTCGAGATGCGGTCGGACGCGGCCGAGTAGTCCGGCCGCGGTCCTGGCCCCTCGGCGACATGTCCCTGTCGCAATCGGGCGACGAATCGTCGCCGGCTGCGGAGCGCCGGAACCGTCCCTGGCCCCGTGATGGAGTATAGTTTTCCCGGCCTCGCGCCGCGCCCGGACCGGGCTTCCGGCCGGCGGCGGGGCATGGCCAGGAACGGCATCGATCGACCATGGCGCAGAACCAGGCGGCTCAGCTCCCGACAACCCTCCTGATCGCCTGCGGCGCGCTGGCGAAGGAGATTCTTGCGCTGATCGCCGTCAACCGCTGGGACCACATGGCGGTGACCTGCCTGCCGGCGATCTGGCACAACACGCCGGCCAGAATCCCCGAGGGCATCCGCGCCAAGATCCGCGAAAACCGCGACCGCTACGACCGCATGCTGGTGCTGTACGGCGACTGCGGCACCGGTGGGCTGCTCGACGCGGTGCTGGCGGAGGAGGGGGTGGAGCGGATTCCCGGCCCGCACTGCTATGAATTCTTCGCCACGCCGGCGGCGTTCGCGGCGCTCGCCGAGGAGGAGCTCGGCAGCTTCTATCTGACCGACTACCTGGCGCGCCATTTCGACCGGCTGATCGTCGAGGGCTTCGGCCTCGACCGCCACCCGGAGATCAGGGACTTGATGTTCGGCAACTACCGCCGGGTGGTCTATCTCGCGCAGACCGAGGATGCCGCGCTGCAGGCCAAGGCGCGGGCGGCGGCGGAGCGCCTCGGGCTTGCCTACGAATACCGCTTGACCGGCTATGGCGACCTCGCGACCTTCCTGGCCGGATCCACCACGCACACGGAGCCCGCCGCCTGATGGCCCAGCTCACCGTCGTCTACTGGCGCGACATCCCCGCCCAGGTCATCGTCAAGCAGGGCCGCACGGCCGCCAAGCGCCAGCTCGCCGAGCGCTTCGAGAAGGCGATCGACCGCGCCGCCATGAAGGCGAAGCTGCGCGACACCGATTCCTATCTGGCGGAATGGCGCCGCGCCGATCCGGTCGCGGTCGGCGACGATCTCGAGGCCGAGGCGGCGGCGGCGGCGGCCAAGCTCGAAAGCGACTATCCGGACAGCCGGCTCGACACCTTGGTCGCCGCCGGCGGACTGGACGGCGGCGGACTGGACGGTGGCGGAGTCGACGGCGGCGCGGGCGCGGCGTGAGCGGCATCCTGCAAGCGGTGCTGCGGCGCGGCGATTTCGCCCTGACCGCGGAGACCACGCCGCCCGATGCCGGGACCGCGGCGCCGGTGATCGAGCGCGTCGCCTGCCTGAAGGGCCTGGCCGACGCGGTCAACGTCACCGACGGCGCCGGCGCGCGGGCGCATATGTCGGCGCTCGCCGCCTCGGCGGTGCTGATGCGCGCCGGCATCGAGCCGGTGCTGCAGATGACGCTCCGGGACCGCAACCGCATGGCGCTGCAGGCCGACCTGATGGGGGCCGGCGCGCTCGGGATTCCCAATCTCCTGTGCCTGCGCGGCGACGACGTGACCGCCGGCGACCAGCCGGACAGCAAGCCGGTGTTCGACATCGACACCTTGACCCTGGTGCGCACGGCGCGGGCGCTGCGTGACGAGGCGGCGTTGCCGAGCGGCCGGGCGCTGGCGTCGCCGCCGGCGCTGTTCATCGGCGTCGCCGATACCCCGATCGAGCCCAAGCCGGGCTGGCGGCCCGACGGCCTGATCGCCAAGATCGATGCCGGCGCCGATTTCGTGCAGACCCAGTACTGCTTCGACCTGGCGCTGCTGCGGCGCTATCTCGCTGTGCTCGCCGATCACGGCGTCGCCGGGCGGGCGTCCGTCATCGTCGGCATCGGGCCGATCGCCTCGGCCCGCGCGGCGCGCTGGATGACCGACAACCTGTTCGGCGTGCATGTGCCGGAGCCGATCATCGCGCGGCTCGAGCAGGCCGCCGATCCGCGCGCCGAGAGCATCCGGATCTGCGTCGATCTGCTGCAGGAGCTGTCCGAGATTCCCGGCGTCGCCGGCGCCCATCTGATGGCGCCGCGCCAGGAGGCGGCGATCGCCGAGGCGATCGAGGAGTCCGGCCTGCTGGCGCGCCGCCAGGCTGCCTGAACGGGACCAAGCGCCATGTATGCCGTACGACTCTGGTCGATCCGCAACGCGCGCCTGATGGAGCGCATCTATGCGGTGTTCGAGCCGACCCTGCGGCGGTTCCATCCGCTGCTGAAGAAAATCGGCTATGACCGCCTCGAGGGCCCGATGGAAGTCGTCGAGCGCAACCTCAAGGGTTTCCTGTTCGACTGCCAGATGTGCGGCCAGTGCGCGCTGTCCTCGACCGGCATGTCCTGCCCGATGAACTGCCCGAAATCCCTGCGCAACGGGCCGTGCGGCGGGGTGCGGCTCAACGGCCACTGCGAGGTGAAGCCGGCGATGAAATGCGTCTGGGTGCAGGCCTGGGAAGGCTCGCGCCGGATGGCCGAAGGCGACAAGATCCTCGAGGCGCAGAAGCCGGTCGACCACAGCCTGAAGGGCACGTCGGCCTGGCTGCGGCGGACCCGCGAGCTGGCCGAGCCGGGGGCGTCCGCCGCGGCGGGCGGCGCGCAGCCGGCGCCTGCGAAGAAGGTCGCGCCATGACCCCGGATCCGCTGTTCGATCCGGCCGCGGCGTTGCCGGTCCTCCCCGGCCATTCCTCGCGCGGCCGGCTGGAGCGGGTGCTGCGGGCCGGCAAGTTCGCGGTGACGGCGGAACTCAATCCGCCGGATTCCGCCGACCCGCGCGAGGTCTACGAGCGCGCGCTGGTGCTGTCGGAGGTGTGCGACGCGATCAACGCGACCGACGCGTCCGGCGCCAACACCCACATGTCCAGTGTGGGAATCTGCTCGCTGCTGACCCGCGCCGGCTACGCCGTGGTGCTGCAGATCTCCTGCCGCGACCGCAATCGCATCGCGATCCAAGGCGACGTACTGGGCGCCGCGGCGATGGGGGTGGCCAATATCCTGTGCCTGACCGGCGACGGGGTGCAGGCCGGCGACCAGCCCGGCGCCAAGCCGGTCTTCGACCTCGACTCGACCTCGCTGCTGCAGACCATCCGCACCATGCGCGACGACTGCCGGTTCCTGTCGGGCCGCAAGATCACCGTGCCGCCGGCGGTCTTCATCGGCGCCGCCGCCAACCCGTTCGTGCCGCCCTATGACTACCGGGCGCTGCACATGGGCAAGAAAATCGCCGCCGGCGCCCAGTTCATCCAGACCCAGTACTGCTACGACGTGCCGCGGCTGCGCGAGTTCATGGCGCGGGCGCGCGATATGGGCCTCACCGAAAAATGCTTCATCCTGGTCGGTGTCGGGCCGCTGGCCTCGGCCAAGGGCGCGCGCTGGATGCGTGGCAACGTGCCGGGAATCCACGTTCCCGACGACGTGATCAAGCGCCTGGAAGGGGCGGAGAACCAGAAACGCGAGGGCAAGCAGCTCTGCGTCGACCTGATCCAGGAAATCCGCGAGATTCCGGGGGTGTCCGGCGTGCACGTGATGGCCTATCGCCAGGAAGAACTGGTTTCCGAAATCATCACCGATTCGGGCATCATGAGGAATCGACAGGCGCGATCGCAAGGTCGGCGCGTCGGAAAGGAAAAGGCAGCGACATGACCGACACCGTCTTGAGCTCCGCGACCAAGGAAGTCGTCATCGGCTTCGACCGGCCGTTCGTGATCATCGGCGAGCGCATCAACCCGACCGGGCGCAAGCTGCTGGCCGCCGAGATGGCGGCCGGCGACTACAGCCGGGTCCAGTCCGACGCGCTGGCCCAGGTCGCCGCCGGCGCCCACATGCTGGACGTCAACGCCGGCATCCCGCTCGCCGACGAACCGCGCATCCTGGCCGAGGCGGTGCAGCTCGTGCAGTCGCTGACCGACGTGCCCCTGTCGATCGATTCCTCGATCGTTGCCGCGCTCGAATCCGGTCTCGCGGTCTACAAGGGCAAGGCCTTGGTGAACTCGGTGACCGGCGAGGAGGAGCGGCTCGAATCCGTGCTGCCGCTGGTCAAGAAGTACGGCGCGGCGGTCGTCGCCATTTCGAACGACGAGACGGGGGTTTCCGAGGATCCCGACGTGCGATTCGAGGTGGCGAAGAAGATCGTGCAGCGCGCCGCCGATTACGGCATCCCGTATAGCGATATCGTCGTCGACCCGCTGGTCATGCCGGTGGGCGCGCTCAACCAGGCCGGTCGGGGCGTGTTCCATCTGATTCGCCGGCTGCGCGAGGAGCTCAAGGTCAACACCACCTGCGGCGCCTCCAACTTCAGCTTCGGCCTGCCCAACCGCCACGGCATGAACGCGTCGTTCCTGTCGATGGCGATCGGTGCCGGCATGACCTCGGCGATCACCAATCCGTTGCATGCCGAGGAGATGACCGGCGTCATGGGCGCCGACGTCGCCATGGGCCACGACCCCAACTGCATGCGCTGGATCCAGAAGTTCCGCGAGCCCTTGGCCGAGGGCCAGGAAAGCGCGCGCCGTGGCGGCGGCCGCGACAATCGCCGCCGGCGGGGATAGGCGCATCATCGGTCGATGAACGAGATCGTGGCTTACCCCCCACCCCGACCCTCCCCCACAAGGGGGGAGGGGGCAACAGGCGGCGCCCTCGAAGCCCTCCCCCTCGATGGGGGAGGGTTGGGTGGGGGTGAGATCCTGCACCCAGCGGCGCCGGGGAGGGCCCCGTGATCGACAAGCAGACAGATGCCCTGGTCGTGTTCATGCCGTCGGGCCGGCGCGGCCGCTTCCTGCTGGGCACGCCGGTGCTGCAGGCGGCGCGCAGCCTCGGCGTCGACATCGATTCGGTGTGCGGCGGGCGCGGCATCTGCGGGCGCTGCCAGATCGAAGTCTCGGAAGGCGACTTCGCCAAGCTCGGCGTCACCTCGAAGCGCGACCACCTGTCGGCGTTCGGCAGCGTCGAGGCGCGCTACGCCGAGCGCAAGGGGATGAAGGACGGCCGCCGCCTGTCCTGCTCCACGCGGCTGCTGGGCGACGTCGTGGTCGACGTGCCGTCCGACAGCCAGGTCCACAAGCAGGTGGTGCGCAAGCGCGCCGAGATGCGGGCGATCGAGATCGATCCCGTCGTGCGGCTGCACTATGTCGAAGTGATCGAGCCCAACATGCACGACCCCTCGGGCGATCTGCAGCGCCTGCTGGCGGCGCTCGATACCCAGTGGGGCCTCACCGGGCTCGACGCCGACCTGCGCGTCGTCCAGGGGTTGCAGAAGGCCCTGCGCAAGGGCGAGTGGACGGTGACGGTCGCGGTCCATCAGGGCAGGCAGATCACCGCGGTGTGGCCGGGCTTCCACGACAAGGCCTACGGGCTCGCGGTCGATGTCGGCTCGACCACCATCGCCGGGCATCTGTGCGATCTCGCGACCGGCGAGGTCGTCGCGTCGTCGGGGCTGATGAACCCGCAGATCCGCTTCGGCGAGGACCTGATGAGCCGGGTCTCCTACGTCATGATGAATCCGGGCGGCGACGTCGACATGACCCGCGCCGTGCGCGATTCGCTGAACGGCCTGGTCGAGGCGGTGGCGGGCGAGGCCGGGGTCGGCATCGCCGACATCCTGGAGTTCACCTTCGTCGGCAATCCGATCATGCATCACCTGTTGCTCGGCATCGATCCGATCGAGCTGGGCGGCGCGCCCTTCGCGCTCGCCACCGACGGGGCGGTGACCCTGTGGGCCAGCGAGATCGACATCAAGGCCCATCCCAACGCACGCATCTTCGTGCTGCCCTGCATCGCCGGCCATGTCGGCGCCGATACCGCCGGCGTGATCCTGTCGGAATCGCCGCACACCTCGGACGAGATGACCCTGCTGGTCGATGTCGGCACCAATGCCGAGATCGTACTCGGCAACCGCCACCGGCTGCTCGCGGCGTCGAGCCCGACCGGCCCGGCCTTCGAGGGCGCGCAGATCTCCTGCGGCCAGCGCGCGGCGCCGGGCGCCATCGAGCGCCTGCGCATCGATCCCGGCACGCTGGAGCCGCGCTACAAGGTGATCGGCAGCGACAAGTGGTCGAACGAACCGGGCTTCGATGAGGAAACGAAGAAGACCGGCATCACCGGCATCTGCGGCTCCGGCATCATCGAGGCGCTGGCGGAGATGTATCTCGCCGGCATCCTGACCCAGGACGGCGTCATCGACGGCGGCATGGCGGCGAAGAGCCCGCGCATCCAGCCCGACAACCGCACCTTCTCCTACCTGCTGCGCGAGGGCGAACCGACGCTCCGGATCACGCAGAACGATATCCGCGCGATCCAGCTCGCCAAAGCCGCGCTCTATGCCGGCGCGCGTCTCCTCATGGACCGCATGGGCGTCGAGACCCTCGACCGCATCACCCTGGCCGGCGCCTTCGGCAGCCATATCGACGTGAAATACGCCATGATCCTCGGCATGATTCCCGATTGCGAGTTGCCGAAGGTCACCTCGGCCGGCAACGCGGCCGGGACCGGTGCCCGCATCGCGCTGCTCAACCGCAAGGCGCGCGAAGAGATCATCCGCGTGGTGAAGCAGGTGGAAAAGGTCGAGACCGCCGTCGAGCCGCGCTTCCAGGAGCATTTCGTCGAGGCCATGGCGATCCCGCACAAGACCGCGCCCTATGAAAACCTGCGCAAGGAGGTGACGTTGCCGCCGCCGAAGGAAGCGGCCTCGCCCGCCGGCGACGACCGCTCGGCGCGGCGCCGGCGACGCGGCGGGTGACGTGGTTCATGTGTGGACGGCCCCCGGTGGGCAAGGGATTTCGACAGCGCTTTGGC